>JBIJDU010000004.1:0-67928 GCA_044343935.1 Candidatus Nanopelagicales bacterium | reverse complement strand
CTTTACTTTGTTTATTGGTGGAATATCTACATTCTTTACTACAGGAACTACCTTTTTCGCTTTCTCCAAGTAGTCTTTAGTGTTCACTATGCTTACGGCAATTCTTTCACGAATTTCGCTGTTCCTACTTTCGGCTTCTTTGATAACTGAATCTAGATCCCCAAACTGACTAATGAGTTTTGCTGCGGTTTTGTCACCTACGCCCTTAACGCCAGGCAGGCCATCACTGGGATCGCCTCGGAGAATGGCATAGTCAACGTATTGATCCGCTCTAACACCATACTTGTCTAATACCTGTTGTTCTCGATAATGCTCTAGGTTTCCTTTTGAGGTATACAAAACTGAAACATCTCTTTTATTGTCGATCAACTGGAACAGGTCTCTATCACCTGTAACGATTTCTGTATTTGAGAATTGTGTATTTTGTGCGTAAGTTCCAATAACATCGTCCGCTTCGTACTCTTCGTGACCAATAACTGGAATACCTAGAGCAATTAGGAGCTCTTCAATAATGGGTATTTGCACCCCTAATGAATCAGGCATCATAGATGAAGCCTCATCTTGCTCATTCGATTCATCGGTTTGATCTAATCTATGGGTCTTGTAGCTTGGAATTAGATCTACCCGCCATTGAGGTCGCCATTCCGTGTCCCACGCGGCAATTATCAGGTCTGGTTTACGTTCGATCTTAAGTTTAATTATTCGTTCCAGTAAACCACGAACTGCATTAACTGGCGTACCGTCTTTAGAAACCATAGTTTCCGGCATAGAGTGATATGCCCGGTAATACATGGATGCTGTGTCCAATAGCAATAACTTGCTCATTTAAGTAGTCTTACCTGTCTGCTTTAGAAAGAGAGTGGTTCAATGATAATCCCGACTGGCGATTTGGAAAATCGAATCAAGAGAGCAAGATTGGAAATGGCCAATTTTGGTTTTGACGCGCTCTGTATTTCACCTGGTCCAGATTTGCGCTATTTCATTGATTACGATGCAAAGGCACTAGAGCGAATAACTTGCCTTGTAATATCACCGGGTCGCGAGCCGTGGCTACTGGTTCCTCGTTTAGAAAAATTGCCTGCCCAGACCTCGGGAGCGGGTCGAATGAATATGGCGATCCAAACATATGGGGAATTTGATGATCCATATGAATTAATAGCAGGCCAGATTGGGCAGGTCAATGTTGTAGGTGTGGATGATCGCATGTGGGCAAGTAAAGCGTTAGGCATAGCGGCAGCCATGCCTAATTCACGAATCAAGCCTGCCGGATCCTTCACCTATGACTTACGCAGTGTTAAGTCCGAGTTTGAGATAGAAGCATTACGACGAGTTAGTGCCAGCATTGACTTAGTACATCAAGAAGTTCCAAACATATTAAAGTCAGGACGAACTGAATTAGAAGTGGCCCGAGATATAGGTTCGCTCATACTGGCCAATGGACACGCAAAAGTAGATTTCATAATTGTTGCAGCTGGTCCCAATAGCGCAAGTCCTCATCATGAACCAACAGATAGAAAAATTCTTAACACCGATGTTGTTGTCGTCGACATTGGCGGAACCAGTCATGAAGGTTATTGCTCCGATTGCACGAGAACATATGCATTTGATTCAGTACCTGGAGATTTCATAGAAAGATATAAGGACCTACAAGAAGCACAGTTAAGATCAATTGCTGCTGTAAAACCTGGCGCACTTCCCAGTGAAATTGATCTGGCAGGACGAAATTACTTAATCGAAAAAAACCTGGGGGACTACTTCATCCATCGAACTGGACATGGGATTGGTGTTGAAACCCATGAAGAACCATACATCGGATCGGCGCTACATCAGCCATTGCTAGTTAACCAAGCTTTCAGTGTAGAACCTGGATTTTACATAGAAGGGCTATATGGGGCTCGTATCGAAGATATTGTTATTACAACTATTTCGGGTGTTGAGGTTCTCAACAGGACGACCAAAGATTTAGTGATTATCTAACATATTGCATGAACATTATCAAGATATTTCTAACTAGTGTAATTGTCGGTTGGCTTATATCTCGAGGTGCCGCGGTAGATCAAAATTGGATTTTAGTATTAATAGGATTCACAGCTTGGTTACGATTTATAATAACAAGAGACCAAGTAGTGGCTGCTCAATACACTTTCTCAATCTGGTTTGTCACCGCGCTATTCTCGCTCGATTGGCTCAATGTATTAGGTATTGATGCTTGGTTGGCCTTAGCATTCCTATTAAGTGGCATCTGGGGTGTTGCAATTTATCTTTGGAAAAGATTTGTTCAACAAAACCATTTTCTAATTAATGCGTTTTCAATTGGTTTTTCAGTGGTTTTAGTGGATCTTATGCTGGCGCACTTTCCTTTTGGTGGTTTCAATTGGTTGCGTATCTCTTACCTTTGGAGCAGTGCGCCATTTATTGAATCATCATATGTAATTGGGCTCTCATCCATTTCTTTCATGGCAATTTTTTCTGCTGCCTTGTTATCGAATCCCGAGAATAAACTGCAGTCAATGATCTTGATGATTACGATATTTGTATTCCTAATTGGGCTTACAAGTATAGATCCCAAAATGTCGAGTAACGAAGAAGTAAGAATTCTTGCTATTCAGGGGAGCGTTCCTCGCGTTGGCTTGGATTTTAATGCTCAACGAGCAGCGGTGTTTGAAAATCACATTAAAGCCACAAGGAATGCCGCTGCTAATTTAGATGAATCTTCCAAACCGAATCTAATATTGTGGCCCGAAAATTCATCAGACATTGATCCGTATTTAAACCCAGATGTTACAAATGCACTTTCTTCGTTAAACGAGGATCTGAAAATTGCACTGTTGTTTGGTGCTGTCCTAGATAATGGAAAGAATTTAAGCAATGCCGCTGTACTATCAGACAGATCTGGTCTTAATACTGTGTATATTAAGCAAAAGTTAGTACCGTTTGGCGAATATCTACCTTTTCGGAACTTATTGGCTCCATTGATATCTCGTTTCGATAGATTATCGCGTGACTTCATTGCTGGGGATGCGGCGCAACCTGTAAGCATCCAAGGAAAACAGCTAGGAGTTTTGATTTGCTATGAAGTTGCATTTGATCAAATCTGGCGGGGCTATTCGCAAAATTCGGTGTACACAGTTGTAATCACAAACAATGCAACATATGGTGACACCAAACAACCCTTGCAGCAATTGCGTATTACTAGGCTGCAAGCGATAGCAAATGGAAAACCTACATTGGTAATTTCAACAAGCGGAATCTCTGCACATATTACTGAGAATGGTGAGATAAAGGATTTGATAACAGAGAATATTCCGGCTTCAATTTATGCTGAACTTCCCAGATCTTTAACAAGCGCACCATCCCACGTATTCCAGGATTTGTTACATTGGTTTAGCTTGATATTTCTGATACTTGTATTTTCTCTGAATTTGCGTAATAAATTATCTAAAAAATGATCGAGCTAAATCAATATGATCGGTCACTAGACCATCAAGTGAAAGTTGCTGCACCTTGGCGAAGTTATCTAATTTGTTAACAGTCCAGGCATGGATGGGTATTTTTAATTCTTGTAAATTTGAAACTAACATTGTTGTTAGGACCTTTACCTTAAATTTTTCAAGTGGAACCATGGCATAATATTTCTTGTCTTTCGCCAAAACATTTCTCCCTAACTTTAAATTAATTAACTCATAAGGGGAGATAGCGGTGACCAGTTGTGGGTAACAAGAACGAATCTGGACCACTCGGGAATGATTAAATGAGCCAAATACAAATCTATTTAAATTTGATCTGTTTGCTAACCAGTTGATTGATGCTGGCAGCGTACCGCTACTTTTCAAATCTATTGAGATAGTGGCGGTAGGAAAGGAGTGAACTAGTTCATCGAGTAATGCCCATGGCTCTTGATGTGCTATTGGAAATTGCTGCAGTTGGGCATAAGTGGTCTTTGAGATTTCAATATTTTTACCAGTTAATCTAACTAGATTGTTATCGTGCGCTAGAACCAATTTCCCATCTTTTGTAACTTGAACATCAGTTTCAAAGTGGGTGATTCCCTTATCCCAAGCATTTTGAAATGCGGAAAGGGAATTTTCTACCCCATCACCCCGATGGGTCCAAATAATTGTCATGGTTGATTAATTGATCCGCTGCACCGCTCCGGTGAATCAAGCCAACTTTGCCAAGTGGTTAGTCCCTCACGAGTACTGCCAGTTCGACTATGGAATCGTTCGCCAGTTCCATTTCGTGCAATTGAATTAAAAGCTGCTATCTGAGCATCCGATAATGGCTCAGCCCATTGATAACTAGTTTTAGTTCCGGCCAGCTTTGCTAACCAGTGCTCAGTGGAATGATTTAAATCTCCAACATTTCGATGTTTTCCCGGGGTGCGTCCGGAAGAAGAGAATTGCCAAATCGCATAGCCATCAAATAATGACCATGGCGCGATCGGAGCCGGCGTCTTCAGATGCACGCCGTAATGCGCAATCCAGAGGGGATAGCGAGCTAACTGCAGATCTGGCTCCATGTGCTTTAAAAAGAAATTGGCGTATGAATAGATCATCGGGGGTCGTCCAGTTCGGCGTTCGGCTTCGGTCAAAAATACCAAGGCCCAGTCAGTTAGCTCTCGAGGAGTCCAACGACCATCTTGAGGTAGAACTTCAAAATCCAGCGCCAAGGGTAAGCGACCAGGACGCCATTTGCCATAAGCCCGGGATGCTTGCCTTGCTTGTAGCAAGGCGTCTAAACGGCGTTCTGTGGCGTTAAAACCCCTCGGATACGCATAGTGGTAGCCCCCGACCAAAAAACCTGCAGATTCAGCCGCTGGTCGATCAATTCGCCACCATTTCTTGGCCAAGGCATGAGCCTGGGCGGTAGCGCCGTCCGAAAGCTTGATGAATACATATCGGAAATCCTGCGCACGAATCCGCTGGAAATCAAGCAATTTATCGTCTGGATGATCCCAGCGGGATATGTCGATGCCAAATACGCCATCAATTTGTTGCATGGCCGGATTGAAAGCAAATGGTCTATTTCGGGTAGATCGCTCAACGACCGCAGGTGGGAACGTAGGTCTAGCTAAACAACCCGGACTAGTTTCTTCTTGCGTAGTTGACTCAATTGGTTCGGCTGCAAATCCTGGATTAAGTGGCAGAGATAACGTCAATGCAAGAATAATCCCTCGTAAAACTAAGCCGATAATGTACATTATGTAAAGTTAACCTTCCTCAGTTACGAGGCATAATAAGGATTGATCCTGATAACCGAGGCTTATTTAGGCAGTTTGTCTCTTATTTCGCCGAATAGCCAATTCATCCGTGGTTAATGGGACCACGGATTCACCCGAATTTGGCAATAGCGCTAATTCACCTGCCATGTCCTGCCAAATTTGACCTATCGCGATGCCAAATACTCCTTGTCCCCCACGAACTAAATCAATAACGTCTTCAGCGCTCGTGCATTCGTAAACTGAGGCGCCATCGGACATCAAGGTGATGCTGGACAAATCAGCTATCCCTCGACTTCGGAGATGTTCTACTGCCGTTCTGATGTTTTGAAGTGATACCCCGGCATCCAATAGTTTCTTTACGATTTTTAATACCAACATGTCCGTGAACGAATAGAGTCGCTGTGAGCCAGATCCAGCCGCCGATTGGATGCTAGGGGTAACCAGCTCAGTTCGCGCCCAATAATCAAGCTGCCGATAAGAAATGCCGGCAATCGTGCAAGCGATGGGGCCTCGATAACCAAGGTTCAAGTTGGGTAGTTTGGCGTCGGTTAAGTCGAACAAGGCAGGTTGGTCAATAGCAGGGTTGTTGCGGTCCAACACGTAAGCCTCCAAAGTCCTGCTGCTGATGGTAAGTCAAGGGAATACAGCGGACGCCGAACTCTACGCTTAGGATTTATCTCGGGTCAATTAGTCGACACTTCGACACGCCAGATTAGGAAAAATCTTCAGGATTAATTTGATCCAAGAATTCACGGAATTTCTCGAGTTCAGCCTCTGAATCCGGTTCTTCGGCGATGGTAATCCCTGCTTGGCTTAGCACTGATTCGGCTGAGAAAATAGGGACATTCAATTTCAAGGCGAGTGCGATTGCATCTGACGGACGAGCCGAGATTCGGCGTTCATCTTCAAAAACTAAGTCTGCATAAAAAACACCATCAACCAATTGCGAAACTTCAATTTGCCTTAAAACTGAATTGGTTTGATTAAAAATTTCTATCAACAAGTCGATGGTTAACGGACGAGCAGCCTCAATCCCCTGCTGTGCTAACGAAATCGCACTGGCTTCAGCTGATCCGATCCAAATTGGTAAATACCGATCACCCGAAACCTCACGTAGCAGCACTATGGGTTGATTACCTGGCATTTCCACCCGGACACCAAAAACTTCAACAAGTTTCATGGTGGAAATGTACTAGATACCTAATTTAGGACAACTTATCCTTCAGATTCGCGCTCAAAAGCATTTGATGCATTTTGTTAAAATTGGAAAGAATTTCAACCATTTGCTCATCAGCCTGTTGATTTGATTGTTTTCCTTTGCGCTGACGGGCTGGCTTAGTAATGGCCTCCGCTAAGGAGATTTCCCGATCCGTGCTCATTTTAAATATCCGCAAATGCTTTACTGGCACACCAAGTTTAGTCAAATCTATTACCACGTTAAAAATATCTTTTGATGAACTGTGAACCTTGTTATTCCTCAAGGTAATCAACCCAATATCAATCAATTCCTCAATTAGCTCGATCTTGCTATTACACATCTGAGCAAATTCCATGGGTGAAAGCCAGGCATTAACAGCATTATTAAGATTAGGATTAACTAAAAGATGATTGGTAGAGAGTCTCTCCCCCAGGCCCTCCTTGCGCTTTAATGCGATCGGCTTCTCAGTGCCAGAATCAACTGCATCCAGATGTTCTCTAATTACCCGCAACGGCAAGTAGTGATCGTGCTGTAATTCTAAAATGTATCGAATTCGTTCTCGATCGAAATTGGTAAATTTTCGATATCCGCTTGGCGCACGAAGCGGTGTTATCAAACCTTCAGCCTCTAGAAAGCGAATTTTTGAAATTGACAAATCGGGAAACTCGCGACTTAGTGTGGCAATAACCTCGCCAATGGAATAGAGATGTTTGCCAGCTAAATTTGATTTCATCTTGACCCAGCAGTGGGCAATAAGAAGGCAAATCGATATTTTCCTATTTGCAACTCTTCTCCCCCAGTCAACTTAATTTCATCAATACGACTGCGATTTACATATGTACCGTTTAGTGAACTTAGATCCTTCAGTATCCATGCCTGATCAATCTTTTCAATTGTGGCGTGATTTCTTGATACCGTAACGTCATCTAGCATCAATTCGTTATCTTCACTTCTGCCTATCGAATTAGACGATGGCTGAAGCACAAAAACCTCGCCCACTTGAGGTCCTTTTACAACTAAGAGTGCTGCGGAACCTAGTGGAATTTCAGCTTGATCAGCAGCAATGGCTGACTGAGGTCCGGTAAAACCATCCACAATAGGTATAGCCCAGGTGGCATCATGTTGGTCACGTTCATTTGACTGATGCATCACGCCTCCTATTTATAAGAGCAAATTTTCACCTAAATTACTAAAAAAGTCTAATCAACAGGTTGAGCGTTCACCTGAGGTCGTGAACTAACCACACTGGTGATCTCAACTTCTTCAAGATCTCGAGAATTTGTTATAGCGCCAGCGGCCTTCAAAACATCAAAAATACCGCCTGGAATTTTGAGGGCGGTGGTCATGGTAAGTGGATTTCCAATCACCTTAACTTGGTAAGGCGGCAATACCGCTCTATCTCCAATCTGTAAACCTCCTGTTATCTCAGAAATACCAGTATTGGCTACTACTCGAGCGTCATTTACTGAAATAGCTTCGGCGCCGGCATCTCGCAATTCATTAATCAAATCAAAAAATACCGTTGCGCTTACATTTATACCAGGATCAGCGATTGTTATTTCAAGACCTGGACCGGCTACACCTACGGTGCCAGATAACACTCGCAACGCGCGTTCTCTTTCCTCCAAATCTTGTATTACTGCCTCTTCGTTACCACGTTGCAATTCAGTTGCTAGCGATTCAAGTCGCCGCACTTCCCTTGCTAAATCATCTTCTCTAGTTGTTAACTCATCTAAAATACGAACAAGGTCTTCTTGCCTTGCGTTTCTAAGATAATCAGGTTGATTTACAACTTGCAAGCCCCAGGCAAGCAATAAGCCAGTTATGCCAGAGAAGAAAATCAAGATGAGATTATTTCGAGAAACTTTCACTCTACGCCTTAAGGACTAAACGTCTAATCGCCGATGCATTAACAAAGATTCGCATCGCGAGAACAATCAATACTCCCGTTGAGAGCTGAGAACCAATGCCAAGTTGATCACCAATAAAGACCATGAAGGCCGCCAAGGTGGTATTTGATAGAAATGAAATTACAAATATGCGATCCGAAAATCGTTTCTCTAACGCCGCCCTGCCGGCACCAACTACCGCATCCAACGCTGCAATTAAAGCAATAGGCAGATAAGGCTGGATCCATAACGGAATATCGGGCTGAACCAATAAACCCAGCACCAGTCCGACGATTAAAGCTACGACACCTATCATTCGATTATCCTAACTGAAACCCTATTTCGTAAGGGTGTAATTGACGCGGGTATGCTGATTTGACTAACTTCACTTATTGTAAATCTAACTCCATAACGATCTGATATTTCGCTTAAGTCTATTCCGGTATCCCCCGTTTTCAATTCTCGCAGCATTCGGCTGGCATTGCCAATCGCTAATATTTCATAAGGTGGAATGAGCGGTTGATAACCTACCAAAATAGCTTCACCAGCTGAGCGAATTGCTGTGGTGCTCGTGATTCGATGATCGTTTATTGACACTGCAATTCCACCGCGTGCGAAAATTCCATTAACTACCCTAGCAATATCACTGTCAATTACAACTCCCAAATCGATTCCATCTTCCACACTGGGATTGACCGAAGATTGAATAGTTACCCGAATGCCATCTCCTCGAACCTCACTATAACCTGCTACTGTATTTAGCTGTGAAATATTTGAATTTATCCGTTGAATTGTATTAGATTGCTTAGACACATCCTGTTTTACTGATTCAAGTAATTCTATTTGATCCGCGAGTAGTCCTTGGGTAACAATAAGTTGATCTTGAGTGGCCAAGATACGTTGTTGTAATTCTTGACGAGTGGTTTCTTGGATTGGAACTAATTCTCGAGTTAACCCAAATGCGATTCCAAAGAAAATTCCAATTACAATAAAAAGACTGACACCAGCGGTAACACTTCGAAATCGTGGTTTCTGACCCTTGGGAATAGGTGGTCCGAATGTATGATTAGCATCATCCAAAACTAGATATAGAAGTCGCATGCTATCTTCACGTTCGGTTACGGGAATTGGCGGTAATCCACTCATGTTATCCCTTCACCGCATCTTTAAAATATTGCCAACCTGCCAGCCAATAAATGATAACGCTCCAAGCAATACCTGCTGCCGCAAATCCAGCTAAGTTGCCAGAACTTATTAATTGATTTAGAAACAGCAAGGCAAAAGAAACAAAAAGGAACCAAGTACCCATTTTGCCAAGATAGATAACATTCACGGCCAATTTATTACCTCTTATTGAATTGAGTACTAATAAGAGAACATCACGTCCAACAATTGCACCGAGTATCAAGACCGGAATGACATCTGCCCACACCATGGCTACCAAAATTGCCGAGATAAAGATGCGATCTATCAGTGGGTCGAGCAATGATCCCAAGGATGTTGTCATATCAAATCTTCTGGCAACCCAGCCGTCTACAAAATCGCTAAGTCCTAATAAAACTGCCAAGCCCGTGGCCAGCTGCCAGTTCTCTTGAAGAATCAAAAAAACTAAATACGGAATCAGGATTAACCGGCCTAGCGAGATCAAATTTGGAATTGATCGTAGTTCCTGCCAATTCGGGGTGTCGAACAACTTCACCCCCTTAGTGTAGGCATTATTTACCCATGCTGAGCATTGCCGAACTTGACCAGATGATTTTACGCATTCCGGACTACCCTAAGCCTGGTGTCATTTTCCAAGATATAACTCCGGTGTTGGGCAACCCAGCAGCATTTCACGCACTGATTCAAACCATGGCCCAACCGTTTCAAACCAGTCAAATTACGCACGTTGTTGGCATCGAGGCTAGAGGCTTCTTAGTGGGTGCAGCGATCGCCTATGAATTAGGAGCAGGTTTTGTTCCAGCGCGTAAAGCAGGGAAACTTCCCAGAGAAACTAAAGCCGCCGAATACAACCTAGAGTACGGCACCGCAACCCTTGAAATTCATCGACAAGATATTCCTGCTAATTCCAAGGTGTTGATTGTGGATGACGTATTGGCAACAGGTGGTACCTTGGCTGCCTTGGTTTCGCTTTTGCAGGATCAAAATTGCGAAATAGTTGCTATTTCAGTTATTAGCGAGATTGCCGCGTTAAATGGCAGAGCAAAATTACCCAATATCGAGATCTATTCTCTAATCAGTTAGTCGGGTTGGCGGGATTTGAACCCGCGACCCCTTGACCCCCAGCCAAGTGCGCTACCAAGCTGCGCTACAACCCGTTATTTATTATTTCGAATTCTCTGCTTGAACCTAAGTGGCGTTCCAATGAATTCAAAATTCTCACGTAAACGTCTTTCCAGAAATCTTATATAACCATCATCTAATGGTCTAGAAGCAAATAACGCAAAGGTTGGTGGTGAAGTTGCAACTTGTGTTGCAAATAGTATCTTCGCTTGCCTTCCGCCACGTAACGGATGAGGATTCTCCATCACAAATTCTTTAATCAGTTTATTAAGTTCAGATGTCGGTATTCGTCGACGCCAATTAGCTAGAATCATTTCAAGTGTTGGAGCGATCTTAAGCACTGAGCGACCTGAAGTTGCCGAAATATTGATTTTTGGGATCCATCTCTGTTGCTGTAGGTCTCGATCTATTTCTCGTTCAAGTGAAATTCGACGATCCTCATCAACTAAATCCCATTTATTAAAACAAATAAGTATCCCCTTACCGGCTTCATCGGCAAGATTGATTATTCGCCTATCTTGATCCGACAATTCTTCGGTCGCATCGATGAGCACAACTACGACATCGGCCCGATCTATGGCTCCTTGCGTACGTAGCACGGCGTAGTATTCGTGCCCACTGTCCTGCTTAAATTTCTTTCTAATACCGGCAGTATCAATAAAAACCCAATCAGTTTCACCAATTCGGACATACTCATCTATTGGATCGACAGTTGTTCCCGCTATATCACTAACTACTGCACGCGATTGGCCAGTGAGATGGTTAAGCAAACTGCTTTTACCAACATTAGGTCTTCCGAGTATTGCTACCGCATTCGAACCTAAATGAGTCTTAAATCGCTTGGGTTCGCTAGGCAATTTGGTCACAATCAAATCCAACAAGTCACCAGCGTTTCGTCCATGTAGCGCCGAGACAAAAAAGGGTTCACCTAATCCCAAACTCCATAACAAACTTGCATCAGACTCATCCTTGGGTGAATCCACTTTATTTGCAATTAACAAAATTGGAATCTTTGATTCTCTAAGTTTTCTAATGAGTAGTAAATCATCATCTGTAGCTCCAACCGATGCGTCGATTACAAGAAGGCATAAATCTGCTTGTGTTACCGCGAATTCGGCCTGTCGAGCCACTTGCTCGTATAAACCAGTTGCTTTCGAATCCCATCCCCCGGTGTCCACGACCATAAAATTACGACCATTCCACTCAGCTTGGTAGGAGACTCGATCTCGAGTTACGCCGGGTGTATCTTCGGTCACTGCACTTCGCTGACCGATGATTCGGTTTACTAAAGTTGACTTTCCCACATTTGGACGACCTAAAATCGCTACTACTGGGAACCATTCATCCAATGGCTGGAATTCACCAAAGTGATTATCTTCTTCTTCCAGATCGGATACGAAAACTGGTGACTGCGCAATCTCTGACATTAGAAAATCAACTGAATCTGAGAGATTCATTGCCGACGTATCAATTACAATTGCATCTTTAGTTGCCATTAGCGGTGAAAGTGAACGGTTTTCATCTCTAGCGTCCCTATCCTGCAAATGTTTAGTGATGTCTGAGTCCGAAATGCCTAACTCATTGCCGCGTCTTTCAGCGCGTACGCTTGGATCGGCAGTTAAAAAGAATTTTAGGTCTGCGTCAGGCATCACAACAGATCCAATATCTCGTCCCTCTACTACTATTCCAGCGCCAAGATTCTGAAAATTCGAAATTATCTCTCGTTGTTTTGTTAGCAAGAAATCGCGCACGTTGGGAATTGCACTGTATTTAGAAGAAAGATCTGAAATCTCTAAAGTTCGAATTTCTTCCGCTACATCAACATGGTCAAGATGTACCCATTGATCTTTTGGATCTGTACTTATCTCAATATTTATCCGAGACAAAAGCGGTCCTAATGCTCCTAAATCATCTGGCTGAATCCTGGCAGATACTGCGGCTAAAGCCACACAACGATATAACGCGCCTGTATCAAGGTAACCAAACCCAAGATTGGATGCAATCGCTTTTGCTACTGATGACTTTCCGGTTCCACTTGGCCCGTCAATAGCAATTTGAACAAATTCACTAGTCACGAAGTTCCCAACCGTTTGCTATGTAGAGCGCTCTAGCACGCTCTACTTCATTGGGATCAATAAAAAGTCTAATAACAGCCAATGGCCGGTTAAGTACGTGCTCTATGTAGACATCCTCAATATTTAGATTAATCTTTTGCGCCAATAAGAACAACTGTGCCAGTGACCCAGGTTCATCCTTTACACGAATACTAATTTCGCCATAAGAATTGGCTCTGCCGCCATGCTTACCCGGCAAATTTAATGCTTTTTGTCGAGACTGGTCAAAGTACTCAAAAATGCCATCTCGCTGTTTAGCCGATAATACATTTCTTAACTTATTCAAGGAATCTATAGTTTTGTCAAGAAACTTAGTTACGTTCTTTTCATTTGCAATAAGAATCTGAGTCCATAGTGTTGGATCACTGGATGCTATTCGAGTCATGTCGCGAAAAGCAGGTCCCGCTACATCAAGATTACCGTTATTGGATACCGCCACTTCAACTAAAGTTGATGAAAGTATCTGTGGTAAATGAGATAATACGCCAATTACTTGGTCATGTTCATCAGATTTCATTTGAATAGGAATTGCACCCAACCGAGAGACAAGCTTTTCTACAATGGAGAGCGCCTTATCGTTGTAATTGTTTGGACATAAAATCCAAATTCGATCTGCAAATAAATTAGCTTCAGCGGATTGGGCCCCGCCTAATTCTTTTCCTGCCATAGGATGCCCGCCGACGTATCTTTCAAGGGCCCCTAAATTTGCGACAGCTTGTTGGTACGGCTCCTTAACAGATGTCACATCTGAAACTATTGCATTTGGATAATCATTAAAAACTACATTCATTTGCTGTTCTACCATTACTGGTGGAACAGCAATAAAGACTAAATCAATTAGAGATGAATCAATGTTTGACTGAATATCGCCCTTAGACTCAAGGGTACTTTTAACAGTCTTATCGGTATCAGATACTTGATGGGAAATACCCAACTTAGTTAAGGCTAACGAGATACTTCCGCCAATCAATCCGCCACCAATGATCAGAACATTGGGTTCATTCATTGGGCGATGTCCAATCTCAAAACCTCGGCACCTCGAAGATAGACATGTTGAATTTCATTTCGACGCCTGGAAACTTTTGCATGCATCATGACTCTGATTACCGGTTTAAGGGAATTAACCACGTCCATTTCAACACTACACATCAATGGAACATCTTTCCAACCCAATTTTCGTGCGGCTGCAGCAGGGAATGCTGATTTTATGTCAGGAGTCGCCGTGAAAAAAACGCTTACCAGATCTTCTAGTTGAATGCTATTTCGAGCCACCATCTCGAGCAATAATTCCGAGACCGCTTGTTCCATTTCAGCTGCATCGTCTGAGACCAATTTAGTGGCCCCACGAATTGCTCGAATTTCCATGAGCGAACCTTACTCAGCCAATCCAGCCGCCAGTCGAAGCGCCTTTAGCTCCCCACTAGAAATTCTACGCAGTTGACCAGATTTTAAATCCCGCAATTGAACTGGACCAATCGCAACTCGTGTGAGACCACGGATGGGTATCCCCAATGTTTCAAATACTCGCCTAATAATTCTGTTTCGTCCTTCGTGGAGAACTACTTCCACCAATGCTTCGGATTTAGTACTGTTTATCACTCTGAATTCATCGAAACGAGCCAAACCATCATCCAATACCACACCAGTTTTTACCTGCTTGCCAATGTCTTTAGGAACTGGTGCTGGAATTCTTACTAAATAAGTTTTTGATACTCCAAAAGTTGGGTGCGTAAGATGGTTCGCCAATTGACCATCATTAGTTAAGATCAACAAACCATCGGTATCAGCATCTAGTCTACCGACATGAAAAAGACGTTCTGCCCGATCTACCACATAGTCACCAACACAAGGCCGGTGCATTTCATCATGCATGGTGGTTAGCACCCCAACAGGTTTATTAAATAGCAGCACAGTTTTATCAGAAAATGGCGAGATTAATTCGCCATCAACACGAATCTCAACTTCATCTGCTTTCACTCTAACACCTTGGCTGGTAACAACTTTGCCATCAATTGTTACTCTACCCTCATCGATTAATTCTTCACACATTCGACGAGAGCCGATGCCTGCGGCGGCTAGAATTTTTTGTAACCGAATTCCTTCTTCTGATGTGGGCTTCATTCAATATCCGTTGCTGCATCAGTCAACGCTTCTATCGCGGCTATGTCAGGTAGGAACTGCTCGATCGATGGCAAATCATCAAGCGATGTGATGCCCATTCGTTCTAGAAATAAATCAGTGGTATGAATCAATAACGCGCCACTTCCCTGCTCGGTGCCAGATTCTTGAACTAATCCACGGGCCATCAAAGTTCTAATTACACCATCAACATTCACGCCACGAATCGCCGCAACTCGAGCTCGCGTTGTGGGCTGGCGATAAGCAATAACCGATAACGTTTCTAGTGATGCTTGAGTCAACCGGGCGTTTTGCCCATCCTTTACATATCGCTCTACGAGCTCAGAGCAAATTGATGACGAATAAAAACGCCATCTTCCATTTACTTCGCGAATTTCAAATCCTCGTTGCTCGGTTAGATACTCTTGTTGAAGTTCGGACAAAGTGGCTTGAATTTCAACATCTGGTCGACCAATGTGTTGCGCCAGTTCCAGCGTTGTTACCCCATCATCTTGAAGCAGTAGCAATGCTTCGACAGCACTTCGTACACTTGGTGCACCCAAGCCCGACTCAGAACTCACCTCTGACTCCTTAAAATTACCAGTCACTTCTTCATTCATCTGCTTGCTCGTCCTGCCCCTCTTCATCAAATTCGGTTTCTATTTGAATCTTTGAAGTTTCATCGCCAAGCCACACTAAATGCAGTGGCCCTAGCGGAACATCTTGGGTGAAATTGATTAATCGCTGTCGAAGCAATTCCAGAATTCCCAAAAATCGAGCCACCACATGTCCGGTGGTTTCACAATCAACAACTAATTCCTTAAATGTCATTCTCTGATCTCTCGACATCCGTTCAATGATAATCATCGTTTGCTCCTTTACACTAACCAAAGGAGCATGTAGATGCGCGGTAGAAATATCAGTCAATTGTTTTGGTAAAAGGGATCTAACGGCAATCGCGGCAAATTGAGCCGGTGAGATATCAATTACAACCTCGGGTAAGAGTTGGTTTAGGCCGGGATCGAATCCTGCAGTTCGAGGCCAACGACGCGGCGCCAGCTCCATCATCTCTTTAAATACACCTGACACCTGTTTGTAAGCTCGGTACTGCAGCAATCGGGCAAACAAGACGTCCCGGGCCTCTAACAGCGCAACATCCTCTTCGTCCTCTACTTCGCCACTTGGAATCAAACGAGCGGTCTTTAGGTCTAGCAGTGTTGCAGCAACAACCAGGAAATTACTAATTTCCTCTAAGGCAAGTGCAGCGCCATGCTCCTTCAAGTATTTCAAAAAATCATCGGTAACCTGAGACAACGCTAATTCAGTAACTTCAAGTTTGTGTTTTGCAATTAAAGATAGTAACAAATCAAATGGACCAGAGAACTCATCTAGCGAAACTTGAAAAGCCTTTTGATTGGACTCGGCAACCATCATGTTGGTCAAGCTCATGCAAGTCGACTAAGCAATTCTTTAGCAACTGCTTGATATTGAGCTGTTCCAGCATGTTTAGGTTCAATTTCAATTAACGGTTTTCCTTGAACTTGTGCGTCTGGAAACTTAATGGTGCGGGTAATCGGAGTTTTAAATAACTGCCCCTTGAACGCATCTTTAATTCGGGCTAATACTTCACGAGCGTGATAAGTCCTAGGGTCATACATTGTTGCTAAAACACCATCGATTTGTAGCTTTGGATTTATTCGACCTTGCACTTTCTTGATTGAATCAATTAACAGCGCGACACCTCGTAACGCGAAATATTCACACTCTACTGGAATCACTACTCCGTTTGCCGCAGCTAACGCATTTATAGTAAGTAGACCTAGGGATGGCTGGCAATCAATTAAAATGAAATCATAATTACCTAATTGCGGTGCGAGAACTGAAGCTAATACCTGCTCCCTGCCAACCTCTGAAACTAAATGCATCTCTGCTGCAGCTAAATTCATTGCGCAAGGTAATAAATCAATTCCCATTGCTGCATTTTTTATTACAACATCTTCAAATTTAACTGCCGGATCGGACATGATGAGTTCATAGACCGTTGGTTTCCCCTCGACCACTTTGACACCTAGTCCTACCGATAACGCGCCTTGCGGGTCGAAATCAACCAATAAAACACGTTTTCCTGCGGCAGCAAGCGCAGCGCCTAGATTAATTGTTGAGGTTGTTTTACCAACTCCGCCTTTTTGGTTAACGATCGCAATGACCCGACCAGGATTCGATACCGGTTGGCTTAACGAAGATAGGTCAAAATCCAGACCTTCGGACTCAAGATCCTGCGTCACCGCTCCCCCTCACGTTGGCCTAATCCTAACGACTCGCACGGGGATGGCTATGGGCATAAACACTTCTAAGGCCGTCAATGGATACCTTCGTGTAAATCTGAGTGGTAGCAACCGAAGAATGTCCCAACAGCTCCTGAACCACCCTGATATCGGCCCCACCTTCCAGTAGGTGCGTGGCAAAAGAATGACGTAGGGAATGTGGTGTCATATCTGTAATCTCGGCAGTGAAAGCGGCCTGCCGAAGTATCGCCCACACCCCTTGCCGGGTCAGCCGGCCACCTCGTTGATTACGGAAAACTGCGGCAGTATCTGCTGTTTTGCCCGAGGTAAAACTAGGTCGTGCTGCAACCAAATACTTATTTAGAGCAGTAATCGCGTATTCGCCCAGTGGCACCAATCGCTGCTTATCACCCTTACCGCGCAACCTAACTGTATATTCCACTAAGTCTAAATCGTCTACATCAAGATCTGTTAACTCTGAAATGCGACATCCGGTGCCGTACATAAATTCTAAAATTGCTAAATTGCGATAGCCAACCAAATTTGGTGTCGAAACTGCAGCAATTAACTTCTCGATTTCTGATACTTGTAGAGCCTTGGGCAACCTGCTGGGCAACTTAGGTGTAGCGATAGAGACAGTTGGATCTATAGCAATTATATTTTCCTTTACCGCAAATTTGAAAAAACCTTTAATTGCAGCAAAGTGCCTAGCCATACTCGTTGCCGATAATTTTGCAGCTGATAGATCAGCTAAATAATTTGATAAATTGTCAGCTGTCACTTGGTCAATGTATTTCAGTTCATCCTTGCCAACTGTAAGGATAAATCGATTCAAGTCTTGTTGATACGCAGACAAGGTGTTTTCGGCTAACCCTCGTTCGACCGTTAAATGGTTTAGATACAACCCTTTTACCCGATCAAGCGTTAGCATGCTAAATGCTGGCGATATCGGCTGCCGGCAATCCAAAGGCTTCAGCAACTGCGCTGTAATAGATATCGCCATCGTGGACATTTAAGCCAGGAAGGAAATTGACATCAGACTTTAATGCGGCTCGCCAGCCCTTTTGGGCAAGGTTGATTACATAAGGCAGCGTTGCATTGGTTAAGGCATAGGTGCTGGTGTTGGGCACCGCGCCTGGCATATTGGCCACACAATAAAAAATAGAGTCATGAACTCGATAGGTAGGCTCGGCATGCGTAGTTGGTTTTGAGTCTTCGAAACAACCACCCTGGTCAATACTTATATCTACTAATACTGAACCTTTCTTCATTTTTGAAACAGTTTCATTAGATACTAATTTCGGGGCTTTACTACCAGGGATTAAAACCGCACCAATGACTAAATCCGCAGCTAATACGGATTGTTCAATATCTAAATCATTAGCAAACTTAACTTGAACTCGGCCATCAAATAGATTATCGATTTCGCGCAGTCGATCAATGCTTTTATCAAAGATGGTAACGTCGGCTTGTAAACCAACTGCCATCTTTGCTGCGTTCAATCCAGCAACACCGCCACCTAATATCACAACTTTTCCAGCACCAACACCAGTTACACCGCCAAGTAACACGCCACGTCCACCGCGCGGCGCCATTAGAGTCTCAGCACCAACTTGAGTGGCCAACCGACCAGCAACTTCAGACATGGGTGCCAGTAATGGCAGACCACCTGACTGCCCCTTAACGGTTTCATATGCAATTGCAGTCGTGCCAGATTTCATTAAAGCATCAGTGCAAGATTTTGATGCTGCCAGATGAAGAAAAGTGAAGAGCACTAAACCTTCTCGTAAAAACTTGTACTCTTGTTCAATTGGTTCCTTCACTTTAAGAACCAGATCTGAGTTATGCCAAACATCTTGTGCTGATGTAATAATCTCGGCACCCGCCTTAAGATATTCACCATCTGAAATATTAGAACCTGAACCTGCGTTGGTTTCTACCAAAACTTGATGACCCAACTTAGTTAATTCAGTTACCCCAATAGGCGTGATTGCGACTCGAAATTCATTGTTCTTAACTTCTTTTGGGATGCCGATTCTCATTATTCCTCGCTTTGTTATCGCTAATTTAGTGGATAAGAGCCAAGCCCGCCAGTAGAAGAAAGTAATTCAAAGAGTGGCCATGGCTTATCTGTAGGCTCCCGATCTAACTGCCGCATTTTGGCAAAAGCAGCAAGAACGCCATATATGCCAACACTGTTGTGAATACGATCTGACAAAATCGCATTTATAAATTCAGTTTCACTTACCCATATCAGCGGAAGTTCTTTTTCTTCTGATTCGCTGCTCCAAATTCTACCAGATTGAGACATTTGTGAATTTTCAGCCAAATAAAAGCGAATAATTTCCGTTGAGCCACCTGGCGATACGATCAAGTCAATTAAATGACTCCAGTTTTCGCTCACCAATCCAGCCTCCTCTAATAACTCACGCTTGGCTGCATTTAACGGAGACTCATCTTGTTGATCCAATAAACCGGCAATTGTTTCAAACAGAAAAGATCGCACTGGTTGTCGATATTGGCGAACTAGTGCCACTTCCAAATTGCTATTAACCGCAATGACCCCAACTGCGCCTGGATGCGCAACAACTTCACGAGTTGTAGGGATATCAAATATTTGGAAATGATCTCGTTGCACCCGAACCACTTTGCCTTGCCAAATAGTTTCAGCTTCAAAATGCGCAGCACGGATTTTTTGATCTGCTAGAACACCATCCCAATTAGTTTCTATTCTCATTAGCTGTCGTGGTGAGTTAGAGCGGCTGCAATGAAACCTTTAAATAGCGGATGTGGTGCAGTGGGCCGAGATTTGAATTCAGGATGTGCTTGCGTACCAACGTAAAACGGATGTGCTGATCTGTCTATTTCAACAAATTCAACTAAATCACCCGCTGGCGAAGTTCCCACTATCTTTAATCCAGCGTTCTCAATCTGTTCGCGGTATTCATTATTTACTTCATATCGATGACGATGACGTTCAGAAGTCATTTCGGTTTGATATAGATCACGCACTAAAGATCCTGCCTTCAATCTAGCGTCATATGCCCCAAGTCGCATGGAGGCGCCTAAATCGCCCTCGCCTGAAACGATTGATACTTGATCAGCCATGGTTGCAATTACTGGGTGTTTAGTGTCGGAGTCGAATTCAGTTGAATTGGCTGATGACAACCCAATAACATTACGAGAAATTTCAATAACCATGCACTGCAACCCTAGGCAAAGTCCCAAAGTAGGAATTCTATTTAACCTACCAAATTTCAATGCTCCTAATTTGCCTTCAATACCGCGTACCCCAAATCCGCCAGGAACGCAGATGCCATCTACATCCGCTAACACTTCGGCAGCACCATGTTCAGTAGCACAGTCATCACTGGCTACCCATCTAATATCAACTCGAGCATAATTCGCAAATCCACCAGCTCGCAATGCTTCAGCAACTGACAGATATGCATCAGGTAGATCTATATATTTACCAACCATCGCGATAGTTACAGCTGACTTAGGCTGATGAACACGTTTTAATAAGTTATCCCACTGCGACCAATCTGGCGGTGTGTTTTCCATGCCAAGTCGCTTCATCACAACTGAATCCAAACCTTCTTCAAAAAGCACCCGAGGTATGTCATAAATACTTGGGGCATCCACTGCTGCAACCACTGCCTGTTGATCCACATCGCACATTAGAGATATTTTTCGTTTTATGGATTCAGGCACATCTCGATCAGCCCTTAGCACTATCGCATCGGGCTGTAAGCCGATGGACCGCATTTGTGAAACCGAGTGCTGTGTTGGTTTAGTTTTCAATTCACCAGATGGGCCAATGAACGGCAACAACGAAACATGGAGAAAGAAAGTGTTATCTCGACCTAATTCATGTCGTAATTGTCGGACCGCTTCGAGATACGGCAAGGATTCAATATCCCCAACCGTGCCACCGATTTCCGTAATTACCATGTCTACGCCTGGCGTGACCATTGCACGGATGCGGGATTTAATTTCATTGGTGATATGAGGAATCACCTGGACGGTATCCCCCAAATACTCGCCTCGTCGCTCTCGCGCAATTACGCTTGAATACACCTTTCCAGTTGTCACGCTGGCTTGATTGGACAAGTTAACATCTAGAAATCTCTCGTAGTGACCAATATCAAGATCTGTTTCAGCACCATCTTCAGTAACAAAAACTTCACCATGTTGGAATGGATTCATCGTCCCTGGATCAACATTGATATAAGGATCTAGTTTTTGCATTACGACGGTTAAGCCCCGAGCACGCAATAGCGCACCTAAACTTGCTGCGGTTAAACCCTTACCTAAGGCGGAGGCAACGCCGCCAGTAACAAACAGGAAAACAGTACGCCCGGAATCTGATGGTTTCACGGGATTCAACTCTATCCAAGTTCTGAACTAAACACCAATTGCTAAAGCGGCGCGCCGCTACCCCTTTAGCTCCAGCAACTCTTTGGCGTGAGTTATCGCGGCCTGGGAATCACGCATGCCGCCTAACATCCGCGCAATTTCTATCTCGCGCTCGCTAGGATTCAGTGTTGACACATCAGAAGTCTTAATCCCTGCGGCAACATCTCCGGTAACACTGAAATGAACATCAGCAAACGCGGCAACTTGCGGCAAGTGCGTGACCACAATTACCTGATTTGATTTGGCAAGTTGGGCCAGTCGCCGACCCACTTCGATGGCCGTTTCACCACCAATGCCGGCATCCACTTCATCAAAGACGTAGGTCAGATCTGCATTTTGGGGTGGGAGTACTACTTGTAGCGCCAACATAATTCTTGATAACTCGCCACCAGAAGCTGCCTTTGCGATCGGGCGCACACTTCCCGATGCACCATGCGCTAGCCCAAATGAAACTGAATCTGCCCCAAATCTATCAATTTTTAATCCCGAAATTTCAATGGTGGCATGCTTGACTGCGGTTATCTCAGTTTTGAAACTTGAACCACTCATCTTTAATCCTGCTAATTCCGCAGTGACCATTCCATCCAATATTGTTGCCAGCTTCGCTCTAACTTGACTAAGTTCGTTAGCAAATTTAGTGATTTCCTTTCCTAGTGCATCGAGTTTTTTTGTCAGCCGAATAATCTCGTCGGAAGGACTATCGCCCTGTTGCACTAAATTTCGTTCCGATTCCAATTTAACGATAACTTCATTTAACGGAATTCCGTGTTTTCTAATTAATCCTTGTAACTCTGCTTTTCTTGAATATAGATCCTCTAATGATGTTCCCGAATCATCTTGCCCTAACAATTGAACCAATTTATTCTCAATTTCATTCAATTGCATTGGAACATCAACCAAGTCGTGCGCCAGATCATCAAAATCTTTCATCTTATTAATAACTTTAAGCAGATTTCGAAATTGAATAGATATTGATCCCGAATTCTCGTCGTCAAAAAATAATTGCAATTCATTCAAATCCGCTCGTGCTGCTGCCATCGCTTCGCGGCTTTTTATCAAATCTAAAATCTCGTCATCTTCATTAGGTTTTGGTGATATCTCATCAAATTGAAGCAGGTCCATTTCTATGCGTTGTTTTTCAGTATCCCAACGTTTTGCTAAATCGATTAAATTGTTGATTTCTGATTGCAGTTGTTGAAAGGCGTTGAAATTCTCTTGATACTCCTCTAGCAATTTTTGGTGATTAGAACCTCCTATCGCGTCCAAGGCCGATAACTGCCAACTTGATTTAGCTAAATAGTGCTGATCGGATTGACCGAAAATTTGAATCAGACTCTCGCTGATTTCAGTCACAGTGGTCTGGTTTGCCGTTAATCCATTAACAATTACTCGAGATTTTCCAGTCGCTTCAACTATTTTTCCTAAAGTCAAATTCTGCTCAGTAATCATCTCGTTGCTATTAACAATGTCTAACTGATTTGCTGTGAGTTGCCAATCTGATTCAATGATACATTTCATGGCGCCATCTCGGATCATTTTCTGATCAGATTTTGCACCTAAAGTTTGAGTTAGGGCATTTAAAATCATGGTTTTACCAGCACCAGTTTCTCCGGTTAAGACATTCAAACCATGACCGAACTTCAATTCCGCACTAGCCACCACGCCTAAATTTGAAATGCGCAATTCAGTTAGCAATTACTACCTCGCTACTTTTCACCTAATACGCCACGCCAGCCAGAAGTGGGTAATTCAAATTTCTTCACTAATCGGTCAGTAAAAGGAGCGTTATTCAACTTAAGAAACTTAATTGGCTGTTGGGAACGCTTAATTAAAATCCGAGCTCCCGCTGGAATGTCACCGCCACGACGTGAATCTGCCCAAACTGATGCTGGTGATATCAATTCAATAACTACGCTGCTTTCCGGGGAAATCACTAAGGGCCTGGCAAAAAGCGAATGTGCTGAAAGTGGAACTAGAACAACTGCGTTGACACTGGGCCAGACGACCGGACCGCCAGCACTGAACGCATATGCAGTAGACCCGGTCGGCGTTGCCACAATAACGCCATCACCCGCATATCGAGACAATGGGTGATCATCAACAGCAGTGATCAATTCTGCTATTCGAGCGTTGGTGGCTTTCTCAATAGAGATTTCATTTAATCCCCATGAGCGCCAAATTTCGCTCCCGTCTTGAATTACGCAAACTTCCAACGTCAACCGTTCTTCAATCCACCAGCTCCGATCAGCAATCGCTTTGGTGATACTGACTAGTTCGGTTGCTTCGGCTTCAGCCAGAAAACCAACATGGCCATGATTAATACCAAGTAACGGTAGATCATGCTGACGGGCAAGCTCCGCAGAACGCAAAATTGTGCCGTCACCCCCAATCACAATCACAGCCTCTAACTCAGGTAACTCAGTTTCGGCAATGAAATTGCAGTTAGAAATGGGCGGAACATTCAATTCTGCTATGGCATATACAGCCACCTGCTGTTTTGCCAGCAACTCGCAAAGTTGCGTTGCGGCTGCAACCGCAGCAGGTTTTGTCCAATTAACCGAAAGAGCAATGCTTCGCATCAAAACTCCTCGGATAGTCGTTGCGAAATCTGATTCGGAGTCAATTCTGCCCCATTTCGAGCCAGATGCAGAAAGAACTCTCGATTTCCACTAGGTCCGTGCACTTTACTCTCCACAGCCCCAATTACCACCCAGCCTAGTTCCTGAGCTGCTGCAACAACTGACAGCACTGCCTGCTGCCGTAGCGCGAAACTACGCACTATGCCCCGACCAACATCTGATTTACCCACTTCAAATTGGGGTTTCACCATTAGGAGCATTTCTGACTCTGGTTTAGCAATTGCGGTCAATGCTGGTAGCACTGCTTTAAGTGAGATAAAAGATAAATCGGCAGTAATGAGATCTACTAACTCGGGTAAATCTGCTGCTGTTAAATTCTTAACATTTGTTCGATCCATCACAACCACTCGGTCATCTTGTTGCAGTTGCCAAGCGAGTTGGCCGTAACCAACATCTATGGCATAAACTTTATCTGCACCGTGCTCTAATAAAACTTGAACAAATCCGCCAGTGCTGGCTCCAGCATCAAGACAAATTTTCTCGGATATCGCAATATCTAACTCACTTAAGGCACTTAAGAGTTTTGCTGCGCCACGAGATACATATTTAATTTTAGGTTCATCTACGACTATTGAGGTGTTATCGTCAACTTGAGATGTTGCTTTAACATTAACGAATCCATTTACCAGGACATGGCCAGCTTCAATCATTTCTCTAGCATCCGAGCGCGATCGAGCTAATCCCCGCTTGGTTAATTCCAAATCTAACCGGCGCAATTTAGTTATCGATATCAGTTAACGCACTACTTAACTTGGCGTGAATCTGAGTAAAGACGTCAGCATGCTCATTAATCTCTAATGAATCTAACGCATTAAGCACAGTTAATGCACTATCAATCTCCGCGATACCAGTTGCTGACAACGGCAACGATGGTGAGTTAGGTAGTGGTAATTGATCGCTCATTTACGCTCCAAATTCTCAATTCGGCTCCGAAGCGAGGCAAGTTCATCTTCACGAGCAACGCCAAGCATAGTGATAACCCGTTCTACTTCGGTTGCTATTTGATCCTTAACTTGAGCTAAAACAGCTTCCACGATTTGATCTACATCAACATCTGAATGGGGTTGGCCAACTTTTGCCGCAGCTTCATCCAGGCGACGTCGCAATTCTTCAGCAATCTGGGCACCCATGCTTAGGAAACTTCGCACGGTATCGTCATTTGATGTCATATTGAACTCCTCTCGGTGAGAATATCGCTAATTGTCAGCTTCAGCATCTAGATCATCTAGATAAATTGCATCCTGCGCATCTGTTAAGAATTGTGCCGCATCGGTAGCCCCTGGATCGGCTGAGTCAGCCTTGCGATACCAATTTAGCGCTTCAGATACCTGATTCAATTTCGCTAATGTGCCTGCGTAGGCAAAGCACAATCTCGCATATGCGGTTTGATCAGCCGGAAAGCCGGTTAGTGCCGGAATCTTTAATGCCACCAATGCCGCGTCATTTTGTTCAAGATCGCTACGTGCGCCAGCTTCAACGATGGCAGCTTCAATTCGATCCACGCCAGTTAGATGACGGTTCTCGGCCAGAAATGCAATAGCTTTCGCGGGCCGACCTAATCCCCGCTCGCAATCAGCCATTAAAGGTACCAAGTGATCAGCAATTGCCATTCGTTTAACTGCTCTAAAATCATTAAGAGCTTCTTGCCAATTCCCATTTACGTATTGCGCCACACCAACAATCTCCCGAACCAGCGGAAATCGACCAGCCAATTCCTTAGCGTGCGTTGCATGCAGTAGCGCCAATTCGGGATTGATTTCGAGGTAACGCTGCGTCATAACTAAGTGTTGTGCAACAGTGATAGTTAAACCGGTAGGCAAACTCCTCAGTTCAGCATTTAGTTCATCACCTAGTTCATCTCCGGTGATGTCGTCATCAATAACTGGTGCGTTACCGCGTGCGCGTTGATCGCGTTCTCTTCTAGGAAGGTCACCGCGGAATCGTCTGGGTATATCAAATTTTTGTGGTCGATCTTGATCTCTGCCTCTACCGCCGCGATCTCGATCTGAAGTACTTCTTGATTTTTCAATTCCGTCACGTTTTGTGCGGCCACCGCTAGATTTAGTACTCGTGCGATCACCGGGTTTGGCATCACGTTTAAATTCTGATCTACCGCGTCGCTCACCAAATCGTCCCTTATTTGGTTTGGAATCAACTGACCTAGTGCTATCTACTGATGTACCAGAAGTACGCGGCTTGGTTCGATCTTGGTAATTGCGTTCACTATTGCTGCGCTCAGTTCGACTAGTGGCACCAGTTCTTCTCGCTGAGGTTTGTGTTCGCTCAAATGTTTTCCGAGCCGAAGTTCGGCCGCCAGCATCTTGTCTATCACGATTATTTCGATCTGATCGAGTTCCAGCATTCGAACCCTTTGCATCTACTGTGCGTTTCCGGTCAGTTCTTGCAGCCGAAGGTTTTCGGAATGAAGCTCTACCGTCAGCGTCACTGGGTTTTTTTTTGTAACGCGACGGTGTTGCTGAATTACTGCTAGTGGACGATTTGGAATTGTTCGAATTGAATTTAGGTTTGTCACTTAACTTCGCATTGCGATTAGCCGAACTGGAATCACCTCGCACTGAATATGACTTGCGAGTAGAGGGACGCGGTTGATTGCGCTTGCTGTTACCAGCTTGATTTACCACGTTGGACACCTCGTTGATAGAAATAAGTAGCGCTGACGAATCTTAAATCCGTCAGCGCTACTAAAGAATGTCCGGCGGCGATCTACTCTCCCGCTCCGTCACCAGAGCAGTACCATCGACGCTGAAGGGCTTAGCTTCCGGGTTCGGAATGGGACCGGGCGTTTCACCTTCGCTAAGGCCGCCGAAACTCTATGGAGTTATGTTCGACCATAACTCGGGAACCGCATAGTGGACGCGTGCAAAACTATTTTTTGATAATAAGAATCAAGTCCTCGACCTATTAGTACTGGTCAGCTCCATGCGTTACCGCACTTCCACATCCAGCCTATCAACCTAGTCGTCTAGCTAGGGGTCTTACCTGAAAATCAGTGAGAGTCCTCATCTTGAAGCATGCTTCCCGCTTAGATGCTTTCAGCGGTTATCACTTCCGAACGTAGCCAACCAGCCATGCTCCTGGCGGAACAACTGGCACACCAGAGGTTCGTCCGTCCCGGTCCTCTCGTACTAGGGACAGCCCTTCTCAAGACTCTTACGCGCACGGCGGATAGGGACCGAACTGTCTCACGACGTTCTGAACCCAGCTCGCGTGCCGCTTTAATGGGCGAACAGCCCAACCCTTGGGACCAGCTCCAGCCCCAGGATGCGACGAGCCGACATCGAGGTGCCAAACCTTCCCGTCGATATGGACTCTTGGGGAAGATCAGCCTGTTATCCCCGGGGTACCTTTTATCCGTTGAGCGACGCCGATTCCACAATCCGACGCCGGATCACTATTCCCGACTTTCGTCCCTGCTCGACCCGTCGGTCTCGCAGTCAAGCTCCCTTGTGCAATTACACTCAACACCTGATTGCCAACCAGGCTGAGGGAACCTTTGGGCGCCTCCGTTACTCTTTAGGAGGCAACCGCCCCAGTTAAACTACCCACCAGGCACTGTCCTTAAACCGGATTACGGTTCAAAGTTAGACAGCCAAACTAATAAGAGTGGTATTTCAACAACGACTCCACCAAAACTGGCGTTTCAGCTTCACAGTCTCCCACCTATCCTACACAAATCAATTCGACCACCAATACCAAGTTGTAGTAAAGGTCCCGGGGTCTTTCCGTCCTGCCGCGCGTAACGAGCATCTTTACTCGTAATGCAATTTCGCCGAGTCTGAGGTTGAGACAGTGCCCAAGTCGTTACGCCATTCGTGCAGGTCGGAACTTACCCGACAAGGAATTTCGCTACCTTAGGATGGTTATAGTTACCACCGCCGTTTACTGGCGCTTAAGTTCTCAGCTTCGCGATTACTCGCTAACCGATCCCCTTAACGTTCCAGCACCGGGCAGGCGTCAGTCCGTATACATCGTCTTACGACTTAGCACGGACCTGTGTTTTTGGTAAACAGTCGCTAGGGCCTGGTTTGTGCCACCACTCTACGCTTCAAAAGTTAATCTCTACACGCAAAATGGTCCCCCTTATCCCGAAGTTACGGGGGTAATTTGCCGAGTTCCTTAACCTCAGTTCTCTCGATCACCTTGGTATTCTCTACCTGACCACCTGCGTCGGTTTGGGGTACGGGCGGCTTTATCACTCGCTAGATGTTTTTCTTGGCAGCATAGGATCATTCACTTCGCCATAATGGCTCGGCATCAGCTCTCAGAAATATGAAATGCGGATTTGCCTACATTTCTTCCTACGGCCTTACCCCAGGACAACCATCGCCTGGGATGAACTACCTTCCTGCGTCACACCTTTGCTGGACTACTAATAGTTAGGTTCGAACTTTCCACCACTACCCGAAGGCAGCAGCTTCAACCTCTTAGCATTTCTATATTCATCATTGTCGCGATAACGCCGGTACGGAAATATCAATCCGTTGTCCATCGACTACGCCTGTCGGCCTCGCCTTAGGTCCCGACTTACCCAGGGAAGATTAGCTTGACCCTGGAACCCTTGGTCATCCGGTGGACGGGTTTCTCGCCCGTCTTTCGCTACTCATGTCTACATTCTCACTCGTGTGGCATCCACGGCTGGATTACTCCGCCGCTTCACTCGCCACACGACGCTCTCCTACCCATCAACGCTCCTGGACCTTGCGGCCGGGATATTGCGTTAATGTCACAGCTTCGGCGGTGTACTTGAGCCCCGCTACATTGTCGGCGCGGAATCACTTGACCAGTGAGCTATTACGCACTCTTTTAATGGTGGCTGCTTCTAAGCCAACATCCTGGTTGTCTATGCAACTCCACATCCTTTCCCACTTAGTACACGCTTTGGGGCCTTAGCTGATGATCTGGGCTGTTTCCCTTTCGACTATGAAGCTTATCCCCCACAGTCTCACTGCCACGTTCTAACTTCTCGGCATTCAGAGTTTGGTTGAGTTCAGTAACCTTGTTAGGCCCCTAGCCCATCCAGTGCTTTACCTCCGAGAAGAAACACGTGACGCTGCACCTAAATGCATTTCGGAGAGAACCAGCTATAACGGAATTTGATTGGCCTTTCACCCCTAACCACAAGTCATCCCCTACCTTTTCAACGGCAGTGGGTTCGGTCCTCCACGCGGTCTTACCCGCGCTTCAACCTGCTCATGGCTAGATCATCCCGCTTCGGGTCTAGAGCACGCGACTAATTCGCCCTATTAGGACTCGCTTTCGCTACGGTTTCCCATCACTGGTTAACCTCGCCACGTGCTACTAACTCGTAGACTCATTCTTCAAAAGGCACGCGGTCACGGATAGTCCGAAGACTAAAGACGCTCCCACGGCTTGTATGCACACGGTTTCAGGTTCTATTTCACTCCCCTCCCGGGGTTCTTTTCACCTTTCCCTCACGGTACTTGTTCACTATCGGTCATTAGAGAGTATTTAGGCTTATCGAGTGGTCTCGACAGATTCGCACAGGATTACACGAGTCCCGTACTACTTGGGATGGTGCTCATGAGTGTTAGTTGTTTCGTCTACAGGAGTTTTACCTTCTTCGCTGACCCTTTCGCATGGTCTTCGACTACAAAAAACATTTTTGACTCATTGTGATTACGGCAGTAATCACTGAACTTCCCACGACCCCACATCAACAACGTCCGCCGACTATCACATTGATGTGGTTTAGCCTGATCCGCTTTCGCTCGCCACTACTAACGGAATCACTATTGTTTTCTCTTCCTATGGGTACTGAGATGTTTCACTTCCCCACGTTCCCTTCCAACGCACTATGTGTTCATGCGTGGATAACTGGGCTTTCCCCCAGCTGAGTTTCCTCATTCGGAAATCCCCGGATCAAAGTCTGATTGCCGACTCCCCGAGGCTTATCGCAGGCTTCTACGTCCTTCTTCGGCTTCTAATGCCAAGGCATTCACCGTATGCACTTAATAACTTGATACCAAATTGATCAAAAAATAATTACTAGATGCTCGCGTCCACTATGCAGTTCTCAAATTACGGTCGAGATTCGAAGCTTATCTACGCTTATTAAACCAATAACAGTTCGTAGCACTTCGGTCTCTGAAAGTACTTTCGTACCCTCAGGACCCAACAGCGTGATTAAAAACTCTGACATTTAATTTAGGTTCCACGCCTAAGCAGTACTGAAAATTAAATACACAACTTCGTTACGTCAATGCTCCACTAATTGAGCAGTTAGTTGCCTAACTTTTCTGAACATCTTTTGATGTTTAGTGCTCCTTAGAAAGGAGGTGATCCAGCCGCACCTTCCGGTACGCCTACCTTGTTACGACTTCGTCCCAATCACCAGCCCCACCTTCGACGGCTCCTTCCTTTCGGTTAGGCCACCGGCTTCGGGTGTTGCCGACTTTCGTGACGTGACGGGCGGTGTGTACAAGCCCCGGGAACGTATTCACCGCAACGTTGCTGATTTGCGATTACTAGCGACTCCGACTTCATGAGGTCGAGTTGCAGACCTCAATCCGAACTGAGGCCGGCTTTTTGGGATTCGCTCCACCTTGCGGTTTTGCAGCCCTTTGTACCGACCATTGTAGCATGCGTGCAGCCCTAGGCATAAGGGGCATGATGACTTGACGTCATCCCTACCTTCCTCCGAGTTGACCCCGGCGGTCTCCTATGAGTCCCCACCATTACGTGCTGGCAACATAGAACAGGGGTTGCGCTCGTTGCGGGACTTAACCCAACATCTCACGACACGAGCTGACGACAGCCATGCACCACCTGTGCAGGGCCCTTGCGGACCTCATATCTCTATGAGATTTCCCTGCATGTCAAGCCTAGGTAAGGTTCTTCGCGTTGCATCGAATTAAGCCGCATGCTCCGCCGCTTGTGCGGGGCCCCGTCAATTCCTTTGAGTTTTAGCCTTGCGGCCGTACTCCCCAGGCGGGGCGCTTAATGCGTTAGCGACGTCGCAGAAGACGTGGAAGTCTCCCACAACTAGCGCCCACCGTTTACAGCGTGGACTACCAGGGTATCTAATCCTGTTTGCTCCCCACGCTTTCGCTCCTCAGCGTCAGATACAGCCCAGAGATCCGCCTTCGCCACTGGTGTTCCTCCTGATATCTGCGCATTCCACCGCTACACCAGGAATTCCAATCTCCCCTACTGCTCTCTAGTTCACCCGTATCGGATGCAGGCTTGGGGTTAAGCCCCAAGTTTTCACATCCGACGTGATGAACCGCCTACGAGCTCTTTACGCCCAATAAATCCGGACAACGCTTGCACCCTATGTATTACCGCGGCTGCTGGCACATAGTTAGCCGGTGCTTCTTGTATCGGTACCGTCACTTTCGCTTCGTCCCGATTGAAAGAGGTTTACAACCCGAAGGCCGTCATCCCTCACGCGGCGTTGCTGCGTCAGACTTTCGTCCATTGCGCAATATTCCCCACTGCTGCCTCCCGTAGGAGTCTGGGCCGTGTCTCAGTCCCAGTGTGGCCGGTCGCCCTCTCAGGCCGGCTACCCGTCGTCGCCTTGGTGAGCCATTACCTCACCAACAAGCTGATAGGCCGCGAACTCATCCCTTACCGGCGGACCATTTCAAATTCAGTAGATGCCTACCGAATTCAATATCGGGTATTAGCTTCGGTTTCCCGAAGTTATTCCCGTGTAAGGGGCAGATTGTTCACGTGTTCCTCACCCGTTCGCCACTAATCCATTCCCGAAAGAACTTCATCGTTCGACTTGCATGTGTTAAGCACGCCGCCAGCGTTCGTCCTGAGCCAGGATCAAACTCTCCATAAAAGTTAGTTTGTCTTGGCATGACAGTTGCTGTTGTGCTTGATTAATTAATTAATCTGCGTAAAGCATCTATCAATCCCAAAGGAATCCAATTTGTGTTACCACAAACGGGATATAAATAAATAAATCTTTGCATTGACATTATCACGCTGTTGAGTTCTCAAGGTACGAGCGCGCACTCATTAAGGCCTTTCGGCCAGACTAAGGGCGAGTGGGAAACAATACCCCTAGGTTTGTGAGGAGACAAACCGGGGGGTGGTTAAGGCAAAGTTAGCCAACCACCCGAATCCCAGCAATGTTTTTACGACCCCGCCTAAGCACTAGAAAGCGTTGAAATAGCAGGGTTTCTAGCGGAATTTTGGCATTTTCATCAGTCCATTTCTGATTGTTTACCCAAGCTGCCCCCTCAGCAATCATCCGCCTGGCCTCAGTTTTGGATTTCACAATTTCGGCGGCCACTAATAAGTCGGGCAGTACTGGCAATTCTCCCGCAACTAACTTGACCTCGACCAAGCCTGCCTCAGCAAGAGCTGCAACTAATGCTGATTCTGCGATGGTGGAGAGGTCCCCGTTGCCAAAAAGTAACGCAGCAGCTGACTCTGCCTGTTGCATATTCTGCTCAGAATGCACCAGCGACGTCATTTCTTGCGCAAGTGCTCGCTGTCCAATTCGCAGATGAGGCTCAGCACTGGATGCTGCAACTAATTGATCAATTTCGGCTAAAGATTTGAAAGAGAACACCTTCAACATTTTCGCAAGGTCACGATCATCAGTGTTGAGCCAGAATTGATAAAACGCATAAGGTGACGTGAGCTCTGGATCTAACCAAACCGTACCTGCTTCAGTTTTACCAAATTTTCCACCATCAGATTTGGTTAGCAGCGGCGTACATAAAGCATGGACAATATTCCCAGTGACGCGGCGAATCAAGTCAGTTCCCGCCGTTAAATTCCCCCATTGATCACTACCGCCAGTTTGCAACACCGCGTTGTATTCTCGATGTAAGTGAAGATAGTCATAGGCTTGAAGTACTTGATAACTAAATTCAGTAAATGAGATGCCAGCCCCAGCAAGTCTTGCTGCGACGGCTTCTCTATCCAGCATTCGATTTACTGAGAAATGTTTACCGATATCGCGTAGAAATTCCAAGACATCAATTCCGTGGGTCCAGTCATAGTTATTAACCATCGTTGCAGCATGGGGTCCACTAAAGTCGAAGAACTTAGCCAATTGCAGTCGCAGCCGATTCGACCATTCTTCAACAAGTTCAGCCTCGTTTAACGTGCGCTCACCGGACATTTTTGGATCTCCAATTAATCCAGTTGCGCCGCCAACTAGTGCAAGCGGCCGATTTCCCGCCAGCTGTAATCGTTTGGCAGTAAGGATTTGAACCAAGTTGCCAATGTGCAGGGAAGGTGCAGTGGGATCAAAGCCAACATAAAACGTCAATCCATTTCTTAAGGCTGCTGCTAATTCTTCTGCATCGGTGGTGTCATGAATTAAGCCGCGAGATTGAAGTTCGCTTAATATCGACATTCTTAACTTCACTCCCTATCTAAACAGCGCTACGGTAACTGAACTAACTGATTAGTTGTCCAGTTTCTGATTCTATCTACCTGTTGGTGCAGTTGCTGAATTTGGCGCGACACCGACAAGGATGCCGTACCCAACTTTGAACTGCGAGCTGAGATAACCGCAGAAGTTTTCAGTAATTCAACAATGTCAGGTTCGAAAAAGCCCGATTTGCTTTGGAAGTGGCTGTATTCCAAATCACTAATGTCTACCCCATTAGCTTCAGCCAATAGCACCAATGCGCCAGTTAACTGATGTGCTTCTTTGAACGGAACTCCTTTTCGCACTAAGTAATCTGCTACATCTGTTGCAGCAGCATGACCAGTGTTAGCGCTTAGTGCCAATTTCTCTTCATCAAACATTAAAGTTGTAATCAATCCTGTCATTGCTGGCAAAATCAACTTGAGTTGATCAATGCTATCGAATATTGCTTCTTTATCCTCTTGCAAATCCCGGTTGTAAGCAAATGGCAAAGCTTTTAACATTGTAAAAATAGAAACTAGATTTCCAATCAATCTGCCAGTTTTTCCTCGCGTCAATTCAGCGATATCTGGGTTCTTTTTTTGTGGCATTAACGAAGAGCCCGTTGACCAAGAATCATGAAGTTTGGCAAAACCAAACTCAGTTGTTGTGTAAAGAATGATTTCTTCTGCTAAGCGCGAAAGATGCATGCCAATCATGGCAAAATTGAAAATCAACTCAACCGCATAGTCTCGATCGGAAACTGCATCCAATGAATTTCCCGCAGCGCTATTGAAATCGAGCAAACCTGCCAGTTTCTCCACATCAAGTGTGAAATTTGAACCAGCTAACGCGCCAGACCCCAGCGGCGAAATTGCTATCCGTGCATCAATTTCAATTGCCCGATCACTATCCCGTAATAATGCATGTGCATGCTTAGCCAATTCATGACCAAGAGTGACCGGTTGGGCGTGCTGTAGATGGGTAAATCCCGGGGCTGGCGTATCCACATGCGCTGTCGCTTGCGCCAAGAGTGCTTCAATGAGTTTCAATACTAATTTGATCAACTCTTGATTCTCGGCTCGAAGATAAAGTCTTAGATCAGTAGCAACTTGATCGTTTCTACTGCGACCTGCTCGAATTTTACTACCGACATCAGGTAAGGCATTGGTAATTATTCGTTCGATTGCCGAGTGCACATCTTCATCTTGATCTTGATACGTAATTTCCCCAGCGGAAATTCCAGCGGAAATAATGTTAATTTCCTTTTTGAGTGCGTCGTATTCGCTAGCGCTAATAACCCCTGCATCCAATAGTGCTGACGCGTGCACCATGGTTTGCAATAGGTCGTACCTCGCTAGCCGCCAATCAAAATGTACAGATCTAGAAATAGCCATTAACTCCGGTGAAGCTAGATCCTTAAACCTGCCACCCCAAAGTTTGCCGGCTTCTTCAGTTGTCATTTCGGTACTTTCTATCTCGTGCAGCGGCTAACTTGGTTGTCATTCCAAAGATCTCGATAAATCCTTTGGCCATTGATTGGTCAAAAGTGTCACCAGTGTCATAAGTTGCCAGATCAAATGAATAAAGTGACTGTTCACTTCGCCTACCGGTTACTGTTGCTTTGCCAGCATGCAATTCCATTCTGATATCACCAGTTACGCCTATTTCGGCTTCATTGATAAATGAATCAAGTGCTCTTCGCAACGGAGTAAACCAAAGACCGTCATAAACTAATTCGGTCCACCGCTGATCTACACCACGCTTGAATCGAGCAAGTTCTCGCTCCATGGTGACATTTGCTAGTTCCTGATGTGCCGTAATTAACGCAATCGCTCCTGGTGCCTCATACACTTCCCGAGACTTAATTCCTACTAAGCGATCTTCCACCATATCTATTCGTCCAACACCTTGTGCGCCAGCTCTATTGTTCAACTGCATGATCGCTTCGAGCATAGATACTGGTTTTCCATCAATTGCAACTGGAATTCCGTCTTTGAAGGAAATCAAAACTTCATCAGGAGTGCTATTTGCATTAGGCGCTTTGGTGTAAGAATAAATATCTTCAATTGGAGCGTTCCATATATCCTCTAAAAAGCCGGTTTCAATTGCTCGACCCCAAACATTTTGATCAATCGAATAAGGAGATTTTTTATTTACATCAATAGGTAAGTTGTTTTCTGAAGCGAATGCAATTGCCTTGTCTCTAGTCATGCCGCTATCTCTAACGGGTGCCACAATGTCCAGTGAAGAATCAAGCGCTCCTATGCTAACTTCAAATCTAACTTGGTCATTGCCTTTGCCAGTGCAGCCATGCGAAACAATAGTCGCGCTGTGACGATGTGCCTCAGTTACCAAATGCTTACTGATTAACGGACGGGACAAGCTAGAAACCACTGGATAACGATCCATATACAGAGCGTTTGCTTTCAATGCTGGCAAACAATATTCGTTAGCAAACTCATCCTTGAGATCGAGCACAATTGATTCAACCGCGCCACAATCTAGTGCGCGTTGCCGAATAATTTCCATGTTCTCGCCGCCCTGACCAACATCAGCCGCAACCGCAATAACATCTGCGTTCAAATCTTTTGCTAGCCAACCGATGGCAACCGAAGTATCCAATCCTCCGGAGTATGCCAACACCACTCTATTTTTAGCCATTTTATTCCTTATCTCGATAGGTGTTATCTGTCATACCTAAAAATTCACTCGTAATTCTTGCAGCACTGTTGCTATCTTTTGTAATCATCAAAATGGTGTCGTCACCTGCAATTGTGCCAAGCACCCCCTCAACCTTGGCCTGGTCTATCGCACCTGCCAGCAGATGCGCACCACCTGGTGGCGTGCGTAGCACGCATAATTGAGAACTTACATCAATGGAAATCAGTAGATCTCTCAAACTCTTACTTAGACGTTGATAAGTGATGTCTTCAACATCACCTAAAACGTAAAACCCAGCTTGATCTTTGGTAACCGAAAGATCATCTAAATCTCGACTCAAGGTTGGTTGTGCAACATCTATCCCAAGATCAACCAACTCTTGCGCCAATTCTCGTTGTGACCGCAGCTTTTTTTGGCTCAATATTTGGGAGATAGCTGAAAGTCTCGCACCGCGAGTGTTTGGCAAAGAAGTATCAGACATTTACCCCACCTGCTTTAACGCCGCTTTTAAAATTTGAACAGCTTCAAGGGCTTCCGTCTTGGAAATATTTAATGGTGGCGCAAGCCGAATAACGTTGGACCGGACAGGATTGATAAGCAACCCAAGTTGTAGGGCTACAGATTCAATCTCTTTCGCAATTGGGTTCTCAAAGACCAAACCCAATAACAGCCCCTTCCCACGCACTTCAGACAATCCCGGCAAGGTTGATAACTCCAGCAGTAGCAATTCGCTTATGGCCTTTACATTGTCAATCAAATTCTCCGACTCGATTGTTTCCAGCACCGCTAACGATGCCGCCGCCGCAATTGGATTTCCACCATATGTAGTCCCATGCCCACCTGGTTTAATTACTGATTTGTAATCCTTTGAGATTGCCAACGCGCCAATGGGTAACCCACCGCCTAACCCTTTAGCCATTGGCACTAAATCCGGCTTGAGTTCAGTATCCTGAAACGCAAACCAATTACCTGTACGCCCTATCCCTGTTTGCACTTCATCTACAACAAGTAGCGCGTCGATTTCCGCTGCTCTCTTTGAGACAGCTAACAAATATTCATTTGTGAGTGGATTCACGCCACCTTCACCTTGAATTATTTCCAACCAGATACCGCCGGTTTTGCGACTAATGGATTTAATCTCACGCATATTATTTGGCCCAATAAAATCAATTTTTTGCAAAAGCGGCTGGAAAGGTTCTCGTTTCTCAATTTGGCCCGTAATACTTAATGCACCAATTGTTCTACCATGAAAACCGCCCTCAAGACTTAATAATCTCGACTTTGGTTTAGCCGCCCGAACGTATTTGATCGCTGCCTCATTAGCTTCCGCACCAGAATTACAGAAGAAGATTCGACCGTCTGCAAAACCAACCAAGCTCAGTAATTTATCCGCAAGCTGTTCACTGACTGGATTCGCATAGAGGTTACTAACGTGACCAAGCTTGCCACTTTGCCGAGAAACCGCCTCAACTATCGCAGGATGACCGTGGCCTAACGAATTCACCGCTATCCCAGCCAAGAAATCTAAATATGATTTCCCGGTATCATCAAATACTCTTGAACCAGTACCTGATACCAGCTTTATTTTTGGGCTTGCATAAGTTCCAGCGATAACTGAATCCCAGTTCACATGTGCCATGTTCATAAGATCGTTGTCCCAATCGAGTTGCCCTGGATAAAATATTTTTCAATAGCTGTACCGGTGTTGCCATTTAAAATTACAACCTGTTTGACGCCGTTTGAAACAGCAATATTTGCAGCTTCAAGTTTGGGTGCCATACCTTTGTCGCTACTGCTTGCTATTTTGAGTAAATCTGTGGGATCTATCCGGTTTAGTAATGATTCCTTGTTTGGCCACTGACCATATACACCATCAACATCAGTTAGAAGTACTAAGTAATCAGCATTGATAGCCACCGCTAATTCAGCGGCACCGGTATCAGCATTTATGTTGTACAAATTACCTGATGGGTCAGTACCAATTGCAGAAACTATCGGCACAATATTTTCGTCAATCAATTTTTTAATTGAAGAATCATCTACGGAGATTATTTCTCCAACATAACCAAGATCTGCCTTCTCCCCGGAAACCAAAACGGTTCGCTTCACGCAACTAAATACATTTTGATCACCACAAATTCCCTTTGCTACAACCTCAAGCCGATGCAATTCGTGAACAATTTGGGTTTGAATTTCTTGACAAAGAACCTGCTTGACCAGCAGCGCACCCGCTGCTGTAGTAAAACGAAATCCCCCCACAAATTCGCTAGGCTCTCCAGCGGCTTCAAACGCGGCAGAAATTTGGGGACCTCCGCCATGCGAAATAACAGTCAAATAACCCGCATCTAAGAGCTTTCTGACTGCTTGTGCAAAAGATTTCATTGCGTCAGGGGTGACTAAAGCGTTTCCACCTACCTTAATTACCAATAAGTTACCTTTGCCATCCATCATGAGGAATATTCCGAATTCTCTAAAACATACTTAGTACTTAGATCAGTTGTTAAGAATTTAACCTCAGCACTACCTTGATTTAGTGAAACTCGAATTCTGATGGTCTCACTATTCAATTTAACGCGATGCCTATCCCCATTTGCTGCACCATTCAAACACAGCGGTATCTCATTGAAGTAAACATCCAAAGAATTAGGATCGATACCTGCGCCTGCCGAACCTGCGGCTGCTGCAACACGACCCCAATTGGGATCTCTGCCAAAAAGTGCAGTTTTTACTAACGAATCAGATGCCACCTTTTTGGCAACCAACTCAGCCTGATTTTCGGATTTGGCCTTGTCAACAATCAATTCGACAAACACTGTTGCGCCTTCAGCGTCGAGAATCAATTGGTTGGCCAAAGATGAACAGACCTCGGTGAGTAGTTTCTCAAATTCATCACTAGTTGGTGACACTTTCGAGGAACCATTAGCCATCAACATGATTGAATCATTTGTGGATGTGCAGCCATCACTTGATATCCTATTAAAAGTCTTATTAGCAACCACCCTTAGCAATACACTTAAATTAACCTTACTTAGATCAGCATCAGTTGTAATTACCACTAACATTGTTGCCAAACTTGGCGCAAGCATCCCTGCGCCCTTTGCCATTCCCCCAATAGAGTAACCATTACCGTTAACTAATACTTCTTTACGTTTACTGTCGGTGGTTAATATTGCTTGGGCAGCAAGTCCACCATCATTATCAAAAGATGAAGTGAGCGCATCGATTCCAGTTTTGATCTTAATCAGATCAAGTTGTTCACCGATTATGCCCGTTGAGCAAACAGCCACATCAATGGGTGCTAATCCAAGTTTCTCAGCTAAATACTCTGCTGAATTATGAGTCACCGAAAAACCGGCTGGCCCAGTACACGCATTTGCACCCCCGCTATTGAGCAATATCGCTCTAGCCTTATCAGTTTTTGCAATCTGCTCAGACCATAAAACTGGAGCTGCTTTAACTTCGTTGGTAGTGAAAACAGCAGCAAAATCAAAATTAGGTCCTAAATTATGTACTAACGCTAAATCCAGTTTGCCAGGTTTGATACCACAGGAAACACCCATCGCTCGAAATCCTGCAGGTGCAGAAACACTCACGGATATACACCTACTGCTTTCAAGCCAGTGTCATAATCAAAACCAGCCATAAGATTAAGGTTTTGAATAGCCTGGCCGGCTGCCCCCTTTATCAGATTATCAATCACCGCAGTAATTACAACTTGATTTGTTCGTTTATCTACAGAAACTTGAAAATGCGCATTATTTGTTCCTACTACCGCTTTAGTTTGAGGTTGTTCTTGATCTGCAAGTAATTTCACAAAGACATTATTGTCGTAAAAAGAAATAAATTGATCACGTAACTCTTGTTCCGAAATCTCTTTAACAAGCTGAACATGACTAACTGCAAGTATCCCCCTCGGCATTGGTGCAAGTATTGGAGTGAAATTAATCTTTATCTCTCGTTGCGACATATTCGATAAAAATTGCTCAATCTCAGGGGTATGCTGGTGTTTTCCACCTACTTTGTATGCCGACATGTTGTTCATATTTTCCGCAGTGATTAGATCAGTGGACGCTTTTCGACCAGCGCCAGAAGTACCTGACGTTGCCACGACACTAATAACTCCGGCTGCAAAATCTGAATTTTGTACAAATGGCGCAAGTGAAAGATTTATGGCCGTGGCATAGCAACCGGGATTGGCAATTCGCGTCTGTGCCGAAATCTCTTGATGAAAGCTTGGGATATCTGCTAAACCATAAGTTAACTCCCCGACGTAGTCACCGGGATAAAAATCTTTCCATGCTCTATCGCTTTTAAGCCGATAGTCTGCACCTAGATCAACTAAAAGAAGGTGGCTTGGCAACTGAGTTATCAACTTACTTGATTCGCCATGAGGTAAAGCCAAGAAAACCGCATCCACTTCCGTGAAATCAACCTCAGATACAGCAACAAATGTTTTAGGTGTTAAGTTCAGATTTGGAAATATTTTCCCGATCTGCTCACCCACCAGCGAATTAGCCACCGCATGGGTTAGTTTCAACCCAGGATGCCCATCAATGAGACGCAGCAGCTCCCCGCCGGCATAGCCAGAGGCACCTATCACCACAGTTCGTAACATCTCGAAAGTATACCATTTTTATTCAATAAAGTGAATAAGGGGGTTATTCTCGAAGTTCCGCCTGGTGATTACTCTTCAAGGTATCGAGGATTTTGCCTTTTAGGCTCGAAATTTCATCGGCTGAAAGGGTGTGGTCTACGGCTCGAAATTTAAGTGCCAACGCTACCGATTTGCTCCCCGCTTGAATCTGCGAACCTTGGTAGATGTCAAAAACCTCAACCGACTCCAACTCCTTTAGCTGCAACGAGGCAATAGAAGTTAGGATCTTTGCAATCGGTAGCTCTTCTGGTACTACAACGGCCAGATCTTCTTTTGCTACTGGATAATTAGACATTCTTTTGGCAGATACAGTCATCGGCACAACCTGTGCAATCACATCAAAATTAAGTTGCGCTAAAGCAATTCGACTTGCTGATCCAATTTCTTCCTGAATCTTTGGATGTAACTCCCCTGCTATCCCAACTAATTCATTCGATGCCCATATTTCAGCAGTGCGACCAGGATGGAAACCGGGTGCTTCGCCGGCGCGAATATCAAACTCAATAGATAACTGATCCAGAATCGAACTGACTAGCGCGATTGAATCAAACCATTGCCAATTATCTAATGTCTTTATCGGATTTTGTGATTCCTTTTCACCCGCTAACAAAATAGCAAAAAATAGAGGCTGATTTGGTAGCGATAAATCAATCTCCAACAAACTAGATGACGTGAGCGGGAGTTGAGGTTTCGGTAATACTTGTTCTGATTTACCAATAAAAACACTTCCCACTTCGAATATTGAAATGTTTGAATTCCCTCGTCCTAAATTACGTTGATAAGCAGCTAGCATCCCCGGTAGCAAAGAATTACGTAAATATGGTTCTTGCTCAGACAAGGGATTTGCTATCTTTACCAAAGCTTCCGGCCTATTCTCAGCAAAAGATTTCATCTGTTCTGCTGAGCAAAATGGATAATTTAGAATTTCCGATAAGCCCACAGAAGCCAAGTAAGTACGTATCTGGCCCAACAGGCGTTGTTTTTGGGTTAACCCCTTGCCAGCCGGCGCTGCTGGTAACTTGGTTGGGATCAAATCATAACCAGTGATACGCAAAACCTCTTCAGCCAAGTCATTGGTAGTTATTAAATCTGGTCGCCAACTCGGGACAGTAACTAATAAATTATCTTGTACAAAAAGAGAACAGCCAATTGCATTGAGCACCCGTTTAACTTCGGTTATTGATATATTGTAACCAGCTATTTCATCCAATTTCGTTTTGTCGAGTTTAATATTGCCAGGTTCGGTCTGCTTTGAGACACTACTTCGGCCTACTACTTTTGCCGAGCCGTATTTAACTAAGAGCGAACAAGCTAAATCAGATGCAGCTTGGGCAATGTTTGGATCAACGCCTCGCTCAAACCGTCGACTAGCTTCACTAGAAATAATGTGACGACGTGCAGATTCGGCTACTCGCTCAGCAGTAAAATGAGCTGCTTCCAGCACTACCTCAGTTGTATTACTTGATATCTCGCTGGTCACACCACCCATAATTCCGGCCAGCGATAACGCTTTCACTTCGTCGGCAACAACTAAATCGGTTGATGCAAGTGCCCGAACTTGATGGTCAAGTGTTTCTAGATCTTCACTTGAATTTGCATATCGGATCTTAATTCCGCCCCTTAGGCTTGCTTTGTCAAAAGCGTGTAGCGGTTGACCGATTTCTAACATGACAAAGTTAGTGATATCTACAGCCAGCGAAATGGAGCGCATTCCGGCAAGTAGCAATTTTCGTTGAATTTCCCACGGAGTTACCGCAGCAGGATCGAAATTAGTCAATGTAGTCAAATACAGTGACGTGCAATCTTCTTTGGCAGAGATGGTTGCCGACACCGAATCGTCGGCTGTCAAATCCAATCTCGGTATTAAACTAATTGGGTCGCGGTAAGTATCGTTGGTAATAATCGCAAGTTCTCTCGCCAAACCTCTGATGCTCAAGGCATAACCACGATCTGGTAAAACTGATAAATCAAATACATAGTCATGCAGACCTAGCTCAGCCACAGCATCTATGCCGATCGGAAATGAATCGGGTAAAACCAAAATACCACTGTGATCTTCCCCAATACCTAACTCCCGAAGGCTGCAAATCATGCCGTTTGACACTTTTCCATAAGTTTCACGTTTGCTAATCTGAAAATCGCCAGGTAAAACTGCACCAGGAAGAGCCACTACAACTAAATCACCAACAGAAAAATTAGAAGCGCCACAAACTATTCCATTTACTTGGTCTGGAGATGGCCCAACTTGAACTAAACAATAGCGAATTGGTTTCTTGAATTCGGTCAATTCTTCAATCTCGAGAACTTTTCCAATCACAATTGGACCGATCAATCCTTGGCCAATTTCAATAACATCTTCAACTTCAAAACCAAGTTTTGTAAAAGCTTCTGTTGCCTGACTGACGGAAATTTGATCACCATTATCAATGAATTCAACAAGCCAAGTAAGTGGGGCTTTCATTATGAGATAGCTCCAAACATCTTGGTGAATCTAACGTCTCCCTCAACCATATCTCGCATGTCAGATACCCCATTGCGAAACATTAAGGTGCGCTCAATACCCATACCGAATGCAAAACCAGAATAAATTGTTGGATCAATACCAACTGCTGCTAAAACTTTTGGATTTACTACCCCGCAACCACCCCATTCAACCCAGCGATCTTGAAAGTAAACATCCATTTCCGCGCTTGGTTCAGTGAATGGAAAATACGATGGACGTAATCTCGTTTTAACATTTGAGCCAAACATTTCTTTAGCAAAATGGTCAATTGTCCCTTTTAGTTCAGCCATGCCGATCCCTTTATCGACTACCAATCCTTCCACTTGATGAAAAACTGGCGTGTGGGTCTGATCAAGTTCATCTGAGCGAAATACTTTGCCTGGCGAAATCACATAAACAGGTAAATCTCTTTTTAATAGTGATCTAATTTGAACAGGTGAGGTTTGGGTACGCAGTACTATTCCTGAATTAGGGCTCTCTATGTAAAAGGTATCCTGCATGGAACGGGCTGGATGGTTTGTAGGAATATTTAAAGCATCGAAATTCAAAAGTTCGGCTTCAGCTTCAGGACCTTCATCAACTTGGTATCCCATTGCTACGAAAATTTCAATAATGCGATTCATAGTAGCGGTTAATGGGTGAATTCCACCGCGCTCAAGATTCAAACCTGCCAACGAAACATCAACTCGTTCCAAGGTTAAGATTTGTTCATCACGCTTGGACTGAAGTTCAGTTTGTTTTTGTTCGTGTAAATCTGTCAAAAATTTTCGATGTTCACCTATCGCAGCGCCAAATTTGGCTTTATCTTCAGCCGCTAATTTTCCGAGCTCGCGATTCGCTAGTGCGATAGGTGATTTATCACCTAGATGCGCCAGCCGTACTGACTTTAAGTCCTCTAAATCAGATGCGGCCAAAATTGCTGCCGCAGCAACTTCTCGAATCGTTGCTAATTCATCCAGGTTCAACCTTTTCGCAGTGGGCGGATTATTCATCTGTGAATTCTAGGCTTTCAGGGTTGAGATATAGCTGGCTGACGCATAAAGACACACCGCCGCGGCAATAGCCGCATTGAGCGATTCTGCCTTTCCAAGCATAGGGATCTTAATTGTTTGATCTGCGATATTTGCCAACTCGGGTGAAATTCCATTTGCTTCGTTGCCAATTGCCCAAATCGTGCAGGTGTAATCCGAAATCTGAATTTCAGAGAGCAAGATTGTTCCCAATAGTGAGGTAACAAGTAGTTTCGCCTGATAGTTATTGGCCAGTATACGCAATTGGGTTAAATCTATTTCTGAAATAACCGGTAAATTGAAAATGCTACCGGCCGAACTTCGTACGCACTTCTCATTGAACGGATCTACGCAGCCAGGACTCAACAACACGCCGTCTGCGCCGAAAGCATCAGCAGTTCGAATAATTGTGCCTAAATTTCCCGGATCTTGAATCACCTCGAGATAGACAAGAGTTCTTGGATTTTTAGGAAGTGCCGAAATCGTGTAATCAGGTTTCTTTACAATGGCCAACAATCCCTGAGGCGTAACCGTGTCGGAAACTTCACGGAACTGCTTCGCCGAGATAGCAAAAGTTGGCCATTCGCCGGCAATAGGAAATTGCAAGCCGCTCTCAGTTGTTAACAAGCCTATGATTTGAGCGCCAGCTGCAATGGCCGCATCGACGTTTTGTTTTCCTTCCACAATGAAGAAACCAATACGTTCCCGTTCAGTCTTCCGCTTTAGCCGTTTTGCTTGTTTGATCAAGCTTTCAGCAGTAACGCTGACCATCAGTTATGCGCTAGGAAGAGCAGCCCGACTTGCAGCAACTAATTTGGTAAAGGTTTCCGGGTCAGAAACAGCGATCTCTGCCAACATTCTGCGATCCACCTCGATATTTGCTGCCTTCAATCCCTGCATGAAGCGGTTATAAGTCATGCCGTTCGCACGGCTTGCAGCATTTATTCTGGTGATCCAGAGTCGTCGCATATCCCCCTTAAGGGTTCGTCGATCCCCGTAGGAATAAACCAGCGAGTGAGTAACTTGCTCTTTGGCTTTTCGGTAAAGCCGTGATCGTTGACCACGATAGCCACTTGCCCGCTCGAGCGTGGTACGACGCTTTTTAGCCGCATTTACACCGCGTTTTACTCTTGCCATTATCTTCTCCTTAAATTTCTAAATTAGCGCTTACCTAATAGTCGCAACGTACGCTTAACGTTTGGCTCTTTAACGACAGCATCTTTTTCTAGTCGTCGGGTTCGCTTAGATGGCTTTCCGGTCATGAGATGTCGCATGTTGCTCTTCTCATGGGTGATCTTGCCGGTACCCGTTACGCGGTAGGTTTTCTTTGCTCTGCTATGTGTCTTTATCTTTGGCATCTTGTTTCCTTCCTAATTCCCTGTATCTTCTGGTGCGTTCTCTGCAACCTTTTTTGGTTTCGGCTTCGCACCTTTTCGAACTGGTGCTATCACCATGACCATGTTTCGACCGTCCTGTTTTGGAGTTGACTCAACGAATCCAACCTCAGTTATATCCTCAGCCAATCTTGACAATAATCGCAAACCAATTTCAGGCCGAGATTGTTCGCGGCCACGAAACATTATGGTTACTTTGACTTTGTCACCATGCTTCAAAAACCGCTCCACATGCCCTTTTTTTGTGATGTAATCATGATCATCAATCTTTGGTCTAAGTTTGATTTCTTTGATCACGGTTTGCACCTGATTGCGTTTAGCTTCGCGTGCTTTTTGTGCTAATTCATATTTGTATTTGCCAAAATCCATCACCTTGCAAACGGGTGGGACTGCGTCTGGCGCAATCTCTACGAGATCCAAATCATTATCCAGAGCTAACTTGAGTGCGGCGTCTATTGAAACTACGCCCACTTGTTCACCCTCTGGACCAATCAATCTGACCTCAGGCACACGAATGCGGTCATTGATCCTTGGTTCAGCGCTAATACAGCCTCCCATGCTTACTTTTGGTAAGTAACAGCCAAGGTGACGCAGCTCCAATAGTCGCAATAGCAACTCTGGACCAAACCAGCAGCCCTTAGGCATGCAGGTGGGAATGCTCCACTTTGACTAGTTTCCTAGCCGGTCAGGTACGAGGATAGCAGACGGCCAGCTGGGCCCAATCTGGCCTACAGTCGACAAGCAGAGATATCAGTGACCAAAATCCCCTTAGCCCCAATTTGATACAACTCATCCATAATCTGATGCACCCGCGCTGCCGGCACCATCACTCGGATGGCACTCCACTTCGGATCACGCAAGGCCGCGATGGTCGGGCTTTCAAAGCCTGGCGTAACTTCACACGCGGCAGCAACCAGATCGGTTGGAATGTCATAATCCATCAGTACATAGTCTCGGGCCACAATTACACTGTTCAATCTGCGAACAAACCGCTCGGTAATCTCCGACCCCGAGTAATCGCTGCGTGAAATCAGAACTGCCTGTGAATGCATGATGGGATCACCAATTAACTTTAAACCAGCCAGCTGCAAAGTTGTTCCGGTGGCAACCACATCCGCAATGTAATCAGCCACATCTAACTGAACTGCGTTCTCGACTGCACCATCAAGCTTAATAATTTCGGCCTTAATGGAATTCGTCTTTAGCCAAGCGGACAACACTCCAGCGTAAGAAGTTGCTATCCGCGAACCATTCAATGATTTGATATCCGTGTTATCAGACTTACCTGCAATAGCAAAAAAGGCTTTGCCAAAACCCAATTTCAATATCTCATTAGCAGAAACTCCACTGTCTAAAACCATATCTTGTCCAGTTATTCCCAGATCTAATGTGCCGGTTGCAACATATACAGCAATATCTTTGGGCCGTAGGAAGAAGAATTCAACATCGTTTTCACGATCAAGAACGACAAGATTCTTGCTTTGTGCATTTTTTAAATAACCGGCTTCTTTTAGCATCTGAGCTGCTGGTTCGGCCAACTGCCCTTTGTTTGGAAGTGCAACTTTTAACATTTCTATTCCTTACTTATAGCTCATTTAGAATGTCTTCTAGCTGAACCTGAGCCGATATCGCCAATAGAGCAGCCCAATAAAGTAGTTGAGCAATCTCTACCGCGGTTGCTTGCGCGGACTCGTGTTCCGCAGCCATCCAACTTTCCGCAGCTTCTTCGATTACTTTTTTGCCAATCTCATGACTACCTAAAGTTAAATACTTTGCTGAATTTGATAGTTCCGGATCAGCATCAATTTTAGACTCCAAAAGTTTGTAGAGCTCTTCAAAGGTCATATTAGTTCAATTCTCTTTTCAATAAAGCCATCGCTAAAGCAGCATGTGCTGCCTCAATACCCTTGTTGGAATCTGATCCAGGTAATCCTGAGCGGGCTAGCGCCTGCGCTTCAGTGTCGCAAGTTAGTACACCGAAACCAATAGGCTTATTCGACTCGAGCATTAATTGCATTAGTCCTGAGGTAACTCCAGCGCAAACATAATCAAAATGTGGCGTATCTCCCCTTAGCACTAAACCAAGTGCAACTACAGCGTCAAAACCTTGCTTGAATGCCAACTTTGCGCCTAATGGCAATTCAAATGATCCTGGCACTCGAAAAACTTCCAATTCTGCCTGAGCTTTGGATAAATAGGATGATGATCCAGAGATTAAGCTATTCATAACATGGTCGTGCCAACTTGAGGCAACAATTGCTATTTTTAAACCAGCAGCATCTAGTGCTGGCGTTTTTGGGGCGCCGACTGAACTCATGCCACAATGTTAGCGAGTCAACTAAATTCGTGACCCATACGTTCGCGTTTAGTGGCCAAATATTTCTCATTATGGCGATTTGACGGCACCCGCAATGCCACCCGGTCAACTATTTCTAATCCAAACCCCACCAAACCAGCACGCTTAGCGGGATTGTTCGTTAATAGCCTCATCTTTCGAACGCCAAGATCAAAAAGAATCTGTGCGCCAGTTCCATAATCCCTAGCATCTACCGGTAAACCCTGGGCAAGATTTGCTTCCACCGTGTCCATACCTTGATCCTGTAATTGGTAGGCGCGTAATTTTTTAGCTAGGCCGATACCGCGACCCTCATGACCATGCATGTATACCAATACACCTTTGCCAGCATCGGAGATTGCAGTTAGAGCTGCATGCAGCTGAGGACCACAATCGCATCTTAGCGATCCAAAAATATCGCCAGTTTCACATTCAGAATGAACTCGAACAAGAACTTCATCGCCTTCTCTAATATCACCAGCAACTAACGCCATGTGTTCACTGCCGTCAATTGTGCTGCGATATACATAAGCAGTAAATTCGCCATATTCAGTTGGTAGTCTCGCTGACGAAATTTTCTCAACATGCTTCTCGTTTGATCTCCGGTATGCAATGAGGTCAGCAATTGAAATCATTAGAAGATTGTTTTCATCTGCAAATCTACGTGCGTCATCAGCTCTCATCATCGAGCCGTCGTCATGTACTAACTCACACAGCACGCCAACGGGTTTTAAGTTTGCCAGAATCGCCAAATCCACCGCAGCCTCGGTATGCCCGGCTCGCCGAAGCACACCGCCGTCAACAGCGCGTAACGGAAATATGTGTCCTGGACGGCGCAAGTCATTGGCAGTAGAACGATCGCTTGCCAAAATGTGAATCGTTTTTGTTCGATCAGCTGCACTAATTCCAGTTGAAATGCCAGTTGCCGCATCAACTGAAACAGTAAAGGCAGTTTGCTTAAGATCTTCATTAAATAACGTCATGGGTGGAACATTTAGTCGAACTAAATCATTATCAAGCATTGGAACGCAAATGACTCCAGACGTGTGACGAACCATGAATCCAATGGATTCAGTTGTTGTCAACTCTGCTGCTTGAATCAGATCAGCTTCATTTTCTCGATTTTCATCATCAACAACAACTAACGGCCGTCCTTTGGCAAAATCCTTCAACGCATCCTCAATGTTGTCTAACCGAAGGCTCATTGTTATTTTCCTAACATGGATTCTACGTACTTAGCTATCACATCAACTTCAACATTAACCCATTCGCCAACATCCAGACCTGCCAAATTTGTCGTATCCAACGTTGTGGGTATTAGAGACACTTCAAACCAATCTTTGGTCACCGCTGAAACAGTCAGTGAAACTCCATCCAAACATATAGACCCCTTAGATACTATGTATTTTGAAACTGAAACAGGCAACGAGAATCGATAGGTGATCCAGTTATCGCTGCTAACTTTTGAAATTAGTTGTGCTTTTCCGTCAATATGACCTTGCACAATATGACCGCCAAACCGATCGCCAACTGCCATTGCCCGCTCTAAATTAACTCTCATTCCGGGAGTTAAATCTCCAAGATTGGTTAGCGACAGGGTAATTCCCATGACATCGAATGAAATCGATTCGTGATCCTCATCAACACTGGCGACGGTTAAACAAACTCCATTAACCGCAATACTTTCCCCAATTTGAGGATTATCGAACACCCCGGCGTATCGCACGCTCAATAATGCTGATTCCCCATGAAGCTCTTTGGCAACCAGCGCACCTGTACCAAGTACCAGACCCGTAAACATCAGTATTCCGCCAAATTTCGATAGACGAGCATTTGATCAGATCCAATGGTAGTTGCGGAGTAAAGTTGAAGCTGAACTGCATCTGCAATACTTGTAACACCAATGTCCCCAATGGCATCTTTTCCAGTACTACCAATCAATTTTGGTGCTGAAAACCAAACCAACTCATTAACCAAACCAGCCGACAGAAATGCCGTAGTTAGCTTGGGCCCTGCCTCTACTAATACAGAGATCTTCTGGTCTTGCCAAAGATCAACAAGGAACTTATTCAAATCCCTTTCAGTTGAAATCTTGACTACATGATCAGCGGAGAAAACAACATGATTTTTGGGGATAGGTGTATTTCCCAAAATGAACACACTCGGTTGATGCGACCGCAATTCATCAAAAGAGTTTCTCGCAGTGAATTTTGCTTCATCAGAGAGTACAGTTTTAGTACTGGTAATTATGTAATCCGAAGCTTCCCGCAATGAATGCACAATTTGTCGCGACTCCGAACTAGTAATCCATTTAGAGCTGCCATCTCCTGCAGCAATTTTTCCATCTAAGGATGAAGCAATTTTTAATCTAACATATGGACGCTTTTGCATTTGTGCAATTGAGAACCAGGGATTAATTCCACTCGCCTCTTCTGTTGCAACATTTTCAACCACTTCAATCGATTGACTTCTGAGAAAATCAGAACCACCTGCAGATTTGGCAGTTTTATCCGGTTGTGCGATCACGATTCGAGATACACCCGCTTTAAGTAAAGTTCGAGCACAATCAGTTTCGCGATCTGGTCGATAGCAAGGCTCGAGCGTTACCACCGCAGTTGCCCCAGATAAATTTGATTTAGAACTTTGAATCGCAGCAATTTCAGCGTGGTCGGTACCCACTCCCCGATGAAACCCTTCACCCAAGTAAGCACCATTCTTATCCATTAGCACGCAGCCAACGCGAGGATTGGGACCTAATGGAACTGCTGGTGTTTGCGCTAAATTGAACGCGTGATGCATCGCAATTATTTCGGCGGGTAGCGCAGATATATTCATTACGACTTAATACTCTGTTTAAGTTCGCTAATAATTGATGCTGGATTATCTGAACTGTAAACTACCGAACCTGCAACAAATACTTCTGCGCCCGCCATCGCAGCGGATTTGATAGTGGATAAATTTATCCCCCCATCGGCTTGGATTTGAACGTTGAGTTCATTGCGATCGATGAACTCTCTAGCTTCGGCAATCTTTGGCAACATTTTTGTCATGAACTTTTGACCGCCAAATCCTGGCTCAACTGTCATAATTAGCAGTAAATCAAAGTATTTCAAAATTCCAGTTACTTCCTTCAATGAAGTATCTGGCTTTATCGCCAGTCCAGCTGAAACACCCAGTTTTTTCAATTCTGTTGCGATCGCAACGGGATCATTGGTGGCTTCAAAATGAAATGAAACATTGTTGGCACCCGCTGCGACGTATTTATCGATCCAACGCTCTGGTTGCGAAATCATTAAGTGAACGTCTACTGGAAGATCTGTATTGCGCTTTACCGCTTCGACCATCGCTGGACCGAAAGATAGATTGGGGACAAAATGACCATCCATAACATCTAAATGAAGCCAATCAGCTGCTGCAGCAACTCGCTCAATCTCAGCGCTAATATTGGCAAAGTCAGCATTCAGGATGCTTGGCGTTATCAGCATGGCTAAAGCCTAACTCACTTTAAGGATAGCCAGAAACATCCCGTCCGTGCCGTGATTATGCGGCCAAAGTCGCAGAAAGGGAGAGTCGGTAGTTGGAACTGCCGGCAGCAGCGCACTGGCATCAATAACTTCAACATTTGCAGTTTTAAGTGCAAAATCGATAACTTCATCCGTCTCTCGGGGATGAGGCGAGCAAGTTGTGTATGCCACTACCCCACCTGGTCTTGTTACAGTTATTGCTTTGTGTAATAGCTTTTTTTGCAGATCAACTAGTGAAATTAGATCATTAGGTTGTTTGCGCCAACGAGATTCGGATCGGCGGCGCAGTGCACCTAATCCAGTACAGGGCGCATCAAGCAAAACTCGATCAAACTGCTTACCCCAATTTTGTGACAGCGCATCACCGATCGTCACCTCTGCCATCAGATTTAAACGAGCTAACGTATTTGAAATCAGCTTGGCTCGGTGTGGATGTAATTCATTTGCTGTTAAATTGGCTTTACGTGCTTGCGCAGCAGCAGCTAAAAATGTTGCCTTGCCACCAGGTCCAGCTGTCATGTCCAACCATTCCTGATCATTTCCTTCTATTGGCGCTAACAGAGTTGCCAATGAAACTAATTGACTGCCTTCATCTTGAACTACAAAATTTGAATCCATCAACGTTTTTCCCAAAACGCCTCGCTGCTTTTCTCGATAAGCAAAAGGTGACCAATTTCCCGGCACAAGATCACGCAAAATTGATTTATTTTGCGGTGGTCTTAACAAGGATACGAGCGGTGGTTGATTGAGTGTGTCTAGCAATACTGCTAACTCGCGATCATCCGATATCTGCTTTCTAAACTCTTGATATATCCAAATCGGAAGTGAGTATCTGATGGATTCACGTTCGTCATGATTTTCAACGTCGCTCAGTGTTTGGTTCCAATCAAAGGGGCTAGTTCTAACTAATCGACGTAACGCGCCATTGCAAAAGCCAACTGCACGCTCTCCAATAACCTCACGAGCTGATTCAACCGCCTCGTTTACTACCGCATGGGCTGCCTTTTGTTTAATTAGATAGGAATAAGCTGCGATCTCAAGAATAATTAGCAGGTCCGGCTCAATATCCTCCAGTTTCCGACTTACACATTGCGCCAATATAAAATCTAGAAATCTTAAATACCTAATAGATCCATTCACCAGATCTGTAAAAAAAGCGGCATCTTGCGAAGAATACTTTGCCTTTGAGAGCATTTCATTCGTCACTAAGTTGGCATAAGCACCATCATGCTTTATTCGAGAAATCGCCTCAATTGCTAACACTCGCGGCTGAATCATTTAAAAGTCAACTCGTTATCACGCAGTCCATTAAACCAATCAAACGCACTCATTCGCTGTTTCCCACTAGGCTGAACTTCAAGTAACTCCAAGTCACCATCTCCAGTGCCAACCAATATCTGTCTAGCTCTTTTAACAATGTGACCTGGCATCAATTCCTTAGTCGAATTGAGCCTAACGCGATGGATCTTTAACTCCTTTTCATTCAAATTGGAGAACGCGGATGGACCGGCGGCAGTGGCTCGCACTAGATTTCTAATTTCCATGGCTGACTTATGCCAGTCGATTTTTGAATGAATTGATTGCAGTTTACTGGCATAAGTAGCTAGTTCATGATTTTGATCGCGGAGTACTAGTTTTCCATTGATAACTTCAGAAAGCGCTTGATCAATCAAATCTGTTCCAATTTCAGCAAGATTGGACAGCATGGTTTGAGCATCATCATCATCGGATATGTTGTATTGGATTTGACTATGAATCGGTCCGTCATCCATACCAGCTTGAATCTTGAATAAAGTAACTCCAGATTGAGTTTCCCCAGTTAGCAACGTATGTTGGACTGGAGCTGCACCTCTAAATCTGGGCAGTAACGAAAAATGCAGATTAAACCAGCCAAATTTTGTTACATCCAACAAATGTGCTGGAATCATGTTGCCGTATGCCACGACGATAAACAAATCCAATTCCAATTCATGCAACAATTGGATTAAGTCTGGCGAATCTAGATTTGCTGGCTTTATTAGGTTTAATCCATGCGCACGAGCGTAACTAGAAACCTCTGACTCTGCTAAAACCTTACCTCGGCCTTTAGGGACATCTGGTTTAGTTATTACCAGTTCTACCTGCTGCCCAGTGTTAACTAGGTGGCTCAATACTTGCGCTGCCACCTGTGGCGTTCCAGCAAATCCAATCCGCATCAATTATCTAATCACGCCATTTTGCGCATGCGGACTAATTCGCACTTGCGCTCCCGCTTGGAACCATTCAGTTTCCCGAATTGCGCGCATAGCCTCTCGACGACGTTGCGCATCCATCCGATCGATAAAAACTATTCCATCCAGATGATCTGTTTCATGCTGCAATATTCGTGCCAGATACTCGGTTCCGTGTACTTCAACTGGCTCGCCGTACTCATTAAATCCCCGTGCAACAGCTGACATCGCTCGAACACAATCAAAGGACACTTCAGGAATAGACAAGCATCCTTCGTTCCCATCTTGCTCTTCGCTGGAAAGTTCCAAGGTTGGGTTGATCAGATGACCGGGTGCCTCCATGTCTTCTGTAATGAAGGTAAATGCCCGAAGTGAGACCCCGACCTGCGGTGCAGCCAGTCCTGCTCCTGGAGCATCAAGCATGGTTTCAGCCATATCTTTGATCAGAACCCGCAATTCCTTATCAAAATCCCGCACTGGCACAGCAGGAACAGTCAAAACGGGATCCCCAAGCAATCGAATATCTCTAAGTGTCATAGATAAATTCTATCTAAAACACTACAAATCATCAGGATCGATTCGAATCTGAACCACCGAAAGTCGGTTAGCACTTCGCGCTACAAGCCATGACCTCAATAATGTGACCAATTCCTTCGATTGGTGCCTTGGTGCAGATATCAGCAAACTGGCCTGATGCTTCTTGATTTGATCGCTAGCAATAGCGACCGGACCCCAAACCTGGAAATGACTAGGCATTAATGCCGCAACATCAGTCAAGGCTTGCCAATCACCATTGATAACAGCGCATCTGGCGTATGGATTTAATTTGGTCGCTTTGCGTTCTTGATACAAATCAGCCCCTATTCTTGCTGCGTCATACCGTAAAAACGCTTGAAGAATCGGGTTCTCAGAGTCCCCCACAACAATAATTTCGCCTTTTTCTTTAAGCATGCTTCTTAAATTAAATAGGTGGCGCAAGAATCGAATTTGGGAGTTGCCCTCGGGTCTAGCTAGAAACAAAAAAGAATCCAACACCACCACCGATGAATATGTTATTACTGGCTCCGCACCAGGAGTTGCCAGCAAAATTTGGTTTTGTATTGCTTCAACATTATTTCGATTTTCTCTCGAGATAGTTTTTAAGATGACATTAGGAAAAGCTTTCCCCATTTCTTCGGCTGTTCGATCCACTCCAGAAACAATAGATCGAATTTTCTTACCACCACAATGCTGGCACGATATAGCACCGCTCAGTCCACCACAACGTAAACAACTACCGGTTCCGAAGTTTGCTGTTGCTGAAATAGCACCCTGACAATTCGGGCATTTTATTACTTTTCGACAAGTGACACACGAAATCAGAGGTAAGTAGCCTTTTCTGGGAACTGAAACCAATACAGTTCCGCTACGTAAGCCGTTGCGAATAACTTCAAAAACTGAATCCGGAAATCGCATTTTTTGTGTTAGAGGATTAAAGTGATCTGTCCAACTATCGCTCGTAAGCCTCGGAACATCAGTCCTATTTATTCCGACTGATTCAATATGGACAGCTGTATTTGAATCGAGTAACATGGCAGCTTCTGCTGATTGCGCACGGGCTGCAAAAATTATTCTGTCATTAAATAATTCATTACGCCATAGTGCAACATCTCGCGCGTTCCAATACGGTGCTTGAGGTGACGTGTAAAGATCATCCCCATCGTCAAACATAATAATCAAATTCAGATTTGGTATCGGTGCAAAAATTGCACTTCGAGTACCAATAATTAAGTCTGCAGCGCCTCGCAGGACCTTTAAAAACTCAACATACCTCTGCTCAGCAGTTTGCTGGGAAGTTAAAATGGCAATTCGATCTTGAGCTGGCTTGATTTCGACTTCGTGCATCACAAGATCAATATCAAATTGATCAGGGACAAGAATAAGTACATTCTTCATTCCAGTATTAAGAATTTGACAGATGAATTTTGCGTAAGTTTGAGATAGTGGAATATCTACAACCGCAATAGATTTTTCTTTATTCTGCAGAAACTCAATCATTCCTGGGTAATCCTCAAGTCCAGCGAAGTTAGTTTCAATTTGAAGTTCAGTTTTTTCAAAGGTACGCTTCTCTGCCCTGGCATGTCGAGGCGGGATTGCAGCTCGAAGCACATCATGAAAGTTTCCAACCGTTCGCTGCGCCGTTATTCTTCCTAACTTCGAAATTTCAGGTGTTAATACCACCTCACTAGATACGACATTTTCCAACTGAGTCAATTTTCCTGTGAGCTCTGATTTATCAGTAATGGCTACGATAAAACCCTCTACTCTACGATTTCGAAATGGTACCCTGACTCTTACTCCAGGTTTAGCCTCACCCAAAAGATTATCTGGAATTAAGTAATCAAATAACCGATCAAGATGTGGCAACGGAGAATCAATCACCACTTTGGCAATGTTGAAACTCAACCTCTACTCCTATCTATAGGAGTGATTTCAAATCATTCACTCTATTGGTTTGTTCCCAAGTGAATTCCGGTCGGCCAAAATGGCCGTAAGCTGCAGTTGGTCGATAAATCGGGCGCAACAAATCCAACGCATCAATTATTGCACCAGGCCGTAAATCAAATACCTCCGTAACCAATTGAGCAATTTTGGCATCAGAAATAACTCCGGTTTTAAAGGTTTCCACATAAAGTCCAACTGGTCGCGCCATCCCGATTGCGTAGGCCACCTGAACTTCGCACTTTGCTGCCAATCCAGCAGCAACAATGTTCTTGGCTACCCAACGCATTGCATAAGCGGCAGAGCGATCAACCTTAGATGGATCCTTTCCCGAAAATGCCCCGCCCCCGTGTCTGGCCATTCCGCCATAAGTGTCCACAATAATTTTTCGTCCGGTTAATCCAGCGTCGCCCATTGGGCCACCAATTTCAAACTTTCCGGTTGGGTTTACCAATAAATTCAGATTAGAAATCTCTAACCCAGTGTCATTAGCAACCTGTTCCAACACCGGATCAACTACATGCGATTTGATGTCTGGGGTTAGAGTTCTAATCAAATCAATGTCGCGAGCATGTTGAGTGCTGACCACGACGGTATTGACTCTAATCGCATTATCGCCATCGTATTCAATCGAAACCTGCGTTTTACCATCTGGCCGCAAGTACGGAACTTCGCCACTTTTTCTTATTTCGGCCAATCGATGCGCTAACTGATGAGCAATCATGATGGGAAGTGGCATTAATTGTGGTGTTTCATTTGTCGCGTAACCAAACATTAAACCTTGATCGCCAGCGCCTTGTTTGTCAAAAGGATCAGTTGAACCTGTGCGCTCTTCGAGTGCATCATCAACTCCTTGTGCAATATCAGGCGATTGTGAGCCAATGGAAACACTAATACCGCATGATTGCCCATCAAATCCTTTAACGCTGGAGTCATATCCAATTTCCAAAACGACATCACGCACGATGGCCATCACATCTGCAAAACCCTTGGTAGTTACTTCACCCGCGACATGTACCTGCCCGGTTGTCAGTAAGGTTTCAACTGCGACGCGACTGTGTTTGTCTTGCGCTAACAAGTCATCCAAAATTGCATCGGAGATCTGATCTGCCATCTTGTCTGGATGGCCTTCAGTTACTGACTCAGAGGTAAATAGTCGACGCGCCAAAATCACTCCTGCGGTTGTTTGCTAGGCGAACCCTACTAGGAAGGTGCTGAATTTTTGGCAATTTCGTCCAATATGAGATGAGCTGCTTGATCTTTACTCACTGGCCCAGAGGAAACAACCCCATGCTGAGAAACAACTGCTATCTCAGTTCTAATCGGGCCAAATCCGCGATCATTTCCCACAAGATTGGCAACAATCAAATCGCATTTTTTACGTTCCAATTTTTCCCTTGCCGCCGAAAGTAAATCTTCGGTTTGAGCCGCAAATCCGACTATGAATTGCCTTGGCTTCTTCAGCGTAACAATCTTGGCCAGAATGTCCTCGGTAGGCTCCAACTCCAGCGTGCGGCTTGCTTCCCGGCTGAGTTTTGCTGCCGCTGGTGACAGCGTGAAGTCGCTAACAGCTGCTGCCATAATGATTAAATCCTGGTTTGGCGATAGTGATAAAGCTTCTGTTGCTAACTCACTCGCGGAGGTGACAGATCTAATCGTCAGATCATGTGGCAAAACTGCGCTATGCGATCCCACCACTGCAGTAACTTCAGCTCCGCGCAGATACAACGCTCGACATATTGCAGCACCCATTTCGCCGGTTGACCGGTTAGTAATTACTCTAACTGGGTCGATGCTTTCAGATGTACCACCTAATGTAACTAAGGCTCGTTTACCGGCAAAGTCTTGCACCATATTTGGCTGGGCAAGAAATGAGGAAACTAATGCTGAGATTTGTTCTGGTTCGGGTAATCGACCCAATCCTTGATCGCCTCTAGCTAGTGGCCCAGTTGCTGGATCAATTACTAATGCGCCGCGATCACGTAATGTTGTAACGTTTGCGGTTGTTGCTGGATTTAGCCACATTTCGGTATGCATTGCCGGAAAGTAAATTATTGGTGCATTAGTAGTAAGCAGAACTGCAGTGAGCATATCGTTTGCCGCGCCAGCAGCAGCACGGAACATTAGATCAGCAGTTGTCGGTGCCACCACAATTAGATCAGCCCAGCGCGCAATCGCAACATGCGCGACTTGATCAGTTGCTTCAAATACATTTGCATAAACTGGATTTCCAGTTAATGCTTCCCACGTGGCTTTGCCCACAAAATTTAGCGCACTTGGAGTTGGTACCACAATAATTTCATGGCCAGATTCAATAAGTAATCGAGCAAGCGAGATGGATTTGTAAGCGGCGACGCCGCCCGCAACGCCTAGAACAATCCTGGGCACGAATCGCCCTAACTACTCGTTGGTTTCGCTCTGTTCTGGTTCAGTGCGCTCGTAGCTAAGCAGATCCGCATTAATTTCGCGCATTGCAATCGAAAGTGCTTTCTCCTGAACATGGCTATCAACCAATGGCCCAACGTATTCCAATAAACCCTCGCCTAACTGCGAGTAATAAGCATTGATCTGACGAGCGCGACGAGCCGCATAGATGACTAACTGATATTTAGAACCAGTTTTTTCCAATAGGGAATCAATCGGTGGATAGGTAATTCCCTCTGGACGCTGATTTACTCCGGACATCGCACTTCCTTATTTTGAAGATTGGGCAGGGAGCAAGGGTAGCAGTTGCGCCAATGCACCCGACACAGTGTCGTTCTGGATGTGGTAACGAAACTCCCCCTGGGCAGCTAACTCTTCCTCGGCCAGTTCGAGTCGGCGCCGCCGCTCTGCTTCATTCTCGGTTCCTCGACTATTGAGCCGGTCAGCCAAGTCTGCCAGTGAGGGGGGCAGCACCATCACATCAATAACTTCTGGCAATTTCGCCTTGATTTGCCGAGCCCCTGCTAATTCAATCTCTAAAACAACCAATTTACCTTGATTCAATTGCTCCATCACTTGCTGCTTAGGGGTACCGTAATAATTACCCGCATATTCAGCCCACTCCAATAATTCATCTTTTGCAATCATGTGCTCAAACTCAGTGCGACTCAAAAAAAAGTAATCCACCCCATGTGTTTCATTAGCCCTCGCGGCGCGCGTAGTTGCTGAAACTGAAAGCCAAATATCAGAGCGGTGTTTACGCAGTTCCCTAATGATTGTGCCTTTCCCAACTCCAGAAGGGCCGACAAGCATCAACAAGTTCATTGCTCATCTCGCAATGAATGCCTAATCAACTCAAGCTGTTTTAACGGATCAGCAGAGTTCAAAATAGATCTACCCATCACCAAAATATCAGCGCCGTATCCAATGGTCTCAGCAGGTGTAGCAATTCTATTCTGATCTCCGGCGGCATCTCCTGGCATTCGCACTCCCGGCACGATTAATCTTGTTTCCCCACCAACTACGTCCCTTAGTTTCACAACTTCATGTGGTGAACAAACTATGGCTCGGCATCCAGCAGTAACTGCCTGTTCCGCCAATTTCAATACTATATCTGGAATTGATCTATTTGAAAAAACTGAAACATCAGTGTCACCAAGTGAGGTTAAAATGGTTACGGCTGCAATATCGATTTCCTCTGCAGTTTCAACTGCTGCTTTTAACATCGCACTTCCACCAGCGGCATGAACTGTTAATACACTTGGCGCCAATTTCTTGATGCTCCGAACTGCGCCAGCAACAGTTTGGGGAATATCGTGCAGTTTCAAATCAAGAAATAGTTCAGCCCCATTCAATTCAGCCGAGATTGCTTGAACTCCAGCATTGCCATCGCGAAGATAAGACTGTAGTCCCACCTTTATCATGGCAACTGAGTTAGATAACACCGATGTATGCGCAATTGCTTGCTGTAATGAATCCACATCAAGCGCAATTGCTATCGGAAGTCTCAATTCTCCGCCTCGAATCTAGTATGAGCATGTCCAACGGCTTCAGACAATTTAGCAAATCCACGACTTCCCAATTCATCTCGCAACTCCCGCTGAATTCGCCACGGTGCTGACGGATCATTAAAAATAGATGTGCCTACACTTACAGCACTAGCTCCGGCCAAAATGAGTTCAAGCGCATCCTTACCGTTTCGCACTCCGCCCATTCCTAAGATGGGTAAGTTCGGCATAGCTGCATGCACCTGCCAAATTGCGCGGACCGCAACTGGCCTAATTGCAGGGCCAGATAAACCACCAGTACCGCCAGATAGCACTGGCCGCATTTGATCTAGATCAATCACCATACCTAACAATGTGTTGATCATTGCAACACCATCGGCACCAGCATCCACCACGGCACGAGCAATGCTGCTGATATCAGTTACATCTGGAGTCAGTTTGGCAATTATTGGTGTGTTTGCATTTAGCCCACGTCTAGCTTCGGTAATAGCCGCCGCGGAAGCGCCTGGATCACAGGCAAAAACTTGACCTCTGGATTCTACGTTTGGGCAAGAGATGTTCACCTCTACTGCGGTAAGCCAATCAAATTCCCTTAGTCTTCGGGCTAACTTGCCGTACTCTTCTACAGTTTTTCCCGCAATCGAAACTACAGTTCGGGCTTTACGTTGATGGAGCCAAGCTAAATCATTTTTAATAAACTCATCAATACCGGGGCCTTGTAATCCAATGCCATTGAGCATTCCGCTTGGCGTTTCTGCCATTCGAGGTGTAGCCCTACCAGACCTTGCCTCTAACATGATTGACTTGGTAACAATGCCACCAATAGCTGCAATATCAAAGAATTGATCTAACTCTTTTCCGCTAGCAGCACAACCAGATGCGGTAAAAATAGGGGTTGGAACCTTTGTCGTGCCAATTCGCGCACTCAAATCAACTAGCAATGTATCAACCGGCGCACCTGTTGGTCCAGCTCCACGAATTGGTGTACCAACCATTAATGGCCACCCATCGCAGTTGCCCCAAGCGCATCAGGTGGCAATTTGTCTATATCTTGAAATCGTACTTTTGACCCATCAAATATAGGTCCAGCAACACAAGATCGCAGCATCTTGGTTTGACCATCTTCGTCGATAATTGGCAATACGCAGGTCATGCACACCCCAATACCGCACGCCATGGCTTCCTCTACGGCAACTTGCGCAACTGCACCATGATCGATTGCAATTTTAGTTACCGCAGCCAACATACCCATCGGACCGCAGGCATACACAACTGCCGCATTATTCTTAGCAATCACCATTGGAAGCACATCAGTTACGCGACCTGATGTGCCAATTGAGCCATCTTCGGTGGTAATTGTTAAGGAGCCACCAATTCGCCTTGCTTCTAATTGCCCATAAACTTTTTGATCTGTAGCAGCACCAAGAATTGTGTCAATCTTGCAGCCTCGTTGCGTTAGATACTTGCCCAACCATGGCAAATTTGCGGCACCATAACCACCACCAACTAATACTGCTGGAACCGGGTTTTTTGGGATTGGATACGGCTTTCCTAGTGGACCGACAATATCTAATGAATCATCTCGTTTTCGCGCCGCCAGCCATCGGGTTCCTGGTCCATCGGCGCTTATGACAATCTCGATAACTCCGCCATACACCGAGCGATCATCAATTGAAGCAATGCTAAATGCCCGACGTAACATCATTGCTGAATTTTCGCCACCAACAGCCACCGTGATGAAATGGCCTGGCTTAGCGATTTCAGCAATTCCAGAGCAAGCAATTGAGATTACCGAGTAGTGTCCAGATTTACGAACACTAACGACTTTTCCAACAGTTTGAACTGGTTTAACATTCATGCGCTAGCCGTTCTTGATGCGATTGCGTATTCCTGCAGCGATTTCACAGCGTACTTGGATTTGCTGCGTGCTTCAATACCTTCAACTGCAGCTGATAGTCCTTGAATGGTGGTTATCGAAGGAACCGAAGCGGTAACTGCAGCTGTTCGGATTTCATATCCGTCTATTCTGGCGCCAGTGCCGTATGGTGTATTTACCACCAGCGCTATCTCGCCAGCCAAGATGGCTTCAACTGTTGTTTTTTGATTGTCATGCTCCAGGTCAGCCATGTGCTGCTTGACCAAAACTTCACAGTCGACGCCGTGTTTTCTTAGCACATCAGCAGTGCCAGCGGTTGCTGCTACCTTGAAGCCCATATCCACTAATCGCTTGATTGGTGCCACCATGGCACGCTTATCACGATCAGCTACTGAAACAAAAACCTTGCCATGAGTAGGGAGTCCGGCTGAGTAAACTGCACTTTGAGATTTGGCGAATGCCAGACCAAAGTTTTTGTCGATACCCATGACTTCACCAGTTGATTTCATCTCTGGGCCAAGCACGGTGTCAACGCCATGGAACCTGCCAAAAGGTAAAACGGCTTCCTTGACTGAAATTGGACCCGATGTTGCATTAGCCAATTCAGCATCGGACTTCAAAACACCCTCTTGTTTTAACTGAGAAATCGTTGCACCCAGCATTATTCGCGCGGCCGCCTTGGCTAGTTGAACATTTGTCGCTTTTGAGACAAAAGGCACCGTGCGAGACGCCCGTGGGTTTGCCTCTAAAACATACAAAACCCCAGCGCTCAACGCGAATTGAATATTTATTAAACCTACTACATTCAAACCAGCGGCCAACAATTTAGTACTTTCCGCTATTCGATCTAATTCAGCTTTACCTAACGTGATAGGAGGTAGCGTGCAGGCCGAATCGCCAGAATGAACACCAGCCTCTTCGATGTGTTCCATAATTCCACCCAGATACATTTCCCTACCATCAAATAGCGCATCGACATCTATTTCAATTGCATCGTCTAAAAAGCGATCAACCAAAACTGGACGATCAGGTGTGATTTCGGTAGCCCGAGAAATATATCCACTTAACATCTCATCGTCATATACGATTTCCATGCCTCTGCCACCAAGCACATAGCTTGGTCTAACTAATACTGGGTAACCAATTCGACTGGCAATGCTAAGTGCATCCGCTATTGAGGCGGCCATGCCATTGCTTGGTGCTTGTAGCCCCAATCTGGTTAACAGCGCATCAAATTCGCCTCGCTCCTCAGCACGATGAATATCAATTGGTTGAGTGCCTACAATCTTTATTCCCGACGCAGCAAGCCCAGCAGCTAGTCCTAGCGGAGTTTGTCCGCCTAGTTGCACGATTACCCCTGCAATTTCTCCCGACTTACTTTCAGCGTGAATCACTTCTAGTACATCCTCAAGTGTTAGCGGCTCGAAATACAATCGATCAGATGTGTCGTAATCAGTTGAAACCGTTTCAGGGTTGCAATTGACCATGATGGTTTCATAACCAGCTTCCTTTAAGGTTAATGCTGCATGCACACACGAGTAATCAAACTCAATACCTTGTCCAATTCGGTTTGGTCCAGAACCAAGAATGATCACCTTTTTCTTGTTGCTGGGAGCAACCTCAGTTTCTTCATCATAAGATGAATAGTGATATGGCGTTAAAGCCTTAAATTCAGCCGCACAGGTATCTACCGTTTTATAAACTGGCCTAATATCCATCTCATAGCGCATAAATCTCACATCAGATTCAGTTACATTACGCAATTGAGCAATCTGCGAATCACTGAAACCGTGACGCTTACCCAAACGCAATACAGATTTATCTAATTCATTTGCTGATGCGATAAGGTCAGCCACCTCATTTATCAACTGAATTTGATCAAGAAACCACGGATCTATTTTGGTAGCCTCAAATATCTTTGACGCACTAATCCCGGCATGTAAAGCTTGTTGAACCAGCTTGATCCGACCATCGTGTGGCTTCTCAACTAGTTCGAGCCATTCTGCCTCCGAACGCTTTGGATAACTCCAACTAAAAACTCCATCAGCTTTTTCTAAGCTACGCAATGCCTTCATGAGAGATTCGCTGAAGGAGCGGCCGATTGCCATTGCTTCGCCGACGCTTTTCATAGTTGTAGTCAACCTGGTATCAGCACCAGGAAATTTTTCAAAAGCAAACCGTGGAATCTTCGTAACAATGTAGTCAAGGGTTGGCTCGAAAGATGCTGGCGTCTCCCCCGTAATGTCATTACTAATTTCATCAAGGGTGTAACCAATAGCCAACTTTGCTGCAATCTTCGCTATTGGAAAACCAGTAGCTTTGCTAGCAAGCGCGGACGATCGCGAAACGCGAGGATTCATCTCAATGATAATGATTCTGCCGTTTTCAGGATCAACAGCAAATTGAATGTTACAACCACCAGTATCAACACCAACTTCACGAATTACTGCAATCGATAAATCACGCAACTTTTGATATTCTCGATCGGTTAGTGTTAATGCTGGTGCTACGGTTATTGAATCACCGGTGTGAACACCAACAGGATCCACATTCTCGATTGAACATACAACTACAACATTGTCGTTTGCATCTCGCATCAGCTCCAATTCATATTCTTTCCAGCCAAGAATTGATTCTTCGAGCAAAACTTCCGTTGTTGCACTCGCTTGAAGGCCAGCTGATGAAATTCGATCGAGGTCTTCTTTGTTATATGCAATTCCTGAGCCAGCACCACCCATCGTGAATGATGGACGAACCACCATGGGAAAGCCAAGCTCAGCCGCACCAGCATCAATCTCAGCAGCGGTATGGCAAATAAAACTCTTGGCAACTTCGCCACCAATTTTCTTTACTACCTCTTTGAATGATTCGCGATTCTCACCCTTTTGAATAGCCTCCGCGTTAGCGCCGATGAGTTCAACACCATATTTTTCTAGGATCCCAGATTCATGTAATTGCATCGCCATGTTTAGTGCTGTCTGGCCACCCAGCGTTGGGAGTAATGCGTCGGGCTTTTCCTTAGCAATAATTGCTTCACAGATCTCCATCGTGATTGGCTCAACATAAGTGGCATCAGCGAAGTCTGGATCGGTCATGATGGTGGCTGGATTGCTATTTAACAAAATAACTCGGATTCCTTCACTGCGAAGGACTCGACATGCTTGGGTACCAGAGTAATCGAATTCACAAGCTTGGCCAATGACAATTGGGCCAGAGCCAATAACCATTACCGATGAGATATCACTACGTTTAGGCATTTTTACTCTCAACTAGAAGTTGTTTGAACTTGTCAAAGAGATACTCAGCATCATGTGGTCCAGCGGCGGCTTCTGGGTGATACTGCACACTAAACGCTGGTGAATTAACCAATTCGATACCCTCTACTACGTCATCATTTAGGCAACGATGAGTAACGCGGCCCAGCCCATATGGTGTGTCGAATTCATTTAAATTTGGCACTGCAACTGCAAATCCGTGATTATGAGCCGTTATCGCTACTTTTCCAGTAGCTAGATCTTGAACTGGTTGATTTATCCCGCGGTGCCCGAACTGTAATTTATAAGTTTCTAATCCCAAGGCGCGTCCAAATAATTGTTGACCAAAACAAATTCCAAACAATGGCACACCAGCTGCCAATATCTTTTTAATCGATACAACCACTTCTGAGGCAGTCGCTGGATCGCCAGGTCCATTACTTAAGAAAACTCCATCAAAGCCCTCATTCAAAATCTCATCAATTGGAGTATTTGCTGAGAACACATGTGTTTCAATCCCTCTTGCTGCCATCAGTCGAGGCGTATTGCGTTTAATACCTAAATCAATTGCTGCCACTTTAAATTCAGCCTCTCTGTTAGCTGGCACAACATATCTATCTGCCGTAGTTACTTCAGCTGTTAAATTTCTTCCTTTCATGCTTGGCTGTTGAGTTACGGCCGCAAGCATCTCCGATTTTGACGGCAACACTTTTCCCGAGAAAATGCCAGCACGCATCGCCCCCTTATCACGCAAATGACGAGTGATAGCTCGAGTGTCAACATCTGCAATGCCGACAATTTGCTGTGCTATTAATTCATCGTTGAGGGTTCGCTTGGAGCGCCAATTTGAAGCTATTCGAGATGGATCGCGCACGACATAGCCCGAAATCCAGATTTGATCGGATTCGGGGTCTTCATCATTCATTCCGGTATTTCCAATGTGTGGTGCAGTTTGCACCAAAATCTGGCCACAATATGACGGGTCTGTGATTGTTTCTTGATACCCACTCATTGGGGTCGCAAAAACCAATTCACCAAAAGTTTGACCTGTTGCCCCCCAACTATTGCCACTAAAGACCCGACCATCTTCGAGAACTAAGACTGCAGGTTCGAAATCAATCACTTTTGCACCTTACCGTCTCTAACCGAAAATTCACCTTTGAACATTGTATGTTTCACTGTGGCTGGCAATTCCATTCCTTCGTATGGGGTATTGAAACTTTTGCTGGCAATAAGATCTTTGGTAACCATCCACTTTGAGTTTGGATCAATAAATGTGAGATTAGCTGGAGCATCGATAGCAATATCTTGACCCTGATCAGTTAAGCCGGCAATCTGAGCTGGCTTAACTGACATCCGATTCGCCAACTCACGCCAACTAATTTTCTTGGTTTCAATCATCGTTTTTACTAATACAGACAATGCGGTCTGGAGCCCTAACATGCCAAATGCTGCCTGATCCCATTCACAATCTTTATGTTCTTCAGTATGCGGCGCGTGATCAGTTCCAACTGAATCAATCACCCCTGATGCCAATGCATCCTGCAATGCAGTTACATCAGCTGCAGTTCGAAGCGGAGGATTAACTTTATAAACTGGGTCGTAGCCTTTAATCAAATCTTCGGTGAGTAACAAATGATGCGGGGTTACTTCAGCAGTAACCTTAACTCCACGCGCTTTCGCTTCCTTAACAATTTCTGCGCCTCGGGCGGTAGTTAAATGCAACACGTGATAGCGAGAATCCACATGCTGAGCTAGTAACACGTCTCTTGCAATTATGCTTTCTTCCGCAACTGCTGGCCAACCGCGCAGCCCCAAGGTGGCAGAAAGCGCTCCCTCATTCATCTGGGCGTCTTTGGTTAATTGTAGATCTTGCGCATGTTGTGCAATGATGCCATTGAATGCCTTTACATATTCCAGCGCTCTGCGCATCAGCTGAGAATCAGAAACGCAATGGCCATCATCCGAAAAAATTCGCACTTGCGCTGCCGAATCCGCCATGGCACCTAATTCAGCTAACTCACGACCTTCTTGCTTGAGTGTTACCGCTCCAATCGCATGGACATCTACCAAACCAACTAATTCCCCGAGATGCTTAACTTGCTCAACCACGCCAGCATTATCAGCAACTGGATTGGTGTTGGGCATCGCAAAAATACAGGTGTACCCACCGAGCGCTGCTGCTCTCGATGCGGTTAGCACTGTTTCCGAATCTTCTCTGCCTGGTTCGCGTACATGACAGTGTAAATCCACAAAGCCAGGTAGAACAATTAATCCAGTGCAGTCAATTACTTCATTGCCATTAGCCTTACCTGCTGGCTCAATTCCGGTAACCACACCCTTTGAGACAATCAAATCAACTACTTCTTCGCCGTAAGGTGCAACGTTCCTAAAAACTATTGATTGATTCGTCATAATTCCTCAGTCGCTCCCCCAAGAAGTAGATATAGAACTGCCATTCGAACGTAAACACCATTTTTCACTTGATCCACAATTAGCGATCTCTCCCCGTCCGCAACTTGTGAACTAATTTCAATTCCTCGGTTCATCGGACCTGGATGCAG
>JBIJDU010000003.1:0-70374 GCA_044343935.1 Candidatus Nanopelagicales bacterium | reverse complement strand
ATTAAAGATTTGCCAATGCTGCCACCAGATTTATTGGCACTATTTGAGAAGGCCGAGTTAAAGAAATACTTAACTGAAGAAGAGTACGCTCAACTGCCGAAAGAGGTGGCTTAATGGGATACCGAGCGAAATTCAGGGTCTGGCGCGGAAACGCTAAGTCTGGCGCGCTAACCAATTACGAAGTTGAGGTTAACGAAGGTGAAGTTGTGCTTGATGTTATCCACCGAATTCAAGCAACTGAAGCGCCAGATCTTGCGGTTCGATGGAACTGTAAGGCAGGAAAATGCGGTTCGTGCAGCGCTGAAGTAAACGGCAAACCTCGCTTGATGTGCATGACTCGAATGAACACGTTCGATCCAGAAGAGACCGTAACGGTTTCACCAATGCGCACCTTCCCAGTCATTCGCGATTTAGTAACGGATGTCTCCTATAACTACAAAAAAGCCCAAGAAGTGCCAGCATTTGAAGGTCCAAAAGATCTGGCACCAGGTGAATACCGAATGCAGCAAGAGGATGTGTCGCGTAGCCAAGAGTTTCGTAAATGCATCGAATGCTTCTTGTGTCAAAACGTCTGTCACGTAATTCGCGACCACGAAGAGAATAAGGAATCATTCTCAGGCCCACGTTTCTTGATGCGTATTGCCGAGTTGGACATGCATCCACTAGATGGGGTGGATCGAAAGCGGATTGCACAAGAGGATCACGGTCTGGGTTATTGCAACATTACTAAATGCTGTACTGAAGTTTGCCCAGAGCACATCAAGATTACCGATAACGCGCTAATTCCGATGAAAGAGCGTGTGGTTGATGTTAAGTATGATCCAGTGCGCTGGCTAGGCAGCACCATTAAGCGTAGGTCTAGCTAAGTTATGAGCGACGGGTTTCGTTCGCAGTCAAACTTCCCGATCAAACCCGTTTATGACGCATCAGATTTAGCAGCGTTTGATCCAGCTCGCGATTTAGGCGAGCCAGGTAAGCCACCATTTACCCGCGGCATCCATCCGAACATGTACTTGGGTCGGACTTGGACGATGCGGCAATATGCTGGATTTGGTGATGCTGATCAATCAAACCAACGCTATCGCGACCTGATCGAGCAGGGTACTACTGGATTATCAGTGGCTTTTGATTTACCAACTCAGATGGGTTACGACTCCGATCATCCACTTGCTAAAGGTGAAGTAGGACGAGTTGGCGTTGCAATAGACACTATCGCTGACATACGAAGACTATTTGCTGGGATTTCATTAGATCAAGTCTCAACATCTATGACAATTAACAGCCCAGCGGCTATTTTGTTATTGATGTATAAATTGGTAGCACAAGAGCAAGGTGCTGATTTAACAAAGCTTTCTGGCACACTTCAAAACGATGTCCTAAAAGAATACATCGCACGCGGCACCTACATTTTTCCACCAAAACCCTCAATGCGATTAACCACAGATATCTTTCAATACTGTGCCGCTGAGCTTCCCGCCTGGAACACAATATCGATTTCTGGTTATCACATGGCGGAAGCAGGTGCGACGCCAGCGCAAGAAATTGCCTTCACCTTGGCTAACGCCATGGCTTACGTTCGAGCAGCAATTTCAGCTGGGTTAGCGGTCGATGAGTTTGCGCCACGGCTCTCTTTCTTTTTTGTGGTGCGCAGCACTTTGTTGGAAGAGGTAGCAAAGTTTCGCGCAGCAAGAAAAGTTTGGTATCAAATTATGAAAGATGAATTTGGTGCCACGTCAGATAAGTCAACTGCACTTAAGTTCCATACTCAAACAGCTGGTGTGCAATTAACAGCACAGCAGCCAGAAGTAAATTTAGTGCGGGTTACGATTCAAGCATTAGCTGCGGTGCTTGGCGGGACTCAGTCACTGCACACGAATTCGTTTGATGAAGCAATTGGTTTGCCAACCGCAAAAGCTGCCACGTTAGCCCTTCGAACACAGCAGGTGATTGCGCATGAAACGGATCTCACTCGCACCGTTGATCCCTTTGCCGGCTCTTATGCAGTTGAAGCAATGACGTTGGAATTAGAAACTGAGATTAAACGTTTGATTGATCGAATTGAACAGCTTGGTGGGGCGGTATCGGCAATTGAGCAAGGAATGCAAAAACGCATTATTGAAGAATCCGCTTATCAGATTGCCAGGGAAATTGATTCGCAACAACGCATCATTGTTGGAGTTAATCAGTTTGCTGATCAGTCCACTGAGGGATATCAGCCGTACAGAATTGACCCAGCAATTGAGGCCAAGCAAGTGGCATCTTTAGCCACCATTCGCAGCCAACGAAATCAAGCGGAAGTGGCCGAGGCGTTAACGGATATGAGGGCCGCCGCAGAATCTGGGGATAACCTGCTTTACCCAATGGAGCGGGCGATTTTGGCGATGGCCACCGTGGGTGAAATCTGCGAGGTGCTGCGCTCAGTTTGGGGCGAATTCGTTCCGGCTGAGAGTATGTGACAGCAATCACCCTAGATTTGATAACAGTTCGGTAGCGAGGCTGTTCTGGGTATGCATCGACCCCTTAAAACTCGATAAAATTCGGTCAAAGCTACGGTCTTCGTGGCAAATCAAAAATATGAAAAAGGAGAATCCTTTGCGCAGGATTATCAAGATTGCATCAGTACTTTTTGCTGGTGCATTGGTTTTGGCTGCTTGTTCAAGCAGTGATGAGACAACTGATGCTGGCACTGATGCCCCAGTAGTTAAGGTCGGTTTGGCCTATGACTCAGGTGGCCGTGGTGACGGTACCTTCAACGATGCAGCTGCAGCCGGTGTAGACCGCGCTATTTCTGAATTCGGTGTTGAGGTAAATGAAGTTGAAGCAGCAGACAGCGATGGCGACCCAGAGCGCGCTGAGCGACTACGTTTGCTTGCCGCAGATGGTTACAACCCAGTTATTGCAGTTGGCTTCGCATATAGTGCAGCGCTAGCTGAAGTAGCTCCAGAATTCCCAGACACCACTTTTGGAATTGTTGACTCAGTGGTAGATGCACCAAACGTTGCTAGTTTGATCTTCGCAGCCGAACAGGGCTCATTCTTGGTCGGAACAATTGCAGCAACTGCATCGAAGTCAGGCAAAGTTGGTTTCATTGGTGGTATGGAAATCGATTTGATTAAGGCTTTCCAGGCTGGTTATGAGCAAGGTGCTAAGGCGGTAAATCCAGATATTGAGATCCAGGTTGCATACATGGGTCCAGCTGGTGACAACAGCGCATGGAATGCACCAGACCGCGCCAAGATTGCAACTGAAGGCATGATCGACAGCGGCGTTGACATTGTTTACGCAGCAGCTGGTGGATCAGGACTTGGTATGCATCAGGCAATCGCAGCAGCTGGTGGCTCTGCTGCTGGCTATTGGGGAATTGGTGTTGACTCAGACGAATACGTGCTACCAGCACGTGCTGAGTTCAAAGACAACATCATCACCTCAATGCTAAAGCGAGTAGATGTTTCGGTATACGAAGTTATTAAGAGCGTGGTAGATGGTGCACCACTATCAGGTATCCAGAACTTCGATCTAAGCCGTGAAGGTGTGGGTTACTCATCATCAAACCCAGCAGTTGCCCCATTGGCAACTGTTGCTGACGAATATGCCGCAAAGATCATCAGCGGTGAAATCGTTGTAAGCAGCACGCTCGACTAATTTGGCTGAGCATTCTTAGAGTGCTTAGCGGTAGGCTCGGGCTGGCGTAATTGTCAGTCCGGGCCTATTTTTATGGTGGCAGCAAGGAGAAAGATTTTGCTCGCAGTTCAATTGCAGGGGATCTGGAAGCGGTTTCCGGGAGTCATTGCTAACAGCGATATCAACTTAAAAGTTGAATCTGGGACAGTCCATGCCATTGTGGGCGAAAATGGTGCTGGCAAATCAACCTTGATGAAGATTCTTTACGGCATGCAGAAAGCTGATGAAGGAACAATTTCAGTTAACGGCACTGAGATTGTTTTTAACTCACCATCAGATGCCATTGATGTCGGTATCGGCATGGTGCACCAACATTTCATGCTGGCGGATAACTTTACTGTTTTGGAAAATGTCGTTTTAGGAAGCGAGCCGAGAAAAGCAGGTTCGTTGGATTTCACTGCAGCACGAAATAAAATTGTAGAAATTTCCACCAATTACGGATTAGATATTGATCCTGATGCACTAGTTGGCGATCTAGGTGTTGGTGACCGGCAACGAGTTGAGATCTTAAAGGTGCTCTATCGAGGTGCCCGTATTTTGATTTTAGATGAACCAACTGCAGTTCTAGTGCCACATGAAGTTGATGAATTGTTTGAGGCACTAAATGGCCTGAAAGCTGAAGGCATAACAATTATGTTTATCAGCCATAAGCTTGATGAAGTGTTAGAAATTGCGGATGAAATTACCGTGATTCGCCGCGGCACCACAGTTGCGACCTTGAATCTCAAGACTCAACAAGTAACTGCTGAAGAGTTAGCGGAATTAATGGTGGGTAGTGAACTACCAACGCCAGAAACTCGTGGCTCAACTGTTACTGACAAAGTTATTCTTTCTGTATCCGGGCTCACTGCTACCAATAAAGATGGTAAAGATGAAATTTCAGATTTAAGCTTTGAAATTCATGCTGGCGAGATTCTTGGCATTGCTGGGGTAGAAGGTAACGGCCAATCTGAATTGGTTGAAGCAATTATGGGTACTAAAGCAGCAACCGGAAAAGTTGTAATTAATGGGGTTGATGTTTCAGAGCTAGGAACTAGAAAGCGTCGCGAACTTGGAGTTGCTTACATACCTGAAGATAGATCCAGATTGGCGCTACTGCTTGATGCACCGCTTTGGGAAAACCGAATGTTAGGCCATCAGACTCAAATACCAAATGCCAAGGGCTTTAGATTGACCCCAAAACTTGCTCGGGAAGATGCCAAGCGAATTATTTCGGAATTTGACGTGCGCACGCCAAGTGTTGATGTGCTGGCAAGTGCGCTATCTGGCGGCAACCAACAGAAATTTATTATTGGTCGGGAGATGTCAGGTGAGCCAATTTTGCTAGTTGCATCGCATCCTACTCGTGGCGTTGATGTGGGTGCGCAAGCGGCAATTTGGGATGAACTTCGCGCCGCTCGCGAAAAAGGTTTAGCAGTGCTTTTAATTTCAGCAGATTTGGATGAATTAATTGGCATGAGTGATTCAATCAAAGTGATTTTGCGTGGAAAATTTGTCGCAGATGCCGATCCAGCAACAGTTACACCACAAGAGTTAGGTAATGCGATGACTGGTGCGGTTAAGGCTGGAAAGCAATGATTAAGCGACTTGATACCTTACTTGCGCCACTTTTTGCAGTGATGTTTTCAGTAATTTTCGCGTCGTTAATTTTGTTGGCATTTGGCGCAAATCCGATCTCCACATTTTTGCGAATGTTTGATTATGCCACCACCCCACGAAGTATGACGCTGATCCTTAACAGTGCTACTACTTATTATTTCAGCGCGGTTGCGGTAGCAATTGGTTTTAAAATGAACCTGTTCAACATTGGTGTGAACGGCCAGTATAGATTGGCTACTGCAGTTGCCGCTTTGGTTGCGGGGTATGTCACGTTCCCTGGTTACTTGGGAATTCCGATCATTATCTTTATTTCGATGCTAGTTGGTGCTGCTTGGGCAGGCATTGCTGCTTGGCTAAAAGTAGTGCGCGGAGTAAGTGAAGTTATCTCAACGATTATGTTGAACTTCATCGCAATTGGACTTATTGCTTATCTGATGGCGCCAACAGTATTAGGTGTTCAAACAGCTGAAAATGTAATAGGTACACCAATAATTTCAGAAGGGAATCGCATTCCAGGCTTTACCTTGCCCTCAGCACCAATTCCCGTCTATGGCATGTTCTTCCTCGCGGTAGCGCTTGGCGTAAGTTATTGGTACATCTTGAACCGAACTCGATTTGGCTTTGATCTACGCGCCGTTGGGATGTCACCAACTGCAGCAGTAGCAAGCGGAGTAAACGTAAAGCGAATGACGGTTTATGCCATGCTGCTTTCTGGTGCAGTGGCTGGTCTGGTTGGTTTACCATTACTGCTTGGTGCGCAATACACCTTTACCGTTAATTTCCCAGGCAACTATGGCTTTACTGGAATTGCAATTGCGCTGTTAGGGAGAAACCATCCGGTTGGTATTGCATTTGGCGCATTACTTTGGGCGTTCTTGGATGTCAGTGCGCAGATATTGGATCTAACTGGTGTGCCACGTGAAATTATTGTGATTATGCAAGGTGTCATTGTGTTAAGCGTAGTTATTGCCTATGAAGTAACTCGACGCATCAAGATAAAACGGCAGCAAGCTGCGGTTGGATCGGCGGGCCATTAATGACTGCAGCATTAATGGTGTGGCGCAGCACCGCATCTAAAAAAGTTAAGTTCTTTGTGATTGCGATTTCGATATTAGCAACGCTTTCGCTGGTGCGGATCTGGGCTGATGTCTTGGATCTAACCAGTCGCGGCACTATCTCCGCGGCACTCGGCCTAGCCGTGCCAATTGGCTTAGCCGGATTAGGCGGCCTGTGGGCAGAGCGCGCTGGTGTGGTGAATATTGGACTTGAGGGAATGATGATTCTGGGTACATTTGGTGCCGGCTGGCTCGGTTATCAATATGGCCCTTGGGTTGGCTTGCTTGGTGCCATTGGATTTGGCTTAGCTGGTGCGGCAATATTTGCGTTAGCAACAATTACGTTTGGTGTTGATCAAATTATCGCCGGTACTGCGATGAATATTTTGGGACTGGGATTTGCTCAGTTCTTTGCCAAAATCACATTCGCAAATTTGCCAGGCGGTGGACCTACGCAATCACCATCAATTGAACCACTTCCAACATTCACCTTAGATTCGTTATCTGATCCGTTAGTTGATATTCACCGTGACGGCTATTTCATGATTTCTGAAATAGCTGGATTTATCTCCGGTGTTTTCTTCAGATTATCGATTCTGACGGTGTTGGCGGCCGGATTATTTATTGCAACGAGTTATATTTTATGGCGAACTCCGTTTGGCTTGCGTCTTCGATCTGTGGGTGAAAATCCACATGCTGCTGATTCATTAGGTGTCAATGTTTATTTGTATAAATATATTGGCGTATTAACATCTGGTGTACTTGCTGCCCTTGGTGGTGCATTTTTAGCGATTGCGGCAAGTGGGGTATATCGAGAAGGTCAAACTGGTGGTCGCGGCTTTATTGGTCTTGCCACCATGATCTTTGGCAACTGGCGACCAGGTGGCACCGCAATGGGTGCGGCAGTATTTGGTTATATCGATGCGCTGCAGCTGCGTGACGCCAACGGCACCGCGATGCGTGCGGTGGTATTACTTGGTGCGTTAGTGCTATTTGCGTTAGCCATTTTCGCGCTTCGAGCCAAGCGTTATCAAACTATGTTTGCGTTAGGTGTTATCTCAGCGGCCTTAATAAGTTGGTTCTTAGTTACCACGCAACTTCCTCGTGAAGTTGCGCTGGTAGCGCCTTACTTAGCTACTTTGTTAGTGCTGGCATTTGCCTCACAGCGATTGCGACCACCAGCAGCAGATGGCATTCCGTATCGCAAAGGTGAGAGTAAATGAGCGAAATAAATTGGGATTTGCTTTGGGATGAAGCACGAAAGATGCTTGCGTTTGCTTACTGCCCATATTCCAAATTCCCAGTTGGCGCGGCTGCAATGACCACCGATGGCAGATTGATTACTGGTTGTAATGTGGAGAATGCTTCTTACGGTCTTGGATTGTGTGCCGAGTGCGGCTTAGTCAGCGATTTGGCACGACAGGGCGGCGGCACGTTGGCAGCACTAGTTGTAGTTGCCAGCGATGGGCAACCAGTTGCACCATGCGGCAGATGCCGACAATTGTTATGGGAACATGGCGGTCGAACGCTACAACTCATGACCAGCAACGGACCAATTGCATTTGCCACACTGCTGCCAGATGCTTTTGGCCCAGATGATTTAGCAACCCGTAGCACTTCATGATTGAACCATTTTCCGCGGTTGATTTAATCGCAACTAAACGCGATTTTGGTCAACTATCCACCGCTGAAATAAATTGGATGATCGATGCTTATGTCCGAGGTGTAGTGGCCGATGAGCAGATGTCCGCAATGGCGATGGCAATTTTGTTAAATGGCATGCAGATGCGCGAAATAGTGGACTGGACCCAGGCCATGATCAACAGTGGCGAGCGGTTGGATTTTTCCAGTTTGGCGCTGCCCACTGTCGATAAGCATTCAACTGGCGGCGTGGGCGACATGATCACGCTGCCACTAGCGCCATTAGTTGCATCATATGGTGCCGCCGTGCCACAGCTATCTGGCCGCGGTCTTGGCCATACTGGTGGCACGCTTGATAAATTGGAATCAATTCCAGGTTGGCAAGCAAATCTGACAAATGCGCAGATGCTGGCGGTGCTGCAACAAGTTGGCGCAGTTATTTGTGCGGCTGGCGCTGGCTTAGCACCAGCAGATAAAAAACTATATGCGCTTCGCGATGTCACTGGCACAGTGCCAGCTATCCCGCTGATTGCCTCATCAATTATGAGCAAAAAAATTGCAGAAGGAACTTCTGCGCTGGTGTTAGATGTCAAAGTGGGCTCAGGTGCCTTTATGAAAACTTTAGATCAGGCAACCGAACTTGCGAAAACTATGGTTGAGATTGGGAATGCTGCTGGGGTTAAAACCAAGGCGCTGCTGACCAACATGGCACAGCCGTTAGGGCAAGCAGCTGGCAATGCTCTTGAGGTAAACCAAGCAATTGAAGTACTCAACGGCGGCGGTCCAGCTGACGTGGTGGCGTTAACGGTTGAGCTGGCATCGGAAATGCTGCAGTTAGTTGGCATTACTGGCATAAACCCAGTAGAAAATCTCAAAAATGGCAAAGCGATGGCAAAATGGGAAGCCATGATCAAGGCGCAGCATGGCGACTTAACTAAACCACTAGCCAGGGCAAAATTCACTCATCAAATAACTGCATCAAAAACAGGCGTAGTTTCTAAATTTGATGCGTTAGCGGTGGGCATCGCCGCTTGGCGACTTGGTGCTGGCCGAAGCCGAAAGGAAGATGCGGTGCAGGCAGCAGCCGGAGTTACCTGGGAGATTGAGTTGGGAGCGGCGATATCAGCTGGCGCAACAATGATAAATCTGCATAGTGATGACGAAGCAAGATTCGAATTAGCAATCTCAGCGCTCAGTGATGCAATTGAGATTTCTGATAGTCAAAATGTGACTAAACCAGATTTGATCTTAGGTCGAGTAGGAGCATAAGTGCCAAAACTAATTTCAGCACCAACTGCAATTGAAGTGCCGGGCGGCAAAGAGATTTTGGAATTTGTCGGTGCCGTAAATTCTGGCAATTCAGATCTGTCAGTTGCCAAAATGGTGGCACCACCGAATTGGACTGAACCGTTTCAGACGCCAGAGTTTGATGAAATCACTTTAGTGTTGCGCGGCAAAGTCCAATTAGAGCATGAACGTGGCATCACCATTATCACTGCCGGCCAAGCCATCATCACAAAAGCGGGTGAGCGTATTCGCTATTCCACCTTAGATGTTGAAACTGAATACGTTGCAATTTGTTTGCCAGCATTTTCGCCTGATTTAGTAAATCGAGAAGAATAAAAATAGCCGGTGCAACGCAAATGTTGCACCGGCTATTTTTAAAGCGAACTAGATCCCAAATAGGATTTCAATTGGGTACTTCGCAAAGTAAATGAAGAATGCACCAGCAGCAACCCACATCATTGGGTGGATGTCCTTTGCCTTACCAGTGAATGCCTTCAAAATTACGTGAGTTACGAAACCAGCACCAATACCAACTGCGATCGAGTAGGTAAATGGCATCAAGATGATGGTCAAGAATGCTGGTAGTGCAATAGTGACATCAGTCCAATCAATATCTTTGATCTGTGTCATCATCAAGAAGCCAACCACAATCAAAGCCGGTGTTGCGGCTTCGTATGGCACTAACGCAACTAGGGGGGATAGGAAAGTTGCAAGTAGGAATGCGACACCAGTTACAACTGATGCCAATCCAGTTCGAGCACCTTCACCAACACCAGAAGCTGATTCGATGTAAGAGGTGTTTGATGAAACACCAGCAGCACCGCCAGCAACGGCGGCAAGTGAGTCAACTAGCAAGATTCGGTCTGCACTTGGAATATTGCCATTATTGTCAGTTAAGCCCGCTTCAGCACTAATTGCGGTCATGGTTCCCATGGTGTCAAAGAAGTCAGTAATGAGCAGCGAGAACACCAACAAGCCAGCAGTCAAGATGCCAGCGGTAGCAAAACCACCAAGCAGATCAAATTGTCCTAGTAGGCCAAAATCGGGAGTGGCAACAAATGAATCTGGAATTGATGGCACATTAAGACCCCAACCACTTGGATTGTTTTCTTCCGGCGAAATAAATGCTGGACCAATGTTGTATGCGGCTTCCAAAATTACAGCCAGCACGGTGGCACCAACAACACCGATCAAGATGGCACCGCGCACTTTTCGAGCATAAAGCACTGAAATAGTTAGTACACCAAGAATGAATACAACTACTGGCCAACCAACTAATTTATCGCCAACGCCAAGGGTTAACGGTGGCACGGCAGATTGCGTCCAACGCACAAAGCCAGCATCAACTAGTCCAATTAGTGCGATAAACAATCCAATACCAACAGAGATAGCAACTTTTAACTGTCGTGGGATTGCCTTGAAAACCGCAACTCGGAATCCAGTTAGGACTAATACCGTAATGATCAAACCTTCTAGTACGACAAGTCCCATCACTTCGTTCCAGGACATGTAGTTTGCAGCGATTCGAGCCACGAAGGCATTGATGCCCAATCCAGTTGCTAGAGCTAACGGAAAGTTAGCCACAGCTCCCATCAAAATGGTTAGCACGCCAGCAACTAATGCGGTTGCGGCAGCAATCATTGGCAAGTTTGGTGCTTCACCACCAGCTAAGTACTGACCGTTGATATCTGGGGTGTAACCCAAGATCAGCGGATTTAGTACGATGATGTAAGCCATCGTTAAGAACGTAACGAGGCCGCCGCGTATTTCAGTTCCGACGGTGGTTCCTCGTTGTTTTAATTTGAACACGCTTTCCAGCACGGGTCCTCCTGGGACTTCTCGTTAGATGGAAACCGGAGAAGGGGCGGGGAAGCCCGGTTTGGCGCGAGCCTAGGACTTTTTGTAGGTTACTTGCGCGTTGAGCGGGTGGGCGGCGTGTTAATTCAATGTTTCATCGGCTTAGATAGGGGCAAGATGCTTACTTTTGATCAGATCAAGACCCTGCCTAAGGCAGTGCTGCATGACCATCTCGATGGGGGACTTCGCCCCCAGACGGTGGCTGAACTAGCCAAAGTTGAGGGCTATCAAGGACTGCCAACTACCGATCCAGTTGAGTTAGCAAAATCGATTAAAGATGCCTGCGACTCTGGGTCGCTAGAAACTTATTTAGAAACTTTCCAACACACAGTTGGCGTGATGCAAAGTTTTGCTTCAATTGAACAAGTTGCCTATGAATGTGCGGTGGATCATGCCAATGATGGAGTGGTTTATGCCGAAATTAGATTTGCCCCAGAACTACACCAGTTAAAAGGTTTATCGCTGGATGAAATTGTTGAGGCGGTTGTTACCGGTTTTGCTAGAGGCGAAAAAGATATGGGCCAAGCCGGCAAACCAATTGTGATGCGCACCTTGCTAACTGCAATGCGTACGGCGGCTCGATCAACGGAGATTGCCCAGTTAGCCATTAGATGGCGCAGTAAAGGTGTTGTTGGATTTGATATTGCCGGCAAAGAAGCGGGATATCCACCAGCCAGACATCTTGATGCCTTCGATGAGATTCACCGGGCTAACTTTCATATGACCATTCATGCTGGCGAAGCGTTTGGCTTGCCATCGATCTGGGAAGCGGTTCAGGTTTGTGGTGCGGATCGATTAGGGCATGGTGTTCGAATCATCGATGACATCAAGACCTTACCTGATGGCAGTTTTGAGTTAGGTGAATTGGCACATTACGTCAGAGATCGCCGGGTGCCGCTGGAATTATGTCCAGTGTCAAATGTTCATACTGGTGCTGCAAAAAGTATTGCCGAGCATCCAATCACCACGCTGACCAAATTAGGTTTTCGCGCTACCGTGAATACTGATAATCGACTTATGTCGCAAACCTCCATGACAAATGAGATGTATCTATTACATACCCAGGCTGGCTTCACGCTGGAACAGCTGCGCTGGCTCACCATTAATGCAATGAAAAGTGCCTTTATTCCATTTGATCAACGGCTGGCAATCATTAATGAGATAGTAAAACCAGGCTATGCAGCAGCAATAGCAAAATTTAGCTAGAACCCCTGTGGGTGCCAAACGGTTTTAATCTCCAGCCAAGTTTTCATCGCTTGATAACCGTCTTTGAATTCGCGCAGTACGCGCTTTAGATTAATTGCAGCTTCAGCTTCCAATTTAGTCTTGAAGGCAATATCAGTAACACCGCTTATATCAATGCCATCTACTTCTAAGTGGGAAGCAAGCCAAATTGCAATCTCATCTGAATCGCAAGTTAGTAAATTAACTACACCCGCTGGTAAATCAGAAGTTGCCAGCACTTCAGCAAAGGAAACTGCAACAAGTGGTGCGGATTGTTGCGCTAGCGCAACTACCGTGTTGCCACTAACAATTGCAGCACAGATCTGATCAACCAGCGAAATTAGTGGGGGGTGCTCGCTAATAATTACTGCGATGACCCCAGTTGGCTCGGGAATCGAGAAGTTGAAATATGGGCCAGCTACTGGATTGGCACTACCTTGCGTCATGGCTAATTTGTCGGACCAGCCGGAATACCAGATGATTCGATCAATTGCTTGATTCACTTCAGCTTCCGCATGCTTAACTCCAGCGGCTTTTAATTCCGAAACAAATTGAGCGCTACGGCCTTGGAGCATCTCTGCGATTCGATAAAGAATCTGGCCCCGGTTATACGCGGTGGCGCTAGTCCATTTTGGCTGAGCTGCACTTGCTGCAACAACCGCATCGCGAGCATCTTTTCTAGTTGCATTAGCGACATTGGCAATGAAGTTGCCAGCTGCGTCTGATACCGGATAAGAACGACCTGATTCGGAGCGAGGAAATGCGCCATTGATAAATAACTTGGCAGTTCGTTTAACTTCAATTGGATTAGTCATTTTTGCTCGCTACTAAATATGCTTCTAAGCCATGCCGGCCACCTTCACGGCCATAGCCGGATTCCTTGTAGCCACCAAATGGGCTAGTTGGATCAAACTTATTAAAGGTATTGGCCCAGACCACACCGGCGCGAAGCTTGCTGGCAACTTCCAAAATACGGCTTCCCTTTTCAGTCCAGATACCAGCGCTTAAGCCATATGGCGTGTTATTTGCTTTTGAAATGGCTTCATCTGGGGTGCGGAAAGTTAGCACACTCAGCACTGGCCCAAAAATTTCTTCTCGAGCAATTCGATGTGATTGTGAAACATTGGTAAATACTGTGGGTGGGAACCAAAAGCCAGTTGCTGGCAATTCGCATGATGCGCTCCATCGATGCGCCCCTTCCGCATCACCGCTGGCAGCTAATTCTTGAATCTTTGCTAATTGGGCAGCTGAATTAATTGCGCCAACGTCAGTGTTCTTATCGAGCGGGTCACCAACTCGAAGTCGATCTAGCCGCTGATAAAGCAGTGCAAGCAGTTCATCATGGATAGATTCTTGTACTAATAATCGAGAGCCAGCACAGCAAACATGACCTTGATTGAAGAAAATTCCGTTGACAATCCCTTCAACAGTTTGATCAATCGGGGCATCATCAAACACAATGTTGGCAGCCTTGCCACCTAACTCCAACGTCAATTTCTTAGCTGTGCCAGCTACAGCTTGGGCAATCATCCGACCAACTTCAGTTGATCCAGTGAAAGCAAGTTTGTTGATATCTGGGTGATTAACAATTGCTCGGCCAGTTGCGCCTGCGCCAGTCACAATATTCACAACGCCAGCAGGTAGCTCTGCTTGCTGGCAAATTTCAGCAAACAACAGCGCGGTTAGGGAGGTAGTTTCAGCTGGCTTAAGTACCACCGTATTTCCAGCAGCAAGTGCTGGCGCAATCTTCCAAGCCAACATCAGCATGGGAAAATTCCATGGGATTATCTGACCAACCACCCCGTGCGGAGTTGGGTTGGGCCCCATCCCGGCATACTCCAACTTATCTGCCCAACCGGCATAGTGAAAAAAGTGAGCCGAAACTAGCGGAATATCCACATCGCGCGATTCGCGGATGGGCTTTCCGTTGTTTAATGTTTCAAGCACCGCAATTTCACGTGCCCGATCTTGAATGATTCGAGCAATTCGATAGATATATTTCGCTCGCTCAGTACCAGTTAATTTTGACCATGTTTTGTAAGCTTTTCTGGCTGCTAAAACCGCAGCATCGACATCCAAATCAGACGCTTCAGTTATTTCAGCTAGCACTGCTTCAGTTGCAGGGTTAATAGTTTGGAATTTCTTACCAGTCCTACTTGGCACAAATTCACCATTAATAAATAGATCATAACTTGAGTTGATATTGACTATGGCAGTTGATTCTGGTGCCGGCGAATATTCAAATTTCATAATTAGTCAACCGTCACATAATCATTACCAGCATAACGACCAGTTTTCATTCGATATCGCTGCATCAACAAATCATTCAGTAGGCTGGATGCTCCTAATCTAAATAACTTTGGCGTGAGCCATGCTTCACCTAGTGTCTCATTTACTAGAACTAAATATTTAATTGCATCTTTTGTGGTTTTAATTCCACCCGCTGGCTTCATTCCAACCTTTATGTTTGTCATCGCTTCAAAGTCGCGAATTGTCTGTAGCATCACTAGCGTTACCGGCAGAGTTGCAGCAGGCTGAACTTTTCCAGTTGAGGTTTTAATAAAATCTGCACCAGCTAGCATGGCCAGCCACGAAGCGCGCTTAACATTGTCATAGGTTTTCAATTCGCCAGTTTCTAGAATAACTTTGAGATGTGCTTCACCACAAACTTCTTTTACGGCAACAATTTCATTAAACACATCTAAATAGCGCCCAGCTAGGAATGCGCCACGGTCAATCACCATATCAATTTCATCAGCGCCATTAGCTACTGCTTCTTGAGTATCTAGTAATTTCACTTTTAAACTGGCTCTGCCAGATGGAAAAGCAGTAGCAACTGCAGCAACTTTGATATCGGTATGTTGCAATTCCTGCTTGGCAATGTTTGCTAAATCGCCATAGACACAAACTGCACCGACAGTTGGCACTGTTGGATCTTCCGCATCTGGCCGTTTTGCCTTTGCACACAGCGTGCGAACTTTGCCTGGCGTATCGGCACCTTCTAGTGTTGTTAAATCAATCATGCTGATTGCTAAATCAATGGCTTGATTTTTTGCCGAAGTTTTTATTGATCTTGTGCCTAGCATCGCTGCTCGAGCATCAGCACCAACTTGATCAACGCCAGGTAATCCATGCAGAAATGCTTTTAGGCTAGCCTCAGTTGCGCCCACTTCTTGCAGTGTGGCTGGCTGGATGGTTCGACTGTTCAGCATTAGTTACCTGACCTAACCGTAGCCAATAGCTCAGCTGCTTCAGCTGGTGTGGGGTAGGAAGCCTGCGCACCAAGCCGAGTAACACTAAGTGACGCACAGCGCGTGCCCAATTTCGCAGCATCAGCTGGGGTTAGACCAGAAACTAAGCCATAGCTAAATGAGCCAACGAAACAATCGCCCGCTCCAGTGGTGTCTACCGGTTTAACTGCAGTTGCAGCAATTCGAACCACCTTATTTTCACCGCGAACAACTACGGCAACTCCTGCTTCACCTAAGGTTACACATAAATTGGTGTTAAGTAGATTTGCTAATTCAATAACCTCAGTATCGCTAACTGGAAATTTTCCAGCTGGATGCAGTCCGGCAAATTCGGATTCATTTGGAATAATCCAGTCACAATTTTCGAGCAATTCAGGTAATACTTTTTCAAATGGGGCTGGGTTCAAGATTGTAATTGCATTCTTAGCTTGGGCAGTTTTGAATGCTGCAGCGGTAACTTGCTGTGGTATTTCAAATTGACCAAGCACAATTGCAAGATCATCAATTTCTGCAATTGCAGATTCTGCCTGGCTGACAGTCATTTTGCCATTAGCACCTGGTACCACAATGATGCGATTTTCACCGTTGCCATCTACCCAAATTGGTGCAACACCAGATGGCCCGGCGACTCGATTGACATACTTTGTGTTGACGCCTTGAGTATTAAAGTTTTCCAGCGTGGTGTCGCCAAACACATCTTCGCCAATTGAATTGACCATGAATACCGGTGCACCAAATCTTGCTGCCATAACGGCTTGATTAGCACCTTTACCACCAAAGCCAAGCAGGAAATTCTCGCCTTTTAAAGTTTCGCCAGATTCTGGCAGCACATTGGCGTAAGTCACCATATCAATGTTGGTGCTTCCCACTACTGCAATATTCATCAGCACACCTTCAGCCGCTGCTAATGCCAAAACCTAGCACTGTGGCTCAGGCTTGAACCAACTTGGCTAATTCATCAGCCAGCAGGTCTAATTGGCGAGATAACTTGGCTTTTTGAGCAGCCAGATCATGGTCTGGTTCAGCGGCAACTTCGATGTAGCACTTAAGTTTTGGTTCTGTGCCACTTGGCCGGATGATGATTCGGCCATTACCAAAACTCAATCGAATTCCGCTTGCTTTTGGTAAACCATCGATACCGGATGAAAAATCAGAAATGTTGGTAAGTTTCGTATCGCCTAGTACGGTGGGTAAGTTGCTCATGATTTCAGCCAACTTGGCTCCAACTGCTGCAACATCAGTTAGCCGCAGCGTAATTTGCTTAGTAAGCACAGTGCCATAAGTTTGGTAGAGCTCATCTAACTGCTGTAGGGCCGATTTATTATTCGATTTGAGATAACTCACTAATTCAATTGCAAACAGAGAAGCCGAAATTCCATCTTTATCTTTTATCTTTTCAGGCAATACGCAATAACCAATTGCCTCTTCATAACCAAATTTTAAATTAGTAACTCGTCCGACGTATTTAAAACCAGTTAAAGTAAAACTAAAATCAAGTTTATTGGCTGTTGCAATTCGCTTGATCATGGAACTTGAGACAATTGATGCTGCCATGGCGCCAGTTACTGGTTTGTTTTGTAGGTTAGCCCGCATCACGCACCACCAAGCTAATAACGTGCCTAATTCATCACCAGATAGCCGGTGCCAACCAGTTTGAGTTGGCAGGGCAATTGCGGTGCGATCGGCATCTGGATCATTTGCAATAGCAATGTCGGCATTTTCTGCTTCAGCAAGCGCGAGCAGTAAATCCATTGCGCCATCTTCTTCCGGATTTGGGAAATCTACTGTTGGAAATGCTGGATCAGGTTGCTGCTGTGTCTTAACTTCTACTAAGTTTTGATAGCCAACTTGAGTAAGTAACTTATTGAATGTAATTGAGCCAACGCCGTGCAGCGCGGTGTATGCGATTTTTAAATCTTTAGTAAGACCTGGTAGCGCATTTTCTGTAACGTATGAAACATACTTATCAATCATCTCAACTGTTTGGTAATTGCCAGACCGATCAATATCTTTGGCAGCAGGTGCTTTCGCAATCAGCGCTGCAATCTCTTTGTCGCTGGGGCTAATAATTTGTGAACCAGAATGGTCATAAACCTTGTAGCCATTGTCTTTTGCTGGATTATGAGACGCAGTTACCATAATTGCCGCATCTGCTTTTAACTCTGTGAGGGCATAGGCCAAAACTGGCGTCGGTACTGGACCAGCCAATCGAATTACGTTAAGCCCCAATGCTGCCGCGATACCGCAGGTAACTTCAGCAAAGTCAACTGATCCATTTCTGGCATCATTGCCAACCAATAACACTTTTTTCTGATTTGCGAGTAACCAGCTAGAAACGCCCCAAGCAGCTTTCGCGACAGTGGCACAATTCATTCTTGATTCGCCAGCGGCTACTTCAGCGCGAAGTCCTGCCGTACCAAACTGCAATGGTCCGGCAAATCTGCTAGCTAATTCAGCAAGGGCAACTGGATCATGTGGGACTTTTGAAATTAATTCTTTCAATTCTGAAATAGTTGCTGGATCAAAGTCTTGCGCTACCCAGGCATGAGCAGTTTGAATCAACTGCTGTTCTGAGTTCATAACTTACTTACAACCTCAACTAATAGTTTGCCCATCGAAGTTGCTGCTTGCTTGCCTGCTTCAAGTACTTCTTCGTGATTAAGTTTCTCACCGGTCATGCCAGCTGCGAGATTTGTGACAAGTGAAATACCAAGCACTTCAGCATTACCTTCGCGAGCAGCAATTGCCTCAAGCGCAGTAGACATTCCAACTAAATCGCCACCAATTGCTTTTACCATTGCAATCTCGGCTGGAGTTTCATACTGCGGACCATGGAATGCGGTGTAAACACCTTCGGGCAAATCTGGTTTTACTTGCTTTGCTAAGTCACGCAATCTTTTGGAATAGATTTCAGTTACATCGACGAACCGAGCACCAACTAATGGAGTGCCCCCAGTTAAGTTAATTTGATCTTTAATCAACACTGGTGTGCCAGGCGGCCAAGTAGTGTGAAGCGAGCCTGCGGCATTTGTTAACACTACCGTTTTAACTCCTGCTGCTAGCGCTGTTCGCACCGCATGCACCACAGCTTGCGCATCATTTTTCTCGTAAAAATGAGTTCGACCTAATTGCAATAAGACATTTAATGAACCAACTCGAACTGATCGCAATTTGCCCGCATGTCCAGCCACAGCTGGTGCGGCGAAGCCGGGCAGGTTAGTAACTGTGATCTCAGCGGTGGGGGTGCCAAACTCATCAGCAGCAGGGGTCCAACCCGAGCCCAACACCACTAAAACATCATGGTGCACCACCCCAGTCTCTTTAGCGAGGACTCGGGCAGCTGCGGCGGCAGCCTGATAGGGATCTAATTCAGCGGTCATGAGCCGAGATTAGTCGTAGGTGCCAGGATTTGGCCAAGCCTCTGCCAGAATCCACCCCGTGACTCAGGTAGTAATCATTGGCGGCGGGCCAGGCGGATATGAAGCAGCCTTAGTTGCCGCTCAACTAGGCGCTCGAGTCCAGTTAGTTAGCAACGATGCGCTAGGTGGCTCAACCGTACTAACTGATTGCGTGCCGTCAAAAACTCTAATTGCCACCGCTGAGTCGATCACTACAACTTCTGAATCTGGTGAATTAGGTGTGCAGTTAGCTGGTGTAGCCGCAAATGCTGACCAAGTTAGTTCAGATTTACTTCAAATCAATAAGCGTATTAAGTCTTTAGCACTAGCACAGAGTGCTGATATCACTACTAAGTTGATTGCTGAAAAAATTGAATTGATTTCTGGCGAAGCAGTTATTAGTGGATCTGGCTTAGTAACCGTGGGTGAGCGAGAGCTGAAGTTTGATGTACTACTGATTGCAACTGGTGCTCGTCCGAGAGTCATGCCAACAATAAAACCTGATGGAGATCGAATTCTAGATTGGCAACAGTTATATGACTTAACTGAACTACCATCAAAATTGATTGTGATTGGATCTGGCGTAACTGGTGCTGAGTTTGCTTCTGCATATAACGCAATAGGCAGTGATGTCACCCTGATCTCTTCTCGGGCTCGAGTGCTACCAGGTGAAGATCCGGATGCGGCAGCAGCGCTGGAGCGAGTATTTGCTCGTCGCGGCATGAAAGTAATAAATAATGCTCGTGCCGTTGAAGTTGTTAGTACCGGTAATGGAGTTGAAGTTAAGTTAGCTTCTGGTGAAGTTATCTCGGGCAGCCACGCGTTAGTTGCAATAGGTTCACTTCCAAACACGCAAGATGTTGGACTTGCTGAAATTGGTGTTAAAACCACTGCGAGTGGTCATATTGAAGTTGATCGGGTATCGCGCACTTCAGTTAGAAATGTTTATGCTGCTGGAGACTGTACTGGAGTTTTGCCGCTAGCGTCAGTTGCCGCGATGCAGGGCAGAATCGCGATGTATCACGCGTTAGGCGATGCGGTATCGCCACTTGATTTACAAACTGTCAGCAGTAACGTATTTACCGATCCGGAGATTGCATCAGTAGGGGTAACGCAACGACAAGTTGATAGCGGTGAGATTCCAGCCCGAACTATGCTGCTATCGCTAGCTGGTAATGCACGAGCAAAAATGCAAGGTCAAACCGATGGTTTTGTTAAATTGTTTAGCAATGTAGATTCGGGTGTGATTTTGGGCGGGGTAGTAGTGGCACGTAATGCCAGTGAGTTGATTTATCCAATTGCAATTGCCGTTGAGCAACGATTGACCACTGATCAGTTGGCACACACATTTACGGTTTATCCGAGCTTAACCGGCTCAATTGCCGAAGCAGCACGTAGACTGCACCGAGTTAATCATGGAACGGAGCTGTAATGAAACGCACTTCTATTCTTGTTGTAGCAATGGTGATTTTTTCGATCTTTATCGCCTGGCTTGATACTCAAAATAATGCCGAAGAAACTGGCGTGGAGTATGCGTATCTATTGATGATCTCTGGAGTCTTTGGTTTGCTCTGGGGTGCCATGGCTGCCAGTGTAAAAAATGCCCTGTTGCTTGCTGCGATACTTTCAATTCCAGCAGTAGTTAATGGCTTTGCTGATGATTCACTATCAGTTATTAAGTTTGCGGTTGCTTTTGCTGGCCTAAACATTGTCGGCCGGATAATGAAGCGAGCTAATCCGTAATTTCGCAGAGCACAGTGCCTGATTGAACGGTGATGCCAATTTCTGCGGTGATGCTGGCAATAACGCCAGATTTATGAGCAGTTAATGGCTGCTCCATTTTCATCGCTTCAATCACCATAATCAAATCACCTGCGGCAACTGCTGTGCCAGCGCTAACGGCAATTTTCACAATAGTGCCCTGCATCGGTGCCACAATTGCGTTTCCAGATGCTGCTGGTGCCGAGCTACTGCGTTGTCGAACTGGTTTTTTAGCTGCTGCTTTTTTGGATCCAATCGATATGTTCTGTGGCAGCGCAACTTCAATGCGCTTTCCGTTGACTTCCACCACGATAGGATCGTCCATCGTGAATTCATCATCTATTAACGTGCTTGATTGGGCTGGGATTTCATTTTTAAAATCAGTTTCAATCCATCTGGTGTGAACATTAAATCCAGCTTCACCAATAAAGTCGGGTTCATTTACCACCACTTGGTGAAATGTCAGTGCGGTTGGAATTCCGGCTATCTGCATTTCAGTTAATGCCCGTCGCGCTCGCGCAAGTGCTTGCTCGCGAGTTGCGCCGGTGATAATTAGTTTGCCTAAAAGAGAATCAAAGTCACCGCTGACGCTGTCACCTTCGCGGTAACCGGTGTCCATTCGGACACCAGGTCCATCTGGAATTACCCATTTAGTTAACTTGCCAGGTGCTGGCAAGAAGCCACGTCCTGGATCTTCACCATTAATACGAAACTCAATGCTATGACCTCTAGCAATTGGATCGCCATATTCAATCTTTTCACCGCGGGCAATGCGTAACTGCTCGCGAACTAGATCAATCCCAGTTACTTCTTCGGATACCGGATGCTCTACTTGCAATCTGGTGTTTACTTCTAAAAAGGAAATAGTGCCATCTTCGCCAATCAGAAACTCACAAGTGCCAGCATTTTGGTAGCCTGCTTCTTTCATGATGTCTTTACTTGATTGATACAGCCGAGCAATTTGATCATCAGTTAAAAATGGTGCGGGCGCTTCTTCGACAAGTTTTTGATGCCTACGCTGTAGCGAGCAATCTCGAGTTGAGATAACTACAACATTGCCATGACTATCAGCAAGTACCTGGGTCTCCACATGGCGCGGATTATCTAAATAACGCTCGACAAAACACTCACCTCGGCCAAATGCCGCAACTGCTTCGCGAACAGCCGATTCAAACAATTCTGGAATTTCTTCAATGCTACGAGCAACCTTCATTCCGCGCCCGCCACCACCAAAAGCCGCCTTAATGGCAATTGGCAAACCGTGTGCATTAGCAAATTCAACTACTTCAGTCGCATCGGAAACTGGGTCTGTGGTGCCAGGCACAAGCGGTGCCCCAACCTTTTGGGCAATATGTCGAGCTTGAACTTTGTCACCAAGCGCAGTAATGGCAACAGGTGGTGGCCCTACCCAGATCAAACCAGCATCGAGGACTGCTTGGGCGAACTGGGCATTCTCAGATAGAAAGCCATAGCCTGGATGAATTGCATCGGCGCCGCTAGATTTTGCAATCGAAATAATTTTGTCGATATCTAAATAAGTTTCTTTTGCAGATTTACCTGCTAATGAGTACGCCTCATCAGCTAAGCTGACATGCATACTATTGCGATCACCTTCTGAATAAACCGCAACGGTTTTTATCTGCTCATCTCGGCAAGCACGAATCACCCGTACTGCTATCTCGCCGCGATTAGCGATGAGCAGTTTTGAGATTTTCGTTGCCATGACTGCCTTTCCTGCCGAAGATTAAAACCCTAGTTGTTACTGCCCAGTTGCCACAGCTGGGTGTATTCATATCCGTGGCTGTTTATCAATTTTCTTAAAGTGTTTAAGGAGAGCCCAACAACTGCCGCGGGATCTCCGCTTACTTGTTCGATAAATGCCGCACCAAGACCATCTAACGTGAAATTGCCAGCAACATGCAACGGCTCCTCGGATGCTAAATAAGCTGAAATTTCAGTTTCACTCATCTCACTAAATTGCACTATCGCCGAAGCCACCGCACTATGACAAACTCCAGATTTAGTATCAATTACGGCATGCCCAGTGATTAATTCACCAAATTTGCTTTGCATTCGACTTAAGCGCTCTTGAGCAACTGCATGATCAAGTGGTTTGCCATAAAGTGTTCCGTCAAATAAAAACATTGAATCGGCAGCAATTACCAGCGCATCTGAAACTTGTGCTGCAACTGCTTGGGCTTTTGCCTGCGCTAACTTAATTACTAATTCGGCGGGAGTTAATTCTGAATTTGCCGCTTGAATGGCTTCTTCATCAACATGTGAAACTAAAACTTCAAACCTGAGGCCAGCATTGCGCATAAGCATGGCACGTGCCGGTGAAGCTGACGCCAAAACTAATTTCATATTTACCTAACAAGGAAACTAGATGCCCATGATGATGGCAGTGGCCGACGGTGCAATAGCGCTGGATCAGCCCAATTAGAGTTTGCAGGTGCCGGTTTGCTTGGTTTTGCCGCCGCAATAGCAGTTAGCACCGCCATAATCGCAGCAATTTCATCAGCGCTAGCGCTGCCACTTAGAACTTTTAGATTGAGTTCACTCATAGGGGAATGTTTCCATGTTTACGAATTGGAGTTTGATCACGCTTATTCTTGAGTGCCCGAAGTGCCTTCACAATTTCACTTCTGGTTTCACTTGGCAAGATGATGCGATCAATATAGCCGCGCTCTGCTGCGACATACGGATTATCTAACGTGTCTTCGTATTCACGCAGTAGTTCGGCGCGCTTTGCCTCTTTATCATCTGCTGCTGTGATCTCCTTGCGATGAATAATGCTAACTGCACCTGATGCACCCATAACGGCAATTTGTCCGGTAGGCCAAGCAAAATTGATATCAGCTCGCAAGCTTTTTGCACCCATCACCACATAAGCGCCACCGTAAGCTTTTCGGGTAATTAAAGTTATCTTTGGCACGGTTGCCTCGGCATAGGCATAAATCAATTTAGCACCGCGTCGGATGATGCCATCCCATTCTTGATTGGTGCCAGGTAAGAAGCCAGGCACATCCACCAAGCTAACAACTGGAATATTGAAGGCATCGCAGGTGCGGACGAATCGAGCCGCTTTTTCGGACGCATTAATGTCTAACGTGCCAGCAAATTGCATTGGTTGATTTGCCACAATGCCAACTGACTGGCCTTCAATTCGACCGAAACAAGTAATGATATTTGGCGCAAAGTTTGGCTGGATTTCTAGAAAATCACCATCATCTAGCAATGCCTCAATCAATTTGAACATGTCATATGGTTGATTTGATTCATCGGGGATCAATTGATTCAAGGCAAGATCTATCTCAGTTGGTTCAAGTGTTGCTTCCGCATCAAAATTTGGCGCTCGATCTAAATTGTTGCTTGGTAAATAGGAGAGCAAGGCTTTTACGTAGTTAAGCGCATCTGCTTCATCAATTGCGCCGTAATGGGCAACGCCAGATTTAGTAGTGTGAGCAACTGCACCGCCTAACTCTTCAAAACCAACATCTTCACCAGTTACAGTTTTAATTACATCAGGGCCGGTGATGAACATATGTGAAGTTTCATTAACCATCACCACAAAGTCAGTTAGCGCCGGAGAGTAGACCGCACCGCCAGCACATGGACCCATAATTAACGAAATCTGTGGAATTACGCCAGAGGCTAAGACATTGCGATAAAAAATTTCACCATAGAGATCAAGCGATGACACACCTTCTTGAATACGTGCGCCGCCGCTGTCTTGAATACCAATAATTGGACAACCATTTTTAATTGCCCAGTCCATTATCTTCACAATTTTTTCACCCATTACTTCACCAAGAGAGCCACCAAAGATGGTGAAGTCTTGTGCGAAGATAGCAACTGGCCGGCTATCAATAGTGCCGTAACCAGTAACCACGCCATCGCCAAAAGGTCGGTCATCATCTAAACCAAAATTGCTAGAGCGATGTCTAACTAACTCATCGAGCTCGACAAATGAACCCTCATCAAGTAATTGCGCTATTCGCTCGCGCGCAGTCTGCTTGCCACGTTGGTGTTGCCGTTCAACTGCTGCCGCAGATGCCGAATGCAGGGCATGATCACGAAAGATCGCCAACTCCTCCAGCTTTCCAGCTGTGGACCTGGGATTATGGGAATCAGCGGTGTTCATCTGTCCTCCTGGGTTACCCAACTCGTACCCTAGCCGCGTGGCCGAGGTAATTAGTTCACATCGCCCCCTACTGATGGGTTTATTGGCGTCCCAGCCGATGCTGGTAACCGATCTGCGCTGGCTGGATCAGGTCGACTCAACTAATGCACTGTTAATTTCTGAGTTGGCTGAGCAAGCCGCAGGTCCATGGTCAATTCGTATTGCAACCAAGCAGGCCGCTGGCCGTGGCCGACAGGGGCGTAGCTGGGAGAGCCCAACTGGTTCAGTGCCGATCTCAGTTGCAGTGCCGCTAACTCACTTTGAAGCAACACCTAGTTGGCTCAGCCTGCTCACTGCAATTGCATTAAAGAAAGCGTTGCAAAAGTATGTCTCAGATCAAATTAAAATCAAATGGCCCAACGACTGTTTGATTAGTTCTGGAAAATTTGCTGGGATATTGATTGAGCGAACTGCTCATTACGCTGTAGTTGGTATTGGCATTAACTTTTTTGCCGCACCGAAAATTGAATCAGCTGCCCACCTTGGTATTACCGATTACCTACCGGCACTTGCTGATTTTCTATTGGAGCTAAATGCGCTAATTCAGCAAGCAGCAGGGATGACCGACCAGCAGGTACGCGATTTAGTAACCGCTGAATTGAGTACTATTGGGCAAGCAGTTCAAGTTCAACTAGCCAATAGCGATCAAGTCGTTGGTATTGCCACTGGAATTACTGATCAAGGAGCATTAGTGATTGACACTGATTCTGGTTTAGTTGAAGTAGTTGCTGGCGATGTCATTCATTTAAGGCCAGCAGATGCACGCTAGATCTGATCTTCCTATTGGCACATTGGTTGTTGGTGTGCTTGGGGCAGGTCAGTTAGCGCGCATGATGGCAGAAGCTGCCAGCGCGCTCGGTATTCAATTTAAAGTTTTTGCGCAATCTAATTCAGAGAGTGCCGCGTTAGTTGTTGCTGATACGGTGGTGGGTGAGTTAACTGATTTAGTTGCGGTGCTGAAGTTTGCCCAATCGGTCGATGTGATCACGTTGGACCACGAGTTAGTTCCACCAGCAACTTTGACTCATCTAACAACGAGCGGAATTAAGGTCTATCCAACCAGTGAAGCAATTGAGTTTGCGGCAGATAAGTCAGCCATGCGAGCCAAACTTCAGCAGTTAGATGCACCAATGCCTAATTGGAAAGTCGCCGTTGATCTATCGGGTGCGACTGAATTTGCTAATCAAATTGGCTATCCGTTGATCGCAAAATCGCCGCGTGGTGGATATGACGGTCGTGGGGTTTGGGTAGTAAATGACGCTGTTGAGTTAGCGCAGTTGAGCTTTCCAGTTTTATTGGAAGAAAAAGTTAAATTTCAGCGAGAACTTTCTGCCTTGGTGGTTCGATCACCACATAATCAAGCGGTGGCGTATCCAATTGTGGAAACCGTGCAGCAAAATGGCATCTGCACCCAAGTGTTAGCGCCCGCTCCAGATTTAGATGAAGAGCGAGCATCGCAAGCGCAACAGTTAGCACTTCAGATTGCTGCTGAGTTGGATGTGATTGGGGTACTCGCAGTTGAGATGTTCGATACGGGCAGTGGTGCGCTATTAGTTAATGAGCTAGCAATGCGACCACATAATTCTGGTCACTGGACCCAGGATGGGGCAGTGACATCACAATTTGAAAACCATCTGCGAGCCGTGCTGGATTTGCCACTTGGCTCACCGGCCATGACTGCATCGAAAGTTGTTATGGGAAACATCCTGGGCGGCGAACATCTCGACCTACACCGTGGCTTGCTGCATTGTTTAGCGCGAGATCCAGAACTTAAAATTCATTTGTATGGCAAAGAGGTTAAACCCAATCGAAAAGTAGGCCATATCAATTTACTGGGATCAGATCTGACTGACCTTAAACAGCGCATCGCCCATGCCACTGATTTCTTGGCAGGTAAGATTGATGAATAATCTAGAATGGAACCATGATGACTGCAGCTAAAGTTGCCGTGGTGATGGGCTCAGATTCCGATTGGCCCACCATGGAGCCCGCTGTTACAACGCTGCAGGAATTTGGTGTTACTTCGGATGTTGCTGTTATCTCAGCCCATCGAACGCCGACTCAGATGTTGGAATTTGCGGCTAGTGCGGCTGAATCTGGCATTCAAGTAATTATTGCTGGTGCTGGCGGTGCGGCACATCTACCCGGAATGATTGCATCAGCGACAAGTTTGCCGGTAATTGGTGTGCCAGTAGCGCTATCCCATCTTGATGGTCTGGATTCATTACTAAGCGTGGTGCAGATGCCAGCAGGCATTCCAGTTGCCACTGTTGCAATTAACGGTGCCAAGAATGCTGGCCTATTAGCACTTCGAATTTTAGCTAGCACCGATAAGGCATTGCAGGCAAAGTTGGATAACTACCGAGCAGAGTTATCTGACTTAGTGATCACTAAGAATAATGAGTTGCAGCAAAAACTAAAGCAACAACTTAACCCATAATTTTTGAGATAACTAAAGCTGCGCTTTGCGCCAAGTCTGCGGTGCCATCAATTACTAAATCCGCCTTAAGTGGTGGTTCGTAATTTTGTCCCATGCCAGTCATATTTGGCAGATTACCAGCTTGCGCTTTTGCGTATAGTCCTTTTGGATCTCGCTGCGCACAAATCTCAACTGGCGTATTAACAAATACCTCAATGAACTCGCCGGTTGGGAATAACTCTTTCACTGCATCTCGGTCGCTTCTAAACGGTGAAACTAGCGATACTAGAACTATCAAACCAGCATCCACCATCAACTTAGCAACTTCGCCGACTCGACGAACATTCTCAGCTCGATCAGTTGCAGTGAAACCTAGGTCTTTGTTTAAGCCAGTTCGCACGTTATCGCCATCGAGCAGATAAGTGTGGACGCCAGCTGCATAAAGTCGGCGCTCTACTTCATTTGCTAGCGTAGATTTACCCGAGCCTGGCAGACCAGTTAGCCAAATTACTTTTGGTGTTTGAGCTTTTAATCGACCGCGAGCTTCTTTATTGATCTCAAACTCATGTGGCACCACGTTAAATGAGCGACGCAGCACATGGTGCACCATGCCAGCAGCAACTGTGTGTTTAGTAACTCGATCAACTAATAAGAAACCACCGGTATCTCGCATCTCACTGTAAAGATCTAACGGAATCGGTTTTTCAGTTGCGATAGTAACTCGACCAATTTCATTAAGATTTAGTACGCGGGCAGCATCTTCATGGCCAGTATTAACATCGAGTTTGTGGCGAATAGTGGTGACAGTGGCATTAACAGACGCTGGACCTGAGATCAAGGCATATGACCGGCCATGGGCTAACGGCTCTTCACCAATCCAAACCAAATCAGCAGAAAACCTATCGGCTGGTTGTAAGTCTTGTAATTTGTCAGAAATTACATCGCCTCTAGAGATGTCTATTTCAACATCTGGTTTGATTGCAACTGCCTCACCAGGTAGTGCTTGACTTGCTACTTTGCCATTTACATACATTTCAGCAACTTTTGCTTGCTTACCTGTTTGCGCAACTACAAAACTATCACCCAAACGTAAAGTGCCACTAACTAAAGTACCGCCATAACCGCGCCAGTTGTCTGCTCGCAAGATTGTCTGTACCGGTAACCTTAGCGATTGATCAGCCAGCGATTGGCCAGGTTGCCATTGCTGCAATGCACCTAACACCGTTGGTCCGTTATACCAAGGAGTATTTTTACTTTCCGTAATTACGTTATCACCCAAAAGTGCACTAACGGGAATCATCATTAAGTTTTTTACCCCAAGTCGATTTGCCGCCTCAGTTAATCTTGTAGCAATGTCAGCTGCAATTTGCTCAGAAAAATCCTTAGCATCCAATTTATTGATAACGGCAATTACAGTTCCCACACCCATAAGTGCGCAAACCGTTAGGTGGCGCATAGTTTGATCCCGAACACCTTTAGTTGCATCGACGAGCAGCAGTGCAACATCAGCGTCCGATGCAGCAACCGCCATATTTCTCGTGTATTGCTCATGGCCTGGGCCATCAGCCAGAATGACTCTTCGGCCAGATGGCAGTAGTAAGTGCCGGTATGCCACATCGATAGTTATGCCTTGTTCCCGCTCAGCCTCTAAACCATCAGTCAGCAATGAATAATCTACTTCACCTATTGGAATAATTGACCCAGCTCTGCGATATGTGCGAGCGCGTTCCACTTCATCAAGTGGAACGGAATCAGTTTCTACCAATAACCGACCGATCAATGTGCTCTTGCCGTCATCAACTGAACCACAGGTCACAACGCGCAATAATGGTGTTGTTGAAGTGGACATCAGAAATACCCTTCCGTCTTTTTGGCTTCCATGGATGCTTCGCGATCACCATCAATTAATCGACCAGCGCGTTCACTTACTTTTATTGCTTCCATTTCGGCGACCAATTCATCCATTGTTGTTGCAGTTGATTCAATTGCAGCAGTCACTGGATAGCAACCAAGCGATCGAAATCTCACCATCCGGTTTTGCGGCACCTCACCTGGCAGAAGTGGCATACGATCATCGTCTAGCACAATAATCTGACCATCTCTTATCACGCTTCTTCTTGGCTTAGCGTAATAAAGTGGCACAATTTCAATATTTTCACGTTTGATATAACGCCAGACATCAATTTCGGTCCAATTACTCAATGGAAATACACGCATTGATTGACCCTCGCTTAACGCAGTATTCCTAGATCGCCACATTTCTGGTCGCTGATTTCTTGGCTCCCAGCGATGCCCTTGCTCTCGTAAACTAAATACCCGCTCTTTGGAGCGAGAACGCTCTTCGTCGCGACGAGCACCGCCAATCGCGGCGTCATATCCTCCCGCATCTAATGCTTGGCGGAGAGCAACAGTTTTCATGATTCGAGTGTATTCCTGTGCACCATGAGTCCAAGCTGTAACTTCGCCGTTGGCTCCTTCGGGATTGGTGTGAACAATTAGGTTTAAACCAAACTCTTTAGCGCGAGCCTCACGAAACTCAATCATCTCTCGAAATTTAAAAGTAGTGTCAATATGAAGGAATGTAAATGGGATTGGAGCCGGAAAAAATGCCTTGCGAGCAAGCTCCAACAGCACGCTTGAATCTTTGCCAATCGAATACATCAAGACTGGATTTTTGAATGATCCGGCAGTCTCACGAAGAATTCCTATCGCTTCGGCCTCTAAAGCATCAAGCACTTGATGGGTACTGATTGTTGACATGGACATAACCGTATCTGACCTACTCTTCACGTTTGATTGGCTATGGCAATCAGATTAACACCTTCAGTTTAGCGATTATTGGCATCGACTTACGGTTGCTCTTTATGCCTAGTTAATCTAGTTCAGGATTACCTTTCATTAGTACCCGACGAATCCTATGTGGTGAATCTGAACATAAATGCCTTGGCCGACATTTTTTGCTCCGCGTGGCTATTTTATGTCCGAATCCAGGTAAAGATGAATCCAGATGAGAAGAATTTACTGATTAGATCAATTTTCACCGTGGGCTTTAGAGAACCCAGGAGAGCCATTGATTTGCTCTAATTTTTCAATGTGCATCCACCTAAAATGGTTTGAAATAATTGAAACTAATTCCAAGATAGAGCGGTCATTCCATCTGCTGCGATCCGAAATAACAAATCTACATCTGAAGTGATCAACCAAAGTAGCTGATCCTCCAGTAGCGGGCCAAACTTGAGTTCCACGATTAGAAATCATTTTGAGAGTATAAGGAGTTTCCTTGATGATCATCTCAATTTTCCAAGCCAGATTTTCAGGGCTATCGTTAGTTTCAATAAAGATATCAACGCCAACTTTCTCTCTTGAACCTGCCTTTAGGTCACTGTTTTCAGGCATAATTTTGGTCATATCAAAAGACTTGTGTGCTCTTGATTGCATGCTGGATTTAGATCCCAATCGTGAAATGATCTCTTCGGTGAATTTGCTCGTGCTTAATCCATTATCCTTCGCGACATCAGATGTAAATATATTTTGATCGAGAGTAGCAAATAAAGCCTGTTCAATTTTATTCGCTGAATCAAACTCATTGATGTGACGAAGTAACATTGTTGCCGACAAAATAGCAGCGGTTGGATTTGCTTTGTTCAAACCTGCAATATCTGGTGCCGTACCATGAACAGGTTCAAACATGGCAATGTCGTACCCAATATTTGCTGAAGGTGCGAATCCAAGTCCACCTACTAGGCCACTGGCAAGATCGCTAATTATGTCACCATTCATGTTGGAAGTAACTATTACGTCGAATTGTTCTGGCTTAATCACCATTTGATGTGCACAGTTATCTATAAGCATGTGAGATGTTGTAATTTCAGGATAACGAGCAGCTATAGCCTCAAATTCGCTTTTGAACATCCCTTCGGTCAGTTTCATTATGTTAGCTTTAGTGGCAACTGTGACATGCCTTCTATGCTCAGCAACCGCAAAAGCAAAGGCCGCATCACTGATTCGTTGACAGCCAAGCCTTGAAATTAGTTTCAAACATTGCGTTACATTTGGCGTCTGAAAGTGTTCTACGCCAGCATAAAGATCCTCGATATTTTCGCGGACCACCACAAAGTCAATGCCTCTTCCCGCGAATGCACTAGGCACCCCTGGGAGCTCTCTGGCCGGTCGGATATTGGCAAAAGTTTCAAAAAATTTACGCAACGTAACATTCGCGCTTTTTTGACCATGGCCGATTGGGGTAGCCAATGGTCCTTTGAGAACTACCCGATTCTTCTCAATAGATTCTATGGTTTCAATCGGTACGCCGGTTGCAATTCCCCGCTGAAAGGCATGCTCACCAGCGATTTGCTCTTCCCATTCCACCCTCGCACCACTTGCCGAAATGAGTTCTTTTACTGAACTAATGACCTCTGGACCAATACCATCACCTGGGATTACCGTGACGGTCTTAACGGGATTTATCATCATCATAGGAAGTACAATACAGGAAAAAATTTTCTTGTCAAAACAAATAATTCGATGTCAGGATCTATACCTGAGGAAGATTTCAGGTATTATTTGGCTATGCAGAGCAAGGTAAAGAAGGCGACCAGTGCCCAGACTGCAATAAATCGAAAACAGTGGACATTTCTTTCCAATCATGGTCATGTCCTTGTTCATGTGTCTCGATATCCAGACAGTCTGATTAGGGACATAGCAAATACGGTAGGAATTACGGAGCGTAGCGCTCAAGCCATCATCTCTGATCTAGCTGAGGCTGGGTATATTCGAGTTGTAAAAAAGGGACGAAAAAACACCTATAAGATAAACGCAACCAGAAAATTTAGGCACCCATCGGAGTCTAATGAGTCAATTGGCTCACTAATTTCGATTTTCCAATAACTTTCAAAATCGTGCAAAAACCCCACCCTTATTACGGAAAAGAAATTGCCTTTGCAACAAAACACCAAAAGCATTTAATCATTGCGCCATTTTTTTTAGAAAAACTATCAGCGAAAATTGTTAATGCTAACGTGGATACCGACACCCTGGGCACTTTCAGTGGCGAGATTGCTCGATTAAATTCTCCGTTTGATACAGCTTTAATCAAGGCAAAATGGGGTATGGAAGAACTTGGTTTAAGTTTTGGAATTGGTTCAGAAGGATCTATCGGAGCAGATCCGGTTTTGCCGTTTATTAACTCTGATATCGAGACAATGGTCTTTTGTGATGGTGAGAGAGACTTAGTAATTGAAGTCTCGAAACGATTTACCGAAATAGTGGCTGCAAGAATAACAGCCGACCCAACTACTGATTTGAGTGAATTCTTAGTTCGGGCAGACTTTCCAAAACATAAGTTGATTGTTAGTGGGTATAAATCAAGCGGCAAAAAATTTTCAGTAAAGGGAATTGATGAGATAGCAAAACTTAGTTTTGCAATTGCTCAGATTGCTGATAAGTCTAACGATAAACAAGTAGTTATAGAGTCAGATTTTCGCGCTAACTCATCACCATCACGACAGAAAAATCTTGCAAGCTTGGGTAATAATCTGATAGCTCGAATTTGCGCTCTCTGCCCCAAGTGCGATTGTCCAGGTTGGGGAAAAGAGATATATGATCGAGGATTACGTTGCAGAGATTGCGATCGATTAAATCCTGATGCTGTGCACCGAGAACTACTTGGCTGCGTTTCATGCGATTTCATGGTGATGAAAAGAGTTGTGGCGACGGTATTAGAGCCAGCGCGATGCGAAAGTTGTAATCCCTAAATTTGTAATGGATTAGAAATAACCTTCGGTCTTTTTTGCTTCCATCGAATCCTCTCGATCGCCATCGATAAGTCTCCCTGCTCTTTCACTAATGCGGGCAGCTTCCATTTCGGCGACGAGCTCATCTATGGTAGCGGCGGTCGATTCAATAGCCGCGGTAACTGGATAGCATCCTAACGATCTAAATCTCACGATCCGATCTTGTGGAACTTCACCGGGAAGAAGGGGCATGCGATCGTCATCCAAAACAATCACCTGACCATCACGGATAATACTTCGCCTGGGTTTAGCGAAATAAAGTGGAACTAGTTTGATTTTTTCGCGCCTGATGTAACGCCAGATGTCTACTTCAGTCCAATTACTCAATGGGAAAACCCGCATAGTTTGACCTTCAGTTAAAGACGTATTGCGCGTTCGCCACATCTCCGGGCGTTGATTTCTTGGTTCCCAACGGTGGCCGGGTTCGCGCAAACTAAACACTCGCTCTTTTGAGCGAGAACGCTCTTCGTCACGCCTTGCCCCTCCGATAGCTGCGTCATAGCCGCCCGCATCTAAGGCCTGTCGTAACGCAATTGTTTTCATAATTCTGGTGTATTCCTGAACGCCATGGGTCCACGGCGTAACTGCCCCGTTTGCGCCCTCAGGGTTTACATGCACGACTAAATTAAGTCCTAGTTCCTTTGCGATTGCGTCTCTAAATTCGATCATTTCATGGGGATCAAATGTGGTATCGACATGAAGAAAAGTGAATGGAATTGGCGCTGGCGCGAATGCTTTTTTAACAAGTTCAAGCAAAACGCTGGAATCTTTACCAACCGAATAGAGCACAACTGGATTCTTGAATGCTCCAGCAGTTTCACGCAAAATACCAATTGCCTCTGACTCAAGTGCGTCTAACACCTGGTCAGTACTAATTAGTTCACTAGTCATTAAGTCCGTTTGCCCATTCCAGCAATCTGCCAGCCAGCAGCTCGCCACTTTGCAAAATCCAGCACGTTTCGGCCATCAATAATTACTGGATTAGCCACCTTGGATAGCAACTTTGCCGGATCTAACTCTCGATACTGCTGCCATTCGGTTAAGTGCAATACTAATTCAGCATTCTTAAAAATTTCGGTGAGGTCACGCTCATAATTGAGCTCCGGAAAGCGCGCTCGAGCGTTATCGATGGCCTTTGGGTCGTGGACAAATACCGTCGCGCCAAGTTGATGCATGGCATTTGCCACATCTAGCGCTGGGGAGTCGCGGACGTCATCGCTATTGGGCTTAAAGGCAGCGCCGAGCACCACGACCTTCTTGCCAGCTACATTACCTAGTTTGGATGTTGCCAACTTAACTACTCGATCGCGCTGGCGCAGATTGATCCGGTCAACTTCAACTAAGAATTGCATCGCTTCACCAGCACCAATCTCTTGACTGCTTGCGATAAAGGCGCGAATGTCTTTTGGTAAGCAGCCACCACCAAAGCCAACGCCAGCGGCTAGAAACTTGTTTCCAATTCTTGGATCAAGACCAATTGCTTCAGCCAACGCAACAATGTCAGCCCCAGCAATATCGGCAACTTCTGAAATTGCATTAATAAATGAAATTTTTGTTGCCAAAAATGCATTTGCGGATACTTTAACTAGTTCGGCAGTTGAAACATCCATAACCAAGAACGGAACTTGATTGACTAACTGTGGTTGATAAATATCTTTAATCTTTGTAATTGCATCAGCGTTTGTTGATCCGATCACAATTCGATCTGGCAATCGAGTGTCAGCTATAGCATGACCTTCGCGCAGAAATTCTGGATTCCAAGCTAATTGGAAACTATGACCAGATTTCTGATTAAGCCGCTGTTCTAATTTTGCAGCTGTACCAACTGGCACAGTTGAGCGACCAACCACAATTGCAGTTGGTGATAAATGTGGTGCAATAGCATCAGCAGCTCGCCATAGTTGCGATAAATCAGCGGCACCACCGTCAAGCTGTGGGGTGCCAACACAAATGAACACAATCTCACTACTAGCTATTCTGGCTGGATCAGTTGTGAAGCTTAATTTGCCGCTCGCTAATGAACGCTGCAGAACAGATTCAAACTCTGGTTCGAAAAATGGCGGAATACCAGAATTTAGTTGGGAGACTTTGGCGTCATCGACATCAAGCCCAATCACTTGATTGCCTTGTTCGGCTAGCACAGCAGCTAATACCGCGCCTAAATAGCCGCATCCAACAACGGATACCTGCATGCCTGTAGTCATTAAGTCCTAGCGGTTGATGCGGCCAAATCTACCTTAACTGCGTTTTCGAGAGATGCCAAAAAGGGTAGTTATTGCCTGCAGTCGCATTCGATCATGGAATCGAGCAGCAACTTCGCTCGCCTCGGCAATTTCAGCCGCAGTACACGGCTGAGCTGGGGCTAACTCCGCTGCTGTGAGAAGTTCGTTGATATTGCCTTGAATTCGCACCCCAATTTGCAGCAATTGTTCAACATCTTGCGCCGCCCATTGCTGGGCTAGCGAAAGCCAAGGTGCGGTGAGCGCAATTGCCTGGCCGCGATTAGCTCGATGCTGAAACCCCTCCTGCACAATTCGGCGACGCAATTGATCTTGTGCTTTCTTAGGCTTACCTTGTTTTGCCCACTTTTGGTTCAGCTGAGTCAAGACCTCCGCTTCAGGCCAAGTGATTGAAGTATGAGCTTTTTTATCATCAAATATTGGTTCACTAGTCTCCAATGGCAGATTCACTGCGTTCACAAATCTAGCCCAAAGCGAATCTGAACTTAACTTTGTCGGCACTGTGACTATTGAGATGTTCGCTAACGGAATAAATTTCTGCCATCTTAAAACTACATCACTCAGTTGGTAACTTCGCCAGAAATTGCTACCAACTGATTCGTTGATTGGTAATTCTTTGGCACGTTTGATGCGGTCAAAATATTCTTCATAACCATATGGTCTGCCATTTCGAACACTCTGCTGCCACGACGAGGGAAGCACTCGAGCTAAATCTCGAGCGGTAAGCACCACTTCAATATCTCGAACAGGAAGCGCCGATAACAACTTCTCAATTCCATCCTCCATCATTACCGCAACTGCTTCAGCAGATAACAGCACATTGCTATTAGTGGTTGAAATCTCGGTGATCAATTTCTGCCATTGCGGTGCCATCCGTTGCGCTGTTGCGCTATCAACCCAAGGAATATGGTTTCCCACTAGTCCATAAATTGCTCGCTCATGATTTATCGCACCTCGTGCTGGCGCAAATTGCATTGGATAAAGCCAACCATTCTCGGCTAGCTGCGACAACTGGCTCAGCAGTCCATGCTGCAGATAGGTGGTGCCAGACTTCATAGTTCCGATATGAAGCACAATCTTCGGTTTGGCCGACACGTCATCCCTTCTGCTATCAGTGCTCATTCTCTCACCGCTAAGGTTTCACACCATGAACACCGGGCCGCTAACTGGAGTTAGCGTCGTTATGCCAGTTTTAAACGAAGCCAAGCATCTCAGCGCTGCGGTCGCGGAGATTTTGGCGCAGCAAGTTTCAGTCCCAATTGAGCTGGTGTTAGCCCTTGGTCCTTCAACTGATCAAACAAATCAGATTGCCGAAAAATTGGCCCAAGCCGATTCCAGAATTAAGTTAGTCACTAATCCAACTGGAAAAACTGCTGCTGCATTAAATCTTGCTATCGCGCAGTCAAAATACGAAGTGATTGTTCGAGTTGATGGCCATTCCCTGTTAACACCTAATTACATTCAGATCGCACTTAATGTGCTCGCTGAAACTGGTGCAGATGTAGTCGGTGGTGTGATGGCAGCAACTGGCCGAACAAGATTTGAAAAGGCAGTAGCTGCTGCGATGCGAAGTGCGTTAGGTGTTGGGCCAGCCCGATTTCATACTGGTGGTGGTGCTGGTGAAACAAAAACAGTTTATCTGGGTGTGTTTAAGCGGAGCGCTATTGATCGGGTTGGCGGTTATGACGAAACATTTATTCGTGCCCAAGATTGGGAGATGAATTACCGAATTCGGCAAACTGGCGGCAAAGTTTGGTTTGATCCCAGATTAGAAGTCACTTATCGACCACGTTCGTCAATTAGATTACTAGCGAAACAATACTTTGAATACGGTAGATGGCGGCGTGAAGTTGCGCGGACATATCCTAAAACTAAGTCGCTTCGTTACTTAGCGCCGCCGGTTACGGTTTCAGCGCTACTGACTTCAATTTTGCTGTTACTGGTCACAACTGCATTTGGGTTGGGCTGGGCTTGGTTGTTTTTCGTGCCAATTGCTGGGTATTTATCTTTAATTCTTGTTGGCTCCATTCTTATCTTTAATAAGAAGGATCTATTGACTTTGCTCTGGCAACCAATTGTGTTATTAACTATGCATATGAGCTGGGGCGTCGGATTTCTTACTTCGCCGCGAAATCTTCGAGCGCGCTAACAAACTTTTCTTGATCAACACCCCAATTATGATGTTGTTGGACGTAGCGATGTCCATTTTTGCCCAATCGCTGCCAAGCAGATGAGTCATTAGCTAAGTTAAGAATTTCAGCCACAACTTGCTCGGCATTATCAAAGTCAACAATAACGCCAGCATCGGCAGTGTTGATTAAGGTTTTGGCGTGGGGTAGTGCAGTTGAAATAACTGGGATTCCGGCAGCAAGGTATTCGTAGATCTTGGTGGGTTGGCTAACTTGATAATTTGGATGATTTTGCAACAGTGAAAGACCGGCCAATTTGCCTGGCAAGAGCTGTTTTGCTGCTTGGTTTGGCATAAATCCATGCCAGATCAAATCACCATTGTTTGCTGCTTTTGTTAATTGCGCGGCGAGATCAGTTTCTGGGCAACTACCAATTAACTCCAACAAAATTCCATGCTGTTTAAGTGATTTACCAACCGAGAGCAAAGTTTGACCACCGCGCAGCGTGGTGATGCTCCCTAAATAAACAACTGATTTAGTTGGTCCAACCCCACCATAATCTGGCACCAACGTAGTATTTGGAATTACTGGATGAGGTTTGGTGAATCGAGATTGATATTCAGTTTCGGCTAGCAGCAAGTGGTGCTGTTGCTCGGCACGCAGTTCTAGTTTTTTAATGAATCTTGCAGCTGGCCGCTTGAGTAGCTTAGGTAACCATGCTTTAGCTGAGATAGCAGCAGCGGTATCTTCATGAACATCCCAAACAACTGCAGTTTTGCTCGAGCTTGCTACTAATAATAACTCTGGATCATGAATTAAAACTAAGTCAAAATCAATAGATCTAGATCGCAGCAATTTGCGCGCAGCTAGCAATGCCTTTAATCGGCTTTTGCCACTAGCTCTTGGAATTGTGATAGTTTCAATTCTAGAATCAAGTTGTGAAATGGGAAAAGAATCAAATGCAGCGGCGTAGCTAACTTGATGGCCGTGACTTAACAGTGCTGAGATTTCACGAAAATAAATCCGTGCGTCTTGTGGGTGGTGCACCACCGTTATCACCAAGACACGCATAGTTAAGTAGTCGCTTGCTCGTAGGCGCTGAGAACTTCCTCCATTGGACCATCCATCACCATTTTGCCTTTATCAAGCCAGATGGCGCGGTTACAGGTCTCGCGAATGACGGAATGCGAATGGCTAACCAAAAACACCGTGCCCGCTTTTGCTTTAAGCTCGGAAATCCGCTCTTGCGATCGCTTCTTGAAGTTAACATCACCAGTTGCCAGTGCTTCATCAATCATCAGAATTTCTTGTGGCACTGAAGAGGCAATCGCAAATCGCAATCTGGCGCCCATGCCAGCGGAATAGGTGCTAAGTGGCAGATCAATAAATTCACCCAAGCCGGAAAATTCAATGATGGCATCCATGTTCGCTTCAACTTCAGCTGGTGTCATGCCTAACGCCAACCCACCAAGTTCGATATTTCGTCGGCCCGACAAATGATTCATCAGTGCTGCATTAACACCTAGCAATGAGGGCTGCGATGAGGTGAGAATTGAGCCAGTTCGGGCCGGAATCAACCCTGATATTGCGCGCAGCAGCGTGCTTTTGCCAGCGCCATTACGACCAATGATGGCAACCGCTTCACCTTGATGAGTTGTGAAACTAACGCCCTTCAGGGCATGAACTTCCTTCAAGGGAACTTTGCGAGTTCGACGCAGCGCTTTATCAAGTAAATTCTGTTTTACCGCAATTTGTTTGCTTTTCACTTTAGTTCGAATTCGATAATAAACATGTAAGTCTTCAACAACAACGGTTCGACTATTGGTCTCGACCATATTTACCTTCACCTTTGAAGAAGAAATAAAAACCTAGCAAAAATACCGCCATCGCCCAGCCAATTCCCCATAACCAATCTTGCATTGAAGAATCAATCGACTCAATGAAAATACTTCGAGTCAACTGCATAAAAATATGTGCAGGGTTGTAGCTCAAAAAAGGTTCAATCAGTTCTGGAAATCTCTCTTTGGATAACTCAATACTAAAGAAAATGCCACTGAGATATCCCCACATGCGAATTAAGAATGGACTCAACTTCGCTAAATCACGGGTCCTATTCACAACTCGTGCAAGCAGCAAGGCAATTCCAGTGTTAAAAACAAATTGAATCAGAATGATAGGAATTATCAATATCCAAGTAAATCTAATTGGTTCGCCAGTTGCTATCACGGCAATCAATACCACTATAAGCGATGGTAGAAATTGCAGGAATTGCTGGAGTGATGCTGAGATTGGTAGCAACGCCCTGGGGAAATGTAGTGATCGGATTAATCCTTTGTTTGAGATAATCGATATTGCACCGGCGTTTGCACTATTGGAAGTAAATCGAAACATCATTACCCCAATAACTAAAAATGCGATAAAGTTTTCAATCCCACGAGAGACGCCAAGAATTACACCAAATAAAAGGTAATAAACTGCTGCGGTTAACAGCGGCGTTAATAGCAACCAAAGTTGACCCAAAGCGGCACTGGAGTTTTGTCCTTCAACACGAGCCCGAGCAAATGACATCATGAAAAATCTACGCTTCCATAAGTCCTTTATGTATGCGCCAAAACTTAACTTCTGACCAACTGGTTTTAGCTGGTGAAATTCACTCACAGTCGCTCCACCTCGGGATGATCTAATTTGCCGCGAGTATCAAACAACAAATTCGAGTTGGAAATTAATAGGTCAGCGTCATAGCTAGCATGGTCTTGCAACATCACAGTGATATCTGCTTGCTTAAGTGCGGCAGTTAGATCTGCAACTCGTGGCAGTTCAGTGCCAGCTAGGCGCCAAACCTCAACCATGGGATCATGAAATATCACCTTGGCACCCTTTTCAATTAAGCCAAGCCCAATTGGAATTGCGGGGGATTCACGCTGATCTGCAATGTTTGGTTTGTAAGTAACACCTAACAGCAACACAGTTGCTCCATTTAGTGCTTTTCCAGCAGTGTTTAGTTGATCTTGCACGCGGCGAATCACATAGTTGGGCATACCCGCATTAATCTCTTGTGCCAACTCAACAAACTTAAATGGATAGCCCAGATTCGTTTTAACTTGATGCGATAAATAATTTGGATCAATTGGGATGCAGTGTCCGCCAACACCTGGGCCAGGATAAAAAGCTTGAAAACCGAATGGCTTAGTTGAGGCGCATCTGATTACATCCCATAAATCAATTCCGAGGTCATTGCAGAACATTGCCATTTCATTCACCAGCGCAATGTTGATATGACGATAAGTGTTTTCGAGCAATTTTGCCATTTCAGCTTCTTTAGCGCCTTTGGCACGAACCACGGTATCAACAAAATTGGCATACATCGCGACCGCTTTGTCAGTGCTAACTTGATTAATACCACCAACAACTTTTGGCGTGTTGCGCATCCCAAATTTTTTATTACCTGGGTCAATTCGCTCTGGCGAAAATGCTAGATAAAAATCTTCGCCAGCAACCAAGCCGCCAGCCTCCAAGATAGGCTTAACTACTTCTTCGGTTGTGCCTGGATAAGTAGTTGACTCCAAAACAATTAATTGACCTTTTTTCAAATTCTTGGCAACTGCTGCGGTAGCACCAAGCACGGCAGAAAGATCAGGTCCGCCATCGGCGGAAAGTGGTGTTGGCACACAAATCACAATGGCACTAGCTGCTTCCAGTACTTGATCATCTTTGCTTGCGGTAAATCCATTTTTGATCATGGTTTGAATGTCAGTGTCCGACAAATCATCAACATGTGATTTACCAGCGTTCAGCCCAGTTATTACGCGATCACTTACGTCGTAACCAACAACTGATAGCCCGGCGCGAAGTGCTTCCTGAGCCAGTGGCAAACCGACATAGCCCAATCCAATTACCGCGAGATCTGTCTTCATTAACCCTCCGCGCAAGCGTTAGCGCTTGCCTAGCTGTTGGTAAATCTGTTGATAAGTCTGCGCTACCTGAGACCAGGTTCGAGTGTTAGCAACCCATTCTTTCGCCGCGGTAGCTAAATTGTGGCGATAGCCTGAATCGTACAGAAGTTGGCCAAGGGCTTCGGTGAGCGCAGTGGCGGAATCGGGCTGAACTAAAAGCCCGGTTTGCTCATGCTTGATTAACTCAGCCAGCGCTGGCAAATTGCTGGCAATAACCGGGCGACCCAGCGCCATCGCTTCAATGGGTTTAAGCGGAGTTACCAATTGCGTCACTAGCGAATGGGTTCTGGGGACACAGAACACATCCATGGCTTGATAGTGCGTAATGGTTTGCTCAAATGGTTTTCGGCCAACCAGGTGAATATGTGCTGCAACTGGGCTTGATTTTGCCCGGGCAGTTAAGCCAGCTAACTCGGGTCCATCACCCACAATTAACAACTGTGCTTGTTTGCCGCTTTGCCAAAGTTGCTCAAGTGATTCAATCAAAAGGCTCACATTTTCAAATTGGTAAAGCGTGGTGGCGATACCAAACGTAGGTAATTCAGGCAAATGCAGTTGTGCTCTTGCCGCTGCTGCAGATTTAACTTCACTTAACAACTGATCTGATACGGCATTTGGTGCTAAGTGGATTTTTGCAGCAGCCACACCGCGACTTATGATTTCGGCTTTCATGGTTTCGCTTAATGTTGTTATTGCTGCTGCTTGTTGCATCACTTCGGTTTCGCGCCGCAGAAATTCTTGATAATAAGCAGAGTCATCACGGTTTTCGGCTGATTTAGTTAACCAGGATTGTTCTAAAAATCCGCGTACTTCATAAGCAAATGGTAAATCTGTGGCAGTTGCAACGGCAGCTGCAATTTCACCGTTAATAAAATCGGTTGCGGCATGAAGCACGCTGGGGCGAAGTTTTGCTACTAGTTTAGATGCTGTTGCTGCTGCAACTTCTAATTCAGTTGTTGTGGCAAATTTGGTTGGAATTAAATGGTGGTAAGTAATCTTGCTATCGCCTGAAAAACTTGGTAACTCAGTTTTGACGCCAGTTTTAAAATTGCCAATACTGATTGGATAGCCATATCTGGTAACTGCGCTAGCTGAGATTCCAGCAGCTAGTTGGGCAGCTATTACGTTATGAGTTCGAATGGTGTAGCCAGCTTGGGTATAGGGCAAGCAATTGGTAATAAAGTGCAGCACTGAGTTTGGTCGCGGATTAATGCTGCGATGCGCAGGTCCGCGCCTGATTGGATTGGGAAAGTCCCCTGATTTTGCTGGATTTGCGGTGTTCCGGAGATTTATGCCCGCCTTGCGCAATATGGCTTCTAGAGTTAGGCGTGGGGATCGCAGCAGCCGAAGCAATATGGTGCTGATTGCCCATGGCAGGGCTCGCAACCCAGTTAAGTAGCGCAACGCTGTCCTACTTTCCCATGCCATGGTGGAATACTCACGGCTAGAGCCAAGTTTCTCACGCTTAGGAGAGCGCAGTGACGCAGCAGGCAGTAATACGAAGTGGCGATGTTGTCCACGTTACTGGCGCTCGACCGAATTTCCCAAAGGCTGCCCCCGTTATCGCGGCATTAGCCAAGGCAGGAATTCCGCAACGGTTGATTCATACCGGCCAGCATTATGACGATGCGCTAAGTGATTCGTTTTTTAGATTATTAAATCTGCCAACACCTGATTTAAATCTTGGGGTTGGTTCTGGTTCACATGCCAGCCAAACTGCCGCGATTATGGTTGGCTTTGAAAAAGCAATCGCGGATGTGAAGCCAGCAATGATTGTGGTTTACGGCGATGTGAATTCTACGGTTGCTGCCGCATTAGTAGCAGCAAAATTAGAAATTCCAGTTGCGCACGTTGAAGCGGGGTTGCGAAGTTTTGATTTGTCTATGCCTGAAGAGATAAATCGAAAGTTAACTGATCAGCTTTCTGATTTATTACTGATTACCAGCCCAGAAGCAGAAGACAATCTGAAGCGAGAAGGGTTAGCCGAGCGAAAAATAGTTTTTGTAGGTAATTCCATGATTGATACGTTGTTATCTCATCTAGCAGAGTTTGATTCGGTAAAAATTACCAATCAACTCGGCATCACTGGTGATTATGCGGTTGCCACTTTGCATCGACCTGGGAATGTGGATGATCTTACAACTGCTAAATTGATTGTCACAGCACTAGGTGAAGTTTCCAAACAAACCCAAATCGTGCTGCCGCTGCATCCGCGCGGAAAAGCATCACTGTATAACGCCGGCCTTGGTGAATATGATGGAATCAAAGTTATTGAGCCACTTAATTACATCGATTTCATCTCGTTAGTCAAAGGGGCAAAGTTTGTTGTCACTGACTCTGGAGGCGTGCAAGAAGAAACCACAATTCTTAAAGTGCCTTGTTTAACATTGCGCCCCAATACGGAGCGTCCAATCACTATTACATATGGTTCAAATCAATTGGTAACAGTCGATAATTTGGTGCAGCGCGTGACTGAATTGCCAGCACCAAAAGATGTAGTGCCACCGCTATGGGATGGCAAAGCGGGCGAGCGCATTGCTGCAGCAATTATTGAATTTCTAGGTAGCAGATGAATGAATTAACCGATCGCGTCCAGAAATTGGAAGCTGAGCTAGCACAACTGAAAAATTCTGGTGCTTATTTGGTTGGCACTGCGCTGTTGGCAATCGCCAAGGATCCCAGGCGATCGTTAGTGGCAGTGAAGAACTTAGTTCGGCTGTGGCGACTTCGGCACGAATCGGATAATCGGCAATTCTCAACTGAGCTAGGCGAGCCTATGTTGCAACGCGTGCGCCGGGCAACACCGTTTAATTTCGGAATTCGAGTTGCCGCAGTTGCAGGGGATGATCTGATTGATGAATTGGCAAAAGATTGTTATGTCTTGCCGCTGATGCCGCACGATAAAGATGTGGCTGATGTATTGCTGCCATTTAAACCGCAGGTAGTCGTTATTGCTGCCAACGCCGGCGAAGTAAGTTCAGTTTGGCGCCACCTTGGCAATCCACTAGCTCCTGATCGTGCAGCGCAACTTGCTCGAATTGTTAAATCTGCGCAAAGCAATCAAATTCCAGTTTTATTTTGGGAAAATTCGCCGCGAAAGAATTGGGAGCATGCGGTTACTGATTTAAGTTTTGACCAAGTGATCTCAGCTGCAAATTTTGATTCGACTCAACTCAAGTCTGCGATAACCAATGACTAATCGAAAAATTTTGCTTTATGGCGATGTCAATATGAATATTATTGATGGCTCAGCAGTCTGGGCAGCATCTGCAGCTGAAGTGCTCGCTCGCGCTGGCGTTGATGTTTATTTTCTGCTCAAAGCAAGACCAACAACAGATCGACTATTGCTACCACTTAACGAATTTGAAAACATCACCATCATCAATCCATTTACTGATGCCGTTTCAAAATTTAAGTCACTTTTTACAAAAGGTGATTCACTAACAGTGCCTAATGCGGTTTCAATGATTGAGAAATTACATAAACAAGAATTGTTTGATGCAATCATGATTCGAGGTGGCAAACTAGCACCGCAGTTGGCAAAATCTGAAGTAGTGCACGGTAAGTTATGGACTTACTTAACTGATATTCCACAATCTGCCGCAGCGATGGATGCGGCAAGTCGCAAATGGTTAGGGGAAGTTGCTAAAGCTAGCCATCTCATGTTGTGTCAAACTGAGTATTTGCGTGCACTACTAGAAGCCACAATTGCTCAAACTGCGGGTAAGTGCGCTATCTGGTCGCCAATTGTGGCTGAGTCGCCAACTAAAGCTAACTTAAATCTAGAAAAGATTGGCACCCCAGCAAATCCGTTATCGCTGGTCTACACCGGAAAATTTGCACCACTTTGGAATACCTTGGAAATGACTCAAGTACCAGCTCAGTTAGCTGAACTGGGGGTAAGCGCAGAGTTAAACATGGTGGGCGACAAGGTCCACAATCCAAAAGAGCTTCCTAGCTGGGCTGCGCAAATGCAAACTGCGTTGGAAAAGACGCCAGGTGTGATTGCGCATGGCGGAATGGCTCGAGCAGCCGCAATGACCCAAGCTGCGAAGTCTCACGTGGGAATGTCCTGGCGGGCGGAAGAATTAGACGCATCGCTTGAGTTATCAACAAAAGTACTTGAGTTCGGTTCGCTCGGCGTACCAGTGCTGCTTAATCGAAATTTGATACACGAGCAGTTGCTTGGCTCCGATTACCCGTTGTTTGTTGACGCCAATTCGAATGTTGCAAAAGTTTTAGCTGAAGTAGTTGCGCAACCGGATAAGTTAACTAAAGCGGCAAGTGCAATTAGTAATGCAACTGCTGCTTTTTCGATGACCAGTTCAGTTGCAAGGGTGAAGCAGTTATTGGATCAGCACATTCCGCTGCCATCTGCGGGAGTTAAGGATTTTGTAGCTAAACACGGCCGGCCGATGCGAGTTGTTGTGGCAAGTCATGATCTTAAGTTCTTCACCAAAATTGCGGCGTTCTGGCAAGGCATGCCCGGCATCGAACTGCGGTTTGATCATTGGCCGGCAATCAATCGCAATGAAGGCCGAGTTAGCAAAGCAATGCTGAAATGGGCAGATGTAATTGTTTGCGAATGGTGCGGCGGTAATGCGCTTTGGTACGCCAAGCACAAAAAAGCCAAACAGCGCTTGATTGTGCGATTGCATCGATTTGAGCTATCGCGGCCATGGCCAGAAACCATAAATGGTGCTGCGGTTGATCAATTAGTTTGCGTCTCAAAACCATATGCTGACTTAACGTTGACAAAAACTTCAGTACCAAAAAATCGAGTTGTGATGGTGCCTAATTGGGTTGATGTCGCTGATTTGAATAGACCTAAGTTTGATGATGCGCAATTTACCATCGGCTTAATTGGTGCAGCGCCCATGCGAAAGCGGCCAGATCTGGCAATTAAAATTTTGGCAGAATTAAGAAAGTCCGATCCAAGATTCAAGTTAGTTATCAAATCTAAATTGCCATGGCAAATGCCATGGGTCTGGCGAGATGAAGCCGAGCGAGTTGCGTTTCGGGAAATATTTGAAGAAGTTGAACGCAGTGAGTTGCTTCGTGGCAGCATTATTTTTGATGACTATGGAGCTGACGTAGCGAATTGGCTACGCCGGGTAGGTTGGGTGCTCTCCACATCAGATGATGAGTCTTTTCATTTAGCCCCAGCCGAAGGTGCCGCCAGTGGCGCAGTGCCAGTTATTTTGCCTTGGCCAGGTTCAGATCAGATTTATGATGCGAAATGGATTCATGCTGATGCAGCTGCAGCTGCCAAATTCATCTTGGAAGCAACCGCCAATGGTCAGTGGCGAGCGTTAGGCAATCAAGCACAAACTGAAATCTCTAACCGATATGGCTTAACTGAAGTTAATGCTGCCTGGACCAAACTACTAACTGAAGATTTACCTAGCGCTAATTCTTAACTAGGCAAGGACTTTTCTCATCTGAACCAGATGGCTTTGGTTGTTGCCAAGTAGCTGGCTTTTCTTCAATTTTTGGAAAACCAATCACATTAACTCTATTTGACCCAATAAATAACTTAATGTCATTACTGCGGGAATCCTGAATTTGAATTTCAATGTTGTTGCCCAATGCTTTGGCTAATGTTCGGGCCTGCGGTAATTGATTTTCACTAGCTCGGATGTAACTTTCCGAAACCGGTTCAGGGGCATTTCTAGTTCCGACAATCTTGAAACCTTCATCACCTAACAAATTAGCCGCTTCACTGGCGGCACCCGGAATGCTGGTGCCATTTAGCACAGTGACTGAGACAGTAGTTACTGGTACATCAGGAATTTGAGACTCAGTTAACTCAATTGGCTCGTTATAACCCTCATCATTGGCTAATGCTGTCCAAAGTTTGGTCGCTTCAATCTTGGAAAAAACCACGGTATTTCGATCTTTTGGATTTGTTGAGATAGGTGCGGTCATAAATCTAATCTTGCTGGGATCAATTCCGGCGATGCTGCGAACTAACGCAGTCATTTTTTCAACAGATCCCAACGCCGGATCGGTTGTTAAGGATTTAGCAACTTCATTTAAGGTTCGGAATAATCGGATTGGGTCAAGCAGCACTTGCGAGCTAGTAATTTTGCGGACCATTGACTTGAGAAAATCTTGCTGTCTAGAAATTCGCGAAATATCTCCGCCATCACCTAAGCCGTATCTGGTTCTAACGTAAGCCAGCGAGTCTTCTCCATTTAGTGTCTGCAAGCCGGCATCGATGAATAACTTGCTCTTATTGTCATTTACATCTTCTGGCACACATACTTCAACACCACCTAACGCATCGACAACTGCCTTAAAGCCGCGGAAATCCAGTACCGCGAAATGCTCAATGGTGATACCGGTAATTGACTCAACTGTTTTTACGGTGCAACCAGGCCCACCTTGAGTGAAGGCGTAATTGAATCTGGTTGTAATTGGCGGATAAACCTTGCCTTCGGAATTAGTGCATTCTGGAATTCGAACGATGGTATCGCGCGGAATGCTAACCACTAATACTCGTTTTCGATCCTCATATATATGTGCAAGCAACGTAGTATCAGAATGCGCTGAGGTGTAATAGCCAGGTTGACCGTACTTTCTGCCTTGACCAGCCCTGGTATCGCTTCCCATAATCAAAATATCAATCGGACCGGTTGGCGATGCCGGGATAGCAGGTCGATCACCAAGTTGGGCTGAGATGTCGGTGGTATTTACTTCATCTGCAACAGTTCTAAGCGCAATACCAAACAAGCCAGATATCAAAGTAATGGCCAAGGTAACAGCGCTGATGCTGCTTAACAGCACCAACGATGGCCGATGACCTTTTATCCGCACTTAACTCTCCTTGAGGCGAGAATAGATGACTCAATTAGGAAGTTCTGTGAGTTCTGCTCCACGCGCAATATGTGGCTGATTTTCTCACACTTTCCCGTCAATAATTGCCCATGGCGATTTTTCGGGCAGCACTAGCGCTGATGTTGTTGGCAATTACTGTCCCTAGCGCTGCGGCCAACCCCGCGCCTCCTAACTTTCTAATTGCCGGATTTGGCCTGGGACATGGCGTTGGCATGAGTCAGGTTGGCGCATTTGTGCAGGCGCAAAATGGGCGAAGTGCAGCTGAAATTCTCGCGCATTACTACCCAGCAGCACAGTTAATTCAGGTTGATGATGCGGTGCCAATACTGGTCAATGTTGCCGCAAATCAATCCAACTTAACTATTGCAGCGGTTCCAATTCGCAAAACTGATCAAACCTCGCTGACAATTACAAACTTAGAATCCCCGATCAATTCGCTTGAAGCGATGAGCGTAACTGCAGAAAACGGCACCTTAGTTTTTACCGCAAGCAGCGGTGAATTAGTTCGAACGCCAACTGCGGAGATTTCATGGTCTGGTGTGGCTGGGTTTAGCAGTGCAGAGCCAAAGAGTGAATTAATGCTGACACGGGCAGATAGCAGCTCAACTAAATATCGATTCGGTCCGTTGCTGTTATCTGCCAGAGGAAATTCAGTGCAGGCGGTATTGAAACTTCAGGTAAAAGATGAGTATTTGAATTTAGTTGCGGAAGTGGCCTCCACTTGGCCAGCCGCAGCGCTAGAAGCACAAGCAATTGCATCGCGCAGTATTGCCATTACGGCAGTGAATGCTGGAGCAAAAACAAGTTGTGGTTGTCATGTCTTCTCAGTTGGTGATCAAAACATGCGCGGCAGTGAAAGATATCGATTGCCCGGATATGCCAATTGGCGCAAAGCAGTGCGAACAACTGCTGGACAAGTGATCGGATTAGATCAAAAGCCGGTGGCGGCTTGGTTTTTCGCTCGCTCTAACGGCAAGACAGAGAACAGCGAAGATGTTTGGGGATCGCCACGTCCTTGGGCAAAAAGCGTGGAAGATCAGTTCTCAATTGATCCGCTCGCCGGGCCGCAAGTTAGATGGAGCGTGCCAGTTAGTGCTTCTCAATTAGCAAAGTTATTTAAGTTGCCAGATGTGGTTAAAGTGCAAGTAGCATCTCGTAATCCAGGCGGTTCAGTTCGGATGTTCCGCGCTGTTTCGTCAACTGGCGAAAAAGCGCTGCTTTCTGGTCGAAATTTACGAGCAGCGATTCCAACTAGATCGGTTTGGATAGAACACATTAAGCCGGCGACAAATTAAGATGAGCATCACTAAAGCGATTTTATTAGTTGGTGGCGAAGGCACTCGGCTTCGACCATTAACGTTAGCTACGCCAAAACCAATGTTGCCAGTTGCTGGTTATCCAATTACTGCTCACCAAATAGCGAAATTAGCTGATGCTGGGATTACGGAAGTTATGTTGGCAACTTCATACCGAGCTGAAGTATTTGATAACTGGCTCGCCACTGAGAATTATCTGACCACTGAGATAAAAGTTGCCGTTGAGCAAACCCCGCTTGGCACTGGTGGTGCAATCCGAAATGCCGCTGATCAACTCGGGCTGGCAGCTGGCGAATCAGTAGTTGTGCTAAACGGTGACGTGTTAAGCGGGCATGATCTCAAGGCACAAATTTCTCAGTATGGCGCAAGCAATGCCGCGGGTTCGCTGCATCTAGTTTCAGTGCCGGACCCCAGTGCGTTTGGTTTAGTACCAACTGATGCCAGCGGCCAAGTCACTGCGTTTTTAGAAAAGCCTAAAACTGCAGCTGAAATTGTTACCGATCAAATTAATGCTGGTTGTTACATTTTGAGTTATGAGTTAGTTCAGCGAATTGCACCAGGGGTGCCAGCATCAGTTGAGCGTGAAGTGTTTCCAGCTGCGCTAGCTGATGGGGTAGTGATGCTGGGTTATTTGGATAATTCATATTTCTTAGATTTAGGAACGCCTTATTCTTATATTCAAGGTTCAGCGGATTTAGTACAGCAAATTGTGCCTTCGCCATTGATTAAAACTAGATCCGAAGCAATCATTCATCCGAGCGCAAAAGTAGATCCAACGGCAATAATTTTTGGTGGTTCCGTGATCTCAGCTGATGCCATTATTGGTGCTGGTGCGGTGGTTTCTGGCTCAATTGTTTTTACAGCAGCACAAGTTGGCGCAGGGGCACAGCTCTTTGATTCAATTTTGGGAGCAAAATCACAGTTGGCGGACAATCTGGCTTTAACTCGCGTTGTGATTTCAGAACACTGCCAAATTGAGGCTGAAATTCCGCCAGGGACAAGGGTTTGGCCCGATCTAGCGCTTTCTGGAAATTAGCCAGATATGCCCCCAGTTACTGGTGATTAACTAATTTTCTGCCCCCGAAAGGGCTATTTTCCCCTTAAAACTTGACTAAAACCGAATAACAAGTGTGTAATTCACCCACTTAGAAGGGATTTTTCCATGGCATCTGTTGGTCGCATGCTCGATGTAGACCTAGAAGTGATTTCTTGGCAAGAGCGGGCACTATGTGCACAAACCGATCCAGAGGCTTTCTTCCCAGAAAAAGGTGGCTCTACTCGGGATGCAAAGCGCGTTTGCTTGTCTTGTGAAGTACGAGTCGAATGTTTGGAATACGCCTTGGAGAACGATGAACGCTTTGGCATCTGGGGCGGATTATCTGAGCGCGAGCGACGACGACTTCGTCGTAAAGCAGTTTAGTTTTCGTTAAAAATTTCGATATCAACATTTAGTAATTCGGCTAACGATTCGGCTATTGCAAAACGTAGTAACGAAACACGGCCCTTGTTGCTACTGGCTCGCACTTCAATTGGTCGGCGAAAGATGGCAACCTGAATTCCAGTTGGAGTAACTGCCGCATTTGTAAGTGATAGCTGGTTTCCTAGTTCTAATTCAGTTAAGTTCGGTAGATCAATTAATTCGAACCTAATTCCTCGAATTTGTGCTTCTAGTTCCGGTGCCCGCTTAATCACACTGCGCAGAATTGAGTTATGGGCTTGACTGATTAACTCAGGCCAATCCCAGCGCAGTGGCTCAGTTGGTCGTCGGCCATGTCTATCCCTGTGTCTTAACACGAGAAAAGCGTAAGACCCACTACCTTGAGCGCGTGGGTAACCGGGTGTGTTCTAAGCCAGCATGTAAGCGGGTCGCGGTAGCGACGCTGACTTACGTCTATGCCGACTCAACCGCAGTGCTGGGTCCACTTGCAGCAGCGCCAGAACCACATTGCTACGACTTGTGCCAATCGCATACCGATTCACTAACCGTTCCGGTTGGCTGGGAAGTTGTTAGATTGAAAGTTGATGCGGCGCTGTTAACTGGCACCGATCTGGATTACGACACTAGTTATCGAGATCGGCATCCTGCTGGCACCAATATGCCTAGGCCACAACTTCGGTTAGTGCCACCTACCGAATAATTAATTAGCCAGATACGCTGGCGACATGGCAATGCCGCAATTAGCGAAAATCTTTAAGGCCTACGACATTCGTGGCCTAGTTGACACTGAACTCAATGCCGAAATCGTGCAAGCAGTTGGTGCGGCATTTGTGGTTGCGTTAGATATTGCCGTTGCTGGCGGTGGCCCTGGTGCCATTGTGCTAGGTCGCGATATGCGCGATAGCGGCGTTGGCTATGCCCAGGCTTTTGCCGCAGGCGTTAACTCGCAAGGCGTTGATGTGATTGATATTGGGCTGGCAAGTACTGATCAACTTTATTTTGCATCCGGTAAGTTGAAATTACCAGGCGCGATGCTCACTGCAAGTCATAATCCAGCCGCCTATAACGGAATTAAGTTATGTCTTGCTGGCGCCAAACCAGTTGGTCAAGAAACGGGCTTAGCAAAAATAAAAGAGATTGTGGCTGCCGGCAGTATTGAACCGGCGGCTACTACTGGCTCAATTACCAGGCAAGACGTATTGGCTGACTATGCCAAGTTCTTACATGAATTAGCCGGACTAAATCAAGTTAAACCACTAACTGTGGTGGTTGATGCGGGTAATGGAATGGCTGGTCATACCGCACCTAGTGTGTTGGCGCTGCCAGGCCTGTCAGTCATTGAGATGTATTTTGAGTTAGATGGCAATTTTCCCAATCATGAAGCAAATCCAATTGATCCAACTAATTTAGTTCAATTACAACAAAAAGTAATTGAAACTAACGCGGATTTGGGACTGGCATTTGATGGTGATGCAGATCGCTGTTTCTTAGTTGATGAAACTGGTGCGCTGGTGACGCCAAGTGCGCTAACTGCGTTAATTGCAAAACGATTTCTGCTCAATAATCCAGGCGCAACCATCGTGCATAATTTAATCAGCTCCAATGCAGTACCTGAAATTATTGCCGAGCATGGTGGCCATGCGGTGCGAACTCGAGTTGGACATTCGTTTATTAAGCAAGTAATGGCTGAGCGCAATGCGGTATTTGGTGGCGAGCACTCTGGCCATTTTTATTTCCGAGATTTCTGGTTTGCGGATTCTGGAATGTTAGCAGCGCTGTTTGCAATTGCAGAGTTATCTAATAGCGATAAAAAATTTAGTGAGTTAATTGCATCATGTGCTCGCTATCCACAATCAGGTGAAATTAATTCCAAAGTACCAGATGTAACAGCGGCAATCGATCGCGTGAAGCGCGCTTTTGGACCGGGAAATGAATTAGATGAGTTAGATGGGATCACAATTACCAGCCAGACTTGGTGGCTAAATGTGAGAGCCAGCAACACCGAGCCGCTGGTGCGCTTGAACGTAGAAGCTGATAGCGAAGAGATTTTGCAGCAGCAAGTTGCTGCTGCCCTTGCCGTAATTGGAGACTTTTAGCCCTTCCTGTGCGAAAGTAGGGGAGTGAGGCTCTCCATTGGCGATTTAACACAAATTTTGCGCTGTCCGGCTGGCGATAGCGGCCAGCTGCAACTGCAGGCAGATCAGTTGGTTTGCCTAACTTGTGGCCAGCAATTTGTTATTAAAAACGAAATTGCTATTTTGCTAAAGGAAAAAAATGATAATTGATGATGCGTTGCTTGATGATGCTGATGCCATGGCGTTGTGCGACAGCACGCAGATGCTAAAAGCGATCGCTGAAGCAGGTGCGCAAGTCCGAGTGGCTAGCAAAGCAGTTTCTGCTGAATTGCTCAATTCAATTAAGTCTGAGCAACCGCGAGCAGTAGTTATTTTAGGAATGGGCGGATCTGGAATTGCCGGTCAGATTCTGCAAGCCAACATTACAAATGGCGGCATTCCAGTTATTGCGGTGAATTCCGATTCGTTACCTGCTTGGGTTGGTAGTAATGATTTTGTAATTTCCTGTTCAGCATCTGGCAATACCGCAGAAACCTTAAGTGCAACGCAAAGTGCGCTGCAGCGGGGTTGTCGTGTGGTAGCAATTTCATCAGCAAATTCAAAACTGGCAAATTTGGTATCAGATCATCGTGCCGATTTGATTGAGATTGATCCCGCAGGTCGAATGCCAAGAGCATGTTTATGGTTGTTGTTAACACCGCAGTTGATGATTGCTGATGCGCTTGGCTTAATGGAGTTCAAAGCAAAAGACGCGGCAGCACTTGCCGATAAATTAGATCTGCTATCAACTCAAAATGGTGCAACTTCAGCGTTGGATGAAAGTGCGGCAAAAGCATTAGCGCTAGAAGTTGCCGGACATGTCACTATTTGCTGGGCAACCAGCTCGCAGTTAGCGCCACTGGCATATCGATTTGCCTGTCAGTTAAATGAGAATGCCAATGCGCCAGCAATTTATGGCACATTGCCTGAAGCGGCGCATAATCAAGTGGTGGTTATGGATGGCTTCTTTCTAGATGACGACGATGCAGTGGAACAGTTGTTTAAGGATCGAATTGAAGATCCAACAATTACTTCTGGTCTGCGATTAGTGCTGCTACGCGATGCGCAAGAGAGCGAACTTGCTCGCCGCACTGCTGACTTAGTGACCGATCTGGCTATTTCGCGCGGGATGTTGGTGACCACCATCACCGCTGATGAGCAGCAACCACTGCATCGGGTAGCCACTATTGCTACCATCGTGGATTACGCCTCTGCTTATGTGGCGCTGGCAACTGGCATTGACCCAGGGCCAATCCCATTCATCGTTGATCTCAAGGCTGGGCTCGCGCAGGGCTAGCCAAAGTACGCGAATTTGCTCAAGTCTGCGAGAATACCGCCCTACTTGACCTACGGAGAAAAAATGGCGCTAGATCTTGGTACTGCCACCATCGGCTCAGACGTACTTTCAAATTCTGGCTATGCCCCAGACTATAAAGTTGCCGATTTATCACTTGCTGAATTTGGTCGCAAAGAGATTAATCTTGCTGAGAACGAGATGCCAGGCCTAATGGCAATGCGCCGTGAGTTCGGCACCAGCAAGCCGCTTAAGGGTGCTCGCATTACCGGCTCATTGCATATGACTGTGCAAACTGCAGTGCTAATTGAGACCTTGGTTGAGTTGGGTGCTGAAGTCCGTTGGGCTAGCTGCAACATTTTCTCCACCCAAGATCATGCTGCAGCAGCAGTAGTAGTTGGACCTAACGGCAGTGTTAATAAACCAGCTGGCGTTCCAGTTTATGCCTGGAAAGGTGAATCACTTGAAGAATATTGGTGGTGCACTGAGCAGGTTCTAATTTGGCCAGATGGCAAGGGACCAAACATGATCTTGGATGATGGTGGCGATGCCACCATGTTGGTGCACTTAGGTAAAGAAGCTGAGCGCACAGGCATTGTTGCTGATCCAGCAACAGCAGACTCTGAAGAATTCGCAGTAGTGCTACAAACTTTGGCCGCTTCCTTAGCCGCGGACAATCAGCGCTGGACCAAGATTGCCGCTGGCATAAAAGGTGTAACGGAAGAGACAACAACTGGTGTGCATCGACTATATGAAATGGCAAAAGAGAGCAAGTTGCTCTTCCCAGCAATTAACGTAAACGATGCGGTAACTAAGAGTAAGTTTGATAACAAGTACGGCTGCCGCCACTCATTGATCGACGGCATTAATCGCGCAACTGATGTGTTGATTGCTGGCAAGCTTGCCGTTATCTGCGGTTATGGCGATGTCGGTAAGGGTTCAGCTGAATCACTACGCGGCCAGGGTGCTCGCGTTGTGGTAACTGAGATTGATCCAATTTGTGCGCTGCAGGCCGCAATGGATGGCTACACCGTAAAAACTTTAGAAGAAGTAATTGGTGAAGCAGACATTGTGATCACTGCAACTGGTTGCAAGAACGTGGTCACTGTTGATCACATGCGTCAGATGCGTCATCAGGCCATTTTGGGCAACATTGGCCATTTTGATAATGAAATTGATATGGCTGGACTTGCCAAGGTGCCAGGAGTTGTGCGCAATAACATCAAGCCACAAGTTGATGAATGGATCTTCCCAGATCACAAATCAATCATTGTGCTATCGGAAGGTCGCCTGCTAAACCTAGGCAATGCAACTGGTCACCCATCATTTGTGATGTCAACCTCGTTCACCAATCAGGTGCTAGCGCAAATTGAGTTGTTCACCAACACTGGTGCCTATCCAATTGGTGTCTACACGCTGCCAAAGCACCTAGACGAGAAAGTGGCTCGACTGCACTTAACTGCACTTGGCGTATCGCTTACTGAATTAACCACGGAGCAAGCCGAATACATGGGTGTAACTAAGAGCGGCCCATTCAAGCCAGATCACTATCGCTACTAGCCCTCGCTAGCCCGGCGTAGTTCATCCGCAAAGTTCTCTTTGCGAATGCGTAAATCCGCGTAGACCAAGGTGAGCACGGTTGCGGTTACAGGTAATGCAACTGCAGTTGATATAACAGTTGAAATACTTTCCAAAAAAGTTGCAGTGCTCGAAGCAGGATCAGCTGCCGCAGCAGCAATCGCGGCAGATTGAGTTGGTGCTGAGAAAACACTACCAAGAATCTGCGCAATAATTGAACTGAGAATTACATACCCCAACACTCGCCAACTGCTGCCTTTAACTAATTCATTTGAACGAATTAGTGCTTTGCCAATTGTGGTTTGCTCCAAAATGTAAATCGGTGCAGCAAGTCCTAATCGAATGCTAACTGCGATTGCAAAAACTAACGCTGCCACCAATCCAATAATGATGAAACCAGCAGAGATACCAGAGGTGAACGGTGCCAGTAACAAAATTGGCACTACGCCTATTGCAGCACCAGCAATCGCAATCAAAAACACGGCAATTGATAAGCCAATTAATCCCAAAATCCGCGGTTGAATTCGCACCCATGCGTCACTTCCAGAAATCCTTTTACCCAAGATGGCATCAGCTGCAATATGTGTAATAACGCCTGTTGCGATTACTTGCATCACCAACGCTGAGACCAGCGCAAGTGAAAAGCCCAACAAAATACTAGATAGGTTGTCAGATAGATCTGCAAATGCGGCAATCAATTCTTCATTTGTGGTGGCGTTAGCTGCCGACTCGGCAATTGTTTGCTCGGCTTCATCTAAGCCAAATAAGTTAGAGATGAAAGTGATAACTAACGAGAGGACGCCGGCGGCAAATCCCACTACTAAACCCACCACCAATAACACCCGCCAGGTGAGCTTCACGGTGCGCAGCAATCCAGCTAAAATATCGCCGATAGCTAACGGCCGGAATGGAATTGAACCCGGAAACGGCTGTTCATTACCTAGGTTTGCCATTTAGTCTTTGCTCCTTCGGGTGTGCCGATCAGTGAATTTGGGGAGGTGGCACGATTACCCCATGAGTGTAGTTCGTGTCCTTGTGGTTGACGATGATTCAGCCCTAGCCGAGATGCTGGGAATTGTGCTGCGGGCCGAAGGCTTTGAGCCGCTATTTTGTCTAGATGGCGCAACTGCACTAACTACATTCCGAAATCAAAAGCCTGATTTAGTGTTACTTGATGTGATGTTACCGGGCAAAGATGGGGTACAGATTTGCCGGGAAATTCGCGCTGAATCTGGCACGCCAATAATTATGCTTACCGCGCGGGGTGATACCTCAGACGTGGTGCTTGGCCTAGAAGCTGGCGCTGATGATTACATTGTTAAGCCGTTTAAGCCACGCGAACTTGTGGCAAGGCTGCGCGCACGAGCAAGACGAGAAATTACTAAAGACACGGCATCATTGGCCTATGGCTCACTGTCAATTGATGTTAACGGGCACACTGTCAATAAGAATGGCAGCGCTATTCAATTGACCCCGCTGGAATTTGACTTATTAGTTTGCTTGCTGAAAAAACCTGGCCAAGTTTTCACTCGGGAAGTATTGCTCCAAGAGGTTTGGGGATATCGACATCCAGCAGATACCAGATTAGTTAATGTTCATGTGCAGCGACTACGTGCGAAAATTGAAGACGATCCAGAGAATCCAACAATTGTGCTAACTGTCAGAGGCGTTGGTTACAAGGCGAGCGTGGTATGAGTCCGCTAGCGCGATGGCGAAGATCGCTTTCGTTGCGAGTGGTAGCAAGTTCCAGTTTCTTGATCCTGGCTATAGTTATTGGTTCTGCTGCGCTGCTAATTAATCAAGTACAAACTCGAGTCGTTGAGGCAAAAGTTGATGAATCACTAATTGACGCGGTAGTTGGTCTTGAGTTTGCGCAAGATGTAGTTGATTCTTTTGGACCTAATGTTCCACCAACCGCTGCGGTGGTTGATTCTGTGGTAGCAACCTTAGCCAGACGCTCTGGCGAGCCAGCTGCCTATGAAGTAGTGCTGTTATCAAATGGTGGTGGACCAGAGCGTTCAACTAACTCTGTGCTGCCAAGTTCGGTGACTGCGGAGTTGTTGGTAAAAGTATTTGCTGAGAATTCTCAGCAATGGACCTACAGCACCATCAATTATGTAGATGGCAGTAGTGTTCCGGCAATTGCGGTTGGTGCACCACTTAGCATTGCCCAACAACAGCAATATGGCTTGTTTCTACTTTACCCAACAACTCAACAACAACAATTATTGGATGTGGTGCAGTCCTCACTTGTCTTTATCAGCATTCTGCTTGCAGCAAGTTTGATTCTAGTTGTGATTTTTCTGACCAGAAGAATTACCGATCCAATTCGAGCAGCAGCAGATACTGCGCAGAAAATTGCTAATGGATTGTTAGATCAGCGACTACAAGTTTCTGGCGAAGATGAAGTCGCCCGTTGGGCACACTCGTTTAATTCAATGACCGCAACTTTAGAAAAGCAAATCAAGCGGCTAGAGGAGTTATCAATTGTGCAGCAGCGGTTTGTTTCTGATGTAAGCCATGAATTACGTACGCCAGTAACTACCGTGCGGTTAGCAGCGGATTTGTTACATGCAAAAAGAGATGAATTTCCACCAGAGATGGCGAGAGCTGCTGAGTTATTACAGGGTGAACTTGATAGATTTGAAATAATGCTGGCAGACTTACTGGAAATTAGTCGAATGGATGCTGGTGCATCACCACTACAAATCTCAACTTATCAGGTTGCCGAACTAGTCCAGCGTGCTTTGGATACGGTAGCGCCAGTTGCAGCTGCTGCGAATATCCAGATCAAGGTAACTGATTCAGCACCGCTACTGTCAATAAACATTGATAGTCGACGTATTGAGCGAGCGCTGCGAAATTTAGTCACCAATGCAATCAAACACTCTGGCACAACACAAATAGAGATAGTCATATTTGACACAGATGATTCGTGCGTAATTGCCGTTGTTGATTATGGTGTTGGTTTGACTGTTGACCAGAAAAAACAAGTGTTTGAGCGATTCTGGCGAGCAGATCCATCTAGATCTCGCGATCATGGTGGATCTGGCTTGGGATTATCAATTGCCATGGAAGATGTGAAGCAGCATGATGGCGAGATAGAGGTGCAGGACACAGTTAACGGTGGCACCACTTTCATCATTAAATTACCAAAAGTAAGTTCAGCTGTGCTCTCATGAAAAAGTATTTGTTGACCTTTTTATTGCTAGCAGGCTGTGGCAGCATTCCAACAGCTGGTCCAGTAACGTCTGGATTAGAAATTGGTGCAGTTGATCAAACTCCAGCAGAAACAATATTTCCGCGTGCCCCAAGACGTGGCGCATCACAACTTGAAATTGTGACTGGATTTTTAGCTGCGAATGCGAGCCCGCTCGGTGACTATTCGATTGCTCGTGAATATCTTGCTGATGCCATAGCGGCAGAATGGTCACCATCAGCAGGTATTCAGGTATTTGAAACTGCACTTAACTTAAGCCAAGCCAACCAGACCACTGTTTCTGCAGTTGGCATACCTAAGTTGACCTTAGACGAAGAGTTTCGCCCATCATTTGCGCCCTCGTTAGGCACTCAATCGGTTGATTTCTTTTTAACTCAAGAATTGGGTGAATGGCGAATAACAAATCCACCTGCCGGTATTTTGCTACCAAGAACCGAATTTCAGCGGAACTTCGAGATTGCAACCTTATGGTTTGTTGATAAACAGCGAACAAAACTGGTCCCTGATTTTATTGCAATCTCACAACGACTAGATGCTGCAACTCAATTGGTGCGGGCATTGAGTTATGGCAGTAATGAATGGTTAAAACCAGCGGTGGTGAATTTGCTGGATTCACAAATCTCAGGTGGGCTTGAATCGGTTCAGCAGATTGATAGTCGAGTCATTGTGGACTTCAATGTGGAATTGCTTCGTCTAAATAACAGAGAGCAATCCTTGCTAATTGGTCAACTCGCACAGACGCTGCAGCCACTTACGGATGTTGCTCAGCTAGAAGTTACGGTTGGAGGTCAGCTGTTGAGCGTAAGTGGAATTGCTAATCCGATGGATTTGGCAACTGATAATTGGCCAGGAAATAGGTCTGTCAAAGTAACCAACCTTTATGCAATTTCAACTAGTGGTGATTTGGTTCAACCGACCACTAATTTGAGAGTAAGTTCCTGGCTATCAGAGTTTAGTAATCCAAGCGATCTAAGTATCGCCAGCGACGAGCAACGCATTGCAGTCTCACTTCCAAGTAGAGGTGAAATTGCGGTTGGCTATCGTTCTCAACTGCCGCGAATAATAAATCAAGTATCACAAGTTACCGATTTAAATTTTGATGCCAATGGAACTTTGTGGTTTGTGAATCAATCCAGTCGCACGCTCTTTGGTTATGATGGCATTAATCTGTTGCCAGCAAATTTAGAAATCCCACCTGGCTCACAACTTAGTCATGCCATGGTTGGCCCAGATAATGTGAGAGTTGCAGTGATCAGCCAATCGGGTTCTCAAGCAACACTTTCAATTGTGCGATTGGCGAAATCGGATCGCAATATTGCGCTGCAAGACAGACTGACTATTCTGAATATAACCGGAAGTGTGGCGAGCTTAAATTGGTTTAGCTCAACTGAAGTTGTCATGTTAGTTTTTTTCCCGAATCAGCAAGAGCCAGTAGCTGTGTTGGCGAACATTGCAACAGCGGCTCAAACAATTGTGCAATTACCAGCTGGAGCCACTTACCTCGCCGCAAATGGATTTGGCAGTCTGGTTGCGCAAGATGGGCAACAGCGAATCTGGCTGCGTTCTCAATCATCATGGGATCAGATTGGGACGGGGATAAGCGCTACCTTCCCGAGGGAATAACGATTTGTTAATGAACCCTCACCTATTTGTGTGATTAACCCCTCAAGTTTTTCCGAAATGGGATGAATTATTAGATGACAGCTTGGTCGGTTCGAGAGTAGGTTTGGGGTAGCTAAATCGCCGGCGAGGAGGCATGCATGGATATTCAAATTCACAGTAAGAAATCTCATCTGAGTGATCCGTTTAAAGAACGAGTGCATGAACGGTTATTACGCATGGAACGCTTTGGCGTTCGAATTGATCGAGTAGATGTTGAGGTAAATTTGGAACAGAACCCTCGACATGGAGATGGTGCACATAAAGTTCAGTTGACCAGTCATGGCGCAGGTCCATTAGTGCGCGCCGAAGCAGCAAATAGTGACAACATTTCGGCATTTGATATGGCAGCAGAAAAATTTGAATTGCAGCTTCGTAAAGTGCATGAACGAAATAAAGATGTTAAGCATCGTTCACTTAAAGAGATGCCATTAGCGCTGCCCGAAGATGAACCAACAGATTTCGCTTCCGATGACTATCAAATTGTCAGGGAGAAGTCGCATTTGGCCCAGAAACTAACTCGCGAAGAAGCAATTGACGCGATGGAGATGCTGGATCATGATTTCTATATTTTTGTAGATACTAGGACCAATAAACCTGCAGTGGTTTATCGGCGACGTGGCTACAGCTATGGCATCATCACGATGGAAAACGGCACCGCTTAAGTAATCTAAAAGAAAGAAAACCGAGCCAGACAAAAATCTGACTCGGTTTTCTTTTGGTGCGGAAGAGGGGACTTGAACCCCTACGCCCGAAAGCGCTGGAACCTAAATCCAGTGCGTCTGCCAATTTCGCCACTTCCGCAGGGGGGTAAGGGTAATGCAGGGGGGAATCCCGTGCCGCGGCGGCCTTTTTGCAAAGAGTTTGCAAAAAGGTGGATTTGCTCTATGGTTTCCCTCAAAGGAGATCCAATGCATGCACCCGATGGCTTTATAAACGCTCCAGTTTCACTGGGAACTGGTGCTGTTTCTGCCTCAATTCTTGCCGTAGCCCTGAGCAAGGCTCGTGCGGAATTAGATGAGAAAGCCGCCCCAATGGCTGGCTTAGTAGCAGCTTACGTATTTGCCGCGCAGATGCTGAATTTCCCAGTTGCGCTGGGCACTAGCGGCCATTTGATGGGTGGTGCGTTAGCAGCAATTTTGGTTGGGCCATGGACCGGCATGATTGCGGTTAGCACAGTAGTTATTTTGCAGGCATTGTTGTTTGCGGATGGCGGGCTAACTGCGCTTGGCTTCAATGTTTTCAATATGGCAATTATTACGGTTATTGCGGGCTGGTTGGTCTTTCAGTTAGTTACAAAATTTATTCGTGGCCGCACTGGTGTGATCGTTGGAGCGTTTCTGGCAGCGCTTGTTTCGGTGCCGGCATCGGCTAGTGCATTTGTTTTCCAATATGCGTTAGGTGGCACCGGCACGCTAGACATCATGGATGTGTTTATTGCCATGTTTAGTGTGCATGTGTTGATCGGAATTGGCGAGGGCATTATTACTTTGCTGACTGTGTCTGCGGTACTTGCGCTACGACCTGATTTAGTTTTTGGTGCTCGCGGGAAAGTGAAGGCTGAGCTTGAGATTAGGGAAAGCAAGGTTAGTTAATGAAGCTAAAAAATAAATTCTTCGCGCTTGGCGTATTTGTAACTTTAATCCTTGCTGGCGTTGTTTCATATTACGCAAGTGGCGATCCCGACGGTTTAGAAAAAGTCGCTGAAGAAAAGGGATTTTTGGCAGATGCGACCGATCATGGCTTAGGTGATTCACCTCTTGCAGATTATGGTATTTCTGGGATTGCCGATGACCGTCTTTCAGTTGCGCTAGCAGGGGTAATTGGAGTTCTTCTAATGTTGGCGCTATCAACGTTGATGTTTAAATTCCTAGCGAAGCGAAAGTAAATATAGAACTTGGGCACTAGTCAACAGCACGATATTGCTGGAAAGCTTCTCATTGCGCGCGATTCAGTAGTCCATCGACTTCCAGCTGAAGTAAAGGTTCTGGCAATGTTGTTTTTCGTTTTTGTAGTAGTGCTCACGCCACTTGGTAATTGGTGGCTGTTTGTTACTTATATTGCAATTATCTTGACAGTAATAGCAATTGCCCAGCTGCCACCACTAACGGTGTTGCGAAGAATGGTAATTGAAGTGCCATTTGTCATTTTTGCTATTTTGATGCCATTTTTCTCTGCCGGACCGTACGTTCAAGTATTAGGTCTGGAGTTGTCGCAAGCTGGGCTTACGGCTGGAATTGGATTGCTGTTTAAGGGAACGATTGGCGTGCTTAGTTCAATCACGCTGGCATCAACTACGCCAATGCGTGATCTGCTTTCCGGGCTATCACGACTTAAAGTGCCAAATATGCTCGTTGAGATTGCAGCATTCATGGTTCGATATGTTGATGTAGTTGTTGACGAAATGCGCCGAATGCGAATCGCTCGACAAAGCCGCGGCTATTTTGAAACAGGGATTAGATCTTGGCCAGTTATTGCTAAAGCGGCTGGCGCGTTATTTATCCGGGCCTATGAACGAGGAGAGCGAGTGCATTTGGCTATGCTTTCACGTGGCTACCAAGGCAAAATGCCTAGCTATCAAATAGCAGTTGCGACGCCGTCGCAATGGGCGATTGGTTTTGTTTTGCCGCTGGCTGCAGTTTTGGTTTTAGTTATTAATTGGAGGATTTTTTGAGTGACCCAGTCCTAGAACTCAATCGGGTTGCTTATGCCTATCCAGATGGTCATCAAGCGTTGTTTGGTGTTGACTTGCATGTCCATCGAGGCGAGAAAATTGCTCTGCTTGGTCCAAATGGTGCTGGTAAAACAACTTTAGTGTTGCATCTAAATGGCATTTTGTTTCCAGGTGTAGGAGAAGTTCGAATTGCTGGTATGCCAGTTAATCAAGAAAATATTAAACAAATTCGCAGTAAAGTAGGCATCGTTTTTCAAGATCCAGATGATCAATTGTTTATGCCAACAGTGCGCGACGATGTGGCATTTGGGCCGTCCAATATGGGAGTTGTTGGAGATGCCCTAACCGAAACTGTTATTGCTTCGCTTGCTGCAGTAGGTATGCTGGAATTTGCTGATCGATCACCACAACATTTGTCTTTTGGCCAACGACGTCGAGTAGCTATCGCAACTGTGTTAGCAATGAAGCCAGAGATTTTGGTGCTGGATGAACCAAGTTCCAATTTGGACCCGGCCGCCCGTCGCGAAATTGCTGAGATTCTTGATTCGTTAGATATCACAATGTTGATGGTGACACATGATCTGCCTTATGCACTTGAGTTGTGTTCGCGCTCCGTTATTTTAAGTTCTGGCACCATAGTTGCCGACCGAAGCACTTATGAATTGCTCAGTGATGAAGCATTAATCAAACAGCACCGGCTAGAACTGCCCTTTGGCTTTAAATTAGATCCTTCGCTGGCCAAAAAGTAACTAGGCGTAGAATTGCCTCGGAGGAATTATGTCGCTAGATGATCTGGAAAATCAGGCTGAAGCCGCGCGCAAGAAGCTTGCCGAAAGCATTGATGAAGTGTCCGAAGCCCTCTCAAAAGAAGGCATAAAGCGACAAACCACTAATTCATTACGTGAGTTCTTTTTTGATGAAGCTGGTAATTTAAGAATTCAACGAGTTTTGGCAACTGGTGCTTCCATTGTAGTTTCATTGATGATCTTGTTTGGCAGAGGAAAAGGAAAATAATTGCATCGCCGCAAACTTAAAATACTAATTGCTTCACTCTTCATCTCTGGCTATGTCTTGATTTCACCAGTTTTTGCACATGCTGACCTAGAGTCGGCATCACCTGCTGCAGATGAGTTAGTGACTACCTGGCCAAAAGAAGTGGTGCTCCAATTCAATGAGGATTTAATAACTACTCAGGAGCAGCAGGTTAACTTCGTTTCAGTTACTGACGTTGCCGGAGTGCAGATTGATTTAATGGATTCAGTTGTTTCGGGTAATTTGGTAACAGTTAGTTTGCCCGATGCCACAGTTTCTGGTTCTTACTTTGTTAATTACCGTGTAGTTTCGGCCGATGGCCATGTCGTTGAAGATAGTTATGAATTTATTTTTGAATCTGCCGACGAACCAGTTACGATCAGTGCTGATGAAACGGATCAAGAGCCGGTAGCAACACCTTATGTCTCAACTGATGAAGAAGTTCAATCAAGCTCTAATCTTGGCTTGATTCTGGGATTAGTCACCATTGGCAGCTTTATCTTGCTTGTTATGCAATTTCGAAAAAATCGATATAAGTAGGAAAATTGATTCAAGCAAAATTAAGTCCTGAGGTAGCCGACGCGCTAGCCACTGGTCGTGCGGTTGTGGCATTGGAATCTACGCTGATTGCCCATGGCTTGCCATATCCAGATAATTTGGCAGTAGCGAAGCAATTGGAAGCAGATGTGGCTGCAAATGGTGCAGTGCCAGCAACTATTGCTGTTATTAATGGCGAAATCAAAGTTGGTTTATCGGAGACAGATTTAGAAGTAATTGCACATGGCGCAAGTGTTCGAAAAATTGGCCCACGAGATCTTCCCGCTGTGCTAAGTAAAAAAGAAAGTGCTGCCACCACAGTGGCTTCCACTTCTGATATTGCACAAAGTGTTGGAATTAAGTTATTTGCAACCGGGGGATTAGGCGGCGTACATCGTGGAGCCGTCGAGAGTTTTGACGAATCAGCAGATCTTGGCACGCTAGCCACAACACCAATAGCTGTAGTTGCCGCTGGCGTTAAATCAATTTTGGATGTAGCAGCCACACTTGAGCGATTAGAAACACTAGGCGTCCTGGTGGTTGGCTACCAGACAAGTTCTTTCCCGGGCTTTTATCAAACAGATTCTGGCTATCCGTTGGAATGGCAGTTTGATTCGCCGGCTGAAGTGGCTGATTTAATCAAAACTCATTCAAATTTAGAGTCTCAAAGTGCAATTGTGGTAGCAAATCCAGTAGCAAAAGAATTAGAACTGCCAAAGCAACTTCATGATGATGTGCTTGCCGCGGGCCTAGCCGCAGCACAAGCTGCTGGTATTACGGGCAAGCAAGCAACGCCATTCTTATTAGAGTTTTTCCACCGCGAGACTAAAGGTGAGAGTCTTCGAGTTAACATCGATGTGGTGCGAAGCAACGCCAAACTTGCTGCCCAGATTGCAACTGAGCTGAGCCAACTGCGATGAGTAAATTGGTGATTGTTGGTGATGTGATGGTTGATATCACCGCAGTCATTAATTCCACTTTGAATTACGCAACAGATGCGCCCGGAAAGATTTCCCAACAGCCTGGTGGTGCCGCGGCAAATTCTGCTGCTTGGGCTGCTGCAACTGGCGCTGACACAGTTTTTGTTGGTGGCATTGGTGAGGATGATGCGGGTACGGCGGCTAGAAAAGCATTAACTGACCTAGGTGTTGATACCCGATTAGTTTCCAGCTCAGCAGTTAGCACTGGATCTTGTATCTGCATTGTGGATCCATCAGGTGAGCGCACCATGATCCCTGATCAAGGAGCTAACTCACTCCTTTCGGTGGATCACTTAACCGATGACTTGCTTCAACCTGGAAATCATTTCCACATCTCTGGCTATACCTTTTTACAGCCCACTTCAAGAACTGCCGCAATCGAATTACTGGCAAAGGCGAAAGCCCATGGGTTAACTACCAGCATTGATCCATCGAGCGCTTCCATGATTGAACTCGCTGGAATTGCCGAAATGCGCAACTGGATCAACGGTGTTGATATTTTGTTCCCAAATGCCGATGAAGCAAGAGTGCTAACCGGAACAGCTGATATGACGCAGGCAGCAAAGCAGTTACTAGAGATCGCAAAAACTGTAGTAGTAAAACTTGGCGCGGCAGGTGCGATGCAGGTATCCGCAGCTGGCGAAGTGCTAAAACTTGATGCACCGGCAGTAACTGCGGTTGATGCAACCGGGGCTGGCGATGCATTTGTTGGTGGATATTTAGCGACTTGGCTCAAAACTCACGATGGGTTAGCAGCGCTGAGAGCTGGCATTGCTGCGGGGAGTGAATGCGTGCAGCATATTGGTGCCAGACCAATTCGTTAATTTTTCAGCGCATATCCAATTGATAGAGATGCTGCGGTAATTAGCCATAATTGATAAGGCAGCAATAGCCAGCCGTAACTAAGTTGAGTTTGAAACGTAATTACCATAATTGGAATAGTCAGCACTGCTGTTATTACTAATGCAATTGCAGCTTGCGGTAATAAGTGCGGCACATAAAACAAATAAGACCAAGCCAACGCGGCAATCACGCTAAGAATAAGAAAACTAAGCCAAATTATTGCTGCTGGAATTGCAGCATTTCGAGCAACTACTACTGCAACAATGCCAAGCATGATGAAGTTGTAGGGCCAGATCAGACCAAAGATCCAATCAGGCGGTTGCCAACTTGGTTGCGTTAGCGAGCGGTACCAACCCGAATCACTGCTAACCCAATACCCCGAACCCAGCGCATAAACCACGATTGTCACGATGGCTGCTGCGGCAATACCAATTCGAATTGAGGTCATTGCGACACTGTACTGAACTTTCATCAAGTAATCTATCTACAACAAACTAAGTTGTTTCTTCGATTGGGGAGTTTGATGAGCGCAGATTTACTGAATCAGGTTGTGGTTGACGCAGCTATTTGGGAGCGATATCCCAGCTACACGGCACAGTTGTTGGTGATTTCAAATATCGCTAATCAACCTTCAAATGAATTTAGTGAGGATTTTTTAGCAAGTGCTGAACAGGCAGCACTAACTAAACTACAACAAACAAAACTAGATGATTTAGTTGAAGTTCAGTTATGGCGAGAAACATTTTCGTCATTTGGTGTGAAACCTCGCGATGGTCGTAGTAGTTTTGAAGCACTGCTTCGACGAGTTGATAAGGGATTGCCGCGGATCAATTTGTTAACAGATTTGTATAACGCCCTATCCATTAAGTATTTAATGCCCATTGGTGGCGAAAACTTTGATCACTATCAAGGGGCGCCAAGGTTAACTTTTGCAACTGGTAATGAAACTTTTGATACCACCGCAAATGGCGAACCGGTGGTAGTTCAGCCAGATCCAGGTGAGGTGATCTGGCGTGATGATGCCGGCGTTACTTGCCGGCGCTGGAATTGGCGCCAATGCGTTCGAACTCGGCTAGAAGTGGACACCACTTCAGCCTTATTTATCTTCGACGGCTTGGGCGAGGACAGCAAAGCAGTAACAGCTGCTTGTGCAACTGAGTTAATTGGGCTAACTGAGCAGATTTGGCCAGATCAACAAATCACAACTGTGACGCTGAGCGCAACTAAATAGGTTTTGGCTGACCTAGTCCAACTGGTTTCCTACTATTCCCTATTGTTGGGCTCTTGTGCCCAAAGGCTGGGCGTAGATCAACTGGAGGTGAATTGGCCGGAAAGTTTGCTGGGCGAATCTTGGTATTGGGTGCCGGATCCGTGTCTCAGTGCAGCGTTCCACTACTAATTGAAAATGTAGTTGTTAACCCTAATCAAATAACAGTTCTTGATTTTAAGGACAATAAGCATCGGTTCGCAGATCCAATTGCGAACGGCATTAATTTTCTAATTGAGAAAATTACTCGAGAAAATATGACAACAAGACTTGCGCAATTAGTAAGCGCAGGAGATGTCCTATTGGATTTAGCCTGGAATATTGATGCTAACGAGATTATTGGCTGGTGCCATGAAAACAACGTGCTGTATCTAAATACTTCCGTTGAAGAGTGGGATCCATACGATGATGCCGAAGATCGCGATCCGAGAGAGCGCACGCTCTACCATCGTCACGCCCGACTACAAAAAATGGTCAAGTCTTGGGATCAACCAGGACCAACTGCAGTGGTTGAGCACGGTGCAAATCCTGGCTTAGTCTCACACTTTGCCAAGCAAGGATTAGTCGAGATTGCAACTAAGGTACTAGCTGATGGATTGTTGCCAGAGCACAGAGATGAAATTGAAACTGCGTTAGCAACTGAGCAGTTCAATGTCCTTGCTTATCGATTAGGCGTTAAGGTCATTCACATTTCAGAGCGAGATACGCAAATCACCGATAAGCCAAAAGAGGTGGGTGAGTTTGTAAACACTTGGTCCGTTGCAGGACTGCACGAAGAAGGTGTTGCGCCAGCAGAACTTGGCTGGGGAACACACGAAAAGACCTTGCCAGCAAAAGCACTAACTCATAGTGACTCAGCAACGCAAATCTGTCTCGCGCAGCCGGGAGCAGTTACTTGGGTTAGATCATATGTGCCAGATTATGAAATTAACGGAATGGTAATTCGCCACGGCGAGGCCTACACAATTCCGCTACATCTCACCGTGAAAGATGAAGCAGGCAATGACATCTATCGGCCAACAGTTCATTACGCATATTGTCCAAGTGATTCTGCAATTGCATCATTGCGTGAATTGCAAGCAGCTAATTGGGAGTATCCAACACGAGAGCGAATTTTGAATGATGAGATTCTTTCTGGTGGCGAAGATCGACTTGGCGTGTTACTCATGGGCCATCCATACAATTCTTGGTGGACCGGCACAATTTTGTCGATTGATGAAGCACGCAAATTAGTGCCAAGTCAGAGCGCAACCACGATGCAGGTGGCAGCATCAGTTATGGCCTGCACCCTTTGGATGATCGAAAACCCAACTGCAGGCGTTTGTGTGCCCGATGATTTACCGTGGCAGCAGGTGATTAATTGGGCGAAACCATATTTGGGGACAATTCACTCGGCACCGGTGGACTGGACGCCACTTAAGAATCGCAATGATCTTTTTGGTAGCTGGGACGGATCAGCTAAACCATCTGATCTGTGGCAATTCGCTAGTTTCTTGGTTTAACCATCAACCCCCGCTGCCAATGCGGTAGCGGGGGTTGCCATCAGGTCTAAACTCAAGGATGTGTTCCAACCTAAATCAGTAGCCGAGACCCGAACCTTCAGATCGTTACGACATCATAATTATCGATTGTTTTTTAGCGCCAATCTCTTTTCCAATGTTGGTACCTGGATGCAACGCATCGCACAGGACTGGCTGGTACTTGAGTTAACTGGTTCAGGCACCATTTTGGGAATTGTTACCGCACTGCAATTTCTGCCCGCGTTATTTTTAAGTTTGCCTGCTGGCAAACTTGCCGATCGCCGAAATAAACGCAAGTTATTGATAATTACTAACATTATTGCGGGCTCAGCCGCGTTGATACTCGGCATCTTGGTCATTACTGAATTAGTCCAGATTTGGCATGTCATGGCACTTGCAGTTTTGCTTGGTATTTCCAGTGCGATTGATGCCCCAATTAGACAATCATTTGTGCCAGAGTTAGTAGGCAGAGAAGATTTACCAAATGCAATTGGCCTCAACTCGGCAAACTTCAATGCTGGCAGATTAGTAGGACCGGCAATTGCTGGCTTCATAATTGCGGCCGTTGGCACTGGGCCGGCATTTTTAATAA
>JBIJDU010000018.1:0-31260 GCA_044343935.1 Candidatus Nanopelagicales bacterium | reverse complement strand
AGCCACACCGTTGCCGCACCAATCACGGTTGCGAAAAATGATGATGGCTCAATTGCGGTAAAGCGACCAAATGACGAGCGAGTAGCTAAGTCACTTCATGGGTTAACTCGTACCTTGATTGCCAACATGGTAATTGGTGTAACTGATGGTTATTCCAAAACTATGGAAATCTCCGGTACTGGTTATCGTGTTGCCGCTAAAGGTAAGGATTTGGAATTCTCACTTGGCTACAGCCATCCTGTTCCCATCATTGCGCCTGAAGGAATCACCTTTGCGGTGGAATCACCAACATTGCTTCATGTCTCTGGCATTGATAAGCAATTGGTTGGCGAAACAGCAGCAAAATTGCGCAAGCTACGTAAAACCGATCCATATAAGGCTAAAGGTGTTAAATACAAAGGCGAAGTTATTCGTCGCAAGGCTGGAAAGGCTGGTAAGAAGGCATGAGTACTTTTACTGCATCCGGTAAGCACACTGCTAAGAAGACCAAACTTCGCAAGAAGCGTCATCTTCGAGTTCGCAAGCGAATTAGCGGCGATGCGCAGATGCCACGATTAGTGGTAACTCGATCATTGCGACATATGACAGCTCAAATTGTGGATGACACAGTTGGCAAGACAATTGTTAGCGCATCAACAATGGAAGCAGATCTACGCAAAGCCGCTGGCAAGAAAACTGATTTGGCATTTGAAGTTGGTAAGTTGGTGGCATCCCGCGCCAAGGCTGCTGGCATCACCAAAGTGGTATTTGATCGTGCTGGCAACCGTTATCACGGTCGAGTAGCAGCAGTTGCTGATGGTGCTCGCGATGCTGGACTGGCCCTCTAAGAAACGATGATGATGACTAAAGAAAAAGAAATGACAACAAACGAGCGACCAGAGCGCAATGATCGTCGGGAACGACGTGGCGAGCGTGGCGGTGCTGAGAAGAGCAATCACCTAGAGCGCGTAGTTGCGATCAATCGTGTTGCCAAAGTAGTTCAAGGTGGTCGACGCTTTAGCTTCACCGCACTTGTCGTTGTTGGTGATGGTGAAGGCCAAGTTGGCGTGGGTTACGGCAAGGCAAAAGAAGTGCCGCAGGCAATTTCTAAAGCAGTTGAAGAAGCGAAGAAGAGTTTCTTTAAAGTGCCACGCATTCAAGGAACTATTCCGCATCCAGTAACTGGCGAAGCAGCAGCAGGTGTGGTGCTACTACGTCCTGCTGCCCCTGGTACTGGTGTGATCGCAGGCGGTGCTGCTCGTGCGGTGTTGGAGTGCGCTGGTATCACTGACGTATTGAGCAAGTCGCTTGGTAGCGATAACGCAATTAACGTGGTTCATGCCACAGTTGCGGCACTAAAGATGCTTGAGTTACCTCAAACTGTTGCTGCTCGACGTGGTTTACCACTTGAAGATGTTGCGCCATCGGCAATGTTGAAGGCACAAGCTGCTGGAACAGGAGCTAAGTAATTATGGCGAAATTTCAAATTACCCAGGTTAAGTCAGATATTGCTGGCACTAAGGCACAGCGTGAGACGCTACGCTCATTAGGTTTGCGCAAGATTGGCGATGTTTCGATCAAGGAAGATAAGCCAGAATTTCGAGGCATGATGCGTGCAGTGGCGCACTTGATTCGAGTAGAGGAGGTTAAGTAGATATGACTATTAAGGTTCATCATCTACGTCCAGCCCCAGGTGCAAAAACTGCCAAGACTCGTGTTGGTCGTGGTGAAGCATCAAAGGGTAAGACCGCAGGCCGCGGTACTAAAGGTACGAAGGCTCGCTATCAGGTGCCAGCTCGATTCGAAGGTGGCCAGTTGCCGCTACATATGCGCTTACCAAAATTGAAAGGATTTAAAAATCCATTCAAAGTTGAGTTCCAAGTAGTGAATGTGGCAGATCTAAATGCCGCATTTCCAAAGGGCGGTGCGGTTGGAATTACCGATTTAGTGCGCGCTGGCTTGGTTCGCAAGGGTGAGCCAGTTAAGGTGCTAGGTAATGGCGATATCAATGTAGCGCTGACCGTGTCAGCTCATAAATTCTCCGAAACTGCAATAGCAAAAATTGCTGCTGCGGGCGGAAAAGCCGAAGTACTTAACTAAAGCGAGAGGTTGAGATCATGTTGAGCGTATTCGCAAACGCATTTCGCACCCCAGATCTGCGAAAGAAGTTGCTTTTTGTGCTGGGCATGATCGCCATTTACCGCTTTGGTGCGGTAATGCCAACGCCAGGCATTGATTACAACGCAGTACAACAGTGTGTGGCGTTAGTGCAGGACAACACGCTTTATTCGCTGATTAATCTATTTAGCGGTGGCGCATTGCTGCAACTTTCCATCTTTGCGTTAGGCATCATGCCTTACATCACCGCCAGCATTATTTTGCAGTTGCTAGTTGTGGTAATTCCACGACTTGAGGCCCTCAAGAAAGAAGGCCAATCAGGTCAGGCGGTAATTACCCAATACACCAGATACGTCACCATCGGGTTGGCAATTTTGCAAGCAACATCAATTGTTGCACTAGCTCGCACCCCTGGTGCGTTGCTGCAAGGTTGTGATTTGGCGTTAATTCCAGATACCTCAATTGGCATTTTGCTAGTGATGGTAATCACCTTGACCGCCGGCACCGCAGTTGTGATGTGGCTGGGTGAATTAATCACTGATCGCGGTGTTGGTAATGGTATGTCACTGTTGATTTTGGCATCAATTATTTCCACGCTACCAGGACAGTTATGGGGCGTGCTTCGCGGTAATGGCTTCTGGCAGTTCGCCGTTGTGTTAGCGCTAGCGCTGGCATTAATTGTGGTTGTTGCATTTGTGGAGCAAGGTCAACGCCGAATTCCAGTTCAATACGCCAAGCGCATGGTTGGTCGCCGAATGTACGGTGGCACTAGCACCTATTTACCAATTAAGGTAAATATGTCCGGCGTTATTCCAGTTATCTTCGCTTCCTCATTGCTATATGTTCCAGTGCTGTTCACTCAACTCTCTGGCTCATCTGCTGAGTGGGCGCAATGGATTTCGCGAAATCTTTCTGATTCAACCTCATTAACTTATGCAATCACTTATGCTTTAATGATTTTCTTCTTCGCCTTTTTCTACGTCTCCATTACGTTCAACCCAGATGATGTAGCAGATGACATGAAGAAATATGGTGGCTTTATTCCGGGCATTCGTGCTGGAAAACCAACAGCAGACTATTTGCGATTTGTGCTAAACCGATTACTAACTGCTGGCGCTACTTATCTGATGATTGTGGCCATCATTCCTTACTTCATTTTTAATGCCATGGGAATTGGTACCCAGATTGCGTTTGGTGGCACCAGTTTGCTAATCATCGTTGGTGTTGGATTGGACTTCGTCAAGCAGGTGGAAGCTCAATTGCAGCAGCGTAACTACGAAGGTTTCTTAGGTTAATTAATGCGCATCGTTCTGATGGGCCCGCCGGGCGCCGGAAAAGGAACGCAAGCGGTTAGTTTGGCTAGCCAACTTGGCATTCCACATATTTCAACTGGTGATATTTTTCGCAACAATGTGTTAGCTGAAACTGAACTTGGCTTACTCGCAAAAAAATACATGGACGCTGGTGAATATGTGCCCGATAGCGTTACAAATGAAATGGTTAAGCACCGATTAGCGCAGAGCGATGCGGCAGCCGGATTCTTATTGGATGGCTACCCAAGAACAGTTGCCCAAGTAGCTGAGTTAGATGCGATATTGCAGAAATTAGGCAGCAAAGTGGATCTGGTAATTGAGTTGACCGTGGATATCGATGAAGTGGTCAGCCGACTGGCGCAGCGCGCTGCCCAGCAGGGCCGAACTGACGATTCCGAAGAGGTGATTCGGCGCCGACTTGAGGTGTATGCCGAACAGACGGCGCCACTAATTGAGGCCTATCGGGCCCGCGGCCTGCTCAAAGCCGTTGATGGCATGGGGGAGATTGAGCAGGTTAAGGCCCGACTTGCCCAGTTAGTGGCTAACTAACCGGACCCAATGTGTGGGGGAAATCGCCTCACCCGTAAGATTCACCTTCCGTTGCGCTGCTAAACCCAGCGTGAACTGCCGGTGTAAACGCTAGAAAGTGAGAGGGCAGAGTGTCCAAAAAGGACGGTGCCATTGAACTGGAAGGCACCATTTTAGAGGCGCTACCGAACGCAATGTTTCGGGTAGAACTCGATAATGGTCACAAAGTTCTTGCCCATATCAGCGGGAAGATGCGAATGAATTACATTCGAATTCTTCCTGATGATCGAGTGATCGTGGAGTTAAGTCCATACGATCTAACTCGCGGGCGGATCATCTACCGCTACAAGTGAGGTAAAGAGCTTTATGAAGGTACAACCAAGTGTTAAGCCGATGTGCGACAAGTGCAAAGTCATTCGTCGTCACGGTCGGGTGATGGTGATTTGCGAAAATCCTCGTCACAAACAGCGTCAAGGCTAAAAACTAAATAAGTCACAATCATCCCGATTGTGATCACACGAATGTTCGACCCTGTTGCGTGCCAACAAAACAGACGAACCCTTTGTCAGAGGCGAAGGCTTACCCGGGCGGGTAGGACAACATTCGTGACCAGATACCTCTGCTAACGAAAGTGAGTAACCGCCCATGGCACGACTCATTGGTGTTGATCTACCGCGCGATAAGCGCTTAGAGGTCGCACTTACTTATGTATACGGCATCGGCCGCACTCGAGCTGCACAAATGTTGCAAGCAACTGGTATTTCACCAGATCTTCGAGTTAAAGATATGAGCGATGATCAATTGTCGCTACTACGTGATTACATTGAAGCAAACTTCAAAGTTGAAGGTGACCTTCGACGTGAAGTAACAGCTGATATTCGTCGCAAGATTGAAATTCAAAGCTACCAAGGCACGCGCCACCGCAAAGGTCTGCCAGTTCGTGGTCAGCGCACTCATACCAATGCCCGCACTCGCAAGGGACCTCGCAAGACGGTTGCTGGCAAGAAGATTGCAACGAAGTAAGGACTGACTAAATGGCAACTAAGACCACAAAAACTGCTGGTAAAGCAGCTGGTAAAAAACTTCGTAAAAAAGAGCGCAAGAATGTTGCGCAGGGACAAGCTCACATCAAGAGCACCTTCAACAACACTATTGTTTCAATTACCGATCCATCCGGTGCGGTAATTTCTTGGTCATCATCAGGCCAAGTTGGCTTCAAGGGTTCTCGTAAGTCAACTCCGTTCGCCGCACAGTTAGCTGCCGAGGATGCTGCTAAGCGCGCCATGGAGCATGGCATGAAGCGCGTTGATGTTTTTGTTAAAGGTCCAGGTTCAGGTCGAGAGACTGCAATTCGATCTTTGCAAGCTGCTGGGTTAGAGGTTGGTTCAATCTCAGATGTAACACCAGTTCCCCACAATGGTTGCCGGCCGCCCAAGCGCCGTCGCGTCTGAGAAAGCACAGGAGAAAAATTTAAATGGCTCGTTATACAGGTCCGAAATGCAAGCGTTGCCGACGCGAGAAGGTAAAGCTATTTTTGAAAGGCTCCAAGTGCGACGGTCCAAAGTGTCCGTTGGAGTCTCGTCCTTACCCACCAGGTCAACATGGCCGCGGTCGCGCCAAGGAATCTGAGTATTTGCTACAGATGCGTGAAAAGCAGAAACTTGCTCGCCAGTATGGCGTGCTTGAAAAGCAATTCCGTAATTACTTTGAAGAAGCATCACGCCGAGCTGGCAAGACTGGTGACAACTTGTTGGCACTGCTGGAAACCAGACTGGACAACGTAGTTTTCCGTGCTGGTTTTGCGAAGAGTCGCGATATGGCTCGTCAGTTAGTAAAGCATGGTCACTTCACCGTTAACGGTAAGAAAGTTGATATTCCGTCATTCTCAGTATCACCTAGTGATGTGATTGAGGTTCGCGTTGATTCTCGCGAAATCACCCCATTTGTGATTGCTCGAGCTGAAGCTGGCGAACGAAAAGTGCCAGGTTGGATGGAAGCAATTCCAAACCGGATGCGAATTTTGATTCACGCAGCGCCAGAGCGCTCCCAGATCGATACCAATGTCCAAGAACAATTGGTAGTTGAGCTTTACAGCAAGTAACAACCCTGGCTGTTGGTAACAACAGCTTTGATGTGAGACAACCCCGCCACACATCATCCAAAGACGCGGCACCATATAGCGGGTGCCGACCGAAAGGAAAAACCGTGCTAATTGCACAACGCCCAACCCTTACTGAAGAAGTCCTGTCCGATACTCGATCACGTTTCGTGCTTGAGCCACTAGAGCCAGGTTTTGGTTACACCCTTGGCAACTCAATGCGTCGTACCTTGCTTTCATCCATCCCAGGTGCTGCAGTTACCTCAATTCGCATTGAAGGTGTGCTACATGAGTTTGGCACAATCGATGGCGTTAAAGAAGATGTCACTGAAATTTTGCTAAACATCAAAAATCTGGTGGTTTCCAGCGAAAACGATGAACCAACTGTGATGTATTTGCGCAAAGAAGGCCCAGGACTAGTAATTGCTGCGGATATCAATCCACCAGCTGGTGTTGAAGTTCATAACAAGGATCTACACATCGCGACCCTTAATGCCGGCGCAACTTTTGAAGTTGAGTTTGTAGTTGAGCGTGGCCGTGGCTATGTGCCATCAACCATGAACAAAGGAACTGACCCAGAAATTGGTCGTATTTATGTTGATTCAATTTATTCACCAGTTACCAAAGTTACTTATAAGGTAGAAGCAACCCGTGTTGAGCAGCGTACTGACTTCGACAAACTAATCATTGATGTGGAAACTAAGCCATCAATGCTGCCAAGAGATGCAGTTGCATCAGCTGGTAAAACGTTAGTTGAGCTATTTGGGTTGGCTCGCGAACTAAATCTTGATGCTGAAGGCATTGAAATTGGTCCATCTGCGCTAGATTCATTTGCCGCAGAGCAGCTAAATATGCCAATTGAGCAACTTGATCTAACCGTTCGCTCCTATAACTGCCTAAAGCGTGAAGGTGTTCACACTGTCGGTGAGTTAATGACTCGCTCCGAAGCTGATCTACTAGATATTCGCAACTTTGGCCAGAAGTCAATTGATGAAGTTAAGGGCAAGTTAGTAATGCTTGGCCTATCTCTAAAGGACAGCCCAGCTGGATTTGATCCAACCAAGGTTGCCGGTTACTACGACGAAGTTGACGAAGACGAACTTGACGGTGAAGTTTTCGTCGAAGACGAAAAACTGTAAGCAGGAAAAGGAAAGCAAATGCCAACTCCAACTAAAGGTGCTCGCCTCGGCGGCAGCCCAGCTCACGAGAAGATGATTTTGTCTAATTTGGCAACCCAACTTTTCCAGCATGGCAAGATCACCACAACTGAAACTAAGGCAAAGAAGCTTCGACCATATGCGGAGCGACTTATTACTTTTGCAAAGCGTGGTGATCTGGCATCGCGCCGTCGCGTCATGATGACTATTCGCGATAAAGGTGTAGTGCATTCATTGTTCGCTGAAATTGGACCAAAGTTTGCCCAACGCAACGGCGGTTACACCCGCATCACCAAAATCGGCCCACGCAATGGCGACCGCGCTCCAATGGCAGTAATTGAATTAGTAGAACCGCTAGCTGAGCAAGTTGTTGCGGAAGCAACTGGCGCTGCGAAGCGGGCGGCAAAAGAAAAGGAAAGCGCTGAATAATTTGAAAGCGCATTCGTTATGAATTCTCGAACTGAGCCCGCCAGTAATGGCGGGCTCATTCGTATTCGTCTTGATTTAAGTTATGACGGCACCAACTATTCTGGTTGGGCGAGGCAACCTGGTGGCTTAAAAACCATTCAAGGCGAGTTAGAAACTGCACTTGCTGCAATTACTGGATTACTCGAAGTTAAAACAATCGTTGGCGGCAGAACTGATGCAGGGGTGCATGCCCGCGGTCAAGTTTGTCATTTAGATCTGCCAGCAGATTTTGTGCAGGATCAAGTTTCTCGATTGGCAAAGCGATTGCATGTAGTTTTGCCTGAGGATATTCGAATTAATGCGGTAAAAATTGTGCCGAATAATTTTGATGCCCGCTTTGCGGCGCTAGCTCGCCGCTACGCCTATCGAATTGCCGATCGATTTATTGACCCACTAACGCGCAATTGGGTGTTAGGTCACGATTTTCCGCTCGATGTTGATGCGATGAATGCGGCATCAGCGCAGTTGATTGGGCTAAATGACTTTGCCGCGTTCTGCAAACCAAAACCAGGCGGCAGCACCATTCGAAACTTAAGCGAACTTTCGTGGCAGCGTATTGATGATTTAGTCGTTGGTCATTTCAAAGCAGATGCGTTTTGCCATTCCATGGTGCGATCATTAGTTGGCGCACTTATTCCAGTTGGCGATGGTAGAAAAGATGTTGATTGGCCGGGCAGATCGCTGCGGGCAGCAGAGCGAGTATTTGATATTCCAGTTGCGCCCGCTCATGGATTAGTTTTAGAAGAGATCTACTATCCAGCCGAATCCGAGTATGAAACTCGCATTTCACAAACTCAAGCATTACGAACGCCAGATGAGGTTGATTAGTGGGACATATTGATGCAACTGGCATCACCATGATTCTGCCCGATGGTCGATTGCTGTTAGATGAAGTTGCGTTTCGCGTGGGTGATGGAACTCACGCTGCCATGGTGGGTCCCAATGGCGCTGGCAAAACAACTTTAATGCGCATCATCGCCGGCGATTTGGAGCCGTTCGCTGGCGCGATTGCGCAATCTGGTGGCTTAGGTGTGATGCGTCAGTTTATTGGCGGCATTCGAGACGAAACTACAATTCGGGATTTGCTGTTGAGTTTGGCGCCACCGCGAATTAGAGATGCGGCTGAAAAATATCGAGCTGCCGAACAAAAGCTCAAGGAGCAACCCGAGAATGAGAAAGTTCAGATGCGTTTTGCTCAAGCAATCTCGGATTGGGGCGATGCTGGCGGTTATGACATGGATGTGCTTTGGGATATCTGCACCATGCAGGCAATAAAAACACCATTTGCGCAATGTCAAGATCGATTAGTTAATACTCTCTCTGGTGGGCAACAAAAACGATTAGCGCTAGAAGCGCTGCTGCGCGGACCGGATGAAGTTTTAATGCTGGATGAGCCAGATAACTATTTAGATGTGCCAGGAAAGCTCTGGCTGGAAGAGCAGATCAAGGCTTCACCAAAAACTATTCTGTTGATTTCGCATGATCGCGCTTTATTAAATGCGGTAGCGGACCGAATCATTACGGTGGAGGATGGTCGAGTTTGGGTGCATGGCGGCTCGTTTGCCACGTATCACGATGCTCGAAAAGCTCGTTATGAGCGCCAAGAAGAGATTTTGAAACGTTGGACGGAAGAGCACGAACGATTAAAAGAATTAGTTCGAACCTTGCAAGGACAAGCTAAGTCCTCACCTGACATGGCTAGCAAATATCGGGCGATGCAAACCAGGCTGCGGAAATTTGAAGAAGCCGGGGCACCGGAAGCGCCACCACAAGATCAAAATATCAAAATGAATCTGCGCGGCTCCCGAACTGGCGTGCGAGTTATTACCTGTGAACAAACTGAAATCGCTGGTTTGTTAAAACCATTTGATTTAGAGATCTTTTTCGGTGATCGACTTGCCGTGCTAGGTCCAAACGGCGCTGGTAAGTCACATCTGCTGCGGTTGTTTGCTGAAACTGAAGCAGATGAAATCAAAGTTGGAAAAGCTTGGAGTGGCAAAAAGAAAATAGGGGCTCGAGTAGTGCCGGGCCACTTTGCGCAAACTCATGCTCATCCAGAATGGGTGAATCACACCCCGATCGAGATCGTGAACAAAGTAAAGCCGATGCTGCTCAATGAATCAATTGGCATTTTGCGCAAATACGAACTGAGCAAACAAGCTGAGCAGAAATTTCAAACGCTCTCTGGTGGCCAGCAGGCAAGGCTGCAAATTTTGGTGCTCGAACTGGCTGGTTGTAATTTGCTGCTGCTCGATGAGCCAACCGATAACCTGGATTTAGCTTCAGCCGAGGCGCTACAAGACGCACTTGATGCCTTTCAGGGTACGGTAATTGCGGTTACCCATGATCGCTGGTTTGCCGATTCTTTTGATCGATTCCTGTATGTGGGAGCCGATGGGGTGGTTCGGGAGACCCAAGCCCCACAGTGGTTCTAAGCCCCGCCCCGAGCGCAGCCCCTCACGGGGGGCTGGGTATTCTGCTCCACTGGACTTAGGCGAAATCTGAAGTCCAACCCCGAGCAATTTTCAAGGAGTAAGGCGTGCGCACGTTCAGCCCAAAGGCAGATTCCGTTACCCGGAACTGGTACGTAATTGATGCCAATGATGTAGTGCTAGGCCGTCTAGCGGTTCAAGCTGCTACCTTGCTTCGCGGCAAGCACAAAGCAATTTTTGCTCCGCACGTTGACACCGGTGACTTTGTTATCATCATCAACGCCGAGAAAGTTGCGCTAACTGGTTCAAAGCTATCTCAGAAGCGCGATTATCGTCACTCTGGTTTCCCAGGTGGCTTGCGTTCAACTGATTACGTAACGTTGTTACAGCAGAACCCAGTTCGTGCAATTGAGAAAGCAGTTCATGGCATGTTGCCACACAACAAGCTAGGTCGAGCAGTTGGCACTAAATTGAAAGTTTATGCCGGCCCAAACCATCCTCATGCCGCACAAAATCCAATTCCATTCGAGATTAAGCAGATTGCGCAGTAGCGCAGAGTTTTAGGAAGGCAACAAGTGACTGACACATTAGTAGCAAGTTCTGAATCACCAGGTCTATCAACACCTAAAGCTGGTGCGACAACTCCTGGCAGCGGAACTGGCCGTCGTAAGGAAGCAGTTGCCCGCGTTCGGTTAGTTCCAGGCAGTGGAAATTTCAAGATCAATGGTCGCACCATTGAGGATTACTTCCCAAATGCGTTGCACCGTCAGTCAATTAAAGATCCACTTCGAATTTTGGGGCTGGAAAATAAGTTTGATGTTGTTGCCACAATTAATGGTGGCGGAATCTCTGGCCAAGCTGGAGCACTTCGATTAGGTATTGCTCGATCTCTAAATGAGATCGATAAAGATGCATACCGTGCCACATTGAAGAAAGCTGGCTTCTTGACTCGTGATGCTCGTGTGATTGAGCGCAAGAAGTACGGATTAAAGAAGGCACGTAAGGCTTCGCAGTACAGCAAGCGTTAATTTTGGCTCGGCTGTTCGGCACCGATGGCATTCGAGGTGTTGCTAACCTCGATCTCACCGCGGAACTTGCCACAAATTTAGGTACAGCTGCTGTACAAGTATTAGCCGTTGGTATTTCTCATAAACCTGTTGCCGTAATTGGTCGCGATACCAGGGCAAGTGGTGAATTTCTTGAAGCAGCATTAGCTGCTGGCATGGCGGCTGCTGGAGCAACAGTAATCCGAATTGGCGTTGCGCCAACACCTGAAGTCGCGTATTTAATTGACGCGCTTAATGCAGATTTAGGTGCAGTTATCTCAGCATCGCATAATCCAATGCCAGATAACGGAATTAAGTTTTTTGCTGCCGGCGGTAGAAAATTGCCCGATTCACTTGAAGATGCGATTGAAGATCGATTAAAGAATCTTAAACCAGTGCCTGCTGGTAAAGATGTGGGTCGAATCATTGACAACCCCATGGCTAGTAGCAACTACATTGATCATTTAGTTGATTCGCTAAGTGTTGATCTAACTGGCATCAAAGTTGTTGTGGATTGCGCTAATGGTGCGGCTCATCACACTGCACCTGCGGCATACCGAAAAGCTGGTGCTGAGGTAATCACAATTCATGCTGAGCCAGATGGCCTAAACATCAATGAGAACTGTGGCTCAACGCATTTGGCAGATTTAATTGCTGCAGTTAAGCAGAATGATGCAGATTTAGGTATTGGTCATGATGGTGATGCTGATCGATGTTTAGCGGTAGCTAAAGATGGCAGCGTGATTGATGGCGATCAGATTCTTGCAATTTTGGCGCTTGCGATGAAAGAGAATCAGACTTTAGTTAATAATCACGTGGTTACGACTGTGATGGCTAACTTAGGACTAAAGCAATTCCTCCAGGCAAACGATATCGAAGTTATTGAAACGCCGGTGGGAGATCGTTATGTGCTTTCAGCTATGGAAGTGGGCGGGTATAACTTAGGTGGTGAGCAAAGTGGCCATGTAATTTTGGCGGACTTTGCTACCACTGGCGACGGCACCCTAACTGCGCTTCACTTAATGCAGCGGATGAAGCAAACCGGGATTTCATTAGCCAAACTTGCTGGCGTAATGAAAAAATTACCGCAGGTGCTAATTAACATTAGTGGTGTTGATCGCAATATTGGTGTTTCACATCCCAAGATCCTCGCTGAGGTTGATCGATTGCGCGCTGAGTTAGGTGAGACGGGTCGAATCCTGTTACGACCTAGCGGAACTGAACCGGTTGTTCGCGTGATGGTTGAAGCGCCAACCGAACAACGAGCAAATGATGTCGCGCAGGCCTTGGTGGCCGTGGTGCGCGAGGTTGCTGCAATCTAACTCTAGGCTTACCCCATGTGCGGAATTGTGGGTTATGTCGGTGAGCAATCAGCTCAGCAAGTGCTGCTGGCAGGACTTAAACACATGGAATATCGCGGCTACGACAGCGCTGGCATTGCGCTTAATGCGGCTAATAAATTAGTTAGCTATAAAAAGGCTGGAAAGTTAGGCAATCTGCAGCAGGTATTAACTGAAACAAATGTGCCAGCTGCTACCAATGGAATTGGCCATACCAGATGGGCAACTCATGGTGCGCCAAATGATCAAAATGCTCACCCACATCTAGATGAAGCAAATCAAATTGCAATTATCCATAATGGCATTATCGAGAACTTCGCTTCGCTACGGTCCGAGCTAATCAAGTCTGGTGTTACATTTAAGAGTGAAACAGATACTGAAGTAGTAGCGCATTTGTTGGCAAAAGAACTTGCTGATGGCAGCGATGGCTTGGCAGCTGCGATGCGTCAGGTTTGTCAGCAGCTTAAGGGTGCCTTTACCTTAGTTGCGATCTCGGCAGCACAGCCCGATTTAATTGTTGGTGCACGCCGTAATTCTCCGCTAGTTGTTGGACTGGGGGAGGGTGAAAACTTTTTGGCCTCGGATGTTTCGGCATTTATTTCTTATACTAAGAATGCTCTCGAATTGGGTCAAGATCAGGTAGTTGAGATAACCAAAAATTCAGTACGTGTCACTGACTTTGCTGGCCATGAAGTATCAGCTGTGCCGTTCACGATCACTTGGGATGCTGCCGCTGCCGAAAAGGGTGGCTTTGAGCTTTTTATGCTGAAAGAAATTGCAGATCAACCAAGAGCAATCTCAGATACGTTACTTGGTCGGATCACCGAAGATGCAATTAATTTATCTGAACTTTCTGCTATTTCTGATAAATTAAAACAAGCGGAAAACATTTTGATTCTTGCTTGTGGCACAGCATTACATGCTGGATTAATCGCAAAGTATGCCTTTGAGCAATGGACCAAACTTCCAACCACAGTTGAGTTTGCCAGTGAGTTTAGATATCGCGAACCAGTAATTGCGCCAAATACGCTTTGCATTGCCATTTCGCAATCAGGTGAGACGATGGATACTTTGATGGCGTTGCGTCATGCTAAATCAGGTGGGGCAACCGTATTGGCGGTATGCAATACTCAAGGAGCCACGATTGCTCGTGAGAGTGATGCAGTGCTTTATACCCATGCTGGACCGGAAATTGCAGTTGCTTCAACCAAAGCATTTCTAACTCAAATAATTGCGCTTTATCTAATTGGTTGGCAGCTTGCTACTTGGCTAGGTACTAAATCAAAAACCGAGATTGCCGAATTTGTCGCAGAGCTGGCATCACTACCAGCGGCAGTTGATTTAGTGCTCGATACGGTAGGTGATGTTCGAAATTTGGCACGAGAATTGTCTGAAAAATCTAGCGTGCTGTTTATTGGCCGGGGCGTTGGTTATGGCGTGGCACTAGAAGGTGCGCTGAAACTAAAAGAGTTGGCATATATGCATGCGGAGGCGTTTCCGGCCGGAGAACTTAAACATGGTCCAATTGCCTTAGTTGAAGATGGATTATTGATGATGGTGGTAGTGCCGTCCCCAACTAAACAGCCAGTTCTGCATGAAAAAATTATTTCCAATATTCAAGAAGTAAGGGCTCGAGGCGGCGTAATTTTGGCGATCTCGGTTGAAGATGATGAGATCATCAATGAGTTTGCAAATCTAGTAATCCGAGTACCACATCTAGAACCACTGTTACAGCCAATTGTTAGCGTGGTACCACTTCAGGTTTTTGCCTGCGAGATGGCCACTGCCCGAGGTCATGATGTCGATCAGCCTAGAAATTTAGCAAAATCAGTGACGGTGGAGTAATGATTGTTTCTGTTGGCACAGATGTTGTGAGCATTTCGCGATTCAAGCAAGCCATTGCAAGAACTGATGGTTTCTTAGAGCGGGTATTTACGCCAGCTGAATTGGTGCTGCCAGATGGCCAACCTAGAGCACCAATCTCACTTGCTGGCATCTTTGCGGCAAAAGAATCAATTGCAAAATCATTAGGTGCACCAGATGGCCTAAGTTGGCAAGATTGTCAGATCAGCTATCTTGATAGCGGCAAGCCAACGGTGGAACTGCGTGGAAATATTGCTGCGCTAGCGGGCAAGTTGGGAATTAAGAGTTGGCACCTATCAATTTCGCATGATGCCGAGTTGGCTATTGCTTTTGTAGTGGCGGAGCAATAATGGAAACTGCGACTGCAATAATTAATTCCAAGGCGCTAGTTAATAACTATGAATATTTGAAAAAAATTAGCGGCACTGATGTCATGGGAGTACTAAAAGCAAACGCATATGGTCATGGTGCTGTTGGAGTAGCCCGAATCTTGCGTCGCGCTGGTATGGCTTGGTTTGGTGTGGCAACGGTTGGTGAAGCAGTTGCCCTTCGTGAAGCGGGAGACAATGGAAGAATTTTGGCTTGGCTATATCAGGTGGATCCAAGATCAATCTCACAGGCAATAGAACACGACATCGACTTAGCAATCTTTGATGCAAGTCAGATTAAAGCTATCGCGCTGCTAGTTGGATACGAGCGAAAGCTGCGAATCCATTTGCATCTTGATACCGGCATGTCACGCGGGGGCATCTCACCTGCAGATGCCCTAACAGCAGCAGCAGTGATTGCTGCTGAGAAAAATTTGACTTTAGTTGGCTGCTTTACACATTTAGTGAGCTCAGAGCTGCCAGATCAACCGGTAGTAACTGAGCAATTAGCTAAATTTCGCGAGATTAAGACAGATTTCAATGCAGCAGGCATAACTGACGTGCTCTTCCATATTGCTAATTCAGGAGGAGCAATTAATTATGATGTCTCTGATTTTGATTTTGTCAGATCTGGGATTTCACTTTATGGCATTGATCCAGCAGATAAACCAAACGACAAATTATCGGCTGTGATGAGATTAATAGCACCAGTGATTCAACTTAAAACGTTAACCGCCATAACTGGCGTTGGCTATGGGCATACCTATATGACGCAAGAAAATCAACGCGTGGCATTGGTGCCAATTGGGTATGCCGATGGGGTGCCGCGTACCGCATCAGGCAATGCTGAAGTCATGCTCAATAAAACTATGCGCAAAGTCCTTGGCACTATCAGTATGGATCAAATCGTGATTGAAGCACTGCCAACAGATGCAGTGGGTGATGAAGTCACTATTTTTGGTGATCCGGCTCACGGCTATCCCAGCGTGCTTAACCTGGCTCACGCAGCTGGCAACATTTCATATGAAGTTTTGGTTCGCATCGGTGAGCGAGTAGTTCGCAGTTATGTCTAAAAAATTGCAAATTGAATCAGAATCACAGATGATCCAGTTGGGAAAAAGTCTCGCAACGAATCTAGTTTCTGGCGATTTAGTAGTGCTTGATGGTTTAGTAGGTGCTGGTAAAACCACATTAACTAAAGGGATAGCACAAGGGCTTGATATTACTGATCAGATAACTTCACCTACATTTGTTATTTCTCGGGTGCACGGTAGTAAAAGTGGCAAACCAGATTTAGTTCATGTCGATGCATATCGGTTGGGCAGCATTACCGAAGTCGACAGTTTAGATTTAGAGTCGTCATTAGATGATTCAATTACTATCGTTGAATGGGGTGCTGGCCTCATCGAAGGATTAACTGATGAAAATTGGTTGATTAAGATAACCAGAGATGTAATTGTGGATAGCGAGACTAGGGAAGTGGAAATTTTTCCGCCAGCAAGTCGTGAGTTGAGCATCTAATGCTGACCCTTGCGCTTGATACTGCAACAAGAACGCTTGCGGTTGCGTTGGTTCAAGACCAACAAGTGCTGGCGCAGGCCGCAGAGCCTGCAGCGCAATCTCATGCTGAGCGACTACCAGAACTTTTAACTCAGTTGTTAACTGAATCCTCGCTATCGCGCCATCAGATAACTCAAGTTGCAGTTGGGGTTGGGCCGGGTGCATACACTGGACTTCGAGTTGGATTGATGTTTGCCACCGCATTTGCCCGAGCTCGAGAAATTTCTTTGGTTGGGATTTGCACTCACGATGCAATCGCACCTGATGATTACACCGGGTTAGTAGTTACAGATGCCAGGCGCAAAGAGGTTTATTTATCAAAATATGAAAACGGCGCACGAATATCAGCTCCGATCGTGACTCGACCAGCTGAGATTGCTTTGCGCGATTTAATGGTGATTGGTGATGGCGTGACGGTTTTTCCGAAGTTTTTCCCAACTGGAATTCCAACTGAAATTAGCGCTGGCGTGCTTGGTCAGCGCGTAAATGCACTGCTCGCCGCTGGGGAAACTGCTGCTGACTTATTGCCAAATCTGACTTCGGCTAGTAGTGATGGTGCTGGTGCGATTCCGCAAAACGCAAGTGCGTTGCTTCCAGCATTACCACTTTACCTTCGCCGCCCTGATGTCATGGAGCCCAAGTGAGTTTCTTAGTACGAGACATAGAGTTATCTGATTTGGATCAAATTCTCGCAATTGAAGTTGAACTCTTTGGTTCAACAGCGTGGAATCGCGATTTATTTCTTGATGAAATTTCTAGAATCCCAGGAGCGCGTTGGTATCAAGTGTTAGGAATTGCTGATCAGATTATTGGTTATGTCGGGATGGCCACAATGGGTACAACTGCCGATATTCAAACCATTGCCGTTATTCCAAGCCAGCAACGGCATGGCTATGGCGCAATGTTGCTTGGTTTAGCACTAGCGGAAGCAAAGCGCCGCGGTATTATCGAGGTATTTCTGGAAGTTGCAGTTGAAAATGAGCCAGCAATTAAGTTGTATGAAAATTTTGGTTTCGCACAGATCTCAATTAGACCCAATTATTACGGACCGGGAAAAAATGCCTATGTGATGATGCGTCAAGTAGGTGAAGCATGATCGAACCTACTGTGTTAGGCATTGAAACTTCGTGTGATGAAACCGGAATTGGCATTGTTCACGGCAACAATTTACTGGCAAATCAAATCGCAACCAGCGTAGCTGAGCATGCACGATTTGGGGGAGTAGTTCCAGAGATTGCCTCGCGAGCTCATCTGGAAGCAATGCTGCCAACAATTGACCGGGCATTAGTTGAAGCAAAACTAAAGCTAACTGATATTGATGCGATTGCAGTCACCCGAAATCCTGGCTTGATCGGTGCGTTGTTAGTTGGGGTATCGGCCGCTGAGGGTTTGGCAAGTGGACTTGGTATTGACATTCATCATGTAGACCATCTTGATGCTCACATTGCAGTTGATTCGCTTGATCACGGCGCATTAACCCGACCAGCAATTGCGCTACTAGTATCTGGTGGCCATTCATCAATTATGTTGGTTGAAGACATTACGCAAGGTGCAACGGTGTTGGGTAGCACAATAGATGACGCGGCAGGTGAAGCTTTTGACAAAGTCGCTAGATTGTTAGGCCTACCTTTTCCGGGAGGTCCGCAGATTGATAATGCGGCACTCTCTGGCAGCTCAACTGCGATTAAATTCCCACGCGGTCTAACTGCAACGCATGATCTAGTTGAACATAAATTTGATTTTTCCTTCTCTGGATTAAAAACTGCAGTTGCCCGCTGGATTGAAGCTCAGCAGCGAGCTGGTGCTGCCGTCTCAGTACCCGATGTTGCTGCCTCGTTTCAGGAGGCAGTGGTTGATGTGCTGACTCAAAAAGCAATTGCAGCCGCAACTGAACATGGCATTGACACCCTATTAATTGGCGGCGGGGTAGCGGCTAACTCCAGATTGCGTGACTTGGCAGCAGAGCGGACTGCGGCCGCCGGGCTGAAACTGCGGATTCCACCTCGCCAGCTATGCACGGACAACGGAGCGATGGTGGCAGCGCTAGGGGCGCTTCGGCTACAGGCCGGCCGACCGGCTACTAGGCAGAATTAGCACTCCATTTGACGGAGTGCTAATGGGAATCTACGCTTAGCGTTAGCACTCGCCCACTGCGGGTGCTAAGTCCCTGTCCACATACGACAAATCGGAGGAAGACCGTGTCGGTCAGCATCCGTCCCTTAGAGGACCGAATCTTGGTTCAGCCACTAGAGGCTGAGCAAACAACTGCAAGTGGTTTGGTAATTCCAGACACTGCAAAGGAAAAGCCACAAGAAGGCAAAGTAGTAGCAGTAGGCCCAGGTCGATTTGATGACGAGGGCGAGAAGCGCATTCCAGTTGATGTCAAAGTCAACGACATTGTGATCTTCTCAAAGTACGGTGGCACTGAAGTGAATCATGGCGGCGAGACTTATTTGCTGCTTTCGGCTCGCGATGTGCTAGCAGTTCTCGAAAAATAATTTTGTTATCCAACTAGTGCCAACCAGTTGGCACTAGTTGGATTTTTACACCAATGAAGGAAAGCCATGCCTAAGATTTTAAAGTTTGATGAAGATGCTCGACGTGCGCTAGAACGCGGCGTTAACGCGCTTGCAGACGCCGTAAAAATCACTATTGGTCCAAAAGGACGTAATGTTGTGATTGATAAGAAATGGGGCGCGCCAACAATTACTAATGATGGTGTCACCATCGCAAAAGAAGTTGAGTTGAAAGATCCATTCGAGAATCTAGGTGTTCAACTTGCGAAAGAAGTTGCTACCAAGACTAATGATCTGGCTGGCGATGGCACCACAACTGCAACAGTACTTGCGCAAGCATTAGTTCGCGAGGGACTCAAACTAGTTGCAGCTGGTAGCGCACCAACTGCAGTAAAGCGAGGCATTGACCAAGCGGTAGAAGCAGTAACTATTGAGTTAAGCAAAGCTGCTCGTCCAGTTGCAGACAAAAATGAAATTGCCAACGTCGCAACTATCTCGGCGCAGGATCGTGCCATTGGTGAGCTCATTGCCGAGGCATTCGACAAGGTCGGTAAAGACGGTGTAATCACTGTTGAAGAGTCCAGCACAACTGAACTAGAACTCGATTTCACTGAGGGTATGCAATTCGATAAGGGCTATATCTCGCCATATTTTGTGACTGATCAAGAAGCCATGGAAGCGGTGCTAGAAGATCCATACGTGCTGCTAGTGCAGGGCAAGATCTCCTCAGTTGCAGAGATTCTGCCAGTGCTAGAGAAGGTCGTGCAATCAGGTAAGCAGTTATTGATTATTGCCGAAGATGTGGAAGGCGAAGCGCTTTCTACCTTGGTAGTTAACCGAATCCGCGGCACCTTTACCTCAGTCTCAGTAAAGGCACCAGCATTTGGTGATCGTCGTAAAGCGATCATGCAAGATATTGCAGTGCTAACTGGTGCAACTGTTATTTCAACTGATATTGGACTTAAGCTAGACCAAGCAGATCTTTCGATGCTTGGTAGCGCAAAGCGAGTTGTAGTTACTAAGGACAACACCACCATCGTAAGCGGTGGCGGCGATGCTCAGGCAGTTAAAGATCGTATTGCACAGATCCGAAATGAAATTGAAAACTCAGATTCAGATTGGGATCGCGAAAAATTGCAGGAGCGATTGGCCAAACTTTCTGGCGGTGTTGGCGTAATCCGGGTCGGCGGTCATACTGAAGTTGAACTTAAGGAAAAGAAGCATCGTGTTGAAGATGCCGTAAGTGCAACTCGCGCCGCGATTGACGAAGGAATTGTTGCTGGTGGCGGCTCTGCCATTATTCACGCCGCAAAAGTTCTGGAAAATGATCTTGGTCTTGAGGGCGATCTCAAGGCAGGCGTGAGTGCAGTTCGCAAAGCGATAAATGAACCGCTTCGTTGGATTGCCGAGAACGCTGGCCTTGAAGGTTATGTTGTGTGTGCCAAAGTTGCTGAACAAAAAATTGGGCATGGCTTTAATGCAGCAACTGGTGTTTATGAAGATCTAATTGCGCGCGGCGTAATTGATCCAGTAAAGGTAACTAAGTCAGCGCTGGTGAATGCGGCTTCAATTGCTTCGATGTTGCTAACAACTGAAGTATTAGTTGTAGAAAAGCCAGCTGAAGAAGAAGAAACTGCTGCTGCGGGCCACAGCCACCATGGCCATAGCCACTAATTAGTTAAGTGATAGAAAAAGGGCCCGGTTCGCCGGGCCCTTTTTATTGGGAGAGGCAGTGTGAATAACACACTGCGGTCAGCGGCTAGTAAAACGTGGGGGCCAGCCGCTGAAAACTATTAACCTGCGACTAGTTCGTAACCGTTGCGCTGATTTAGGTAAATCGCTTCGCGCTCTTCTTCAGTTAAGCCACCCCATACGCCATATGGTTCGCGAACTGAGAGTGCGTGTGCGGCACACTGCTTGATTACGGGGCAGGTGGCGCATACTGCTTTCGCTGCGTTATCTCGAGCAACCCGGGTAGGTCCTCGTTCACCCTCTGGGTGGAAGAAGATCTCTGGATCTTCTCCGCGGCATGCTGCATGGAGCTGCCAGTCCCAAAGGTCGGCGTTTGGTCCAGGTAGTCTGGTGATATCTGCCATGGCGCTCCTTTCAATGACCTAACCTTAAAAGTTGTTCATAAGTTAGTCAAGTTTCACAGGTGAACAATTTATGAATTTGGGTGAGACCTTGCTCACAGCCTCGAAATGCGGGAATGGGCTGGTGGTCGCACAATTCGGACATGAACAACTTTGAGGGTGAACAAGTTTCTGGCGAGAGCTATGTTGAAGTCAGCTATGCCCTCACGGTGGCCGCAGTTGCCCGCCGATTAGGCGTGGCACCAGCCACGTTGCGCACCTGGGATCGCCGTTATGGCATAACGCCAAGTGACCGAACCAGCGGCGGGCATCGTCGATACACCCCACAAGATGTTGCGCTGTTAGATCGGATGCGCCGATTGGTTATTTTGGGCTTGCCACCGGCTGAAGCTGCTCGGGTGGCTCATTCGGGAGCCGATCCGCTGGGTATCCAGCAAGACATCACCGCACCCGCCGGCGGTGGAAATGTGGTAGCGCTGCCTGGCGCTACAACTGCTGCTCGTGGTTTAGCGCGTGCGGCAACCGCGCTTGATACCCAGGCCATGACGCAGATTGTGGTTGATGCGATTAACGAACGTGGCACCATCTGGACCTGGGAACAGGTAATTTCACCTGTTTTGATTAGTTTAGGAAAGCGTTGGGAAACAACTGGCGATGGAATTGAAATTGAACATCTGTTAACTGATTCATTGATGACAGCATTCAAAGGTGTCTCCAGCAAACTGAGCCAGCCGATCAACCCACGCGCTGTGCTATTGGCTTGCGCACCAGATGAACTTCACTCGTTACCAACTTTTGTGCTCGCAGCCGCGCTAGCTGAGCGACGCATCTCAGCTAAAACCCTTGGCCCTCGAGTGCCGCTTACCGCGCTGGTTTCAGCAGTTCGTAAAACTGGCCCTGCTGCAGTTTTGGTTTGGGCGCAAATGAGCAATGCCGGTAATCCACAGGTGTTAACCGAACTCCCCAATTTGCGCCCAACTCCGCTAGTAATAGCCGCAGGCCCCGGCTGGCAATTCGAATTACCAGCCGAGGTGGTGCGAAGTCGCAACATGACTGATGCGCTTAATCTGATCAGTGAGGCTACTGGTCTTTAAGCTAGTTAGGTATTAGCAGCATCAAACTTCCTTAATTGGGCCTTAAACCTAATCAAGGAGGAGATATGACTTCATCAACGTTAACAACATCGGAAAAGTACGGTTCAATCGCGGTTTGTCATTCAGATTTAAGACTGGTTGACTTTCTAACGAGTCGATTAGCAAAAACTAAAGTTTTTGATCGAATTTTAAAGTTTGATGAATTAGCAGATCTACAATCAGTGCTGAAGCAAAATCAGATTGAATTTGTCCTGATTCAAGCAAATATCAGGCGATATGATTTTGAGGTAATCCTTAAAACAATTTTGGGGCTATCGCCTCAAACTAAAGTCGTCCCAATTTTCGCACCACAACATCCCGGCTCTGTTGCTGGTGAAACTTCAATCTGGCGGGCGATTGAGCGCACCTTGGAGATATCACCAGATCTGATTTATGGTTTTGATGAAGGCGAAGATAATGAATATGCCATCGCACTGAAACGTCATCGTGATGCGGCACCAACAAGTGCGGCAGTTCATCTAAGTCCACGGGAGATGGAAGTCCTAATTGGTATCTGCCTGGGAAAAACTGGGGTGGAGATCGGGCAGGAGCTGTTCATTTCACCCGATACCGTCAAATCCCATATTAAGCGGATTTACCGCAAGTTATCGGTGCGCACCCGAGCCGCTGCCTTGTTGGCAGCCCATCGAAATGGGTTGTTGGACGTTTCGCAGTTGTAGCACAGTAACCTTCCCTCCTCAGCACAGTGCGGGAGTTCGAATTGGCTAGAACCAACCCAGATCCCAGCAAGGTGGGTACCGAAAAGGTCGCCTTGGAAGGGCTCACCTATGACGATGTCTTGGTGCTGCCAGATGCCTCAAATGTGGTGCCAAGTGAAGTTAACACTGCAACTAAATTGAGTCGAAACATCACGCTTTCCATTCCGTTGGTCTCATCTGCCATGGATACGGTGACGGAAGCGCGAATGGCAATTGCAATTGCGCGTCAAGGTGGCGTTGGTGTGCTGCACCGGAATTTATCAATTGAACATCAAGTTGCTGAGTTAGATCTTGTTAAGCGCAGTGAATCGGGCATGGTTACTGATCCAGTTACCTGCACACCAGAGATGACCATTAAAGAAGTTGATGCGCTTTGTGGACGTTATCGGATCTCTGGTCTGCCAGTAGTTGATTCAGCTGGGATACTGCAGGGGATCATTACCAATCGTGACATGCGCTTTGAGACAAACATGGCAAAGCAAGTTAAAGAGTTAATGACCCCAATGCCATTAGTTACAGCTGCAGTTGGTACCTCATCGGAAACGGCACTTGAGATTTTACGAAAGCATAAAGTTGAGAAGCTACCAATTGTTGATGCTGCTGGAAAATTGGTTGGTTTAATTACTGTTAAAGACTTCATCAAGAAAGATAAGTATCCAAATGCAACTAAAGATGCAGCTCAGCGGCTAATCGTAGGCGCTGCAGTAGGAGTTGGCGCTGATGCCTTCGCCCGCGCTGAGGCGTTAGTTTCAGCCGGTGTTGATTTTCTAGTAGTTGATACTGCGCATGGTCATGCGCAAGCGGTGATTGACACAGTTAAATCCTTCAAAGGTAAATTTGAAGTTGATGTAATTGGTGGAAACATTGCAACCCGAGCTGGTGCGTTAGCGTTAATTGAAGCTGGTGCCGACGGGGTAAAAGTTGGAGTTGGGCCAGGCTCGATTTGCACCACCCGCGTTGTTGCCGGTGTTGGAGTGCCGCAGATCTCAGCAATTTTGGAAGTTGCTTCGGCAACTGTTCCAGCCGGTGTTCCGCTTATTGCTGATGGTGGGTTGCAGTATTCAGGTGATATCGCAAAAGCAATTGTGGCTGGCGCTGACAGCGTGATGCTTGGTTCATTGTTAGCCGGATGTGAAGAGTCACCTGGCGATGTTGTTATTGTGAACGGTAAGCCATACAAGCAATATCGCGGCATGGGATCACTTGGTGCGATGCAATCTCGCGCCGAGGGAAAATCATTTAGTAAAGATAGATATTTCCAAGATGATGTTTTTAGTGATGACAAGTTAGTGCCAGAAGGTATTGAAGGTCAGGTACCGTATCGTGGCAGCGTGGCATCAGTGGCGCATCAATTAGTTGGTGGGTTGCGCGCGGCGATGGGCTATGCCGGCAGTGCAACTATTGAGGAATTACAGAATAAAGGTCGGTTGGTTCGAATTACCGCAGCTGGGTTGCGGGAAAGCCATCCGCATGATGTCCAGATCACGGTGGAAGCACCTAACTACAGCGGCAGAGGAAACTAGTGGCGGAACTAGAAGTTGGACAAGCAAAGCGAGCTCGCGCAGCATATGACTTTGATCAAATTGCGTTAGTGCCAAGCCGCCGCACCAGAGACCCAGAGAATGTCACAACCAATTGGAAAGTTGATGCATTTGAATTTTCCCATCCGATCATTGCCGGTCCAGTTGATTCGGTAGTTTCACCTGCAAGTGCCGCCGCAATTAGCTCGCTAGGTGGCTTGGCAGTATTTAATCTTGAAGGGCTTTGGACTCGATATGAAGATCCAACTGCAGTCTTTGCGAAAATTAAGTCAGCCGCACCAGAAAATTTAAGTCAGGTGTTGCAGCAAGTTTATGCCCAACCAATTGATCCGGATTTGATTATTTCTAGAATTAAAGAACTACGCGCCACTGGAATTGTCACTGCGGCATCGCTATCACCAAAGCTAACCCAAACTTACTGGAAACAAGTGGTAGCAGCGGGTGTTGATTTATTCATGATTCGTGGTGCAACAGTTAGTGCCGAACATGTTTCAGTTGATGAAAATGCACTGAATTTAAAGACGTTGATTTATGACTTAGAAGTGCCAGTAATTGTCGGTGGCTGCGCTACTTATCAAGCTGCGCTGCATTTGATGCGATCTGGCGCCGCTGGTGTGCTGGTGGGTTTTGGCGGTGGCTCAAGTGGCACCACCACAAGTGTGCTTGGCGTTAAAGTGCCTATGGCAACTGCGGTTGCGGATGTGGCAGCAGCAAGAAGAGATTATTTAGATGAGTCTGGTGGTCGCTATGTCCAAGTAATTGCAGATGGTGGCGTGCATCAAACTGGTGATGTCGCAAAAGCAATTGCATGTGGTGCTGATGCCGTTATGGTGGGTTCAATGTTAGCTCGCGCTACTGAAGCACCCGGCAATGGTTATCACTGGGCAGTTGAAGCAGGCCATCCCACGCTACCTCGGGCTAGCGCAATTCCAACGCCAAGTATTGGTTCGTTTGCTGAAATTTTGCACGGCCCTGCGACTAACGCATCGGGTCAGTTAAATGCAGTTGGTGCGCTGCGCCGCAGCATGGCAACTTGTGGTTACTCAGACATTAAAGAGTTGCAACGTGTTGAGGTAATTGTTTCGCAATGATTGGGTTAAGTTGAGCTCGCCAAAACCAGTGCTGGTAGTTGATTTTGGTGCGCAATATGCCCAGTTAATTGCTCGTCGAGTTCGCGAACTTGGCTTTTATTCGGAATTGGTGCCGCATCATTTTTCGGCAGCACAACTACTTGAGAAGCAACCAGCAGCAATTATTTTTAGTGGTGGGCCAGCAAGTGTTTATCAAACCGGTGCGCCAACAGTTTCAGCAGACATTTTAAATTCAGCGATACCAATTTTTGGGATTTGTTATGGCTTTCAGTTAATCGCGCAAGGCCTGGCTGGGGAAGTTGCAAAAACGGGCACTAGCGAATACGGCGCAACTGCGATTCAAGTTGAACCAACAAGTAAGTTGTTTAAAAATCTGCCACGCACCTATCAAGTTTGGATGTCTCATGGGGATGCGGTAGCTCAAGCGCCAGCTGGTTTTACCGTAACCGCAAGCACCGCAGCAACTAAAGTTGCGGCATTTGAAGATGTAGCTAGAAAAATTGCTGGTGTGCAATTTCATCCCGAAGTGGTGCACAGTGAGCATGGCATGAGTGTGCTAAAAAACTTTTTAGTTGATATTGCGGGCCTAACACCAAACTGGCGTTCGGACCAAGTGCTAGAGGATGCGGTCGCCCAAGTTCGCAATCAAGTGGGCAATGGACGCGCCATCGTTGGGCTATCTGGTGGTGTTGATTCTGCAGTTGCAGCCGCAATTGTGCAGCGTGCCATTGGTGATCAATTAACAGCAGTGTTTGTTGATCATGGGTTGTTGCGAACTGGCGAGCGAGAGCAGGTAGAACAAGATTTTGTCGCCGCAACGGGCATTAAGTTAGTAGTTGTTGATGCCAAAGAAAGATTTCTGACCGAGTTAGCTGGCGTTACCGATCCGGAACAGAAGCGTAAAATTATTGGCACTCAATTCATTCGGGTATTTGAAGCTGCTGCATCACAGTTGCAGGCAAACTCACCAGAACCAATTGAGTATTTGGTGCAAGGAACACTCTATCCAGATGTTGTGGAATCTGGTGGCGGTGCATCAGCTGCCACAATTAAAAGTCATCACAATGTTGGTGGACTGCCAAAAGATTTGCAGTTCAAATTAGTCGAACCGCTTAACACCTTGTTTAAGGATGAAGTTAGAGCAATTGGTCGCTTACTGCAATTACCAGAGAAAATTGTTTCACGCCATCCATTCCCAGGCCCAGGATTAGCAATTCGCATTGTCGGAGCTGTTGATGAATCGCGATTGGAGATTCTGCGCGCCGCCGATCTAATTGCCCGCGAAGAATTAACTGCGGCAAATCTGGATTCGCAGGTTTGGCAGTTCCCAGTAGTGCTATTAGCTGAGGTTAGAAGCGTTGGGGTCCAAGGAGATGGCAGAACCTATGGCCATCCAATTGTGATGCGACCTGTTTCTAGTGAAGATGCTATGACTGCCGATTGGTCTCGCTTGCCCTATGAGGTGATTGCAAAAATCTCCTCAAGAATTACAAACGAAGTACCAAGTGTCAATCGAGTAGTATTAGACATTACTAGTAAGCCGCCTGGCACGATTGAATGGGAGTAGTTAGATGACCACACTTGAGATCGTTCGCAATTCACTACTCGTTTTGCATTTTGTTGGAATGTCAGCCTTACTTGGTGGTTTTTTGAGTCAATTTCGGGCACGTGAGCGCAAGATTCAATCTGGCATGTTGCACGGTGCTTATCTAGCGCTGCTAACTGGTGTTGCGCTAGTTGGTATCCGCTACCCATTACATGATGAGAATCCAGATTATCCGTTACCAGATAACGCAAAAATATTTGTTAAGTTATTACTGCTAATTGTTATTGTGATTCTGGCGATTTCCGCAAAGAAAAAACAGGCAGTTGATTCTGGCACATGGTTAGGAATTGGCTTGTTGAGCTTTACCAATATTGTTATTGCCGTGTTTTGGTAATCACCTAGTATCTGCAACAAAGAACGCTTCAGCTAATCTACCGCTGGGCAGATTAAAGCGTTCGGCAACCATGGTTCCCCAGCTGGTAATTCGTTCTGCTAAATCTGGGATCTGAGTAGTTTGCGATGTATGTGCCTGTAACGCAGCAATTTTCAGCTCTATGTAATCAGTAATATCAATATAATCTGTTGGTGATGGATGCGAAACAACCCACGCTTCATTAACCGTCCATGGTTCAAGGCCCGCTGCAAGTAAATCGGGAAACGCAAATTGATTGCGGGCATCGGGATATATCGCCTGCATTGCCGCTTCACCTGCTGCCATATGATCTGGATGCGATGAAAAAACTCGCTCCCAATTTCGCTCTGGCGATTGTATGATTATTACCTCTGGCTTTACTAGACGAATTTGTGCCACGATTGCTTTGCGCAGTTCAATTGTTGGAAACAAGTGACCATCTGGAAAACCAAGAAATGCTATGTCAGTTACACCTAGCACTTTGCCGGCCGCAATCTGTTCAGCGCGTCTAATTTTGCTCATCTGATCTCGGGTAATACTGGCATCTTCGCCACCTTGCTGCCCATCGGTGCAGATGCAGTAGAAAACCTCAGTACCCATGGCGCGCAATTTGGCGATCGTGCCACCAGCGCCAAAATCAACATCATCTGGATGTGCGGCGACAACAAGGACTCGACTTGGTTTTTCAATCATTTATGCTCCAAGAATTCAAGAATTTTCCGTGAGATTTAGCGACATTGTTGCACTATAGCGGCTTTTTTAAGAGATTCGTGCGATGGTTTGGCCATGCCCTTCCCCCAGATCAGGGCTGTAGCAGTTGTGCTGCTCGGGATCAGCTTGGTGCTGCCCGTTGCCGTTCCTGCTGCAGCAATGCCAACTGCGACAAATAGCAGTGTTAGTTCAGCCCTGCCTGTGCTTAAGTATGGGGATAAAAAAACCGCAGTTCAGCGGCTGCAAGTGCTTTTGGGTGTGACCCCAACTACTGGTGGCTTTTTCGAAAAAACTCAGGCAGCAGTTGAAAAATTTCAACGCGAAAACAATTTGCAAGTAACTGGCATTGTTGACGCCGCTACTTGGGCGGCGCTAGGGGTTAAGTCCGCCGCAGATCTAAAAGCATTACCAAGATCAGCTGATGAGACAGCAACCGCGACAAATGTGCAGATTGCAAAACAAATTCCGGTAGTTAAGCCTGGTGAAGATTCAACTGCGGTAAAGCGATTGCAGGTTTTACTTGGCGTACAACCTGCTTCTGGCAGATTTTTAACGTTGACTCGAGCTGCCGTCGAAGCAGTACAGCAAGCTGCCGGTTTGAAAGTAACGGGTACCGTAAACAGTAAAACTTGGAATGCGTTAGGGATTACCAGTTTTTCTCAGTTCCAAGCACTACCAACAACTTACAGCGCACCACAGTCATCGCTACCAATACTAAAGTTTGGTGACCGATCGGATGCCGTTAAGAAACTTCAAGTGTTGCTAGGGGTAACACCAACAACTGGTGGTTTTTTTGAAAAAACTCAAGCTGCGGTAACTGCGCGCCAGCGCATTGCTAATCTGCCTGCAACAGGGGTAGTTGATGCGGCAACTTGGCAAGCACTGGGAATCTTAAGTTCTGCACAATTTGATGCGTTACCAACGGCAGTTGTGGTGGAGCAGCCAGAGAGCATTCCAGAGCCAGATCCAACTGATCCGATAACGCTGGAGCCAGAACCAGAAACGCCAACTGAGCCAGTGCCAACTGGTCCGGTACCACCAGGTGTTACAGCTGGATTGCCGTTTGATGCTGCCGGCGAATACCAAGCACAAACTATTTGTGATCCAAATCCAAAAACTGGCGCGGATCGACTTCGTCAATTGCTTAAGCAGGTTTATGGTGAAGTAACGATCGGAATTTATCGCGATTGTGATCGCGGCGGCGTTAGCGAGCACAAAGAAGGTCGTGCGCTGGATTGGATGTATCACTGGCGCAATCTGGAGCAGCGAGCAAAAGTTGAATCATTTTTAGCTTGGCTAATCGCGCCAGGCGAAGACGGTCGCCCAGGCGCGAACGCACGCCGGATGGGCATTATGTATGTGCTTTGGAATGGCCGAATCTGGGGAGTTTATCGTGCCGATGAAGGTTGGCGCGATGTTGGTGGGTGCACCACTGACCCGGCGAAACAAGCATCAAATTACGATAATTACTGCCATCGTGATCATGTGCATATGTCCATGACTTGGGATGGTGCAGCGGCGATGACCTCTTATTGGAATCCGCAAGCACAAACACTTGCTACCTGCGAAGAGTCACCCAGTGCGCCAGCGCCGTTGGCAATTACCACGCCACAGCAATTAACGGCAATAACGCCAACTCGAATTTTAGATACAAGAACTGGTTTAGGCGTCGCCCAACCATGTCGATTGGGCGGCAAGCGCAGTATGAACGATAACCGTTATCTGCACTTACCAATTACCAGTATTCCGGTATCGCCAGAGGTATCTGATCAATTACCTAACGTAGTACCGGGCCTAGAGCCAATAACTCCGGTGCCAGTTCGAAACATTGTCCGGATTCCAGAAATTCCGTCAGTTGGTGTGAGCGCAGTTTTGTTGCGAGCAACAGTATCTAATAGCAATGCACCAAGTTCATTATCCATTTGGGCTCGCGGTGCAGCGACACCAACTGTGGTTACCGTTCCAGTTGGAATGCGCGGTGCAGCATCGGCTGAAACCATTGCACCAGTTGGTACTGATGGTTCAATTGCAGTTGCTATTGCAACTGGTGCTGCTGATGTCACCGTGGATGTGATTGGTTATTTCTCAGCTGGCGAACAGACGCTTTCAACTGCGCCTCGGCGTTCCATTAAATTGGTTTCAGCACCGCTATTAGATGTTCGCACCCCACTGCAACCTGGCGAATCGAGAGTTTTAAATCTTCCTAGAACTGCAGTTGGTGATGAACCGCAAGCAGCATCAATCGCAGTTGCCGTTACTGCTGCCGGTGCTGGTCGAGTTAGTGTTGGAGCAAATAATCAAACTCAATTATCAGTTAGATACAACTCAACGGTAGATGGTGTGATTTCACTGCGTGGTAACCGAAATCTAACTTTTACTAACACGGGAAATTCGCCGGCCACGATTTTGGTGCACAGCAATTGGTACCTTGGCACCGACACTGCGGTTGGAATCAACGGCATTGTGCCAATTCGTGCCGTACCGGCTCAGCGAGTTACAACTGTTAGCGCGGGTCGAAATACAGTTGTACCGCTTTCAAATATTGCCACCATTCCACCGCAAGCAACGAGCGTTTTGGTTGCGGTGACGGTGCGAAAGAGCTTAGGTGCAACTGGTTTGCTGATCTGGGGAGGGAGCAAACCAGTTGCACCTAACATTGGAATTCCAAGCACTGACCCGAGAACTTCACTTGCGCTAGTTTCAATTACCGATAGTCGTACCCTGCGTGCCACCACTACAACCGGATCCGCTGAAGTATCAATGGCGATTATTGGCTGGGGTGAGTAAGTCTGATCTCTAGACTGCTCCCGTGAGTAAAGCCGTTGCCGATCTAGCTGATCTAAACCCAGAACAACAAGCAGCAGTCCGACACCGAGGTACACCATTACTGGTGGTAGCTGGTGCTGGCTCTGGTAAAACCCGGGTACTGACTCGGCGAATAGCGCATTTGATTGAAACTGGCGATGCCCAACCTGAAGAGATTCTGGCAATTACCTTTACTAACAAAGCAGCACTGGAGATGCGCACTCGCGTTCTGGAATTAGTAGGTCCGCGTGCTCGCAGCATGCAAGTTTCCACTTTTCACAGTGCCTGTGTTCGAATCCTGCGCCGAGACGGCGCAGCGTTAGGACTGAGCTCAACTTTCACAATTTACGATCAGGCAGATTCGCTGCGCTTAATTACGTTAATAATTCGAGATTTAGATATCAATACTAAGTTCTTTCAACC
>JBIJDU010000017.1:0-31477 GCA_044343935.1 Candidatus Nanopelagicales bacterium | reverse complement strand
TGCCGGCGATGTGATGCATCTTCATCGCCTTCGGGCCAAACCACAACATGAGCAGTTGCTGGGCGAACTTCCTGGTCACAGCCCGGGCAGCGATAAACCTTGGCGCTGCTAGCCCCACTTAATTGCCGAACCACATAATCAATACCTTGCCAAATCTCAATGTATTGATTTGAAGAAGGACGAAGTTCGCGGTGCTCGCTGACTAACCGACGATTTCGACGACCCATGCCCATATTCTGGCCTAACTCGCATTATTTGCGAGTCAGGTTCAGAATTGCGCGGTGAGCAGTTGGGGAAGTTACTCATTTATCTATGGACCGCTGATGGGCGGACTATTAATTAGTGTGCTGATTTTGTTACTCCGCTGGACATTTTCCCGGGGGCATTCTTTAGTTGAGCGCAGAATCACACCAAGCACCACTGACAATTACGGCATGCTGGTAGAAGTGACCCGGCCAATTAGCTTGATCGACGGCGAGATGCTAAAGCAGCAACTGCTTGATGCTGGAATCAGGGCAACGCTTGCGCTAACGGTTGATGGGGTGCAATTAATGGTTTGGCCAAAAGATCTTGCAAAAGCAAAACGGACGCTCGCCTTACCTTAGCTCTTCCCGCCAAACATCGGCTCCAAGCGAGTTTAAATTAGCCACAAAATCAGCGTAGCCTCGATCTACATGCTCAACGCCGCTTACTAAAGTCTCCCCATCAGCCACTAAGCCAGCAATAACTAGCGCAGCACCAGCGCGAACATCTGTTGAAACAACTGGCGCACCACTTAATCTCGCAACACCTTTAACTAAGCAGTGGTGGCCATCAATATGCAGGTCAGCACCCAGTCGCGCCAATTCTTGAGTGAAGCGAAATCTCGCCTCGAATAAATTCTCAGTGATCATCGCCGATCCGGTTGAAATTGCATTTAGCACAATGAACTGTGGCTGCAGATCTGTTGGAAACCCTGGGTAGGGCAACGTGACAATATCTACCGCAGTTGGACGATGCCTCATTGTCACGGTAAAGGAATTTGCTTGAGTTGCTATTTCTGCACCCATCTCATGCAATTTTGATAACGGCAGCGAGAGAAGATCTGGATCAACACCGGTTACGGTTACTTCGCCTTGAGTTGCTACGGCTGCGGCTGCCCAGGTTCCGGCCACAATTCGATCACCAACTACTTGATGTGTTACTGGCTTAAGTTCGGCCACTCCGGTAATAGTTAAGGTTGGTGTGCCAATACCAGAGATGTGTGCTCCCATTTTTTCTAGCATCTCACATAAATCAATTATCTCTGGCTCGCGAGCAGAATTGTCCAAAACTGTTTCGCCATTAGCTAAAACTGCTGCAGTAAGAATATTTTCAGTGGCACCAACGCTTGGTAAATCTAAGAATATACGCGCCCCAGATAATCCAACGGGTGCTCTGGCAATCAAGTAACCGTGATCATTGCCAAACTCGGCTCCCATTTTGGTTAGGCCAGCAATATGCATATCGACGCCGCGCGAACCGATGTCATCGCCGCCAGGCAATGCCACATCAACTTCACCACAGCGAGCCAGAATCGGACCCAATACATTTATAGATGCACGCATCCGTCGAACTAAGTCGTAGTCGGCGCGATGGCCAATTTCAGCTGGCACATCAATTTCAACTTCACTTAATGACCTGTCATGGGAAACTTGGCAGCCGAGGCGAGTAAGCAACTCCACCATAATTCCGACATCGGCAATATCTGGCACATTAGTTAAGGTGGTTTTTCCTGGAGCCAATAATGCTGCGGTCATTAACTTCAGCACCGAGTTCTTCGCTCCTGGCACAGCGATTGAACCAGCAAGCGTTGCGCCACCTATAACTTTAAATACGGTTTCCGTCACGACATACAGGCTAGGTGGTGCATCCTTGCCATTTCACCTCTACCCTCGCCCTATGGTCAACTTAACCCGAATTTACACCCGCACTGGCGATGATGGCACTACCTCCCTAGGCGATTTCTCCCGAACCACCAAGATGGATTTGCGACTTGAGGCATATGCGGATTGCGATGAAGCAAACTGCGCCATTGGTGTTGCTATTGCCATGGGCAATTTAGATGACGATGTAAAGCAGTTACTCACTCGAGTGCAAAACGATTTGTTTGATGTTGGTGCAGATCTTTGTACGCCAGTAGTTGTTAATCCTGAAGTAGAGCCACTGCGGGTAACCGAAAATGAAATTAAGGCCTTAGAGGCAGCTTGTGATAAATACAATGCTGAACTGCAAGCGCTGCGTTCGTTCATTTTGCCGGGTGGAACACCTGGGTCCGCTCTTCTTCACGTTGCGCGCACCGTAGTGCGTAGAGCTGAGCGAAGTACTTGGACTGCGTTTGAGCAGTATCAAGACATGAATATCTTGGCAGGCAAATATTTGAACCGCTTAAGCGATTTACTTTTCATCTTGGCAAGGTATGCAAATCGTCATGACGGCGATGTACTTTGGGTACCTGGCAAAAACCGCTAGTACTTTTTAGGCGGAGCCGGACTTTCGCTTAAACATTTTTTTGGTCTTGTTGCTACTGCTAGCAGGTCCAATACCTCGGTTGCCAGCTTCAGCAGTGCCGCCGACATGCTGTCGATTTTTCTTCGCCTCAATAGCTCGACGCATCAACTCTTTTTGGTCGGGCTTATCTGCTGCTTTATCTTCGCTCATGACCTAAATCTACTGCCTTTGACCTAGCTATTGGCAACAGTTAGTCGAACTTGATTGCGCTTAGTCTTTTCTGGATCCGTTTGCTGCGCTAGTGCTGCATTAACTCGGGCCAAATCAATCTCGTCTTTTAGCTCACAGCGCTGGGCAAAGATGGTCACTTCATTGTGATCTACCGTGACAAAGCCGCCATGAACTGCAGCTGCAATCTTCTCGCCAGATTCAGCATTAATGAACACTGGACCTACTGCAAGCGAGGAGAGCATTGGCACGTGACCGGCCAAAATGCCTAACTCGCCATCAAGGGTGCGCAGCACAACTGAGGTGGCTTGGCCTTGCCAAACCGACCGATCAGTTGCGAGCAACGAAACTTTGATCGTGGCCATGATTAGTTTTTAGCCAATTTCTCAGCATTAGCCTTAACATCATCCAAGCCACCGCACATAAAGAATGCCTGCTCTGGATAATGATCAAACTCACCATCAGCCAACGCCTTAAATGATGCAATAGTTTCATCAAGTGGAACGAACGATCCATCTTGACCGGTGAATGCTTTCGCTACGAACATATTCTGGCTTAGGAAGCGCTGAATACGCCGAGCACGGCCAACAATGATCTTGTCTTCTTCAGAAAGTTCATCAATACCAAGAATTGCAATGATGTCCTGCAAGTCTTTGTAACGCTGCAGAATCTGCTTAGTGCGCTGCGCCACGGCATAGTGCTCATCACCAATGTACTGCGGATCCAAAATTCGAGAAGTTGAGTCCAGTGGATCAATCGCCGGATAAATACCTAGCTCAGAAATTGGTCGGCTCAACACGGTCGTTGCATCCAAGTGGGCGAACGTCGTGTGCGGCGCTGGGTCAGTGATGTCATCTGCTGGCACATAAATTGCCTGCATGGAAGTAATGGAGTGACCACGAGTAGAAGTGATTCGCTCTTGAAGTTCACCCATTTCATCAGCAAGTGTTGGCTGGTAACCCACTGCAGATGGCATTCGGCCAAGCAGCGTTGAAACTTCAGAGCCAGCCTGCGTGAAACGGAAGATGTTATCCACGAATAACAGCACGTCTTGTTTCTGTACATCACGGAAGTACTCCGCCATGGTTAGGGCAGAAAGAGCAACACGCATACGAGTGCCAGGTGGCTCATCCATCTGACCAAACACCAGTGCAGTTTTATTGATAACACCAGACTCGGTCATTTCCAAGAACAAGTCATTACCTTCACGAGTTCGCTCACCAACGCCAGCGAACACCGATACACCACCGAAGTTCTCGGCAACACGATAAATCATTTCCTGAATCAAAACTGTCTTACCAACACCGGCACCACCAAACAATCCAATCTTTCCACCTTTTACATAAGGTGTTAGTAGATCGATCGCCTTGATTCCAGTTGCAAACATTTCCGTCTTGGATTCCAACTGATCAAATGCGGGCGCACTGCGATGAATTGGCCAACGATCTTTGATCGCAAGTGATGAAGTTGGCACATCAAGTGATTCACCTAAGGTGTTAAACACATGGCCCAAAGTGGCATCACCAACTGGAACTGAGATTGCCGCACCTGAGTCAGCTACAGCAGATCCACGCACTAAGCCATCGGTTGGCTGCATCGAGATCGCGCGAACCATGTTGTCACCAATGTGTTGCGCTACTTCAAGGGTTAGGGTACGAACACCGCCTTGACCATCATTAGCTTCAACAGTTAGTGCGTTGAAGATTGCTGGCATGGCATCGGATGGAAACTCCACGTCAACCACTGGTCCAGTTACTCGGGCAACACGTCCAGTTGCCGTTTGTGTGGCAGTCATTTTTCTCACTTTCCTGCTGAGGCTAGCGCGTCTGCGCCGCCCACGATTTCGCTGATTTCCTGAGTGATCTCAGCCTGACGAGCTTGGTTTGCTTGACGCGTCAACGTTTTTATCAGATCTGACGCATTGTCGGTCGCGGACTTCATCGCCCGCTGCCTTGCTGCATGCTCAGATGCAGCCGATTGCAGCAACGCTTCCCAGATACCAAACGCTAGGTAATGCGGAAGCAACGAATCCAGCACCTGTTCAGGATCTGGTTCGAATTCATATAGTGGCAAAACTGGTGATCTAGCTGAATCATCGGTGTATTCCAAATTTGCACCGGTTACCGATTCTTCAACTACCTGTAGTGGCAATAATCTGAGCACTTCAACGGTTTGGCTGACTCTGTTTATGAAGTGGGTATAAACCACATAGATTTCATCAACACCGCCTTCTTCCGTTGGCATGAGATACGCCTCAAGCAACGCGTTTGCCATCTCTTCGGCTCGGCCGTATTCAGGAGCATCAGATGAGCCAGTCCAACTCTTTGCTACTGCTCGATTACGAAATGCGTAATAGCCGTTTGCTTTACGGCCACTGACAAACAACTCAGTCGCTGCCCCGCGCTCAGTATTGCGCTCAACTAACTGTTCTGTTTGCTTAATCACATTTGGCGAAAAAGCACCAGCAAGACCTCGATCTGCTGAAATAACTAGCACTGCTGCTCGCTTGCATTCGCCTTCAGTTCGAAGCAGTGGATGATCTAACGCCGAAGTGTTTGAAGCAGCAATTGAGATAGCACGGTAAAGCGCCGATGCGTATGGCTCGGTTGCTTGCACTCGAGCTTGCGCTTTCACAATTCTCGAAGAAGCAATTAGTTCCATCGCGCGAGTGATCTTTTTCGTCGCTTGCACCGATTTGATTCGGCGACGAAACACTCTTAGTTGCGCACCCATTTTGCTCTGCTACCTATCCTTAGTTTCTAACAGTTCTAGTTACAGTTGCTCGCTTGATGTCTGACTCTGCCAGCGCATCAAATTGCTCATCGACAATAAGTGGTGTGCCATCAGACTTCATAAATGACTTCTTAAATGTCGCAATACCCGAAACTAATTTCTCGATGTTGCCATCAGATAGATCTCTAGTTTCGCGGATCTCGGCCATAACGTCAGCATGATTGCTCTCTAAGTAGTGCAAGAACTCAGCTTCAAATCGGCGCACATCCTCAACTGGAACTTCGTCCAATCGACCGGTAGTGCCAGCCCAAATTGAAACGACTGCTTTCTCCATTGGGAATGGTGAATACTGTGGTTGCTTTAGTAACTCAACTAGCCGCGAGCCGCGAGCAATTGCTGCCTTTGAAGCCGCATCCAGATCTGAACCAAAAGCCGCAAAGCTTTCCAACTCACGGAACTGAGCTAGATCCAAGCGAAGTCGACCAGCAACTTTCTTCATGCTCTTAGGTTGTGCCGAACCACCCACGCGAGATACTGAGATACCTACGTTAATTGCTGGACGAACGCCAGAGTTGAACAAATCGGTTTCCAAGAAGCACTGGCCATCAGTGATAGAAATAACGTTGGTTGGAATGTAAGCAGAAACGTCATTTGCCTTGGTTTCAATAATTGGAAGCCCTGTCATTGAGCCAGCGCCTAACTCGTCACTTAATTTTGCACATCGCTCTAGCAAGCGTGAGTGCAAATAGAACACGTCACCTGGATACGCTTCACGACCTGGTGGCCGTCGAAGCAATAGCGATACCGCACGATATGCCTCGGCTTGCTTACTAAGGTCATCAAAAACAATTAGAACATGTTCACCTTTGTACATCCAGTACTGACCTATTGCACTACCGGTGTAAGGTGCTAAGTATTTGTAGCCAGCTGGATCAGATGCTGGTGCCGCAACGATTGTGGTGTATTCCAGCGCGCCCGCTTCTTGCAGTGCGCCGCGAACTGCAGCAATAGTTGAACCTTTTTGTCCGATCGCAACATAAATACACTTAACTTGTTTCTTCTTATCGCCAGATTTCCAATTTGCTTTTTGGTTAATAATTGCATCTAGCGCAAGTGCAGTCTTTCCGGTTTGGCGGTCACCGATAATCAACTGGCGCTGACCTCGACCAATTGCCGTCATGGCATCTACCGCTTTTATGCCGGTTTCAAGTGGTTCCTTTACTGGCTGACGCTGCACCACAGTTGGAGCCTGGATCTCCAACGCGCGCTCGCCATCTGCCTGAATTGGTCCTAAGCCATCAATTGGATTGCCAATCGCATCCACGACGCGTCCAAGGAAGCCGTCACCAACTGGAACCGAAAGCACACGTCCAGTTCGACGAACTGGTTGACCTTCGGCAATATGTGATGACTCACCGAGCAACACAGTTCCAATTTCTCGAACATCGAGGTTGAGCGCTACTCCTAGCAACCCACCCTCAAATTCCAAAAGTTCATTAACCATCGCTGATGGCAGTCCTTCTACGCGAGCAATACCGTCACCAGTAACTGCTACACGGCCTACCTCTTCGATTGCAGTACGCGGGGTAAATTCGCTAACTGTCTTTTCGATCGCAGCTTTTACGTCCTGCGGACGAATCTGCATCTCGGTCATTTCGGCTTCTCCTTGTTTCCAGGTTTTACTTCTATTTAGCCGGCAACTTGATGGCGTGCTTGCCTCAAGCGACCTGCGATGGTTCCATCAATCACGTCATCTGCAACTCTGACTTCAATCCCGCCAATAACAGCTGGATCAATAACCTCATCGAGATGAATTGGTTTTTGGTAAATCTTGGTTAATACATCCGTTAACCGAGTGCGCTGACTTTCATCAAGCGAGATCGCAACTCGGAGTTTTGCCCGCAGCCGAGCACGTCTGGCGGCAGCTAGATCGGCTACTTCCTCAAACACTCGATCAGTGCGACGGCCACGCAAATTTGCCGCAACGTGTGAAAGAACTTTTACGGTGTATGGGTGAGCTGAACCACTAATTAAGTTTTCTACTAAGCGCGACTTAGCTGCTGCATCGTAAGCCGGGTTTGTTAGTCCCATCTGAAGCTCACCATTTTGCGCAACAAGTCGAGCAAAAATAAATACTTCTTCCTCAACTCGGTCTAGTACTCCATCATGTTCCGCTGCACTGAATAATGCTCGGTAACCAGCTTGCTCTAACACCTCAACCAGTTCAGTACCTGAACTCCAACGCATCGCGACAGTTGTTTTTATCAGATCTACTGCTGCAGCGGAGATTTCGCCACCAAACAAATCTTCGGCCAACCTAGATCTGCTTTGCGGTGATCTGCCACCATCAGTGAGCAGATTGCGCAATTGAATTTCCCGTTCAATTACGTTGGCTGCTGCTAATACGCCACTTGCAACTTCAACAGCCAAGCTCCCAGTCACGGCATCAGCCAGTTTGAGAACCTCGAGTTGAGATTGATTGGTTGCGCTTAACATCGTTACTTCTTCCCCGCTGAGCTCTCTAAATCAGCAATAAAGCGATCGATGACGGCTTTTGCCTTAGCGTCATCTTTCAGGGATTCACCAAGTACTTTGCTTGCCAAATCCAGCGCTAAGTCGCCAACCTCTTTGCGAAGGTCCGTTACCACACGGCCGCGCTCTGCTGCTAGCGCTGCATTGGTTTGTTGCTTCACTTGATCAGCTGCCACGGTCGCTTCAGCTTTGGCATTTGCCACGATCTCATCTCTATCTAATTGTGCCTGAGTGCGGATTTTTGCTGCTTCGTTTCGAGCATCTGCTAATTGCCCTCGATACTGGCTTAGCAATTGAGCTGCTTCTTGCTCCTGCGCTTGCGCACGGGCAATACCACCTTGAATCGAATCAGCACGCTTATCCAATACTTCCTGAGCGCGTGGTAGCGCGTATCGCCAGAACAGAACTAGCAAAATCAGGAAGCTCAAACCACCAAATAGCAAGTCATAAGAGGCAGGCAGTAATAACTGAATACCCTCTAAGTCTTCACTACCTGCGGCAGCCAAGACGGTTGTCTCGATCATTGATATTTCGCCTCTCGGTTATCGATTTAGGTGAAGATGAATCCTGCGACCAAACCAATTAGAGCAAGCGCTTCGGTAAACGCAATACCCAAGAACATATTGGTTCGGATGATGCCACTTGCTTCTGGCTGACGAGCAATGCTCTCAAGCGCCTTACCAACAACAATGCCCACGCCAATGCCAGGGCCTATTGCTGCTAGACCGTAACCAATTGTGTTGATGTTACCGGTTATTTCAGCGAACAGCTCCATTGTGTTCCTTTCCTTTGTAGTTAAACGGATGCTTAACTGACATCAATGTTCCTCGCTCACGGCGCCACTTATGTACACCGCAGTTAGCAAGGTAAAAATATATGCTTGCAAGAAAGCCACCAAAATCTCAAACAAGGTAAAGGCAAATCCAGCAAGAAAACTAAAAACACCAAATGGTTTTAGCAACAAACTATCTGAAACTAGCAACATGTAGTTTGCGCCACTATAGAACAGGACCAGCAACATGTGGCCAGCAATCATGTTTGCTACCAGACGAATGGTCAGTGTCGCAGGGCGGAAAATAAAGGTCGAAACTAATTCAATCGGCGTGACCAATACATAAAGCGGTTTTGGTACACCCGGTGGAAAGAGATTTAGTTGCAGATAATGAACTAAGCCATGCTGTTTAGCGCCGGCATAATTAAAAACTACATACGACGCTAGCGCCAAAATAAGTGGAATAGCAATCACACTTGATGCAGCAATATGCATTAGCGGCAATATTCCAGTAATACTAAATGCCAGAACCATGAAAAACATGGTTGTTAGCAACAAGTTGAATCGCTTTGCCTGGTGTCCCAATACTTCTTCTGAAATATGAACTCTAACAAAGTCTAAAAATATTTCACCCAAACTTTGAATTTTAGTTGGCACAACAGAAGGCTTACGAAATGCAAAATAAAAGAATGTTAAGAGTGCAACGGTCATGATGATCATGATCAAATTGATTCTGGTCATCGCAAACAACGGTTGACCTAGGAAATCAGGACCAATCTCAAACAATTTTGGAGGAAAAAACTCGGCAATGGATGGTGGGGAAAAACCATCTTCGGAAGAGGCAGCTAATACATTCGCCTTATCGCTGTTCAGAACTTCCTCCACTCTTTTCAACTGGCGAGGTCTCGCGCCCGTAACGTACATAAACAATGTACATACTGAGCACAAATCCCAAAATTAATCCCAACGCCAAATACATTGGCGCTGAATCCATTGCCCGATCAAGAAGTGCACCTATGCCGCCCCAAACAACTGGACCACTAATCAAGGTTCCAATCACAGACCAAACCAAGCCTTCTCCGTGTGGAAGTGGCGCTAGTTTTGTCTTCTCTGCCATGGCGGGCGGAAGCCTAGCAATAGGTTTGCAGTCAAGCAGGGTGAACGGGAAATTAGTCCGTTTCTAGATAAACTGTCTTCGATTTCAGGGTGATGAGTGCCTCAATTGTGAGGTAGCCCACAAGACCCAGCAGCATTGAAATTAGCAAACTGGGTCGATGATAGAAATCTTCGCCGCGTAGCCAAGCTAAGGCAGCAATGAGCAGAACGACTTTTAACAGCCAAGATCCAAGCACTGCAAAGCCCAACGACTGGACACTTAAACTTCGAGTTAGCAACGCAACTACTGAGGTGATACCGATAAATACCGCTGCCAAACCAAATCCAATTCCGGCACCCAATAGCCCCGCCTGACCATTAAGCAGATAGCCAAGCAACATTGCAATTGGCATGGCAATCATCGCTAGAGCGATGCCGTAATAGACGATTTTTCGCAGTGCGGCATATGCGGTGTTCAACTCAACTCCCCTACTGGTACAAATCTATTTGAGCGTGGTCGCCTAACTAGAAACACTAACAGCATGCTCAACCCAATCAAAAACAGCAGCCCAGCTGACCATACTGGCACAAACGCCACTGATGTTGCTGGCAGCGCAAACACTGCCGCAGTCGCATACATCAACAATGCCGCACCACTTTGAGAATGGCCGCGCTCTAGGAGCAAATGATGAAGGTGTTTTTTATCTGGCGTAAATGGATTTTTGCCAGCTTTAGTCCGACGAAAAATTGCAAGTAATAAATCGGCTAGCGGAATCGCAATAACAATTACCGGAATTAACACTGGTAATAGCGCAGGTAATGCTGCAGTAGTATCAATTGCTGCTGGATCCAATTGTCCAATCAGCATGATGCTAATTGCAGCCAACAACAAGCCCAACATCATTGAGCCAGTATCTCCCATAAAAATTCGAGCGGGATAAAAATTATGAGGTAAGAAGCCAATCACCGCGCCAACCACTAGAGCGGAAAGCAAAGTGGGTAGCGTCGCGCGCAAATAGCCCTCCACCACACTTAGGGCGTACGCATAGATAAAGAATGAAAACGCGGCAATGCCAACTACTCCAGTGGCAAGACCGTCAAGGCCATCAACGAAATTAACTGCATTTACCGCAACCAAAACCAACAAGACAGTGACAAGAACACTAACAGTTGGATCGAGCACGATCGTGCTGCCCAGCGGTAACCAAGAAATCACGACGCCGTTTAGCGCCATCACACCAGCTGCAAAAACTTGCACCGTCAATTTAATTGGTGCATCAAGCGGCCAACGATCGTCAACTAAACCAAGTAAAACCAAAATAGTGGCAGCTGCTAACACCCCAACTGCGGTGCGATTGGTATCAAAAACTGAACTCATCAATGGCAACCTGGATGCCAAGAGCACGCCAACGCTGACGCCAACGAACATCGCCAAGCCACCCCAACGCGGTGTCGGTTTGTCGTGCACATCTCGATCTCTAACTTCAGCCATTGCATTTGCTTTAATCGCAAGTGCTCTTGCCGCAGGGGTTGCCAGCAGCGTGACAAATGCTGCTGCGAACATGCAGATTAAATACTCACGCACGCGGATATGCCGGAAATTGTGCTGCCAGAGAATTCACCCGAATTGAGATATCTTTCAGCGTTGACTCATCAGTTGCTGTTACGGTTTCCGCAATCAGCGTTGCCACCTCAGACATCTGCGCTTCGCGCATGCCTTGCGTTGTAATCGATGGCGTGCCAACACGAATGCCAGAAGAAATCATTGGTGGCTGTGGGTCATAAGGAATTGAATTCTTATTTAAGGTGATCTTGGAAACATCACACTTTCGCTCTGCTTCTTTGCCAGTTACCCCAACGCCTTGCAAATCAATTAAAACTAGATGCGTATCAGTGCCACCACTAACCGGACGTAATCCTCTTTTTGCTAATTCACTAGCTAGCGCTTGCGCATTCTTAATTACTTGGGCGGCATAGTCCTGATATGCCGGTGTTGTGCACTCTTTGAGCACTACTGCTTTCGCGGCAACCGCGTTCATCAGTGGGCCACCTTGCATTTTTGGAAACACTGCTTTATCAATTTCTTTAGCATGCTCAGCTCGACTTAAAATCATGCCACCGCGCGGGCCGCGCAATACTTTATGAGTGGTGAAGCAAACTACATCCGCATACGGCACTGGACTTGGAATTGCGTTACCGGCAACAAGGCCAATGAAGTGCGCAGCATCAACCATCAAAATCGCACCAATTTCATCAGCAATTTGTCGGAAGGCGGCAAAGTCAACAAGCCGTGGGTATGCCGTTGCACCTGCAATAATCATCTTTGGCCGATGCTGCAACGCAAGCGAGCGCACTTCATCGTAATCAATATATTCAGAGTCTTTGCGTACGGTGTAATGAATTGGTTCAAACCATTGACCTGAAAAATTAACTGGGGATCCGTGAGTTAAATGACCGCCTTGCGCGAGCGACAACGCCAATACTTTGTCGCCTGGCTTGGTAAATGCGGCATAGGCCGCCAAATTCGCACTTGCACCAGAATGCGGCTGCACATTTGCGTGTTCTGCCCCAAACAATTCCTTTGCCCGCGCAATTGCTAACTCTTCAGCGCGATCAACAACTTCACAGCCACCGTAATAGCGGCGACCGGGATAGCCTTCGGCATATTTATTGCTGAGCACTGAACCAAAGGCGGCCAACACTGCAGGGCTAGTTAGGTTTTCCGAAGCAATCAACTGTAGGCCGGTTCGCTGCCGATCTAGCTCATCCAATAGCACCTGAGCAATTTCTGGATCTTGCTGTTGCAGCGCAGTGAAATCTGGACCCCAGAATGTTGACTCAGTCATGCCATGCTCCCAAATCGTTAGGTTTCAGTAATGGGACAAGTTTAGGTTCTGACCGCAAATTGACGGCAAATCGAGATATTCGGGGGTTTCTTGATTTCAGTTCGGTCACAAAATACCCAAAACCCCCATTTTTGCCCTATCGCCATTTGGAGTAATGAGGTAGTCAGACAACAATTAGCCCTCCGATTGGAAGTCTCCAGTCGGATCCCTAATACAAGGAGACGGTTAATGACCCGCTCAAAGCTGTTCCGAACAGCTGCAGTCCTTGGCGCATCACTATTAGTTCTTGCCGCTTGCTCGAGCAGCGACGATAGCTCATCTGATGGCGCTTCTGGTGCTGCACTGAAAATCGGATCGCTGCTACCAGAAACTGGTAGCTTGGCGTTCCTCGGCCCACCAGAGTTTGCTGGTGTGGATCTTGCTGTACAAGAAATCAATGATGGTGGCGGTGTACTTGGACAACCAGTAGAGCACCTACGTGGTGACTCTGGTGATACCAGCACTGACATTGCTCAAACCACAGTCGATGCTCACCTAGCAGCTGGCGTTAGCGCCATTGTTGGTGCGGCATCATCAGGTGTTTCATTCACAGTGATTGACAAGATCACTGGCGCTGGCGTAGTTCACTTCTCACCAGCAAATACCTCACCTGACTTCACAACATATGCTGACAATGGTCTTTACTTCCGTACTGCACCATCTGACACCTTCCAGGGTGCAGTGCTTGGTCAGTTGATGGCAAATGAAGGTGCTTCAAACGCAGTAATCCTTAACTTGGATGATGCTTATGGCAATGGTTTAGCAAAGTATGCAGCTAATGCATTTACCGGTACATCAACCATCATCACTTACAACCCACAGGCAAGTGAATTTGCCGCTGAGGTTGGTCAGGCAAAGGCTGCTAATCCAGATGCAGTTGCAATTATTGGTTTCGCTGAAACCACCGCAATCATCCAGGAAATGATCAAGCAGGGTGTTGGCCCAGATGTTCTGCCAATCTACCTAGTAGATGGCAACTTGTCTGGAACGGCATTCGCGGACCTACCAGCTGGCATCATGAATGGTGTCAAGGGAACTTTGCCTGGCGCATTCCCACCAGCTGAATTCCAGGAGAGACTGCTTTCAATTGATCCAACTTTGACTGACTTCTCATACGCTGCTGAGTCATATGACGCTGTTATGTTGCTAGCCCTTGCTGCCGAGCTTGCCGGATCAACAGATGGTGTTTCAATTGCAGCCAACCTTGAGGATGTATCAAAGGGTGGTACCAAGTGCTCAACTTGGGCTGATTGCAAGGCACTACTTGATGAAGGCACCGATATCGACTATGACGGAGTTTCCGGACCAGTTGAATTCGATGCTGACGGTGAAGTAACCGTTGCAACCATGGGTGTTTATGAGTACGTCGCTAACGACAAGTACGAAGCTCGCCCAGAAGAGTTCGTAGTTGGTGCAGTTCCTGCTCCACTACCATAACTAATAGATAACAAAAGAGCCCGGCTCGTTCGAGCCGGGCTCTTTTGTATTCAAGAATCTATTTGACTTTAGCCAAGGTACCTAAATACAACTCAATTACTTTTGGATCATTTGCTAGTGACTTACCAGTTCCAGTGTAAGCATTCTTGCCTTGATCTAGCACATAACCACGATCAACAATCTGCAAACAACGACGTGCATTTTGTTCGACCATAATTACCGTTACCCCAGTTTTATTAATCTCTCGGACTCGAACGAAAACTTCATCTTGCAGCGCTGGCGATAACCCAGCGCTGGGTTCATCTAGCAGCAGCACTTTGGGGTCCATCATTAAGGCGCGCCCCATTGCCACCATTTGGCGCTCACCACCAGATAGCGAACCAGCGCGCTGCTTACGTCGCTCCTTCAAAGTTGGGAATAGATCTGTCACGAATTCGAATCGCTCTTCATACCGCTCTGGGATTTGAATACCGCCCATCTGCAAATTCTCTTCAATGGTTAGTGACGGAAAAACGTTGTTGTTCTGCGGTACAAAGCCAATGCCTTGTCGAACTAATTGATCAGCGCGCAGCCCGGTAATTTCCTCACCCTTTAGATAAACTGAGCCACTCCACACCTTGACTAAACCAAACATGGCCTTAAGTAGAGTTGATTTACCGGCGCCGTTGGGCCCAATGATGCCAACTAGTTCACCTTGATTTGCATATAGATCACAACCATTGAGAATGTTGACACCCGGAAGATAGCCAGCAACTAAGTTGTCAGCTCTAACTAATGCGTTAGCTGCCGCAACTGAATTCTCTAAACTCATGCTTGCTCCTCTTGATCCAAAGGCTGATCATGGTGAGCCCCAAGATATGCATCAATAACTGCTGGATTGCTCATCACCGAATCTGGTGGTCCCTCGGCTACCACTTTGCCTTGAGCCATCACAATCACCCAGTCACTTATGTCGCGAACCATGTCCATGTCGTGTTCTACGAAAAGAACAGTCATTCCCTGTTCGCGTAAATCCTTAATATGACCTAGCAGCGATTGAGTTAACGCAGGATTAACGCCAGCCATTGGTTCATCCAGCATAACCAACTCTGGATTAACCATTAAGGCACGAGCCATTTCTAAGAGTTTGCGTTGACCACCAGATAGTGCTGCAGCAAAATCATCAGCCTTGGTGTCAAGCTTAAATCGTGTCAATAATTCTTGTGCTCGCTCAGTATTGCGCTGTTCCTCGGCTTTCCAAGTAAATGGAAATAGGGCGCGGAGAATTCCTTCGCCAATTTGGCTCTTTGCCCCTAAGCGCATATTGTCCATCACACTCAATCGGAATAATGCTTTAGTTAACTGGAAGGTACGCACCATGCCCATACGCGCCACTTTATGTGGCGCAACTCCGGCTAATGCAATCCCGTTAAAGGTCCAATTGCCTGAATTTGGTTTATCAAATCCAGTTAGCAAATTGAAAAAAGTGGTTTTGCCAGCGCCATTTGGGCCAATAAGTGCCGTAATAGCACCGCGCTGAATCTCTACGTGCTCGACATCGACAGCAGTAAGACCACCAAATTTTCTAACCACGTTATCTGCAACGATGATTGGATCAGGCTTTTTAACACCAGGAATTGCAGCAACGCTGGCCAAGGCTGCAACAGCAGCATCGCGCTTTGTAGTTGAGTTAGGCTCTTGCATCTAGCGCCAACTCCTTCTTGTCTCCAAAAATTCCTTGTGGCCGGTAAATCATTAACAGCATCAAACCTAATCCCACCAGCATGAATCGAACCTGACCTACCTGATTTGGCGACATCAACCAATTTGGGATCAAATCATTTGCAACACCTTGCCGCAGCACTTGTTCGACAAATACCAGCAAGAACCAGAAGATGATTGACCCCACCACAGGTCCCATCACCCGGGCGGCACCACCCAGAATCAAGACTGCATAAGCAAAGAAGGTAAGCGCTGTTGAATAGTTGTCTGGCTGCACACTTTGCCGTGAGATGGCAAAAACAAAACCAGCAAATGAACCAACTACGCCACCAAGTATTAGGGACTGCATTTTGTAAAAGTAGACATTCTTGCCAAGCGAACGCACTGCCTCTTCGTCTTCACGAATTGCTTTGATCACTCGCCCCCATGGTGAACGCATCATTAGATAAGTTAGGAAAACAAAAAGCGCTACCAGGGACCAGCCAACAATTACCACCCAGAGATCATTTGGGGTGTAACGTAAAAACGCCAGTTCCAACCCGTTAGGAAATGGATTTAACGCAAAAAAGTCTCGACCAAATTTACCGGTGATGCCATCTGAGCCACCAAAATACTCGCGTAAACTAACCGATCGGGCAACTTGCCGAATAATTTCAGCGGTCGCAATTGTGACGATAGCCAAATAGTCAGCTCGCAACCTGAGCGTTGGAATACCAAGGATTAGTGCCAGCACGATCGACGCACCAATTCCAGCCAAAAATGCTAACCAAATTGAAACATCAAAATTAACGACTAGAACTGCCACAGTGTATGCGCCAACCGCTAAGAAGCCAGCTTGACCGAAATTCAACAAACCGGTGTAACCAAAGTGCATATTCAAACCAATAGCAGCTAAAGCAAAAATTATGGCATTAACGCCAATACCAGCGCTGATCGCCTGCTGAAAGATAAATATCCAATCCATACTTATCCAATCCGCTCTCGTCGACCCATGATTCCTTGCGGTCTCACTAACAAGATCACAATCAAAACAACCAGCGCACCAACATATTTGAGTTCAGTTGGAATCACCAAGGTAGAAAGTTGAATGAACAAGCCAACAATCAAACTTCCAACAATCGCACCATATGCCGTACCTAAGCCGCCCAGCGTTACGGCAGCGAAAATCAGTAACAGCACGTCGCTGCCCATGATCCATTGCACGCCTTGATTAAGTCCCATCATGATTCCGCCATAGCCAGCTAGGAATGCACCTAATATCCAAACCACCATAATGACGCGCTGTACATCAATTCCACTAGCGGCAGCGAGTGCTGGATTATCTGCTACGGCACGGGATGCTTTACCAAGTTGCGACTTCAACAACCACAAAATTGTTAATCCAATAAGTACAATCCCAATTAACATTCCGATTGTTGCTTTTGGTGTGATACTTAGTGGCCCGATTTGCCAACCTGACTGGCCCGAATACTGTAAATACTGTTCTTTGTTGCCACCAAAGATATAGAGAAATATGTAACGCACCAACAAGCCAAGTCCAATAGATACCACCAACATTGCAATAAGCCCGGTGCCGCGTTTCCGAAGTGGTTTCCATAAATAGCGATCTTGCACAAATCCACCCAGCACTACAGCAACTAACAATCCCAACAGCGCTGCTAGCACCAAATGAATACCCATGCGATTAAAGAAATAAGTCGCTAAGCCACCAAGGGTAAGCAATTCGCCGTGAGCAAAATTCGTAAGTCCAGTCGTACCAAAAATCAAACTAAGCCCAACGGCAGCAAGCCCAATTGTGATGCCAAGAATTAAGCCGTCCAGCGTGAGCTGCATTGCCCGATCAAAAGTCGAAGCGCGCTCCGGACCTGGACCGGTTAAGAAACGAACAGGTGGTGGTGCATTTTCTAGACTAAACACTACAACTGAACGAGTAACTTTGTCTGGTTCGGTTAGTCCCACACCTGAGGGCAAGGTATCTGGATTAATCGTGACAAAGTATTGACCTGCTTCAGTGATTTCAAATGCCCAATTTCCAGCTGCATCAGATTGGACATTTTGGTCATACTCGCCTGGGCCAGTCATGTTGAACTCAACCCCGGCAATCGGGGCCCCAGTTTCATCAACCATATTGCCACCGATGCTGCCGGAAGCAGCTGTGGCGGGGGCGCTGAAGACGATAAGCGAAGCGAGCGAAACCACTATTGTGGCTAACAGCCCTTTTCGCATGAGTCATACCTCTCGATAAGTTCTAAAGGGCAGAGCCTAGCCTCATATTCGCGTGAGTAAAGACACAAGCAGCGGTGCAACTAGTAAGGCAGGTAACAAATCGGCAACTTTTACCTGTTTTATCGCCAAAAGTCGCAACCCGACCCCGATTAGTAGCACGCCCCCGGTAGCAGTGAGTGCATCAATCTGAGCAATCGAGAGCGCACTCCCGGCCAGCATGCCGATTACAGTGAACAAGCCTTGATAGCTACCAACGCTCAGTGCTGAAGCTGCCACACCAAATGCGCCAAACGATGCGGCAAACGCCATCGCAGCAAAAAAGTCCAGGCTGCTCTTAAGTACTAGTTGATCTAGGCCAGTTCCTAGCCCATCTGAAATTGAGCCCATGATTGCCAGCGGACCAACCACAAACAGTAAGGAAGCACTGACAAAACCTTCAATGAATTTTGCTGATTCCCCGCCAGAATTAAACTTCTTATTCAAAAATATTCCAACTGAATCAAATCGCTCAGTTATTTTTAACCAGGTACCCAAAATTCCACCAATTAATAATGCGCCAAGTAAAACTAGTATGGCAAATCCATCGCCAACTGCCTCGTTTAATTGCGCTGAACTAATCAACCATGCGCTCATAAAGCCAACTAGTAAAGTGACAAGTCCAAGTACATCAGTTACCAATTCTCGTAATCGATTTGATAGTCGATTTCCTAACAGACCACCGATTATTGCGCCAGCAACAATGGTAATCACATTAAGCACCGTACCGGCACCGACAAAAAGATCATTCATAATTAGCCTCAATCAGTTCGGTCGCTCCAGTAACTTCCACAATGTTCGAAATTGAAATCACACCAACCCGAACCACTCGAAGTTGCCCTTGAGAGGCATCAATAATGGTGCTAGCTGCCTCACCAGCGGTAGCCCCCGCATCCAGATAAACAGATACTGAATTACCAAATTTATGCTGAGCAGATTCGATATCAGTAGCAGCAGATTCACCAGTTAGATTTGCCGAGGTGACTCCGAGTGGACCTGTATCAGTTAATAACTCAAGTGCAGTTCGTTGCAGCGGAATTCGCAGCGCAATGGTGCCATCAGCATTTCCTAAGTCCCACTTAAGTGTTGGGTGGGCTTTGGTGATTAAGGTGATTGCTCCTGGCCAAAACTTCTCCATTATCAGTTTTGCTTGATCAGTGACTTGATAGCTAAGAGCAAGGGCGGAATCCAAATTCGGTACAAGCACTGGAATTGGCAGGTCACGATCCCGACGCTTTGCTGTTAACAAATTAGTAATACCTTTTGGGACAAAAGGATTCGCGGCAACGCCATAAACGGTGTCAGTTGGCATTACAACGCATTCACCACGCATCAAGGCCGCTTTTGCAGCAACAAGTCCGCGACGACGTTCCGCATCAGTAGTCATTTTTACTACGATGCTCATGAGGCAGTATCCCTAATTCCGTAACTGAATCTCGGTCTATTTGTTAGATCATCTACGCCATTTATTTCAAAAAATTTACCGGTCGTGCGAAGTTTTCCAATTACGCCGCCGGTTTCACCAGCTAAGCCCTGTAACTCATGATGTTCAATCACAATTAATCCGCCTGGCGCTAACATGTTGACAGCTAATTCAATCACCTTATCAATAACCGCATAACCGTTTGATTCAGAAAATACCGCAGCCGCGGGTTCAAAGTATTGGACTTCCGCCGACACCGCGCTACCAACAGGCACGTATGGTGGATTGGCAAGAATCACTTGCACCTTTCCAATCAACTCAGGCTTGACCTTAGGCAATTCAACAAGATCTATTCCCAGCGCAGTTACACTCGACCCTGGTTGAACCTGCTGTTGATATCTAGTTATGTTCTTATTCAGGTAATTAAGTGCATCCATCGAGTTTTCAACTGCATATACTTCAAATCCAGCTAATTCTGTTGCCAAGCTAAGCGAAATACAGCCTGATCCTGCACCAAGGTCAAGTGCAATTCCAGGTACTGCGAATCGTTTCACTATATCAATCATTAATTCAGTTTCAGGTCGAGGCACCAGAACACCAGGGCCCACTTCAAGTTCAAGTCTTCTAAATGGCGCAGTGCCAGTGATGTATTGCAGCGGCTCTCTAAGCACTCGACGCCGTACAACTAATTCATAGGCGTGAAGTTGATCCTCAGCAATGGCTGGCGCAATCAGTAATTGGCTACGAGTTATTCCGAGAATGTGAGCCAGTAGAAGTTCGGCATCTGTTCTAGCGCTTTCAATTCCTGCTTGTTGGAATCTGCGCTCAACATCTACGAGCAGTTGCCGAATTGTGGTCACTTCCCCGCATCTCGCATTCGCTCTGCTCGTTCAATTTCCACTAACGATTGAATGACATCATCTAAGTTGCCTTCTAAAATTTGATCTAAGTTATACGACTTAAAGTTACTTCGATGGTCAGTCAAGCGATTTTCAGGAAAGTTATATGTTCGAACTCGTTCACTTCGATCTACCGTTCGAACCTGTGATTTTCTCGTGGCTTGCGCTTCTGCTTCTCGTTTCGCTTCAGCGTCTGCCAATAATCTTGCGCGCAGAATACGTAGCGCAGATTCCTTATTCTGTAGCTGACTTTTTTCATTCTGACACGAAACCACTATTCCAGTTGGTAGATGCGTAATACGCACCGCAGAGTCGGTGGTATTTACGCTTTGTCCGCCAGGGCCAGAAGATCGGTAAACATCTATTCGAAGATCATTTGCGTTTACTTCAATTTCGACATCTTCAGCTTCTGGATAAACCAATACGCCAGCTGCTGAAGTGTGAATTCGTCCTTGTGATTCAGTTACTGGCACCCGCTGCACTCGGTGTACACCAGCTTCATGTTTTAGCAGTGCCCATGGCGCTTCGCCAGGTTCGGCGTTGCCTTTTGCCTTAACTGCAATAGAGATGTCTTTGTAGCCACCAAGATCGCTCTCAACAGAATCCAATACTTCAGTTTTTAAGCCACGCTGATCAGCCCAACGCATATACATTCGAGCCAAATCGCCAGCAAATAACGCAGACTCATCGCCACCTTCACCGGCTTTTATTTCCAAAATGACATCTTTATCATCAAGTGGGTCCCGCGGAATCAATAACTGCTCTAGTCGTTCGCTCACTTGGACCAACTCAGTTTCAATTCGAGTTACTTCATCGGCAAATGCATCATCTGATTGGGCAAATTCTTTTGCTGCAGTTAGATCATCGGTGAGGGCCAAGTATTGCTGATAAGTCGAAACAATGGGGCGTAACTGCGCATATCTTTTGTTTACTTCTCTGGCTTTCGCTTGATCTAAGTGAATTGCCGAATCCGAGAGTTGAGTTTCTAGCTGGCCAAGCTCAACTACTAGACCCTGACAATTCTCAAACATTTTCTTCTCTCTTAGAAAAGCAAAACGAGCGTCGCCTGATTAGTCAGGCGACGCTCGATGCAAAGTTAAGCCTTTTTGCCGAAACGCTTCTCGAACTTGGCAACACGACCACCGGTATCCATAATCTTTTGCTTGCCGGTGTAAAACGGATGGCTCGCGGAGGAGATTTCCACATCAAAAACTGGGTACTCAACTCCGTCTTCCCAAACTGCCTTTTGGTCAGTTTTCAAGGTTGATCGAGTTAGGAATGAGAAATTCGCCGATTTGTCGCGGAAAATTACATATCCATAATCTGGATGAATATCGTTTTTCATTTCAGTTTCTTCCTTAAGTTATTGCTGGGTCGGGATCTCCGTGAACCAGCAACGGAGGCAAAGGCTAGCAGGGAGCTAGTCGCCAGCATCACCGGTCTCGGGCAAGCTTGGGGTGGTCTTCTGAACCTGCATCAGAAACTCGACATTGGTCTTAGTTTCCTTCAATTTGGTCATCAAGAGTTCAAGTGCTTGCTGCTGCTCAAGTGCAGTTAAGACGCGGCGAAGATTCCAGTTGATCTTTAGTTCTTCTGGACTCATCAGCAATTCTTCTTTTCGTGTGCCGGATTGATTTATATCAATGGCTGGGAAGATGCGCTTGTCAGCAAGTTTGCGCTCCAACTTAAGCTCCATGTTGCCAGTTCCCTTGAATTCTTCAAAGATAACTTCGTCCATGCGTGATCCAGTCTCAACGAGCGCAGTTGCCAAAATTGTTAGTGATCCGCCACCTTCGATATTGCGTGCGGCACCAAAGAACTTCTTTGGCGGATACAGCGCTGCCGAATCGACACCGCCCGAGAGAATACGACCGCTTGCCGGAGCGGCAATGTTATATGCGCGACCAAGTCGAGTGATTGAATCTAATAACACAACTACATCATGTCCCAACTCGACCAATCGCTTTGCTCGCTCAATGGCTAATTCAGCAACCATGGTGTGATCTTCGGCTGGTCGATCAAAGGTAGAGGCAATAACTTCACCCTTAACGTTTCGCTGCATGTCAGTTACTTCTTCTGGGCGCTCATCAACTAACACAACCATTAAGTGAACCTCTGGGTTGTTAGCCGATATCGCGTTGGCAATTGCTTGCATCACCATTGTCTTACCAGCTTTTGGTGGTGAAACAATAAGTCCGCGTTGGCCTTTACCAATTGGCGCAACTAGATCGATGATTCGAGTGGTTAATAAGCCTGGCTCAGTTTCTAATCGCAATCGCTCCTGCGGATAAAGCGGGGTTAACTTACCGAACTCAATTCGAGTCTTCGCTTCCTCGGGATCCATACCATTGACAGTTTCAACTTTTACCAAGGGATTAAATTTCTGTCGTGATTCACCATCTTTAGGTTGCTTCACCTGACCAGTTATCGCATCACCTTTTCGCAGACCGTACTTTTTCACCAAACCTAGCGACACATAAACATCGTTAGGGCCTGGTAAATAACCCGTCGTGCGAACAAAGGCATAGTTTTCCAAAATGTCTACGATGCCAGCAGCTGGCACCAAAACATCATCTTCGCCTACTTCAAATTCGTCACTTCGATCGCGACGATTTCTATTTCGATCAAACCGATTGCGGTTATTGTCACGACGATCCCCATTGCGATCATTGCGATCGGTGCGGTCGTTTCGATCGTTGCGGCCACGCCATTCTCGGCGATCTTCGCGGGATTCATTTCCGTTATCGCGTCGATTACCCGATTCGCTTTTTTCAGCAGGCTCAGCCGTTTTGGCTTGCGATGAGGATTGTGCTTTTTCAATAGCGGCAACAAGCTCGCCTTTGCGCATAGTTGAAGCGCCTTCGATGTTTAGCTTTCCTGCAAGTTTCTTGAGGTCTGCAAGCAGCATGCTGCTGACATCGGTCTTGGTATCAGTCACAGATAAATGCCTTCCGGCTTAAGGGGGTGTTTTTTTCTTCCAATTTGTTGTTGGAAGTTAGGACAGAAGGAGGGAGAAATTTTGGTTTGAACTGAAGTTCTTGGCCCACTCGCCTACTTCTGGGTGAACCATACCACTATCTACCAGCTACCGCCTGCACCCCTGCATGGTCAACAGACAAGACCATGGTCTGGAAATTTAACTCCTGTTCGGCGAGCACCCCGGCCACCTGGGGCGCACTTTGCACTGACGCCAGCGTTAACACAGTTGGTCCAGCACCAGAAACCACGGCCGGTAAACCTGTTCGGCGTAGCGCAGCGATCGCGCGCAAGGTATCGGGCATGACATCTGCCCGTTGGCGCTGGTGCATCCGATCATCTGTTGCGGTGAGCAACAAACTGGGGTCTTGCGTCATAGCGTAAACCATCAAACTGCTTCGAGAAATATTGAAAACTGCATCATCATGTGGAATGCGAAGTGGCAATAAGCCGCGTGCTTTTTCAGTTGGAACTTTAAAGTCTGGAATTGAAACAACTGGCACAACATCTGGATGTACCTCTAACTTCACGGCATGATGTCCAACTTCATCCATCCAAGCAATAGTCATGCCACCTAAAATGCAGGGCGCAATATTGTCTGGATGTCCCTCTAGCTGTCCGGCTAAATTAATGAATTCTGAAACTGAGATTCGATCTGCGCCAACTAATTCCCGCGCCAATGCAATTCCGGCCACAATTGCCGCTGATGACGAACCCATCCCGCGGGCATGTGGGATCTGATTATTAGCAACCAACTTAAGGCCAGGCACGCTTTCATTAACCAATTCCAACCCTTTTCGAATTGAGCGCAGCACTAGATGCTTTTCATCTGTTGGCAACTCAACTTGACCTTCACCAGAAATTATTGCCTGATCTGGCCCATCAATAACCTCAACAGTTAATTGATCATAGAAACCAAGAGATAAACCCAACACATCAAAACCAGGTCCCAAGTTAGCGCTAGTAGCAGGAACCTGAACTGATGCGCGGGTAGCAGCAAGCATGATTAATTCGCTAAACCTAAATGGATTGCAGCAGCCTTAGCATCAACTGCAACTTTAATTGGTTGTGCGGCACCTTCTAGCGCCCATTGCGGATCCTTAAGGCCATTACCAGTTACGGTAATAACAATTTCTTGACCAAGATCTAATTTGCCCGCCTGATGCAATTTGACTAAACCAGCGACCCCAATTGCGCTTGAGGGTTCAACAAATACGCCCTCTCGACTTGCCAATAAGTGGTAAGCCGCCAAAATCTCTGCATCAGTGCAGGAATCAATCAACCCCCCTGAATCATCCCGAGCGGCAACAGCTTGCTGCCACGATGCTGGGTTACCGATGCGGATGGCAGTTGCGATGGTCTCTGGGTTATCGACTTTTTTACCGGTCACAATTGGCGCGGCACCTGCTGCTTGGAAACCAAACATTCGAGGAAGTTTAGATTTCTTAACTCGTTGATACTCCAAATAACCTTTCCAATATGCAGTTATATTGCCGGCATTGCCAACTGGTAGCACATGAATATCTGGCGCTTTACCTAAAAAGTCAATTACTTCAAATGAAGCAGTTTTTTGGCCATCAATTCGGTATGGATTAACACTGTTGACTAACTCAACTGGATAGTTATCTGCCAAATCTTTAGCAAGCGTTAAACAATCATCAAAGTTTCCTTGTACTTGCAAAATTTGTGCGCCATGAACGACTGCTTGCGCCAACTTGCCCATTGCGATTTTGCCATCGGGTACTAATACGGCACAAACCATGCCTGCTTTAACCGCATAAGCCGCAGCTGAAGCAGAAGTGTTACCAGTACTTGCACAGATTACCGCTTTCGCGCCTCGTTCTGCGGCTTTGCTAATTGCCATAGTCATGCCACGATCCTTGAAGGATCCAGTTGGGTTTGCGCCTTCAACCTTTAACCAAACATTATTTCCAAGCATCTCGCTGAGCACGCAGGCATAAACTAACGGCGTACCACCTTCGCGCAGCGTGACTACTGGAGTTTGTTTATTAACTGGCAAGAAGCTTCGATACTCCTCAATCACACCGCGCCATTGATGGCTTCCTGTTTTCTTAAACAGCCTCATTCGCCGCGTTCGCCTTCTACTCGCATCACACCAATTACTGAATCAACCACATCTAATTTAGTAAGATCAGATAATGTCTGTGCTAGTGCAGCATCGGTTGCCTTATGGGTACGAATAATTAGAGAAGCATCACTGCCGTGACCATCCTGATGTAGGACTTGAATGCTGACATCATTTTCCGCAAAGACACTTGCAATTTTTGCTAACACGCCTGGTCGATCTGCCACTTTGATATGAATGTAATACCTGGTTCGTGCATGGGAAACATCCAATATCTTCAAATCGGCATAACTGGAATCACCAGGACCGATTCCGCCAGTGACTCGGTTGCGTGCAGCTGCCACTACATCACCAAGCACCGCAGATGCAGTTGGTGCACCTCCAGCGCCTCTACCAAAGAACATAAGTTCACCAGCAGACTCTGCTTCAATAAAAACTGCGTTAAAGGCATCTCGCACATTTGCTAACGGATGAGACTTGGGCACCATCGTGGGATGTACCCGTACCACAATTGCATCTGTTCCTAATCTCTCTGCTACAGCTAGCAACTTAATGACAAATCCCATCGACTCTGCCGCCGCGACATCTTCGGCCGATACGTTTGAGATGCCTTCACAATAAACATCATCAATAGTTACTTTGGTATGAAAAGCCAGCGACGCCAATATCGCCGCTTTAGCAGCAGCATCATGCCCCTCAACGTCAGCAGTTGGATCTGCTTCGGCGTAACCCAGCTGCTGCGCTTCAGCCAAAACATCTTCATATGCAGCATGATCTGATTCCATCTTGGACAAGATGTAATTTGTGGTGCCATTAACAATGCCCATCACCCGATTGACCTTGTCACCCGCGAGCGATTCGCGAATCGGGCGCAGTAGTGGAATAGCGCCGGCAACTGATGCCTCAAAATACAAATCAACCCCTGCAGCTTCCGCTGCTAACACTAATTCTGAACCTTCTCTAGCTAACAGTGCTTTGTTTGCTGTAACGACGCTCGCACCAGCCGAGATTGCTTGCATGATTAAATCTTTCGCCGGCGCAATGCCTCCCATGACTTCAACGACAATATCAGCTTTACTAACTAGTCCAGCCGCATCGGTGGTGAGTAATTCAGCTGGAACACCATGACGAGAGCGCTTTGGATCTCGAACAGCCACACCAATTACTTCTAACGGTGCGCCAACTCGCTGAGCGAGTTCGGTTTTTTGCTCGATAAGCAGTCGCGTCACTTGAGAGCCGACGGTGCCCGCCCCCAAGATGGCAACCTTGATTGCCTCAATCATGTTTACTCCTTAGCAGCCGAAGTCTCTCAGACGGCGAGCACAAATCGGCTCAGGCCAGTGCTATCCCAGGTCAAGTGCCAGTAGATCTTCATATGTTTCTCGGCGCAGCCAAATCGCAGGTTGCTGATTAGTAATTCCAACAACTGCTGGGCGTGGGGTGCCGTTGTACTGCGAAGACATGCTGCGGCAATAAGCGCCAGTTGCTGCCACGGCAATTAAATCACCGTTGCTGATGTCTGAGGGTAGATAACAATCTCGCACCACGATGTCACCTGATTCGCAATGCTTGCCCACTACCCGACTCAAGACCAATGTGGCGGTGGAGATTCGGTTTGCCAAAATAGCGGTGTAGTTAGCATCGTAAAGTGCGGTGCGAATATTGTCGCTCATGCCACCATCAACCGAAACATAAAGTCGAGTTCCGCCATCAATTAATGAAACTGGCTTTACCGTGCCAACGGTGTACAGCGTTACTCCAGGAGGCCCAACAATGTACCTACCTGGCTCTACCGTGATTTTTGAGATCACCACTCCGTGTATCTTGGCCTGTTCAATTACCGTTTGATTTAGCACTTTTGCAATTTCTTCAATTGAAACTGGTTTATCGGAATCAACATATGCGATACCAAATCCGCCACCTAACCCCACGGTGTTTAAACTCAAATTAAAAGTTTTATTTATTAAAGCAGTCTGTTCAACTAACTTAGCCGCAGCTGCCACAAAACCATCCAATACCAATACTTGTGAACCAATATGAGAATGCAGACCAATTAGCTCAAGGCCGCTATGCCCTACAACCTCTTTAGCTGCCGCTAATAACGCGCCATTGCTGGCCGAAAGCCCAAACTTCTGATCTTCATGGGCAGTTGAAATGTATTCATGAGTTTCGGCATTAATTCCTAAGGTGGCACGAATCATTATTCTTTGCTTCTTGTCAAGCCTTGAAGTTATCTCAGTCAACAACTCGATCTCATCAAGTGAATCAACAATTATGTGACCCACGCCTGCATTAACTGCGGTTTCTAGTTCGAAAGCAGATTTATTGTTTCCGTGAAATGCGATTCGTGCTGGATCAAAATTTGCCGCCATCGCGATGGCTAACTCGCCACCGCTAGCCACATCGAGATAAAGTCCAGCTGATTGAATAATTTTTGCGACAGCTTTAGATAAAAAAGCTTTGCTGGCATAATGCACATCGCATTGAATTGGTTGCGCTAAAAATGCTGAACGCATTTGATTTGCTCTCGCCAAAATCTCATCAGCATCATAAAGATAAAGTGGCGTTTCAAATTTCTTTGCTAGCTCAGTAACTGAATTACCTGCCAAATGCAATTCACCATTTGCCCCGCGCAGGGCAGACTTCGGCCAGATCGCTGGGTTAAGGTCAACTGACGTCATACTGGGTGATTATCCCCGATGGTTCACATTCGCTCTGGTGCGCCGACACCGAGCAGGTCCAAGCCATTTCTAATCACAATCTGAGTAGCCCGACAAACATGCAATCTCGCCACATTAATAGCGCTAACCGGCGTATCAGATGCTGGTAGCACTCGACAGTTGTCATAGAACCGGTGATACCCAGTTGCTAAGTCTTCCAAATAGCGGGCGATTCGGTGTGGCTCACGCAGTTCAGCACTAGTTGCCACAACAGATGGGAATTGAGCTAGCTGCGCCAGTAACTCTTGCTCAGCATTGTGATCCAAGAGCTCCGGCGCAAAGGCAACATCACCACGTTGCCAATTGATTCCTAATTCTGCTGCGGTATTCAGTAGTGCATTGATTCGAGCGTGCGCATATTGAACGTAATAAACCGGATTTTCATTGGTCCGTGCGGTCATAAGATCAAAATCTAAAACAAGCGGGGTATCAACCGGATATCGAATTAGTGAATACCTAACTGCATCAACTCCAACAGCAGCAACTAAATCTGTCAGTAAGATCAATTCACCAGCACGTTTTGAAAGTTTTACTTCTTCCCCATTTCGCATGATTTTTACTAATTGACCAATGAGCACCTCAATGTTTTTATCGGGGTCATCGCCAGCACAGGCGGCAACGGCGCGCAATCGGTTTACGTAACCATGATGATCAGCACCCAATAGATACAAACATCTTGCAAAACCACGCTCTCGCTTATCGATGTAGTAAGCACAATCTGATGCGAAGTAGGTGTATTCCCCATCAGACTTAACTAATACTCGATCTTTATCATCAGAAAAATCTGTGGTGCGTAACCACATCGCTCCATCTCGATGATCAACATGTCCCTGCTTTTCTAAAACTTTAAGTGCATGAACTACTTTGCCAGCTTCATGCATAGCAAGTTCGGAATACCAAACATCAAATTTAGTGTTGAAATCCAACAATGAATCCTGTTGCTGCTTGAGCTGCAGGGCGTAACCAGCGGCGAGAACTTCAGCTAGTTGCTCAGCTTCGGCTAGTTCTGCCAGATTTGGCACTTGGGACTTAACTTCTGCCGCTAGGTCAGCGACATATTCACCTTGATATCCATCTTCTGGAACTGGTTGATCATTTATCTTTGCCAAAATAGATTGTGCGAATTTCTGCATTTGCACACCGCGATCATTGATATAAAACTCGCGCGTTACCTTCGCTCCAGCGGCGCTGAGCACTCGAGCTATCGCATCTCCCACCGCTGCCCACCGAGTGTGACCAAGATGTAGCGGCCCGGTTGGATTTGCGGAGATAAACTCTATATTGATTACTTCATCAACAAGCGCATTAGAATTGCCGTACTTTGATCCGGCAGAAATGATCTCGATTGCCAGTTTTGCAGTAGCTGCTACATCGATAAAAATATTTATAAAACCAGGACCTGCAATGTTTGCAGAGCTAACACCCGCAATTTTCTCAATCCGAGCAACTAAATCTGTTGCAACATCTAGAGGTGACTTTGCCGCAGGCTTTGCCAAGATCATGGCTATATTGGTGGCCCAGTCGCCGTGTTCGCGTGAACGTGGCCGCTCTACCTGAACTGGAATTTGACCAGCAGCTGCGGGCAGCAGTTGCTCTGCAACGGCTGCCGCAACACAGGTGCCGATCGCAGTGCTCAATTCTTCGGGGGTCACGTGCGCGAGAGTAGTCGCAAGGGAGCGCAATAGGGTCGAGTGACGCCGAAAAATCCGATGCGGTTGGCTTAGCCAGTGCGAAAATTTGAGTTGCCACCCCGCCCCTCGGCGGAGCAACTGCGCAATCAAGCCGCCAAATTAGGGGAACGAGCGCGCGATGTTGCCAGCCGCGCACTTAATGCTGCCGATCAACGGATAACCCAACCAACTATTCCGCTGTTTTATCTCGCACCTGAAGTGCTGCCGGCCCAGCCAGGCGTAATAATTAGAAAACAGTCAGTTAATACAGTGTTAGATGCCCGAGCTTGGCGGGTGCTTTACACCACCACCGATGCTGCCGGTCAAATTACTACCGCAAGTGCGCTGTTCTGTCTTCCAAAACATCAACAAGATCAATATGACCTTTTGGTTTACTGTCACCAAGCAACTGGAATCGAGCGACGCTGTGCTCCTTCAGTTCATGAAAAGCCATCGTTAGCTCTCGCTGGGTTACGGCAAGCGATGGCAAAAGGCTATGCCTACCTAGCACCTGATTACCCAGGTCTTGGTGCTGATGGAATTCATCCATTTCTAATTGGTGAACCAACTGCAATAAGTGTGCTTGATGCAATACGTGCGATTCAATCAACTTCTGTTGCCACCATAACGCAACGCACCATTTTATGGGGATATTCGCAAGGGGGTCATGCCGTAGCCTGGGCAGCTGGCATGCAAGCTAGCTATGCCCCAGAATTGAACCTGGATGGAATCATTCTTGGTTCTCCGGCCTTAGATCCTGCCGAACTATTTAATGCTAGTGAAGATTCACCAATCAGCCGGGTGATATGGGCGCTGTCTGCCGTTTCTTGGTCGCGGCTAACTGGAATCTCATTAACTAGCGCACTCAAGCCAGAAGCACTGAGAGCAGTTCGCGAAACTGCGAAACATTGTTTTATCGGTGCTGAAGCAATTGTTGGATTGGCAGCAACTGATGCAATGGGTGGCAAACCACATTTAATTGATCCGCTTAAAACAGAACCTTTTGCCACCATGCTGCAAGAAAATCGCGCACCTACCAAACTAGAGGTGCCTGTTCTTGTGGTGCAAGGCGGCAAAGATGTAACTGTGCCGCCGATGCAAAGCAAGTTGATGGTAGATGAAATGAAGCACTATGGCACTGAAGTTAATTACATTGAGCATGAGCGCTTCGATCATTTAACAGGTGAACGCGCTGTTGTTAGAAATGCGTTAACGCAAATTGAAACTTGGTGGAATTAGCCAATCCGGCGTAGTAACTTATCTAGATGAGTTTCGAAAATATTTGAAATTTCTCTAGATCCAGCGCTGCCATATTTTTGCACTGCAATTGCCGCACCCTCGGCTTGCTGAACTGCAATGCGCTCTGGGATAGCAGGTTTAACAACTAACTTGCCAAACTCACGGGAAAGTTCACGAGCACGATAATCATGTTCTTCGGCAGTTGATTTGACTCGATTAACAATTACTGACACATCTTTTAGTTTCCGATTCAAATTGCGCTTCACTTCTTCAAAAGTATCAGCAGCACGTAGTGCTCCTTGCACGCCAAAATAGGTAGGTTCAGTAACAATCACTGCAGCGTCAGATGC
>JBIJDU010000016.1:0-34235 GCA_044343935.1 Candidatus Nanopelagicales bacterium | reverse complement strand
TTGGCCCAGTGTCGCAGCAATACCTTGGTAGTAAGCCATGAAGCATTTGGTTATCTCGGTGATGCTTACCAATTAGGACAAATTGCCGTTACTGGTTTGGATCCGGAAAGTGAGCCAAGCGCTGCGCGAATTAGCGAAATTGTCCAGCTTGCAAAGTCAGAGAATGTTCTAGCTGTGTTTACTGAGTCAAATGCAAACCCGGCTGTAGCGGACATTTTGGCCCAAGAGCTTGGCGTAGGTGTGCTGCCGCTGAATCCAATTGAGTTAAAACCAGCCAGTTTGGATTATTTGGTTGAAATGGAAGAGAATTTGCTCAACCTAACCAAAGGATTGGATTGCAGTTAGCAGAAAAGCCACTAGTTGCTGCCACCAATATCTGTATTGAGCGCAGTAGCAAATCAGTGCTACATGAGATCTCACTAGAAATTGCTCATGGTGAAGTGGTGGCATTGCTTGGTGCAAATGGGTCAGGTAAATCAACGCTCTTGCAAGCAATCGTTGGTCTGGTTCCGCTCACCAGCGGCACTGTGGAACTGTGTGCTGGGCATGCTGGCCAAAGTGGAATTGCATTAGTGCCGCAATTTGCTCCCGCTACATCCCTTATCCCGCTGACCGTTTTCGAGTTAGTAAGTTCTGGGTTAACCAACAAACGCAGTTTGCTTGGCCTAAATGGTGCCCAGCGCGAGCAAGTTAATCAAGCAATCGCTCAAGTTGGACTATCTGACAAAACAAATCGAAAGTACTCATCACTTTCAGGTGGCCAACTGCGACGCGCACTTATCGCTAGGGCATTAGTTGCGCAAGCTGATTTACTCCTGCTCGATGAACCTCTTACCGGACTGGACCGAGAGAGCGTGGCTGCAGTTGTGCAGATCTTGCATCAATTAAAGGCTGCTGGATTTAGCATGATTGTGGTTTCGCATGAGCTTGCTGATCTAGAAGGACTTTTTACCAGAGTGGTTGAATTAGCCGATCGAAAAGTTAACTATGACGGTAAACCGCTGCCGCGACATCATCACGAATCGCATCACCACCATCAGTCAGAAGTTAATCCCGATTTAGGAATAACAATATGAACTTGGCTGGCTTTCTTGATTACCAGTTTATGCAGCATGCCTTAATTGCAGCATCAGTTGTTGGACTAACGGCCCCGTTAGTTGGCGTTTTTTTGGTGCAACGTCGATTAGCACTATTAGGTGATGGAATTGGGCATATTGCCTTAACTGGAATTGGTATTGCTGTGCTTACTGGTCAAGCTCCCATCTGGGGTGCATTAGTGGCGGCATTAATAGGTGCTGTGCTAGTTGAGTATTTGCGAGCAAAATCAAAAATCGCTGGCGACACTGCGCTTTCCATAATTTTTTACGGCGGAATTGCTGGCGGTGTGCTGCTTACCGCAATAGGTACCGGGTCCGCCAGCAGCACATTATCAAGTTACTTATTTGGTTCGCTAACCACAGTTTCACGAGATGACCTAATTGCGGTAGTTCTACTTGGTGGCTTGATTGTAATTACCGTGCTGGTTTTTGGTAGACAATTGCTAGCTGTATCGGTTGATCCAGATCATGCCCATGTCCAAGGAATGAATTTGAATTTTCTTTCGACTTTGGTTGCGGCCCTATCGGCAGTAACAGTAACTGTTGGAATGCGAGCTGTTGGCCTGTTATTAGTGAGCGCAATTATGGTAATTCCAGTTGTTTCAGCACAGCAAGTATCTCGATCATTTCGCCAAACGGCTTTGATAGCAGCTGGCATTGGCTGGATGTCTGCGGTACTTGGATTACTAATTTCATATCTGGTTGATGTGCCGCCCGGGAGCACCATCGTGCTAACTGCACTTGGATTTTTCACTTTGATCTCGGTTTCAGTTTTTGGCTTTAGTCTATTCAATCGAATGCGAGGCAAGAATGCAGTCGCTTAGAAATACCAAGCAGCGTCAGGTAATCTCAAATGTTTTAGCAGATTTAGATGGCTTCATCTCAGCCCAAGCGCTTTACCAACATCTAACGGCAGCCGGCGAATCAATTGGGTTAGCAACTGTTTATCGAACTTTGCAATCCATGGCAGAAGTCCATCTACTAGATGTTGTGCGGGATCAATCTGGCGAAATGCTCTTCCGGGCTTGCCGATCCAAGCAACATCATCACCATTTAGTTTGCCGAAGCTGTGGCAGTGCTGAGGAATTGCAAGCCAGCGAGGTTGAGGCTTGGGCGGAACAGTTGGCCGCACGGTATGGCTATCAACAAGTTGAGCATGAAGTTGAAATCTTTGGCGTTTGTCCGCGATGCCAGAATCAGCGATAACTTTGATGCAATCGAGTAAGTGCTTCGAGCACTACTTCCTTTTCACTGGTTCGCCAAAACTCAGGCATGGATCGCAGCAACACTGAGCCATACCGTCGAGAAGTAATTCGTGGATCCAGCAGTGCCACTACCCCACGATCGGTATCAGATCTAATCAATCGACCAGCTCCTTGCGCTAAAAGCAAAGCTGCCTTTGGCACAGATACTGACATGAACCCATTTCCACCAAATTCTTCAACTTTGGCTGCCCGAGCAGAAACAATTGGATCATCTGGCCTAGGAAACGGGATCCGATCAATTACTACCAACGTACATGATTCACCCGGAACATCGACACCTTGCCATAAGCTAATCGTTCCTATTAACACTGATTGAGCATCAGCGGCAAACTTATCCACCAACACGCCAACCGGATCCCCTTTTCGCTGCACGATTAATTTAATTTCCGGGTTCTTCGCTAGTTGTGCTCTTAAGGTCTCGGTTGCAGCTTCTACTGCGCGCCATGACGAAAACAGCGCCAATGTTCTTCCACCTGCAGCAAGAATCAAATCACCGAGCTCAGTTAGGGCTTCTTGCGAAATACCATCGCGACCTGGCTCTGGCAGATGCTTGGGTAGATAAAGCATTCCCTGGGCGGCAAAATCAAAAGGCGAACCAACATCTAAAGTTTTAAAGGATTGATCTTGGTCATTAGTTTCTTGCTCCGCATATAGTCCAAGTCCAACTGCTGTTGGCTGAAAGCTGCCACCCACCGTCAATGTGGCACTAGTGATTATCACTGGAGTTTGCGAAAACATATTCCGCTGCAGCACATCTGAAACTGAAAGCGGGGCTATTCGTAGCGCTGGCGTATTTGGATCAAACCACATCACATCTTTATCGCTAGCTTTAATCAATTTGCCGCAAGTAGTATTCACTTCCGATACTGCACCTTTTACCCGAGCGCGCTCCGCCAATAAATCAAAATCTGAAATATCATCGTCATTGCTAAGCAAAGCGAAGAATTCACCTGCCATATCTCGGATCAACGAAAGTGCTTGAAACAACTCAGGCGGTAGCCTTTCTAACCGATTTCCCGTTGACTCTTCTGCGTTACTGCGCATCTGGATTTGATAATCTTGCATGACATCAGAAAAATTTGCGCACGCATCAAATAACTTATCCGATGCTTCACCTGGCAGATGACGCCTAGCTAATGCGGCTGCCCGATTTGCCATATTCGCCGTTATCTCTTCAGCTACTGCTTGGGTGGTGCGATCGATGAACTCGTGACCTTCGTCCAAAATTATCGCGTCACGATCGGGCAAGATTGGATGATTATCAACTACTTCAATTGCTAATAAGGCATGATTAGTAACAACAATGTCTGAGGTAGCGGCTTTGCTTTTCGCCAACTCAGAGAAACATTTATCACCATAAGCACAGCTATCGGCACCCACGCATTCTCTACCACTTACCGAATGTGCAGTCCAAACTCTTCGATCAACCGGGGGTGCATCATCACGATCTCCGGTGACGTCTGGTTGGGCGGACCATTCGCGAAGTGATTTTGCTTCTGCCGAAAGCGAACCAATGTCAAGTAACAAATCAGTATCTGGATCTGGCAGTGTGGTATTCATTTTCTGCAAACACAGATAGTTTCCCTTGCCTTTGTAAACGCCATAACTAATCTCGCGGCCAAGAGCTTTACTAATTGCTGGAATGATTCGTGGCAAATCTCGTTCAACCAGTTGACGTTGCAACGCCAACGTGGCCGTTGCAATTAGAATCGTTTTATTACGCAAAATTGCTGGCACTAAATAGGCCAATGATTTGCCGGTTCCAGTTCCAGCCTGTACCAGTAAGTGATGTCGTTCCGTCAAGGCTTCATTTACTGCCGCTGCCATCTGATTTTGACCGGGGCGAACTGATCCATTAATGGTTGAAATTGCTACTTCTAATAGTTCCGAAACGCCTAAGTTCCCTTTACTCACTTCAAACTCGCAGCCTTCATCTGCGCCGCTAGCGCTGCCGGAACTGAAGCAACTATGCGAGTACCTTCCTCTAGGTGCTCCAATTTACTTACCTGACCCACCTCATGAGCCCGCGCAATAAGTTGCTGTTGGGAATAGGGCAGCACTAAATCAATCACTAGATCTGATTCAGCAAGTTTTGCCTCTATCGTAACAAGTAGCTGATCAATCCCGGCACCAGTTTTGGCACTAATAAACACTGCCTCAGGCACCAATTGCTTTAGTTCGCGCAATGTCTCTGGTTCAGCCGCATCAACTTTATTAACCACAACTAACTCTCGGTTCATACTTGAACCAATTTCTGCCAAAACTTCGCGTACCGAAATCAATTGATGGATTGGTGACTCATCGCTGGCGTCAACTAGGTGTAGTACTAGATCTGCATCGGCGATTTCTTCTAAGGTTGATCGAAATGCTTCAACAAGTTGATGTGGCAGGTGGCGCACAAATCCAACCGTGTCAGTAACAGTAACCACTCGACCCGAAGGTAGATCTACTTTTCGTACCGTTGGATCTAAGGTTGCGAAAAGTGCATTTTCAACTAGTACTCCAGCCCCAGTTAATCGATTGAGCAGACTTGATTTTCCAGCATTGGTGTAACCCGCAATGGCAATTGCTGGAACGGCATTTTTGCGTCGACTACTGCGTTGCACTTCTCGAGTCTTAGCCATAGCGGCCAAATCTTTTCTAAGTTTGGCCATCTGATCACGAATTCTTCTTCGATCGGTCTCGATTTTTGTTTCACCAGGACCGCGAGCTAAGACTCCAGCACCTTGTCGACTGAGCGCTTCACCCCAGCCACGAATTCTGGGCAGCATGTATTGCATCTGCGCTAACGATACCTGTGCTTTTCCTTCGCGACTTCGGGCATGTTGCGCAAATATGTCCAAAATTAACCAAGTTCGATCCACCACACGAACTTTGACAATATCTTCTAGATTTCGCAGTTGGCCTGGCGTTAACTCACCATCGCAGATCACGGTGTCCGCCCCAGTTGCTGCAACGATTCGTTTAAGTTCCTGTGTTTTTCCTGAACCAATATAGGTAGCTGGATCAGGTTTATCTCGTCGTTGGATCAATCCGTCTAACACCACAGTTCCAGCAGTTTCGGCTAATTGTGCTAATTCCCGCATGGAACGCTCCGCCTGATTAATGGTGCCGAAAGTCCAAACTCCCACCAGCACTACTCGCTCTAGCCGAACCTGACGATACTCAACTTCAGTGATGTCTTGTAATTCAGTAGATAACCCAACTACCCGGCGAAGAGCAGAGCGGTCTTGGAGTTGTAACTCACCTTCTGTTATCTCTATTTCATCAACCTCGAAATTTGGGTCATTCATTGGGATTTAAGTTTTTCCAAGTAGATCTCACCAGTTGCAACTATCTCAGCAGGTCCGGTCAGCTTAACCATGTCATCGGGCAGTTTTTCAATTATCAATTGTCCACCAGGAACATTTACAGTAATTGGATCATCTATTTGCCAAAGCTGCTGCATGTAAATCCCAACTGCACAGGCACCTGAGCCGCATGAAAGTGTTTCGCCAACCCCACGTTCAAATACACGCATTGAAACTTCACGACTTCCAATTATTTGTACAAATTCAAAATTTGCGCCATTGGGCAAAGCTGATTTCGGTTCATATTCTGGTGACTCGAATAACGCTCCTACCAAATCAAGTTCAGGCACCATTGCAATGACGTGTGGATTTGGGGCCGTAAACAAACTCCCAGGAAATTCATTGTTGGTTACTGTGACTCTTACCTCAGTTTTCTGGTCTAAAACTGGACCTAAGACAACAGAGATTGTTCGATCCTGATTAATGAAAACTAGTACTTCACCCGCACGAGTTGAAATTACAAAACTTTCCTGTGTGACTATTTTGTTTTCGGTTAGAAAACGTGCCATTACCCTGGTGCCGTTTCCACATATCTCAGCGATGCTGCCATCCGCATTTCGATAATCCATGAACCAAAAATTATCCTTTTTAACAATCTTTATTAGGCCATCTGCGCCTATCCCAAACGATCGGTCGCAAATGGCTGCAATTTGCTTCTCCGATAAATGAACTTCGTCGGAAGGGTCATAAATCAAAACAAAATCATTCCCCGTGCCGTGACCCTTGCTGAATTTCAAATTCACCTAACCACACCACTCTCATTAATTAGTTGCAGTATTTCGCTTGCTAAGTTAGGCGAATCTGCGGCCAGCCAGAGCATTTTAGGATCTCGGCGAAACCAAGACTCCTGTTTGCGAGCGTAACGCTTTGTCAGACGAATTGTCTCTGCTTTGGCAGCATCTAGGGATAACTCTCCGGTTAGCGCTTCTATGATCTGGGCATACCCTAAAGCTTTCCGTGCGGTAACAGCTTCAGCCAAACCGTCAATTAGCAATTTCTCCACTTCTGCCACAAAGCCTTGTTCCCACATCAAGTTAACTCGCTGCTCAATTCGCCGATCAAGTTCAGCACGGTCACGAAACAGCGCGATTCGAATATCAGGTTCAACTGCCGGATTTGATTTAGGTAATGATGACGAAAATGGCTCTCCAGTTAACTCGATCACCTCGAGGGCCCGCACAATCCGTCTGCCATTGGCGGGATCAATTCGCTGAGCTGAGAGCGGATCGAGCACCGCCAACCGTTGATGTAACTGTTGTGAACCTACTTTTTCTAATTCACTCTCTAAATTTGCGCGTAACTGTGAATCTGTTGCCGGGAAATTGAGATTATCTAACAAGGCCGTTACATACAAACCGCTACCACCAACCGCAATGGGAACTCGATTTTGTTCCCGTAAATCCGATACAACCCGTCGCGCCATTTCTTGATAGTGCGAGACATTAGCTAACTCTGAGACATCTAAAATGTCAATAAAATGATGATGAACGCCCATCCGTTCTTCGATACTCAATTTTGCAGTTCCGATATCCATTCCGCGATAAAACTGCATGGAATCAGCGTTAATGATCTCGGTTTCTAGTTCCTGCGCAAGTTTTAAACCTATCGAACTTTTACCAACTGCTGTTGCGCCAGCAATAACTACAACTGGTTTAATTACCATTAAGAGCTTCCAGCACTTCCGCTTCAGTTGGTGGTGCTGCGCCTGCTTTCGTGCAATTCAGCGCAGCAGCTGCGATAGCAAACTTCAAGATTGCTTCTAAAGCGCCTTCATCTAGTTGTGATAGATGCGATTTTGCCAATCTTCCAATCGAATCTAACTTAGCTAGTAACCCGGCTGAAAAAGTATCACCTGCACCAACGGTATCAACAACTTTTACCAACGGTGTTGGCAATTGCACTTTAGTATTTCTTGTTAATAGTACAGCGCCTTCGCTGCCCAATGTAACGGCAATCAAGCTCAAGTTGGTTTGGGCAAAATAGATTACAACAACTTCAGACCAAGTTTTTTCGGGATATAGAAAATTCAGATCTTCATCTGACACCTTTAGAATGTCGCCAAATTCTAACCAGGGCTCAACTAATTTACGATACTCATCTGGATTTGAAATCACAGATGGCCTAATGTTTAAATCCAGCATAACTACTGCAGACTGATGGTTTCTGGCTAGCCAATCAAACAAGACTTCACGGCCTGGCTCAATAACAAGTGCTAATGTTCCAATATGCAATAAGTCAAATTCGGCGATGTCAGCTGGAAGTTCGGTTTTGCGCCAACAAAAATTTGAAGTATTTTCCAAATAAAAACTATATGTTGCTCGACCATCATTTTCTAGTTCAACTACTGCCAGTGATGTTGGTTCGGCAGCAGCTACTACCTGCTTGGTTGCGACTGAACTCGAAGCAAGATCGCCTCGTAATTGTTCACCAAAAGGGTCGGTTGCAATTCTGCCTAAAAATTCCACCTTTTTATCGAGTTTCGCCAGCGCTTTTGCGGTATTGAGCGGACCACCACCATTATGAGCAATCCAACTTCCATCTGGTTGTTTAACTAAGTCAATTAGTGCTTCACCACAAACTAAAGCTTTCATTTTTGACTCAATAGTGATGGCATACCAATGTTCACCGCGTTATTGGTTGAGCTCTGAGATCCTGGGGTGTGTCGGTGATTCAATACTGGTTTGTCAGAAATTAGATGAAAAGGTGCCGCTCCAGTTATCTCAACTTCCACAATGTCACCAGGCACAGTGGGTGAAAATGGCGCAAAGTGAACTAGCCGGTTATCACGAGCTCTACCTGACATTCGTCCGGTGTCTTTATCTTTCTTTCCTTCACCTGTTGCCACTAATACTTCAACTACGTTGCCGATCTGGCGCTGATTCTCTTCCCAAAGAATCTCATTAACTCGTTTCGCCAGTCGCTCATATCGGTCTTGCTTAACTTCTTCTGGGATTTGATTTGTCATTTCGGCAGCTGGTGTCCCGGGCCGCATTGAGTAGATGAAGGTAAATACATTTGCAAATCTCACTTGTTCTATCAAATCCAAAGTTTGCTCGAAATCTGCCTCAGATTCACCTGGGAATCCCACGATTACATCTGTGGTAATGGCAGCTTCCGGGATTGCCGCTCGAACACGATCAATAATTCCCAAATACTTTTCACGCCGATAGGAACGACGCATTACTCGAAGCACATCATCACTGCCAGATTGCAGTGGCATATGCAATTGCGGCATCACGTTGGGAGTTTCAGCCATGGCAGCGATCACGTCGTCAGTGAAATCTTTTGGATGTGGACTGGTAAATCGCACTCGTTCCAAGCCAGAAATCTCGCCACAAGATCTAAGCAGCTTGCCAAAGGCAAGCTTGTCACCAAATTCAGCGCCATAAGAATTTACGTTTTGACCAAGAAGTGTTACTTCCACTACCCCCTGATCAACAAGCGCGGTTATCTCGCCAAGAATTTCACCAGGTCGACGATCTTTCTCTTTACCGCGAAGTGATGGCACGATACAAAAGGTGCAAGTGTTGTTGCAGCCTACTGAAATAGACACCCAAGCGGAATATGTAGATTCTCGCTTTGATGGCAAATCTGACGGAAACATTTCCAGCGATTCCACGATCTCAACTTGCGCTTCCTCCAGCGCTCTTGCTCGCTCGAGCAATGTCGGCAATACATTCAGATTATGGGTACCAAAAACAGCATCCACCCAAGGTGCCTTATTGATAATCTCGCCGCGATCTTTTTGCGCTAAACAGCCACCCACCGCTATTTGTAGATTTGGATTTGCCTTCTTGGCCGAACGCAACTGCCCCAACGTGCCATACAACTTAAGATCCGCGTTCTCTCGGACGGCACAGGTATTGATGACCACTAGATCAGGTTCATCGCCGATCGCAACCGGGGTAAATCCAGCCGCCTCTAACGTGCCGCTAATGCGCTCGGAATCGTGCGCATTCATCTGGCAGCCGTAGGTTGTTACCTGATAGGTCTTAGTTGTCATAGCAGGCTAAGGGTAATTGACCAGTAGCCATGGAGCAGATCTACTAGTTACGATCCCAAACGCCAAGGCCAATTAGCAACACTTGGGGTGAAACCTTCAGCACTTGGCAGAGTGGATCCATCAACGCCACAGATGGGCGTTGCTCTTGGGTGAAATAGCGATAGATATTTCCGCGATTAATTCCAGTTTCTGCTGCCACCTGCTCCAAGCTGGTGTAACCCAGCTTTGCCATTCGATCGCGCAGCCAAGAATAAGTTTCATCTGGTGTGTAGCGCTTTGCGCTTTTCTTTGTCAGTTTCGTTTTCACACCACGTACCTTACTAAAAAATACGGTGAAATGAATTCCGAATAACTTAATTATTCGTGAAATAACACGCTGTTAACGAAAGGGTTAGGTGCACAAAAGTGCACATTAAGGAGTGTAACCGAATACTTTGAGTTTCAATTGGATGTTGATAACGATAATAATCAGTTGGATTTGGTGACTCGTTGCAAATAGACCGCAAGTAATACAACTGGAATAGATGCCACCGCACACAGCCAGCCATAGCTTGAAATCGCAATGATGACACCGGCGAGCGCACCGCCAGCTGCACCACTTAAGTTCATTACTAAATCCGCAACACCTTGGCTGCCTGCTTTTATTTCCGTTGGCACAGATTCAGCAAGCAAAGTGGAGCCAGCAATTAGAGTTGCGGACCAGCCAAGTCCCAACAAAAACAAGCCGATGGCCAATTGCACCGACTGCACCGCAGCGGCGGATCCCGAGATAGCAGCTGATGCCAGCAATAGCACTAAACCAATTGCAATTGTTCGATAGCGGCCGATCCGATCAGTTAAATATCCAACAACTGGGGAAAAGGCATACATTCCCGCAACGTGGATACTAATTACGATACCAATTACGCGAAGTTGAACATCAACATGAGCCATATGAACCGGTGTCATCACCATAATTGAAACCATTACGACATGGCCGGTTGCTATGGTCAACAGCGCCAGCAGTGCGTTTGGTATTTTGCGAATCTCGGCTAGCACGATTCGAATATTTTTACTACGAGTTACTGGGGGCAGGTCGGCTAACTTTGCCGCATACAAATATGGATCTGGTCGCAGCGAGCTAAACAACACAATCGCTGCCAGTGTTAGCGTTACACTAGCAAATAAATATGGTCCTACTAATTGTGGCAACCCAAGATTGAGTGCGACGTATCCGGCTGGCTCCATTAAATTCGGACCAGCTACCGCACCAATAGTTGCTCCCCAAACTACGATCGATAAATTTCTCGCTCTAGAAGAATCAGTTGCTAAATCAACCGCGGCAAATCGTGATTGATAGCCAGCGGCAGATGCGGCACCAACAAAAAAAGTACCAAGCAGCATCAACACAATATTTCGATAAGTACCACCGGTAATAGCAAACAATGCACCAAGCGCACCCAAGGCATAACCTGCGGTAAGTGCCAATCGGCGACCACCGCGAGCGGTTAACTTAGCGAGCGGGATAGCCATCGCTGCCGCACCCAAAACCCCGCTGGTTTGGGCCAGCCCCGCCATCGCTTCGGAACCAGTTATTCCCGCTACCAATAATGACCCAGCGGCAACTGTGCTAGCTACGCCCAAGCCACCAAGAATTTGGCCAATCGAAAGCACGCGCAATACTTTTTGCTGCACCGAGATAACTTCAGCCATGGCTTAGATGCCTTGCCATGATGATAAAAAATTCATTTTCTCTACTCGCTGGCTTTCGCTCCCCCACCTGGCGAAAACCTAGTCGCTGATAGGTAGCTATCGCGTCAAGGTTTGACTCAAAGACACCTAGTGCCTGGATGCGCCAATGGCGTTGATAGCAGAAGTCAGTTAGCCAATCAAGCATTAACCTTGCACCACCTCGGTTTCGAAAATTCGGCGAAATCCACCAACTCTTGATCCAGCAATCGCCGTATCTATCTGGGGGTGGCGGAGCTACGACCAGTAATCCGACATCATCGGAATTCCACTTAAGCGCAATCCAAGTTCCGTTAGTTAATAGTTCGTGCCAATATTGCGCAGGGGCAGATGTTTCCAGATCAAGGTCGCCGTGAATGGAATCAGATTCGCTCAGCGCAGCGATTCGCAACTCTCGCAATCGCTGCCAATTTGGCCGACGAAGTTGTTCAATGGTAAACAATATTTAGGCCCTCACTAACACGCCTAATCATAAGGGGCGAAACTTGCTTTCCTAAGTTAGCGTTAGCAGGTGCTTAAATATATCGCTAAACCACGATGGATTTTGTGGCACTTAGTTGTAATTGCAACCGGCTATGGTTTTCTTCTGTTAGGTAGGTGGCAGTGGGAACGACGGATTAGAACTGACTTGCAGTCTGGTACCCAGGTAACTGATTGGCAAAACATGTTCTACGCATTTCAATGGTGGATTTTTGCGCTATTTGTAGTTTGGTTTTGGTGGAAGTTTTTGTCAGATGGTTACAACTTAGAGAATTCGAAGGGTGAGCGTGAAATCAGCAATAACTAGATATCGAGTCATGGCAATTATCGCTGGCATAGTACTGCTGGCATTTACCATTGAAATCACAATCAAATACACCCTTGGTCCAGAAATTCCTTGGTTTGCGCAACTGCATGGTTTGGTTTACATGGTCTATTTAATAGTCACTGTTGACTTAGCCCGCCGAGTTAACTGGAGCGTTGCGCGCATCATTGGCATGTGTCTTGCCGGCACTATTCCGCTGCTCTCGTTTTATGCCGAGCGCTGGGTGGTCAAAAATATTGAAACTGATCAATCTTCATAAGGACAATGACGGCAACCGCTGTCACAGCAAAAGCCCTTTGCGGCGAGCGCTTTAGCAGTCATAACGAACATGCCATTTACTGGATCGGTGTAACCTTCTTGATCTGCTGCCATCGCAGCTTCATGTGCTGCTAACCGCTGTTCGCGTTGCGGCGCATCAAGTGCTAGTCGCTTAGGCGATGGTTCAGCAAGTGGTCGATTGGCCAGGTTTCGATTGGGCATGGGGCGCATTCTGCTGCAAAATCTTGGACTACGCTCGCGCAATGCCTAATTGGTTAAATCTGTTGCTAAATCCAGCAAAAACCATTCCAACCACACCATGGAGTAATCGTGGCGGTCAATGGAAATTTGAACCTAAGTCTTTTTTGATGCTAACTGTTGGTCTTTGGATCTTTGGTTCTGGTGAAGCAGCTTTAGTTAATGCCGGCATTGGGGTATCGCCATGGACGGTGCTCGCCGAAGGAATTGCTAACAATTTAGCAGTTGGGGTTGGGGTGGCAACTTTCATTGTTTCGATTAGCGTTTTATTACTTTGGCTACCACTGCGACAGCAACCTGGAATTGGCACAATTATGAATGCCATCGTAATTGCAATGGCAATAGATGCGATGCGAGCATTTTGGCCAACACCAACTGAATTTTGGGTGCAATTAATGCTCAGCTTGCTTGGCATTGCCCTAGTTGGCTTGGGGTCGGCAATTTATTTAACGGCTCGGTTGGGTCCTGGTCCGCGTGATGGCTGGATGACTGGGCTGCACTACAAATTTGGATGGCCCATAAGTCGAGTTCGGCTGGGTATTGAGTTAACCGTGCTTACCTCAGGCTGGCTACTTGGTGGCACGGTCGGATTAGGAACTGCGTTATTTGCCGTGTTAATCGGTTGGGCGATTGCTGTTAATTTAGCAATAATGCCCGTCGCTAAATCTTAATCTGATTGGATTTCATCAAGGTTAGTAAGTTCACCGTCAGCTTGTAACACTGACTTTGCAGCGCGGTAGCAAATAGTTGAGCTGTATCCCTTACGAGCTAAACAACTCACAATCCGATCTAGCTTTTTTGCCTGCTCAACGTTCCTTAGCGATCGCAATTTCTTTTCAGCGAATTTAATTGCAGTGGCTAACTCAACTTCCCCTGAGATATCGGCAACCGCAGTTTCAATATCAGTTTTCGCCACTCCTTTATGCGCTAATTGATAACTAATTGCCCTCGCTGAAAGTCCTTTATATTCATGTCTGCTGCGGGCAAAGGTGGCAGCATACAATTCATCATCAATAAGTCCCACTTCAGTAAACCGATCCAACACTTCATTGGCAATCTCAGTTGACACGTTTCGCTCATTCAGAGTTTTTGCTAATTCTGCTCTTGTTTTTGCGCTTGCAGCAAGCTTGCGTAACACAATTGCCCGAGCGATCGCAGCAGGATCAGCCTCGGGCAATTGGTTAAGCACGGCTTCGGTCATTACAGATCAGCAACAACCTCTAGATTTGGTTTTCCGGCTTCACCTACGCCAAGGGAAGTTAGGATCTTAGTTTCAATCTCAGTTGCTAACTCTGGATTATCAATCAGGAATTGACGAGCATTTTCCTTGCCCTGTCCCAATTGATCACCCTCGTAGGTGTACCAAGCGCCAGCTTTCTTAATTATTGCTTGGTCAACACCCATATCAATCAAACTACCTTCGCGGGAGATGCCGTGACCGTAAAGTATGTCAAACTCGGCCTGCTTAAATGGTGGCGCAACTTTATTCTTAACAATTTTGACTCTGGTGCGATTGCCTACAATATCGGTGCCGTCTTTCAGCGCTTCAATTCGACGAATATCAATCCGAACTGAGGCATAAAATTTAAGTGCCTTGCCACCAGTTGTAGTTTCTGGCGAGCCAAACATCACACCAATTTTCTCGCGTAACTGATTAATAAAGATCATGGTGGTACCAGAATTACTTAACGCACCAGTTAGTTTTCGAAGTGCCTGTGACATTAATCTTGCTTGCAATCCAACATGTGAATCACCCATCTCACCTTCAATTTCAGCCCGTGGCACTAATGCAGCAACTGAATCAACCACAATTAATGAGATGGCACCCGAGCGAACTAACATGTCAGCAATTTCTAGTGCTTGCTCACCGGTATCTGGCTGCGAAACTAGTAGGGCATCAATATCAACGCCTAACTTCTGCGCATACTCTGGATCCAGCGCATGCTCAGCATCAATGAAAGCAGCAATGCCACCTAGCTTTTGGGCATTTGCAATTGCATGTAGCGCCAAGGTGGTTTTACCAGATGATTCTGGTCCGTAAATTTCAATTACGCGGCCGCGCGGTAGGCCGCCCACCCCAAGTGCCACATCCACCGCAACCGAACCAGTTGGAATTACCTGCACTGGTGGTCGGTTCTCATCGCCCAACCGCATCACTGAACCCTTACCAAACTGCTTCTCGATCTGGGCTAATGCGGTCTCTAACGCTTTGTCACGGTCATTGCTTGCCATGGCTCTCCTTGTTCCTTGATCTCAGTTGCGGAACTTAACTTTCGCTACTGACATCGGCCGCTGCAAGTTAGCGCTTGGGCACTATTTGCATGGGTGGAAACTACTCGAACAAGTGTTCGAATTCATCTTTGGGGGTCGGCGTGTCGGTTATTCGGGCCAGCCTTCTTGAGCACACACCGCCCGCCAAACCTTAATTGGGGCTATTTCAGTTAAGAACGCCTGATCAATAGTGCAACCCAACTCAGAGATGACCTGATCTTGCGCATAGGACTTGGCATAAACCTCACCCAGTTGCTGCTCCAGCAGCTCCCAGAAAGCAGAGAATCTCAAGCAGCTTTGCTGGCAATGCTTGGTCGGAGCGTGATTACCTCAGCCGAGCGCTCAGTGGCCTGTAGTTGGGCACCAGCTGCCATCACCAAGTTTCCAACCGTAATCTCTAGCGCAGCGCAGATTGCTGCCAGCATCTCACTTGAGGGTTCTTTTACGCCACGTTCAATTTCAGATAAATAACCAAGAGATACTGCTGCCGACTTTGCCACATCACGCAGAGTGCGACCCTGATTGAGTCGATGGCGACGAATTTCTTCGCCGATCACATTACGTAGCAACATAGTTACCTCCTGGGGAAGAGGGTTGAAGCGTAAACCTAAATCTCACCTACGACATCTTGACCGCTCGGCAAGTCGCCTGAGTATTTCCCTAGTAATTCCAGCGCAGCCATCACGCTCTGCGCTCTAATTTGTGACCGATCGCCAGTTAAGGCAAGCGCAATGGCCACAGCGCCAGCAGCACCAGCAACTGCAATGAAAACTGTTCCCGTCGGTTTATCTTCTTGCCGCTTAGGTCCAGCCACACCGGTTGTGGCAATCCCGATCTCAGCCTTAAATTTCTTCGCGGCCTGCTGCGCCATAGCAATAGCAGTGGCTTCGCTGATAACCCCGTATTGCGCAATTGTGTCCGCCGCTACACCCAACACCTCAATTTTGCTCTCAGTGCTGTAACAAACTATGCCGCCTTGCACCACATTGGAGGCACCAGCGATCGAAATCAACTCACTAAGCAATAATCCACCTGTTAATGATTCTGCTACTGCAACTCGGTTTCCCTGCGCAGCTAGCTGCGCAATTAATTCAGCGGGCTGCATTGCCGCTCCGAAGTTCGTGCAGTTGCCCAAAATATCTAATACCTGTGATTAAAGTGATAACGGTAGCCAAATAAAGCATTGGTAACGCAATCACCGATAAGTCCGTTGGGCTCAATAAAAACAACAGCGCAAACCCTTGCAGCATTGTTTTTAGCTTACCGCCGCGATCAGCCGCGAGCACTCCGTGCTGTAGCGAAACTAATCGCGCCACCGTGACGCTAATCTCGCGCAGCAGAATCAAAACCGTGATTAATGCCGGAATTACTGAATCTATTGTCAGTAATATTAGCGCAGCACCTATTACTAACTTATCTGCGATCGGATCCCACAGCTTGCCAAACTCAGTAATAGTGCTCGTGCGCCGAGCAACTTCACCATCAACATAATCAGATAAGCCAGCGATAAAAAACAACGTGAATACCAGCCAAGACGTACCCGAATTTGCCAGATAGAAATAAACAATCACCGGCACCAGCAACAACCGAGTTGCGGTGAGGATGTTGGGCAGTTGCCTCATTAGGCTAACTTAGCAACTAAATCAGCGCCAACAGCATCAACAATCTCAACTTCATAGATTTTACCCACCGAAACCGAAACTGGATCGGCAAACATCACTCCACCATCGGTCTCTGGCGCTTGGTGGCTGGCACGTGCCTCAACCTGCTCGCCCAGGCTATCAACCAGTACCTCAGTTCGCTCGCCTATTCGAGATAGCGCTCGTTGATTAACTAATTCATCGGCGACTGAACTCAAGTAATTAAGTCGAGAATTAATTTCAGTATCAGAATGTTGATTTTCAAAGTCAGCCGCTTCCGTGCCGTCTTCAACTGAGTAACCAAACACGCCAATTGCATCTAATTTTGCCTGGGTTAAAAATACTTCTAACTCAGCAAAGTCATCTTCACTTTCACCTGGGAATCCCACAATAAAATTACTTCTTATTCCTGCAGTTGGTGCTAATTCTCTAATCTGCTCAATTAATGACAGAAAGTCATCAGTACCGCCAAAGCGTTTCATTTGTCGCAACAGCGGATTTGAGGCATGCTGAAAAGATAAATCAAAGTATGGAACAACCCCATCGGTTTGAGCAATTGCGCTAACCAGCGTTGGGCGCAGCTCTGCGGGTTGCAGGTAAGTTACCCGCACCCATTGAATTCCATCTACTTTGCCTAGATCCTTAATCAATTTTTCTAGCGCCCGATAATCCCCTAGATCTTTACCATACGAAGTTGAGTTTTCACTCACCAAGACCAATTCCTGAACGCCCTGCTCGGCTAGCCACCTAGCTTCAGTGAGAATCTCGGCGCCGGAGCGCGAAACAAAAGAGCCACGAAATCTTGGAATCGCACAGAAGGTGCAGCGTCGGTCGCAACCAGAAGCAATTTTGAGCGGTGCATATGGTCGAGTAGAAATTCGCTTGCGCAACACTTTGGGTCCGCCTAAACCAGCTGAAATCTGGTGGCCTGGTTGATCATGACTAAATGCCGCTCGATCAACTGGTGTAATTGGTAGCAGCGCACGTCGGTCTTGCGGAGTGGGTGCCATTACTTTTTCGCCATTAAGCACTGCTTGTAATTTCGTAGCAATATCTGGATAGTCATCAAAGCCCAGAACTGCTGCCGCTTCTGGCAGTTCAGCTGCTAACTCTGTGCCATACCGCTCAGCTAAACAACCAACTGCCACAACTGGCACGCCGGTATCTGCTGCCGCAATGATAGTATCGATTGAATCTTTTTTTGCTTGTTCAATAAAACCGCAGGTATTTATCAAAATTAAATCCGCGCTGTCTTCAACTAATTCAAACCCAGCTGCATCAAGCCGGCCGGCAAGTTCTTCACTATCGACATCGTTACGGGCGCAGCCCAAGGAAGTTAACTGAACTTTTATTTGCTGGTTGCTCACCAGCTAAGCGTAATGACTATGGGGTGATTGTGGTTTGACCAGGTAGCACTGTGAGTCGCAATACTTCACCTAATCCACCTGGCGCACCCAACGAGACGCCATTTAGCGTGAAATTAACGCCGCCAGCATTTCCCATCACCAATGACAATTGAGTTGAGTCAGCAAAACTTCGTACTTCGCCCGACCGCAGCACACCTTGAAACACAACTTCGCCCGCTGAATTTTCTACGCGTAACCAACAAGAGTCACCAACAACTTCGATGTCAACGTTAACCTCATCAGCAACTGCTGCAGTTAGATCGCCATCAGAAGTGGTATCTGTGGTTGGGGCCTCTGCTTGAATTTCATCGGTTTGATCAGACGTTGATTCGTCTTGGGTGATGATGGTGGTGGGTCTATTGATGCCGTCATTATTGCCAACCACAATTACAGCGAGCATGGCAACAGCAACAACCGAACCTAAGCCCAGCACAACTGACCAATTTGTTTTGGCGCCAAGCGGTTTAAGCATGCTTGGTCTAATTACGTTAGATTCAAATTCTGTTTCAATACTTGGTGTGTTAACGATTTTATCTTCGATATCCAAGCCAAGAAATCTGGCATACATGCGTTGGTGGCCTCGGCCATAAACTTCACCGCCGCAAGAATCAAATGAATCTTCTTCAATGTCTTGCACAATGCTGGCCCGGATACGTATTGCAGTTGCTACTTCAGCAATTGAGAGATTCTTAGCTAGCCGAGCATCACGCAGGGACTTACCCACTGACATTAACGCTCCAACCGGTTGGGGGAAGAACCAACGAGCAAAGGGTAAAGGGTCAGTAAAAATCTGAAAAGGTCAGGTGGCCCCTAATTCACCTACACTTCCCTCATTCTTCACGCAATTGTGCTAAAACCCGAGCCAACTCCTCTGCCGGCACCAACACCTCCCTGGCTTTGCTGCCCTCTGATGGACCGACGATGCCACGGGACTCCATTAAATCCATCAATCTGCCGGCCTTAGCAAACCCAACTCGAAGTTTGCGCTGCAGCATCGAGGTAGAACCAAATTGAGTTGAGATTACCAATTCAGCAGCCGCTAATAATTCATCTAGATCATCACCAATATCTGATTCGGCAGTTCTAACTGCAGACTTAGCTGCGGTCACTACATCGTCTCTAAATTCGGGTTCACCTTGCGCCAAACAGTGTGCAACTACTGCTTTTACTTCTGACTCAGCAATAAATGCGCCCTGTACACGAATTGGTTTATTTGCACCACTTGGCAAAAATAAACCATCCCCTTGACCCACTAGTTTTTCTGCACCAGCTTGATCCAAAATCACCCTGGAGTCAGCTAGCGATGCAGTTGAAAATGCAAATCGGCTCGGTACGTTTGCTTTAATCAAACCAGTTACAACATCAACACTTGGTCGCTGTGTTGCTAACACTAAGTGAATTCCAGCAGCGCGCGCCAATTGAGTAATGCGAACAATGGCATCTTCTACATCTCGCGGCGCGACCATCATTAAATCTGCCAACTCGTCTACCACTACTAATAGGTAGGGAAATGGTGTTATCTCAGTTTCTTCACTACCAAAAGCCAACTGTAATTTACCAGTTGCGATTGCTTTGTTGTAATCATCAATATGTCTAAAACCATGGGCTGCAAGTTTGTCGTAGCGATGATCCATTTCTTTGACCACCCATTGCAACGCAGCTGCCGCTTGCTTTGGGTTAGTAATGATTTGAGTAATCAAATGCGGGATACCCCCAAAAGCGGCCAACTCAACTCGCTTTGGATCAATTAGAACTAAACGCACTTGCTCTGGAGTTGCGCGCATCATGATTGAAGTAATGATGGAATTGATAAATGAACTTTTTCCCGCACCGGTTGCGCCAGCAACCAATAGGTGCGGCATCTTTGCTAAATTGGCACAAATTGCATTTCCTTCAACGTCTTTACCAACTCCAACAACTAACGGGTGTGGATCTTCCGCCGCCTTGCTTCGCAGCAGATCGCCTAATGCAACTATTTCACGATCAGTGTTTGGGATTTCAATTCCAATTGCACTTTTTCCTGGAATAGGCGAAAGGATTCGAACCTCTGCTGACGCCACGGCATAAGAGATGTTCTTTGATAGCGCAGTAACTCGTTCAACTTTCGTACCCAGCCCCAACTCAACTTCATATCGGGTAACGGTTGGGCCACGAAGGTAACCTGTTACGGTGGCATCAATGTCAAACTCGTCAAATACCCCGGTCAACGCCTCCATCACTAACTCATTTGCCTGCGAGCTGCGCTTCGCGACTGCTCCTGGCTTTAATAAATCCAACGAAGGCAACTGATACGGCACTGATTTGAGCCTAATTGGCTTTGCTGCAACTTGAGCCGCTGCTGGCGAAACTACCTTCGGCGTTGCAACCACCGAGGAGACTGGTTTTGGTGCTGCCAAAGTTGGAATCTCCATGGTGGTTTCGCCCACTGGCTCATCTGTTAAATCAACTTCACCAATAGCTACTTCTTCTAAATAATCCACTTCATCGTATTCATCTGGTTCAATGTCAGTTAAGATCACTGAATCAAACGGCTTAACCCGATCGTCAAAATCTTCTTCAACTTCAATTGGTTCAGATTTATGAAAACCTAGTCGAGCTGCCAAATTTCCAAAGCCGTCGCTAATTCGTTGACCCAAAGTTCTTCGAGTGAGAATCTCACCAGTAGTTGGATCCACCTCAAACTCTTCATCATCACTTTCGTCATCTAATTCTTCATCTTGTTGCGCTGCGCTTTCGCGACGATGCTGCCACCAAGCCAAGAAGGTTGCAACAAAACTAAACAATTGACCAATTCGATTTGGAATTTGAACTATAGGTGTTTTGGTAACAATTAATAACCCAAAAAAACCAAGAATTAATAACAATAAAGTTGTTACAACTGGTCCAATTACTTCAGTTCCAGGAAAAGCTGCCGCCCATCCGATCCAGCCACCAGCTTCGCGCATCTTGGTTGCACCCGCACTGGGGAACGGATTACCAAGTGCAATGTGCCAAATACCTAATGTTGCTAGTACTAGAAAAATTACCCCAATTAAAACCCTGGCACCTTCACCTTCAGGTGCTGGTGCTCGAAATGTTCGCCAAGCCGCAATTAGAAAAACTGCCGGCAGCAGCACATCTAATGAACCAACCGAACCGGTTAATGCGATGGTGAACCAATTGGCAAGAGCACCTTGCGTGTTAAACCAAAATACTGCTGCCGTAACAATGGCAGCGGCAAACATCAGTAGCCCTAAACCATCGCGACGTTGTTCGGCCGGCAAATCTCGAGCCGAATCACCAAGTAAGCGGAATGCCGAACCAAAGCCGCGACCAATTGCGGCATAGACATAGCGAATAGCTCGAACCACAGCGGTCATAATTCGAGCAAGAAATCCACCCCCGCGCGCAGTTTTCCGCTTCGGCGCAGGGGAAGTTCGTGCGGCCATGGGGTCAGGTTAGGTTGCTAACTGCGTTTGCTCGTGGATTTAACTAACTCGTGTCGCCGGGTTAAGCCTCAACTACCACCGGCACAATCATGGGACGACGCGAATGTTGTGCTGCCACCCATTTCCCAGTGGTTCGGCGCACTATCTGGCTCAAGGTGCGCTCGTCCCGCTGCCCTGCCACTAGCGCTGCTTCAACAGCAGCCACGATCTGCGGCAGTACATCGGTAAAAACTGAATCGTCTTCAGCAAAGCCGCGGGCGTGAACTTCTGGGCCAGCAACTACTTTGCCATTAACTAAATCCACCGCAAGGAATACAGAGATAAATCCCTCCTCACCCAAAATGCGGCGATCCTTGAGAGATGTTTCCGCAACTTCGCCAACACTGCTGCCATCAACAAATACCATGCCGACATCCAGATGACCCACGATCTCAATTTGCTTCGCTGATACTTGCACCACATCTCCGTTATCAGCAAGCAATACGTTCTGCGCTGAAATTCCAGCCAACTGAGCTAACCTGCCATTTGCCACTTGATGTCGGCGTTCACCATGAACTGGCATCACATACTTAGGTTGAACTGCATTAAACAACTGTAATAATTCACCTGCTGCAGCATGGCCAGACACATGTACGTTGGCATTCCCCTTATGGATCACCATTGCACCTTGTCTGATTATTCGATTTATCAAATGATTTACTGAAGTTTCATTACCTGGAATCAAACTTGATGCCAGCACTACCGTGTCAGTTTCGCCAAGCGAAATGTTGTGATCCCCATTTGCCATCCGACTTAAGGCAGACATGGGCTCACCTTGGCTACCGGTAGAAATAATCACCACCCGATTTGCTGGCAGCTCATCGATTTCATCTGCTGCTAACAACATTGCGCCGGGAATCTTTAAATATCCCAATTCCGCCGCAATGGTTTGGTTTTTCACCATAGATCTACCGACAAACGCAATCATTCGACCACTGCTGTGTGCGGCGTTGATGATTTGCTGAATTCGATGAACATGTGATGCAAATGACGCAACAATGATTCGGCCTGGAGCTGCCGCAAAGACACGTTGCAACACCACACCAATATCTCGCTCGGGCGGAACAAAGCCGGGAACTTCAGCGTTAGTTGAATCAACCATTAAGACATCAACGCCCGATAAGCCAGCATTTCGAAACATTTCTAAGTCGGTGGTGCGTCCATCAAGCGGTAACGGATCAATTTTGAAATCACCAGTATGCAAAATAGTGCCACCCGGTGTTTCAATTACCAACGCAAATGCATCTGGAATCGAATGCGTGACTGCTAAAAACTGCACCTTGAACTCACCGATTTGAACTTGTTCGCGGTCAGTGACTGTAATTAAAGGTGCAGCTACTCGGTATTCTTTCAATTTTGGCGCTAACAGTGCTAACGCCAACTTGGAACTGTAAATTGGCAGATCAGGAACCTCGCGCAATAGATACGGAATTGCCCCCATGTGATCTTCATGACCATGCGTTAATACGATCGCTTCTATGTCACTAAGTCGATTCCTAATTGGTTCAAAATCAGGCAAGATTAAATCTACGCCAGGTTGAGTTTCGTCTGGAAAAAGTAAACCACAATCAATTACTAGCAAGCGATTATTAAGTTCAATGATCGCCATATTGCGACCAACTTCACCCAGGCCACCTAGTTGATATATTCGTAACGTATTGGCGGGCGCGGTAGCGATCACACCAGTGGAATCAAAATCCGTCACAAACTCATTCCGCCCGCAGCCAAATCCTGTTTCAAAATTTTGATCTCATCACTGTTTGCAGGAACTAGTGGTAATCGCACAACGTTCTCTAAGTAACCTTGAACAGACAATGCTGCCTTCACCGCCATAACGCCTGGCATCTTGGACATCACACCCAAATAAATCGGAATTAGATCCTGATTGGTCTTTATTGCAGCAGAAACATCGCCTGCCAAAAATTCAGACCGCATCTGCTTTAATCGATCAGCAATTAAGTGGCCACAAACTGAAACGAAGCCATGTGCACCAACAGCGAGCATCGGCAGATTCAAAATATCGTCACCGCTAAACCACTGTAACCCAGAATTACGAATCATCTCCGCGGAAAAAGCCAAATCGGCGCGAGCATCTTTATTAGCCAAAATCAGCGGATGTTCAGCCAATCTAAGCATCACATCTTTTGGAATTGGAATAGCTGATCGGCCTGGAATGTCGTAAATCATCACTGGCAAATCGGTGGCTTCCGTTACTGCAATAAAGTGGGCATAAAGCCCAGCAGCGGATGGCTTGTTGTAGTAAGGCGTGACTATTAGTGAGGCATCTGCGCCAATTGCCTTCGCATCCTTTGCTAGCCTAATGGAATGGGCGGTGTCATTACTTCCAACCCCAGCAATAACTTTGGCACGACCAGCTGCAGTCTTGACAACTTCGCGCAACACTTCATTCTTCTCATCATCATCAACCGTGGCTGATTCGCCGGTGGTGCCATTGATTACCAATCCGTCATTGCCCAACGAGATTAATCGCTCTACCAGCGGCCCAATTTTTGTCAGGTCAACTGAACCATCGCGCTGAAACGGCGTGACCATTGCGGTAATAATTGAGCCAAACGTCATGGGCGCAACCCTAGCCAACTAATGATTACGGGGCTACTCGCCCATTAGCCACAAACGCAGCATGCGTGATCGGCATCAATTTAGCCCACGCATCTTCGTAGCGCTCTGCTACCAATTCAATTTCACGTTGCGGATAAGAAGGGAAATGGGACCCTTCAGCGCTGCGGCGCAGGGAAAGAAAATTCATCATGGCCCGAGCATTCATGGTGACATAGGCAGATGAATAGGTAGTAACCGGTAAAACTCCTCGCGCCACTTCACGCGCAACTCCAGCAGCTAACATTTTTTCGTATTGTTCATAGGCCTGTGAGCAAGCCAATCTAAATGCAGCGTCAGTAATTTCATGCTGTTCTGGTGTGCCTAATTCAAATGTATATGCACCAGCTTTTCCAATTTGAACTAATTTGCGATCAGCATCTGGCACATAGAAGCAAGGTTCAAGGACGCGATATCGACCACTCTCTTCGTTGTACGAAGCAATGCGATGTCGCATATGCTCACGCCAAACAAAAATCGGTGCCTTCACATAAAACGTCATTACTGAATGTTCAAATGGCGAACCATGTCGTTCCCGCATCAGGAAATTTATCAATCCAGAAATTGATTTCTCAGTATCCGCTGCACTCTCCCGAGTTCGCTCACCCTGAGTTGATACCCGAGCGGCGAACACCACATCACTATCAGCTGCGCTGTGCTTGACCAACTCAACATCTACGCCGCTGCGAAATTCCAATTCCACGTTAATTCCTTCGTTAATGGCGTCACCTTAGGGCTTTTTAGTTCTAGATGGATTGAACTTTCTGGGGGTGTCGGCAGATAGGGTGGGGCAGTGCCAAATACTGTCCTACCTCCCGCATTGCGTCGCAAGATTGATCGCGACGCTATCTCTATTGGATTGGCAACGGGCACTTATGGCGTCTCTTTTGGTGCTATTGCGACTGCATCTGGATTTTCGGTATGGCAGACCCAAACACTAAGTTTGCTGTTGTTCAGTGGCGCAAGTCAATTTGCGTTCGTTTCGGTAGTTGCCGCTGGTGGCAGTGTGGCAGCGGCAATCGCAACCTCATCTTTGCTGGGAATTCGAAACGGTCTATATAGCATGAGAATTGCACAATTGATTAGGCCCAGTTTTTGGCAAAGGTTTTGGTTTGCGCAACTAACGATAGATGAGAGCACTGCCATGGCAAATCGATTTGATGAAAATAAAAATACTGCTAGCCGAGCATTTTTAGCAACTGGAATATCAGTATTTGTTTGCTGGAATATTGCAACATTAGTTGGTGCACTGCTCGCCCAATCGATAACTGACCCAACGGTATTTGGCTTGGATGCTGCAATTGGCGCTGGCTTTTTGGCATTAGTAGCACCTCGCCTAGTTGATGCCAAAACGAAAGTTACTGCGTTAGCTGCAGTGATAATTGCCTTGACTCTTACCCCATTGCTGCCTGCTGGCGTGCCAATTCTGTTGGCGGCAACTTCCGCAATAATTGTTGCAGCATGGAGTAAAAAATGACGTGGGTTGGTGTCCTTAGCGTTTCTGCTATCGCTTATCTGACCAAACTTGCTGGCATCATGATTCCACAGCGAATTCTGGATCATCCTTATTTCGCCAAATTGGCACTGCTGCTGCCAACCGCATTGCTAGCCGCACTCACCGCAGTTCAGGTGGTAGCTACTAATCAAGAATTGGAGTTGGACGCCAGATTTGCTGGCTTAGTTGCTGGGATTATTGCGTATAAGTTAAGAGCGCCATTTATCTTGATTGTGGTGATAGCAGCATTAACTGCGGCACTGCTTAGAGCCGTATTTGGGATTAGTTAAGATTTAAGAAGTTTTCTAACCCGATAGTAAGCCCGGGATGATTGGCTATTTCTCTAATAGCAACAGCAACACCTGGCATGAAACTCGACCGATCTAAAGAATCATGGCGAATAGTTAGAGTTTCGCCGGTATTGCCAAATAGAACTTCTTGATGCGCAACTAATCCAGCAACTCGCAGCGAATGAACCGGCACACTTCCCACCTTGGCGCCGCGCGCTTGGCGATCACCTGTTGTGGCATCTGGTGCGGTTGGCTTCGTTGCCGCAGTTCGGGCCGCGTCAATTAGCTCAGCAGTTCGACGAGCCGTTCCACTTGGCGCATCTACTTTCGCGGGATGGTGCAGTTCAATTACCTCAACCGAATCGAACCAAGTTGCGGCTTGCTCAGCAAACTTCATCATTAAAACTGCCCCAATGGCAAAGTTAGGCGCAATAAGAATTGCTGAAGTGGAGGTTTTTAACCATTCGATTATTTGATTAATTCGATCTGTGGTAAATCCAGTAGTTCCGATTACTACATCGACATTATGTTTAATTAAAAACTCTAAATTAGCCATTACGACATCTGGCGTAGTGAAATCCACTACAACATCAGCCGAGGTTAAAACAGTGAGATCGTCACCTTGATCAACGCTAGCAACTAACTCAAAATCTGGCTGTGATTTCACCAATTCGCAAACCGATGAACCCATTCGGCCCCGTGCCCCAAGCACGCCCACTTTGATCTGTGCCATCACAACCTCAACTTAACTGAACTTAAGTGCTGAGCGTAGGGCAAACTCCCCCACGTTCAGCACTTAAACCGCTATTCAGCTGCCGGTTCGCTATCAAGTGCTGGCTCGAGTGAGATTTTGCCCCGAGGGTCAATCTCAACAATTCGAACCTGAACTTTCTGCCCCACCGAAAGCACATCTTCCACATTCTCAACTCGCTTACCGCCAGCCAGTTTGCGTACTTGCGAGATATGCAGCAAACCATCTTTACCAGGAAGCAACGATACGAAAGCACCAAATTGGGCCAACTTAACAACTGTTCCTAAGTAGTTTTCACCAACCTCAGGCATCTGTGGATTTGCAATGCCATTGATCACCGCACGAGCAGCTTCCGCTGCCTCGCCATTAGTGGCACCGATGTATACCGTGCCATCATCTTCAATTGTGATGGTTGCGCCAGTGTCAGCCTGGATCTGATTAATCATCTTGCCCTTAGGACCAATAACCTCACCAATCTTGTCCACTGGAATTTTCACCGTCATGATTCGAGGCGCTAGCGGGCTCATCTCATCGGCAACATCAATCGCATCCGCCATTACTTTCAGAATTGCTAGCCGAGCATCTTTGGCTTGACCAAGTGCGGACTGGAGAACTGAAGCTGGAATACCATCTAATTTAGTATCAAGCTGCAGTGCGGTAACCATGTCTTTAGTACCAGCAACTTTAAAGTCCATATCACCAAAAGCATCTTCGGCACCAAGAATGTCAGTTAGTGCAACATATCGTGTCTCGCCATCAATTTGATCACTGATCAAACCCATGGCGATACCACCAACCAAATCGCGCAGTGGTACACCAGCTGAGAGCAAGGACATTGTTGCGGCACAAACCGAACCCATCGAGGTCGACCCATTAGAGCCAATTGCTTCAGACACCTGACGAATTGCATATGGGAATTGCTCTCTGGTTGGTAGCACTGGCACTAATGCCCGCTCTGCCAACGCACCGTGACCAATTTCGCGACGCTTAGGTGAACCAACTCGACCGGTTTCACCCGTTGAGTAAGGTGGCATGTTGTAGTTATGCATGTATCGCTTAGTGTCGTTAGGCAGCAAGCTATCAACTTTTTGCTCCATAGTTAACATGTTTAATGTCGTTACACCTAGCACCTGAGTTTCACCGCGCTCGAACAACGCCGAGCCGTGGGCTCGTGGCACTACATGAACCTCAGCAGAAAGTTGTCGCAGATCAGATAGGCCGCGACCATCAATTCGAACCTGATCGCGCAGCACGCGCTCACGAATAACTTGCTTCGTCAGAGACTTGATCGCCGCTTTTACTTCACCTTCACGGCCAGCAAACTTCTCAGCTAACTCAGCTTTTACTCGATCCGAAATCTCGGCAGTAGCAGCTTCACGATCTGCCTTTGACACAATTGTCATAGCCGACGCGATGTCGGCGCGAGCCAGATCAGTTACAGCATCAAGTACATCATCTTGGTAATCCATGAAAATTGGAAAATCAGTTTCTTTCTTTTCTACCTGACTTGCCAACTCAGACTGGGCTTTGCAAAGCTGAGTAATATATGGCTTGGCAGCATCCAATCCTTCAGAAACTACCTGCTCAGTTGGCATTGTGCCCCCTGCCGCAATTAGTTCAAAAGTTGCTTCTGGTGCTTCTGCTTCAACCATCATCACCGCAACGTCACCATCTGGCAAAGTGCGACCAGCAACCACCATGTCGAAAGTAGCACGAGCTAACTCGTCATGAGTTGGGAAGGCCATCCACTTGCCATCAATAAGTGCCATTCGAACACCGGCGATTGGACCAGAGAACGGAACGCCAGCAAGCATGGTTGACATTGATGCCGCGTTAATTGCCAACACGTCATACATGTGATCTGGATGCAAGGACAACACAGTCACCACAACTTGAATTTCATTTCGCAAGCCGTCAACAAACGATGGTCGCAATGGACGGTCAATTAGTCGCGATGCCAAGATCGCATCTTCAGTTGGTCTTCCTTCGCGGCGGAAGAATGAACCTGGAATTCGCCCCACCGCATACATACGCTCTTCAACGTCAATTGTTAGTGGAAAGAAATCAATTTCCGCACGTGGTGTTTTTGATGCAGTAGTTGCTGACAGCAACATGGTTTCGTCATCAAAATAAACAACGGCAGATCCGCTCGCTTGACGAGCTAAGCGACCTGTTTCAAATACGATCTCTCGATCTTTGAAGCCATCGCTCTTAATTGTGGTACGCGAAACTTTGCCTTCTTGGGCCATTTATTACTCCATAAAACTATGGAGCACGCCGTTATCCGGTCTTCGATCGAGAACAGCGGCTCAACTGACCCGCTACCCACCACCGAGGACCGACGTCTTTTTGTGACGTGCTCGATTTAATTAAATTATCGTCGAATACCCAGGCGGGCAATCAACGCACGGTAACCTTCAATGTCCTTATTTGCTAAGTAATCTAGCAAGCGCCGACGACGACCTACCAAAAGTAGCAAGCCACGACGACCATGATGATCTTGTGGATGGCTCTTTAAGTGATCGGTTAGATGATTAATTCGATCTGTTAACAAGGCAATCTGTACCTCAGCAGAACCAGTGTCATTTGCTGACTTTGCGAATTCCTTAATAACAGTTTGCTTGGTCTTAGTTTCAGACATATTAGTTACCTCTCGGGCGCGGGGCCGAAGCCCTAAGTTGTCGAGATCCGAGCGCCCGCTCAGAAATCGTCAATTCCGGTTGGAATCAGGGCTAAGGCTACCAGTGAGCAGTTGGCGCACCTTGGCTACGTCCTGATCCATCTGTGCGACCAAGGCAGCAACACCATCAAATGCCTGCATGGGGCGGAGATATTCAACGAACGAGAGGGAAATCAAGCGGCCATAAAGATCTAGTTCTGCATCCAGCAGGTAGGCCTCAACGCGAGGTTCGATGCCGCCAAAAGTGAGGTTCGCCCCAACGCTAACTGCAGCTCGAAATAACTGATCGTCTAGTTGGGCAAAGGCTGCGTAGACGCCAGGTTTTGGCTTCAACTGAGTCGCCGCAATGGCTAAATTGGCGGTTGGATATCCCAGCTCTCGTCCTCGTTTGTCACCATGAACTACTTCACCCGCTAACGTAAACGGCCGACCAAGCATTAATGCTGCTTCTGCAACTTCCCCACTCTTTATTGCTTGGCGGATTCGGGTGGATGAGATTCGACCGCCATTAAATTCTTTGTGCGCAACAACTGTAGTTTCGATTCCAGCTAACTCAATATCTGTTGGCGTACCTTGTGCTTTATAACCAAATCGATAACCCTCACCAACTACAACTGCAACTGCATTCCATTTCTCTAGCAGTATCTCTTGAATAAATTCGGTTGGGCTTTGGTGCATTCGACCTAAGTCAAACTCTAAAATCTCAACTCGATCTGCACCATGCTGAATCAATAGCTCTTTACGTTCCGCCACGCTGCAGATCAATTCAACTTCAGCTTTTTGCAGCACCACACTCGGATGAGGATCAAAACTAACGACGACAACTTTTGCATCTAAGTCTGCTGCAATATCTGCTGCTACAGTGAGTAATGCCTGGTGTCCTAAATGAACGCCATCTAATACTCCAAGCACCACTACCGATTTAGACATCGAGCAACTCCGCCGGTGTTACAAATACATTTACTGGTTGAAATGTTCCATTGGATAATTCACCTATTGAAATCAGATTCCCACTTTCATCCAAAAGTGCTAACGAATTGGCATCTGGTAGTGATAACAGAATTGATCTACCGTGCGCCAAATCAAGAATATGAGCTGAGTTAATTACGCGGGTATTCAAAATTCGCATTGCCACTTCTCCAAGTGAAAGCAATTTCGTGTCGGCAGTTAAGTCCGCAAGCTCAATTGCATCCGCCAGATCAAACACACCAGCTTGAGTCCGCGTCAGCGAAAGTACAGAGCCGCCAGCCTGCAATACAGCACCTAAATCCCGAGCTAATGCGCGAACATAAGTACCGCTAGAACAATGCACCTGAACTGATATCTCGGTGATTGGTTTCTCCGCATAAATAGCTTCATTAATTTCAGTCAATTCAATCTGATGAACCGTCACTGGTCGCTCCGGCAGTACTAAATCAACGCCAGCGCGAACTAAATCATGTGCCCTAGTGCCGTTAACTTTTATTGCGCTCACACTGCTAGGTCGTTGCATAATGGGCCCAATAAAGTTTTTTAATTCAGCAGTTACCTGCTCCGCGTTAAGCGAATTAGCAGTAACTGTAATAACCTCACCAGCAGCATCGTCAGAAATAGTCGTAACTCCTAATCGAATAGTTGCTTCATAGCGCTTGTTATCACCAACGAAATACTGCATCAATCTGGTACCGCGATTAACTCCCAGCACTAACACGCCACTTGCTTCCGGGTCCAGTGTGCCGGCGTGCCCAACCTTCCTCATTCCCAGCGCTTTACGAACTTTTGCTACCACATCGTGTGAAGTGATGCCTAAGGGTTTATTGATAACCAATATTCCATCGCGCGCACCCATGGATACGCTACTTCGTTGGATTTGAAGTTCGATATGGGTCAGCTTCGCCAGCTGGACTTGCCTGTTCGGCAATTTGATGCACCTGTGCATCAGCTGCTTTCGCCTGCTGCAACAACTCTTCCATCCTTGCCGCGCCTTCTGGCAGCGCATCAAGGACAAATGCAATAGTTGGTGTAAATTTTATTCCCAGCTGCTTTCCCACTTCGGAGCGAATCATCCCCTTGGCAGATTCCAGGGCAGCTGTTGTGCCATCGCGCTCAGTGTCAGTACCAAGCACAGTGTAAAAAATAGTTGCTTCGCGCAAATCGCCGGTAACTCGAACTTCAGTTACGGTAACAAAGCCAAGCCTAGGATCTTTAACTCGAAATTCCAGCAACGAAGCAACAATCTCTCTAATTCGATCCGCAATTTTTCTAGCTCTGGCTTCTCCCATTAGGCACGGGCTTTCTCTCGTAACTCATATGTTTCAATACGATCATCAACCATGAGATCATTAAAGTTATCGAATGAGATACCACACTCGAAACCTTCCCGAACTTCCGTTACGTCATCCTTTTCTCGTCGCAGCGAATCAATGGCGAGATTTTCTGCAACGATTGATCCATTTCGAATCAATCTAGCCTTGCTGTTTCGCTTAACTGAACCAGACAAAATCATGCAACCTGCGATAGTTCCGGCTTTGCTTGATTTGAAGATGTTGCGAATCTCAGCTGAACCCAATTCAACTTCCTCATAAATTGGCTTGAGCATTCCCTTCAATGCCGCTTCAATTTCATCGATGGCCTGATAGATCACGGTGTAGAAGCGAACATCAATTCCAGCCCGATCTGCCAACTCACGCGCTTGACCTTCTGGCCTTACGTTAAAGCCAATGATTACGGCGGTTGAAGCTGTTGCTAAATCAATATCGTTCTTGGTAATCGCACCAACGCCACGATGAATAACGCGCAGCGAAACTTCATCGCCAACATCAATTTTCATTAGTGCATCTTCAAGTGCTTCAACTGAACCCGATACGTCACCCTTAATGATCAAGCGCAGCTCGCTATCTGCACCACCCTTTTCCAAATTCTTCATGAAGTCTTCTAGCGAACGGCTGGTTCGATTCTGCGCCAACATGGCATTGCGCTCTCGTGCTGCTCTGGTCTGCGCAATTTGCCGTGCCGTTCGATCTTCATCAACAACTAAGAATGAATCACCAGCATCTGGAACTGCAGATAAGCCCAGCACCTGAACTGCTCGAGATGGCCCGGCAGCTGCAACTGATTCGCCATTTTCATCTAACATCGCTCGAACGCGACCATGCGCCTCACCCACCACAATGGAATCTCCCGGATGAAGCGTGCCGCGTTGAACTAACACTGTTGCAATTGGACCTCGACCACGATCTAGATGCGCCTCAACAGCTACACCACTTGCCGTAGCGGATGAATTTGCTCGCAGATCAATTGCAGCATCGGCGGTTAGTAACACCGCATCTAATAGCTCATTGATATTTAATCCAGAAAGCGCCGAGACGTTAACAAACATGGTTTCGCCGCCATATTCTTCTGGCACCAGCCCATATTCAGTTAGTTGCCCACGAACCTTGTCCGGCGATGCCCCTTCTTTATCAATTTTGTTAACTGCAACCACAATTGGCACATTGGCTGCTTGGGCGTGATTAAGTGCTTCCACGGTTTGTGGCTTAACTCCATCATCCGCCGCAACAACCAAGATTGCAATATCAGTTGCTTTCGCACCACGAGCACGCATTGCAGTAAACGCTTCGTGACCGGGCGTATCAATAAATGTAATGGCACGCGGTTGATCATTGTGTGTTGTTACTACTTGATATGCACCGATGTGCTGTGTGATGCCGCCCGCTTCGCTTGAGACCACATTAGTTTTTCTAATCGCATCAAGCAATCTAGTCTTACCATGATCAACGTGACCCATCACCGTTACTACCGGTGGACGAATTTCCATGTCGGAATCTTCATCTTGGAAATCTAAGTCAACATCAAATGATTCCAGCAATGCTCGATCTTCATCTTCAGGCGACACGATCTGAACTTCGAAGTTCATTTCCGAACCCAACAAAATCAACAAGTCATCACTAACGGACTGAGTTGCGGTCACCATTTCACCTAAATGGAATAGTGCGGTAACTAATGCAGCTGGATTTGCATTAATCTTCTCAGCAAAGTCACTTAGTGATGAACCACGACGCATTTTTACAACTTGGCCATTACCTCGTGGCAACGAAACGCCACCTAACTCTGGCGCTTCCATGTTGTCGAATTCTTGGCGACGAGTTTTCTTAGATTTATAACTTTTCTTTGATTTTCCACTTTGTTTACCAAATGCGCCACCAACTTGGCCACGTCCTTGTGGCCCGCTGCCAGGTCGCGCTGGCTTGCCGCCTCTACCTGGTGCCGCTGGTGCACCAGTTGTTGGAGCACCAAAATTTCTTGGTCCGCGAGCACCATCCCGTGGTGGACCGCCAGCAGGTCTTGGTCCGCGAGCACCATCTCGAGGTGGACCGCCAGCAGGTCTTGGCCCGCGTGCTGCATCTCGTGGCGCGCCCGTGCCAGCAGGTCTTGGTCCGCGCGCACCATCTCGTGGTGCGCCACCAAATGGATTGTTACCAGGTCGAGGTGCTGCTGATCTAGGTGCACCAAATGGATTATTGCCAGCACGTGGCGCTGGCTTTGTGGCACTAAAAGGATTATTGCCGCCGCGCGCTGCCGGTGGTCTTGGCGCAATTGGCGCAGCATTCCCTGGAGTTGGGGCGGGTGCTTTTGGTGTGGTTGCAGTTGCGGTAGATGCTGGGGGCGCTGGCGGTGGTTCTGGTTTTGACTCACTTGTCGGCGTCGGAGCAGTCGGTTCCGCCGCAACCTCTTCCGCTGGCTTTACTGCCTTAGTGGCTTTCTTCTTTGCCGGTGGTTTGGTAACTGGGCCGCCCATTGCCTCTACTAATCGACGAGCGACTGGCGCTTCAATCGTAGAAGAGGCAGAACGAACAAACTCACCAAGTTCTTGCAA
>JBIJDU010000031.1:0-12991 GCA_044343935.1 Candidatus Nanopelagicales bacterium | reverse complement strand
AACATGGATATTGAGTTGTATGCCAATCCCACTAGTCGCATTACGCAACGCGCAAATGTGGTTGCTGGATTTGTTGATTTAGTAAGAGGTTGGACGGAGTCATCGGATGATCAAAGTGTTGCGGCATTTATTAGTTGGGTAAATGCTTCACGACGATTCAAGATCGTCCCAAAAATAGAAGTTCCCTTGGTTAGCGGAGCTGTTTCATTACTCACAATTCATCGAGCCAAAGGCCTGGAATGGCCGCATGTATTCATTCCAGAAGTCACAGCCACCGTTTTTCCTACCAGTCAAAGCAGATCTGTTTTCACTTCAGTAGTTGATGCACTGCCACATTCACTACGAGGTGATCGAAATTCATTACCATCAGATCCAATAGCAGATAAAAAATCAATCAAGGGATTCAAGGATGCGGTAAAGCAGTATGCATTAGATGAGGAACTTCGATTGTTCTACGTTGCCTTAACTCGAGCTCAGCATTCGGTGACGGTCACTTCATCTTGGTGGGGAGATACGCAAAAAGGGTGCCGTGGCCCAAGTCCGTTCTACCGCGAGTTAGCAAAAAGTGCGACAACGGTGCTTTCGGAATTTCCAGAGCCTGATCAAGACCAGCCCAATCCGTACCTGGTTGAAGAAGACATTTACCGAACTCAAGCTAATCCACAATATCGAGAGAAGCTAACCAAACTTGCTAATGAGGTACTGGCCAATCAAGGTGAATTAACCCAAGTTGAAGAGCTAACAGAAGCCGAGCAGAATCAACTTGCAGCATGGGATCAGGCAATTGGTTGGTTAACTGCAGCACCCGAAGAAACCACCGTAACACTTCCTAATTTGTTGACAGCAACCAATTTAATTAAAGTAATTAATTCGCCAGCTGAAATAGCCCAGAATCTAATGCGGCCATTACCAACTGCGCCAGCAAGAGTGGCAGCAAGTGGCACCGCAGTTCATGCCAAAATCGAAGGCTATTACAAAATGGCCACCTTGATCGACTTGGATGAGTTAGTTGCTGATCCGCCGTTGCCTGATGAAATGGTCGTAACTGCGTTTGCCGCATTTGAGAGTTCCCCATACGCAAAATTGCGCCCCATTGCCGTTGAATGGGGATTTCAATTACCGATTGGCGCTATTTTGATTTCTGGCCGAGTTGATGCAGTTTTTGAAATAAATGGCATGCCAGTTCTTGTGGATTGGAAAACTGGAAGTCAGCGAAATGCCGACCCCATGCAATTGGCGATCTATCGACTAGCTTGGGCAATTCATAAGAAATTAGATATTACCCAAGTGAAAGCGAGATTTGTTTTCTTACCTGACTTAACTGAAATAGAAGCAAACCAGGAAATCACAACTGAGCGAGTGATGGACCTAGTAATGGAATCAATTAATCGTGGCGGAGATCATTAAGTGGTCTCCCACTAACAATTGCTTTGTCGATACTTCAGAAATGACTAGATCGCGCGTAGTTAGAATGTGATCAAATTGAGCTTTTGGATTTCCAATTGGAAATGTTGGGGTGATTGGTGTCCGACGAAGTGATGTTGCATACTTAATAGCTAGAGCTGGCAGATTCAAATCACCAAGAAGTACTTTTGGTTGCGGGAATTGTGCTAACCACTTTAGCGTGATGCGCAGTTGTCGCAAATTTCTAATCGGCACAAACGATAGGTGAGTGGTGGCAACAATAATGGACCCAAATTGAGTTTCGAGCTCGGCAGCAAGCACAACGCGTGGTTCATCATTGATCCAAATTAATTGTGGCTTTCCATTCTCGCCTGGAATTGCAATCGGAGTAGTGACGCGCGCACCAACAAGGTCAAGTTGGTACCAGTTCTTAACTGGATAATTGGTAAACAGCCCAATGCCATAACGTGCCTGGCGTGAAGCGTTTTCTTGATCAAAGCCAGATCCAGCTGCTGGCTGCCAGCCCTTCTTCCCTAGGTCTGGATTACCCAAAACGGTCGGTGTAAATCGGTAATTTCTTAAGCCAGTTTTCTCACTGATTAAAGCAGCTTGATCCAAATTGCCGCTTCGTTCTTGGTATTGATCTAATTCCTGAACCGCTAGCACGTCAGTGGAAATTTCAGCACATGCCGCTGCAAGTTCTGCTGGATCGATGCTTGGGAAACCATTAGTTGTGGGGCGTTGCAGATTAATACCATGCATAATGTTCCAACTACTAACGCGCATTCTGCCGTCCTTACTCACTCACCAAACCTAACTTGGATTTGTGCTTTAGGCTTGGGGAAATGAACTCAGACCCATTACTAACCTCACTGATCCTGGCCCGATCCGAAATTAGACGGCGCAATCGGGAAACTTGGACCGAACTTGATTGGGAAGCGGTTAAGTTAGACCCGCGCACCAGAGTATTACAGGTTAAAAATGGCAAAGTTTCAGTTTCGGCAGGCGCATTGGAATTTGGCAGCGTAAATCAAATGGATCCAAATCTGGTTTGGGTGGATTTAGGTATTGATCAAGATTCAATCGCATATCTTGCGGTATTGGATGAATCTGATGCGCCTGAGAACTGGGAAGACTTGCGAAAAGCCGGCAATTATTTGTCAGATTTAGAAATTGGATTATTGGTCACTAGTACAGCAATTTTTAATTGGCACAAGAAAAACAAGTTCTGTGCCAATTGTGGTAGTGAAACCAAAGTAGAAACTGCTGGCTGGACTCGGAAGTGTGACACCTGTCAGATCTCGCACCATCCCCGAACTGATGCAGCCATTATCTGTTTAGTTGTAGATGATCAGGATCGTGCACTACTGGGGAGCAGAGTTGATTGGGCGTCCGATTTTTATTCCACTTTTGCTGGTTTTGTTGAAGCAGGCGAATCAGCTGAGATGACCGTGATCCGAGAATTGCGAGAAGAAGCAGGAGTAGTGGTAAAGCATGAAGATATTAAATATCGTGGCTCACAGGTTTGGCCATTCCCAGCTTCATTGATGTTGGGTTATCAGGTTAAAACGAAAACTACAAATGCAGTGGCTGATGGCTATGAGATTTCGCAAGTGCGCTGGTTTACCCGAGCAGAACTTAAATCAGAATGCGAATCAGGTTTGCTAAAACTTCCGTCAAAAATTTCAATTGCTCGAGCATTAATTGAAGAATGGTATGGGCAAGAACTTCCAACTAGTTGGTTACGACCCTAACGCATCGAGCAGTTGATTAATTGATGGATTAGTCATTGCTCTGCCATCGGGGAGTACTACCGTGGGAACGGTCTGATTTCCGCCGTTAACGCTTTCAACATATTGCGCCGCTTCGGGCGAATATTCAATATCTATTTCCGTGTAAGGGACTCCAGCGCGATCCAACTGTGCCTTAAGTCGCTGGCAATAGCCGCACCATTGGGTGCTGTACATAGTTAAGGTCATGACCAGAGTCTAGATAGTTCAGCACAATCCGCCTGTCGGGCCAAGTTGCGAACCCGATTACGCTCGGCCAGTGACTGATTTGTTGGCCCATCTTGATCCTGAGCAACATGCGGTGGCTACCTCGGTAGTTGGCCCAGTGATTGTGCTGGCCGGGGCAGGTACGGGTAAGACCAGAGCCATCACTCATCGAATTGCACATGCCGTCTCAACTGGCGCACATCAAGCAGATGCCACGATGGCAGTAACTTTCACCGTTCGAGCGGCAAACGAGATGAAAGCCCGGCTGCAGCAGTTGGGCGTATCTGGCGTTCAGGTAAGAACTTTGCACGCATCCGCATTTCAGTTAGTTCAATATTTCTGGCCGGAAATTATTGGTGGTGCGCCACCATCAATTTGTGATAACATCGACGCAATTATCGAACGAGCAATACAAAAACACGGTTTGACACCAGAGCGAGCATTAGTGCGAGATCTAGCTGCTGAGATTTCTTGGACTAAAGCAATGCGTTACTCTGTTGAAGATTATTCGCGTTATGCGAATTCCCGCAGCATAACTGCCCAGTTGACTGCAAGTCGTATTTCAGAAGTAATGCAGAGTTACGATCAAATGTTAACTGCAAATCATCAGTGTGATTTATCAGATATTGTTTTGTTGGCTGCTGCGATGATGGAAGATCAACCTAGAATTGCGGCAAGTTTTACTAATCGGTATCAGCACTTTACAGTTGATGAGTACCAGGATATTTCTCCCGCACAACAGCATTTATTGGATCAATGGTGGGCTGGCCGAGATTCAGTATGTGTAGTTGGTGATCCAGGTCAAGCAATCTATGGTTTTGCTGGTGCAAACTCAAGTTTCTTAATCGATTTGCAGCAACGCTTCGGTAATGCAACGGTGGCAAAGTTGACTAGAAGTTATCGATCTGCACCAGCAATTGTGCACGCTGCAAATAGTTTTGCTGAAATTCCAACTGTAAGTCAGCGTGATATTCCTGGCAGCATTGAGATTAATTCAGCAGCTGATGTGAAATCTGAAGCAACTGCTATTGCCACTTGGATCTCAAATCAGGTTAGCTCGGGCATTCCACTATCGCAGATCGCTGTATTGACTAGATTAAATGCCCAGCTGCCGGTCATTGATACCGCACTTAATCAGATAGGACTGGCAACAAATCTGACACAGCAGCGCGGCGGGATTGATTTAATGACAATTCATTCCGCCAAGGGTCTGGAGTGGAAAGCTGTTGTGCTGGCGGGAGTAAATGACCAGTTGATGCCTTATCAAGCTTTTGGTATTGCGCTCTCTGCTGATCAATACGCTGAAGAGCGGCGATTATTTTATGTGGGACTAACTCGAGCTGCGGACAAATTACTTCTTAGTTACTCCAGGGACCGGGGTCCATCTGAATTTTTAAGCACTATTGCTGCTGACACCACAACAGATTTGGTCACTAAGGATTCCAAAGTGACTAAGTTCGAGTCATCAGCGCAAAGATCAATAAAGCCCAGAGTGGTTAGTTGTCGATTTTGTCAAAAAGGATTAGTTACAGCGGTAGAAATTGCAGCAGTGCGATGTGATGCCTGTGCGCCTTGGGTGGAAAAAGAGTTGTTAGTGAAACTGTACGAGTGGCGAACCGTTCAGGCTCGACATGAGGAAGTAGCAGAGTTCCTTATCTTCACTGATGCCACGTTGCGAGCCATCGCAGAAGTTGGTGATTTAGCCCAGTCGTTGGCGATTGGAATTGCTGGCATTACGCAGGCTAAAGTTGAAAAATATCAAACCGATTTGGCCGCACTGTTGTCAAAGTAGTCGGTGAAGCCTGGCATAGAGCGCTCAATTTCAGCCCTTACTCTAACTTCGGCATTTAGCTGACTCAGCACGCCAATACAACCAAGCCAAACTCGATGAACCAATACGTATTGTGGCGGTAAATTCAATTTCATTCCGGTGGAGAAATCTGGATTGCGTGGATCATTAACACGGCCAAATTGCTCTCGCATCCAATCGCGATTAAATTCAAATTTATCGGCTTGCGCAGGTTCCGTAAATGGGGATAGGTAATTCAGTACGGCAGTTGGACTGACATCAACGTTAGGCAAAATAAAATTCTGATCTCGCATAACTTCAATCACGCGATCGGCATCTCCAGTCATCGCAATTGCCAGTAGCTGTCCCATCGCTGGAGGAAAGCCTTCGGGCAATCTAGCAACTGCACCAAAATCCAGAACACCTAACTTGTTATCGGGTGTAATTCGAAAATTTCCTGGGTGCGGATCCGCATGAAGCATTCCAACTCGAGAAGGTCCAGACAGCAAAAATGTTTGATACAGATCACCAGCACGATCGCGCTCTGCTTTGCTGCCAGACTCAATCACTTTGGATAGCGGGGTGCCATCAATCCACTCCGAGATCAAAACGTGTGCGGTTGCGGCCAAGATGTGAGGAACCTTGACATTTGCATCGCCGTCATAGCTGAGGGCGAAAACTCGTTGCGCTTGTGCTTCTCGGAAATAATCCAATTCTTCTGCCAGTACTTTTCGCATTTCATCCATTAATGATTTGAAATCCAAGCCAGGTGCAATTGGCTGTGCGATGCGGGCAAATCGAACTGCTTGCTCAAAATCATTAAGGAGTGCTTTATCAGCACCTGGATATTGCACCTTAACTGCAACCTTCCGACCATCTTTAGAAATTGCTTGATGTACCTGGCCTAGTGAGGCAGAGGCAGCTGGCGTTTCGGAGAATTCCTGAAATCGATCGCGCCAATTTTTACCAAATTCAGTTGTCATCACATTAGCAACTGTGGACATTGACATCGGCGGTGCTGAATCTTGCAATTTAGTTAGCGATGCTCGATAAGGGGCTGCTACATCCTCTGGAAAGGCAGCTTCCATTACTGATAGTGCTTGGCCGATTTTCATGGCGCCACCTTTAAGTTCACCCAGCACTCGAAACAACTGCTCTGCTGTGCGAGCTTGATTCTCAGCTGCGATTTGCTCAGGCGAAACACCAGTTAGTCTTTTACCAAAACTGGCAGCAGAGCGACTCACGGCACCGATGGGTAAAGATGCCAATCGGGCAGTGCGAGTAAAGGTGCGGCGTGGAATATCGGACACTGGCTGATTCTGGGGGCAAACAGCAATCTGCGCACCTGCAACTATGCGGTGATCAGCCCCCATTGGCAACTACAAAACATATTCACTGGTTGGGGTGCTGATTCGATTCGAGGACCGGGTAACCGAAATCGCCATCGGGTATTGACTAATTCACTGCGGCTTAAGTCACCTATACCAATAGCAGAAACTACCTGAGCAATCGCATAGCTAACGGCAAGATTTAGCAGCAGCCAATCAGTCTCATCGTGTTCGTGTTGTCCGATTAAATTGCGCATTACTGACCAACTTTTATCGACATTGAGCAATTGCTGTTCGGCACAGTAAAGACAACTAGTTTTTCCAGGAATTACCAAAGGTCCAACTGTCACCTCAGAAATTTTGGGTTGAATAACTAAATGAGCAATGCCACGATTCAAATAGTCAGCAGCAATCTCAGGCGTTTGCCAAGGTTGATCAGTAAAAATAACTAGATCTGGATTGGGCTTCCCTGCAGGCTGGGTTAACTTCAGATTCGCGGAACTCATCTCAAGTTGATGTATTAGTGAATCTGCTGCTTGGCCATTGCGATCTAGCCAATTAGGCAAATCGGTTGGTTTGAATTCCGCAATCGCATCAAGCTTTATCCGGCCAATTTGTGATTGTGCGAGATAGATCGCAGCCAACGCAGCAGCAGGCCCAGCATTAGCCAGCCAGATATAACTGTTAGCTAGGTTTTGGATGCGAGTTGGTGCAAAATCCATTTTTCCTATTGCGGCTTGATGGCTGCGTTGACTGATCAGAAGATCGTAGTTTTGTGCTGGGGTAAGTGATGCTGTGATCTGATGATCTAGTAGTTGAGTCTCCAACAGACCACGTTTTGATAACTGAGATATTGCTATCTGGGCAAACGGAAATTTGCTTATCATTTCCGCTACCTCGTGATTGCCATCTAGCAGATTTAAGAATTGTCGGATTTGGGATACTTCACCAGTTAGCAGCAGTGAGTGGTTGGGATCGATGCCAACTTGAATGCAACGTGGATCACGTAATGCAGTTGCGGACGGATTTCGTAGTATCGGCTTAAGGGATGGGTCCATAGCCGAATTAGATGGCTTAGCTGGCAAATTCCGAAAAGTTCTCCACAAAAAACAGACCCGCAGCCATTAACTGCGGGTCTGTGAAGCTTGCGTTTGGTTTTAGGCCTTGCCCAAAATTCTGGTTACCTTTGTGCCGCATGTTGGGCAGATACCCTTAGCAAAGCGGCGACCGTTGGTAACTTCGATATTGCCGGTGAAGCTTCGCTTCTCCTTGCATTTAACGCAGTAGGCCTCACCTGTGTATGAATCAGACATATTGCATCTCCTCCTCCCAGCCCCCTTACGAGAGCAGCCTCACGATACGCGCTTGGGCCATGGGTTTGCAGGTTGAGCGGGTCAGGCGCGCCGAAGAAATCTTAATGAAAATGGTTCTCAATTGAGCGTTATTTCACAAAAAGTAAATGGATCCGACGAGGCTCGCAATCTGCCGTCAGCCTTCCCCTTGCTGGCGCCAGACCCGTTATCTCGCCGGACCCAAGCGCAAGTTAGAGCGGCTTGGTCAATGAGTCAAAGTGAGTTGTGGAGGAAATTGTGGAAAAGTTGGGGAATAACACTCTTTTTTTGCGCACAGTTTGTGCATACCGCTGTTGATATCTAGCGAACGCCGTTAATCAAAGTAGATTTCTCCTCACACAATTGCTTAATTTGTCTAAACTGTGGTGTGGATTAAAAAAAGTTCACAGAATTAAAGGTTTAGGTGGGCAGATGACTGATAACGATCAGCCACAACTTGAGTTTGCCCCTACCGATACCTCGGAGATTGTGGAAGTACGTCGCTCCAAAAGGCGAACCAGATCTGTTGCAGCATGGCGTGAATCTGGCCGATTAATTATTTCAGTGCCAGCTCGAATGTCACGCAAAGAAATTGATCACCATATTTTGGAATTAACCTCTCGCATTATTTCGGCCGAAGCAATCATGGGAGATGACCAATTGATTAAACTCAGTGAAGAGTTAATCGCTGAGTACTTGCACCCAGAGTTTGGTGAATTGCGGCCGGTATCGGTTAATTGGTCAACCAGACAGCGAGAATTGCATGGATCTTGCACTTCAGTTGATCGGACCATTCGAATTGCTAAGCGAATTGCTACCGCACCAGAGTATGTGATTGAAGTGGTGTTGTTGCATGAATTAATTCACTTGTTGCATCACGATCACAACAAAGATTTCTATGCTTTAGTAAAACGTCACCCAAAATATGAACAAGCAGAAGCTTTTTTAGCTGGCATGAGCCATGCCGATAGCTACTAGAGAGAGCTAGCCACCTTTATCGCTAATTCAATTGGATCATCTAATTCGTCTTGCTTTGGTAACAAATCCAGATTCTGCCAAATGTAATCGCGTCGTTCTGCTCCGATTAATTCAGTTAGTTTATTGAAGAAATCAAATGCTGCTCGCATTCGCTTAGGGCGAATTTCTAATCCCACCAGCGCGGCAAACGCATTTTCCGCTGGACCGCCCGTTGCTCGTCGACGTCGAATTGATTCAAACATCGCAGCGTAGTTTGATAATTTGGTGGCAGTTGCACTTTGCGCAACAACTTCAACCCAACCTTCCGAGAGTGCTAATAGGTTTTCCAATCGGACTAATGCTGCTTGCTGTTCTGGAGTTAACTCAGGCGTCAGTACGCCACCTTCCAGCGCTGCGGCAATTGCTTGCGGATCAGATGGATCAATTCCCTCAAGTGCACTTTGCAGTCTTGAGGTATCAACTCGCATTCCAGCAGCATGTATTTCAACGGCAGTAATGATTGCGCCACTTAACCAATCAACTGAGTTAAATAATCGCTGGCGAGCAATTTCGCGGCTTGCCAGAAAATGCAGTAAATCATCCGCTGGCACGGTGATTTCAGTGGCATATTCATCACAGCGTTGCGTAATTAAAGCCGGCCGTGGCTTATCGGTGAGTAATAAACCAACATCGGCCGCGCCCATGACATCCATCGCTAGTGCAGCAAGCGATTGACCAACTTGCATACCAACCATTGCCGAAGTCAATCCCTTTACCATCTCCAACATCGGCTTAGTGAGTTCGATTAATTCAGGTGGAATCTGATCGTTGCCCGGCATCATGGTGGTCATGGAATCCGCCATTCGACTTAGCACCGGATCAGAAATGATTCGCCAGACATTAAGGGAGTAATTGATCAAGTCCTTACGAGACCAGGCCTCTAGATCAATTCCTAAAGCTGGAAATGAAGTTGCTTGATCGAGCCAAAGATCAACAGTTCTTCCAGCATTTTGAGTTCGACTTAACTCGCTCATGGTTGGTTGGTGGTCGCCAGCTGTAACAACCTGACCAATTGCGGTTTCTGATATGGCGTTCCAGTTGATGCCCGCATTTCCGCTTTGCATCATTTTGCCAAGTTGTTCAAACATCTGTCCCATTTGATTCAATGGTTCACCATCGCTGGGCGGTTGAAAGCCAAATGGAATGCTCATCGTGTTCTCTCTTTCGGCAACCAACCATAGCGATAAATTCTTAACCAGGCGCACTCAATCAAGCCTGCAAATTCTGGTAAATGGGTTAGATTTACCACTACGGAAAGGGAGCGGTGAGTACATTACTTTGGTGGTCGTTACCAATTGTGACTTTGGTAATTGGAACTGCTTGGGCAATTTGGAACTCTAAGCCGCGACGATCAAAGCATCCAGATCGAGATATAAACGCACGGCGTCGATTTGAGCAGGCAGTTGATCGTGTTACGGATAAGCCCATTTCAAATTCAGGAGAGTAATCATTTTTAGCGGATCTTGGCGCAAGCTTTTATTGGTTTGGCTAGCAATAGCAGCAACAGCACTGCCCGTTCCGTATTTGTCACAGCAACCTGGACCAGTTTTTAACACGTTAGGTTCGCTCGGTGAGCAGGAGTTTATTGAAATAGCAAATGCTGATACTTATCTCACTTCTGGTCAGTTAGATATGACTACCGTTCGAGAAGTTGGCGGACCACAGCGCACCATTACTTTGGGTGAAGCAGTTTATGGCTGGTTGCACCCTGATATCTCAGTCATCCCGCGTCGCGCCAGTTATCCAGATGACATTACTGCCGAACAAGCGCGCACCCAAAGTACTCGAGCATTTGCTTCCAGTCAGGAAATTGCGTTAGGTGCAGTTTTGCGAGAATTGGGAATTCCATTTACTGAAAATGTTTTTGTCGTTGATGTCATATCAGATCGCCCGGCTGCGCTGTACTTAAAATCAAATGACCAGATTATTAGCGTGAATGGGGTTGCGGTAGATTCAATTGGCGGAACAATTGAAGAAGTTAGGAAAACTACACCTGGCAACAAAGCCACAATAGTCATTTTGCGAGACGGCAGCGAATTGGTTTTTGAAATTCCAACTGTAGCTGCGCCAGATTCCGAATCGGCTGGCTCAATTGGCGCATTCTTAACAAGTGAGATCAATTCAGAAATTGAAGCAAACTTTGCTGATCAACGAGTTGGCGGCCCAAGTGCTGGTTTAGTTTTTGCGCTAGCAATTTACGACCAGCTAACGCCAGGGGAATTGGTTGCAGATGCTCATATTGCGGTCACTGGCACAATCACCACAACGGGCGAAGTTGGTTCAATTGGAGGTATTCGACAGAAGATGATCGGTGCTAAAAATGCTGGAGCAACTGTTTTTCTGTTACCCATTGAGAACTGCGCGGAGGCAATACAGCGCATTCCAGATGGTCTGCGAGCAATTCCTGTGAAAACTCTGCGAGAGGCAATAAGCGTGTTGGAAAAGTTAAAATCGGACGCATCGGGTGATCTGCCGACTTGTAGTGCGAGGTAAATTCGGGTCAATTAGAGTACGCCGGTGACTTTCTTTCAACAAAATCCATTCGGCGACCGGCCGACACCGCCTAGTCTGCCAACTGGTAGATCCCGCGCCTTCTTGTTCGCCATCTCCATTGTGGTGGCATTAGGTCTGCTCACTTCTTTCTTTGCTGGTTTCTATACCGATTACTTATGGTTTAGATCTGTTGATTCGCAAGCGGTCTTTACCACAATTTTGACCACTAGAATTTTGTTGTTCGCAGTTACGCTGCTAGTAAGTTTATTGTTTTTATGGGGAACAGTTTTTTTCGCTTACCGACTACGTCCCGCCCAAACTGCAATTTTGATTCCAGAAGCAGTAGATAGGCTCAGAAAGCTATTGGCCTACGGCATTGCTGGCGCACTCGCGATGTTGATGGCGCTTTCGGCTGGTAGTAATTGGGCGCAATGGTTGAGTTTTATTAACCGCGAACCATTCAATTACGACGATCCACATTTTGGTATTGATGTTTCATTCTTCGTTTTCACCTATCCAGTTTTGCGACTGCTGATCGGCACTGGAATTACGCTCTCGCTGTTTATGTTTATCATTGGGTTTTTGATTCACTCAGCCAATGGTGCAATTGTGTTGCAACCAGATCAACGTCGGGTCACGCCACAAGCGACCGCACACCTTTCTGCAATTCTTGGTGTGTTTATGCTGTTCAAGGCTGGCGCATATTGGCTAGATCGATATGGCTTAGCAGTGCAATCAAATACTTTAGTTGACGGTTTGCAATACACCGATGTCCAGGCAGTGTTGCCGGTACGAGCATTGCTAACTGGAATTGCTGCGCTAGTTGCAGTTTTGTTCTTCGTAAACATCTTCCGACGCAGTTGGCGGATACCAATTACGGCAGTTGGTTTATTGGTGGCAACTTCAGTTTTAGCCGGCGGGGTATACCCGTCGTTGCTTGAGCAATTCCGAGTTCGACCAAGCCAAGCAGCGCTAGAAGCTCCTTTTATTGAGCGCGGCATTAATACTACTCGCGACGCTTACAATTTAACTGATGTAGTTAAAGAAGATTACGCGGCAGTAACTCAGCCCAAGATTGAAAACCTAGATCAGTTCCAGGGCACGTTAAGCAAAGTTCGATTAATGGATCCAGCAGCACTTGCGCCAACATTTAATCAGCTGCAGCAGATTCGAGGTTATTACTCATTTGGTGATCAACTTGATGTTGCTCGTTATGAAATTGATGGCGAATTGCGTGGCGCAATTTTAGCGACTCGAGAAATTAATTTAGATGCGATCCCACAGGCACGTAACTTCATTAACTCGCACTTTGTCTACACTCACGGATTTGGTATTTCGGCAGCATTTGATAGCACCGTGCGTCCTGATGGTGGCCCAGTATTTTTCGAACGCGACATACCACCTCGCGGTCCGTTAGCAATTACTGAGCCGCGAATTTATTTCGGTGAGCGTTCGCCAGATTACTCAATTGTTGGTGCACCTGAGGGTGCTGAGCCAGTTGAATTGGACTATCCAGATGAAACCTCACCTACTGGACAGCAGAACAACACCTATAGCGGTGATGGCGGTGTGCCGATTGGCTCATTCTTTAATCGCTTGATGTACGCAATTTCATTCAGTGAAGTCAACATT
>JBIJDU010000015.1:0-34724 GCA_044343935.1 Candidatus Nanopelagicales bacterium | reverse complement strand
GCTGGAGATAGTCAACGATGATTAATCGCAAATTATGACGCTGCTTTAATCGTCTGGCTTTTGCCCTAATTTCCATCATGGTTAAGTTAGCTGAGTCATCAATAAATAGTGGTGAATCTGAGATAGAACTCATTTTGCGAGCCAATCGCTGCCACTCGGCATCGCTCATTTTGTTGGTGCGCATATTGGTTAAGAAGATATTTGATTCTGCGGAAAGAAGTCGCATCACAATTTCAGTACGGCTCATTTCTAGCGAGAAGATAGCAGTAGTTAAATTATTTTTAATTGCAGCAGCGCGCGCAATATCTAAGCCAAGCGTTGATTTACCTAAACCAGGTCGAGCCGCCACAATTACTAACTGTCCTGGATGCAAACCATTAGTTAATTTATCTAATTCAGTAATACCAGTTGGCACACCAGTCATGATGCCATCGCGCGAACCTAATGCTTCAATTTCAGTTAACGCACCAGAGAGCAAAGTGCCTAGCGCTTGATAATCATCTCTGGCGCGATTATCAGAAACGTCATAAACCTCAGCTTGCGCCGCATCAACAATTTGATCAACATCGCCTTCGCCCTTATAGCCTAATTGTGCGATCTTGGTGCCAGCATCAACAAGTCGTCGTAGCATTGCTTTATCGCGCACAATATGCGCGTAATACTCAGCATTAGCGGCAGTTGGTACACCGTTAACTAACGTGTGTAGATATGGTGCACCACCAATTTTTATCAGCTCGCCAGTTTTACCTAGCTGTGCGGAAACTGTAACTGGATCAACTGGTTCACCACGACCATACAAATCTAGTATCGCAGCATAAATAGTGGCATGCGCTGGTCGATAGAAATCCATCTCGCGCAGATTCTCAACCACATCAGCAATTGCATCTTTGCTAAGTAACATCGCACCAAGTACTGATGCTTCAGCAGCAATGTCTTGTGGGGGTAGCCGATCAAAGCCAGCGTCGCCAGCTGGTGATGGAAATTCCGCCACACTCATGAGGGCATTGTGCCCATTTACTCTGACAGATGCGCTGCTTGCTGTGTAAGGAGCAGGGGATGAGTTGGGTATGGCCTGTGGATAACGGGTTCCTCCCTGTGGGTGACCTGTGGGAATCCCTCACAGAATCAGCCAAAAACCCCATTGTTTTGAGGGGAAATCGCCACCCACACCCTGTAGATAACAAATAATTCCAAGGTTTTTTGATCCTGCTGATTTTTATTGCAATTGCGCGCAGCCGTCAGGGCTGCAGCGGGCTTAATCGGGCGCTGATCTCCGCAATTGCGGCCCGGGCGGCACTGCCCCAACGCGAGGCAATTGGAATTCGATTAACTGGGAATACCTGCCAATTTTCTGGGGTAGTTAGCACCGAATTTATTTTTACGCCAACATAACTAAACGAAGTATCAGTATTTATCGGTCTGGTGAATTTAAGCGTGACTAACGCACCAGATTGACTAGCTGGTTGATCTGACCAAGCACCTTGGCCCGACCAGAAATTTCCTAACCCATAAACCACCGGCTTACCCGAAATAAGTTCAGCATCTTGCACCACATGCGCATGATGACCAACCATGGCATCAACTGCCGGGTTAGCCATGATTGTTTGCGCAATAAATTTCTGATAACTACTTGGCTTGGGTGAATATTCATTACCAGCGTGAATTGAAACAATTACTAGATCAGCACCATTTCGTTTTGCTGCCTGCGCATCTTTAATAATTGATTTCGGATTAATTGGCGAATTAACTAGCCAGTTATATTTTGGTCGAATGCCATTAGTGGACCAGGTATAAGCGAGGTGCGCGACCATAAGGTCTGGCGTTGGTTGATACCAACCAATCGCGCTATCTGTTCTTCGATTCTTTGGTTCGCGATTTCTAATTCCAGCCACAGTTAAGCCAGCAGCGCGCATAGTCTTAATCGTGTGATAAATCCCAGCTTCACCTTGATCCAAACTGTGATTTGATGCCGCGCTGCATCCATCCCAACCAGTTGCTTTAATTGCAGTTGCTAGCGAATCTGGCGTTGCAAAAATAGGAAAAGTACTTGGTTTACCTGATGTGAGTGGTGTTTCTAAATGGCAGATGTTTACATCTGCTGTTAATAAGGATTTAGCAGGTGCTAATTGATTTCTAAAATCATAACTATCGCCCCCATCTGCTAGGGCTTGTTCATATTGCGAATGGTGAACTAAAAGGTCACCGGAAACTGAAATAGTTAAGGATTCAGTACTAACGGACTCACTAAATACCACAGCGCTCCCGGCTGGTGTGATCACCAGTGAAGTTAATAGCAATCCAATGATTGCGTTAACTCCAAATGCAGTATTCATTTAATACCGCTTCCGAGAGCGCTGTTAGTAATTAGTTCTTAGCCAGCCACAATCTCAATAGTGGCATGACCCACCATGTCAGCGTGCAGCTTTAGTGGCACTTTATGAGTGCCTGCTAATTTTATTGGGTGCTGTAGTTGCACGATTCGCTTATCTAGCTTGTCGCCACCAGCGCGATAGATTGCTTCCACAATATCGCTGGCACCAATTGAACCAAACAACTTACCTGATTCACCAACGCGAGTTTTGATGGTGACTTTATTTGCCTTCAACCATGCCACAACTTCTTGCGCATGATCTTTGCTGCGAATCGCACGCTCAGTGCGAGCCCGACGAATGGCAGCAACTTGATTAGCGCCACCCTTTGTCCATAGCACGGCAAAATTTCGTGGGAATAAGAAGTTACGGCCATAACCTGGCTTTACTTCAACAACATCTCCTGCATCACCAAGTCCAGCAATGTGATTAGTCAGAATAACTTTCATTAGCTATCTCCTTACCGGCCACTTGAGGCATAAGGCAACAGCGCCATTTCCCGGGCGTTGCGAACTGCAGTTGCTACTGCGCGCTGCTGTTGCACAGTCAAACCAGTGACGCGGCGAGCACGAATCTTGCCGCGATCAGATACAAACTTGCGCAGCAAGTTCACATCTTTGTAGTCCACGAAAGTAACATCTTTAGGAAGTAGTGGATTTACTTTCTTAAATACTTTTTTGTTCTTGTCATCATCTTTACCGCGACGACGATTCGAATTTGAATTTGATTTAGTTTCTTTTGCCATTAGTTCTCCTTAAAACGGTGGCTCGTCAGCGAAGCCGCCGCCCCACGAATCGGTTTGATTGCCAGATGCTGCCCATGGATCGTTAGCAGCAGGTCCAGCCGAAGATGTTCCGTTGTTGTCACTGCGTGACATGCGAGTTACTTTCGCGGTGGCATTTCGCAATGCTGGACCGACATCATCAACTTCTAGCTCAACTACTTGGCGCTGCTGACCTTCTTTGGTCTCATAGCTGCGCTGTTTTAGTCGGCCGGTGACAATTACTCGAGTGCCCTTAGTTAGTGACTCAGCTACGTTTTCGGCATATTGTCGCCAAACGTTGCAACGCATAAAGACGGTGTCACCGTCTTTCCACTCATTACTGGTGCGATCAAAAATTCGACTTGAAGATGCAACTGTGAAAGATGCAACTGCTAACCCATTTGGGGTGAATCTCAGTTCTGGATCGTTTGTTAAGTTACCGGTGACGGTAACTGTGACATCGCCGGCAGCCATTATTTTTCTTTATCTTCGCGGCGAATAACTTTGGTGCGAAGCACTGCTTCGTTCAAGCTGAGCTGACGATCTAATTCTGCAACAGCGGATGCTGAGCAAGTTAGATCCATTACGGCATAAATGCCTTCGCTCTTTTTAGCGATGTCGTATGCCAAGCGGCGACGACCCCAAACATCAACACCGTTAACTGCTCCGCCATCTTTCTTAACTACGTTAAGAAAAGTATCAAGGCTTGGCTTTACGGTTTTTTCTTCTAGATCCGGGTCAAGAATGACCATGACTTCATAGGCACGCATACCTAAATAAGCCCCCTCTGGACTAAACGGCCACTGACCTGTTTCAGTGGCAGGAGGTAATTGGGTTTCCCCAAGAACGAGCGCAAGGTTAGCAAGTGGGATTTGGTTCGAGTTTGGTGGGGCAGATCTGACAAATCCAAGGACTTCTTTGCCTTTCCACACCCAAATGGGTATGCTATGCGTTATTAACGCAACGCGTTAGGTTTAGGTGATGATCATCTCCTACGCCGACAAAGCGACTGCGTTGTTGGCTAACGGAATCAGAGTTCCCAAATTTGAAGGAATTGAGCAGGTGGCACGAAGGAAGTTAGGTCAATTGTCATTGGCAGCAGATCTGCTTGATCTAAGCATGTCACCTGGTAATCGGCTAGAAAAACTTCGCGGCGATAGAGAGGGGCAGATGAGCATTCGAATCAACAACCGATGGCGCATTTGTTTTGTCTGGACTAACGCCGGGCCAGCGCAAGTAGAGATCGTTGACTATCACTAAATTGCTAGCGAAAGAGATGTCGTGGCTGAATATGTAAAGTTGAAAGTAGATTCGGATACAAAATTGCTTGATCCGGTTACTCCTGGGGAATTGCTGCTGGAGGAATTTCTTAAGCCAATGAATATCACCAAATATAGATTGGCAAAAGAGATTGGTGTTCCAGCTCAACGAATAGGTGAAATCATTAAGGGGCGAAGGTCAATTACTCCTGATACTGATTTGAGACTGTGTAAGTTTTTTGGGCTGTCTGATGGATACTGGTTAAGAGCGCAAGTTTTATATGATCTTGAGATTACCAGACGCCAGATTGGCGAAGTCATCGTCAAAATAGAGCCGTGGACTCACGGTAAGCAGGCTGTCAAAAAGGCTTAAGACTGCAACTCTGGCAGATTCTTAAACCAACTCAAACTCTCTGGATTTGCCAGCGCTTCTAAATTCTTAACTTCCCGATTATTAATTACTTCAGTTACAGCTAACTCAACTAATTTGTTGCTCTTGGTTCGAGGCAGTTCGGGGGCAGCAATGATTTTTGCCGGCACATGCCTTGGGCTTGCTTTTGCTCTTAGTTGATATTTGATATCTGAAATTAGTGAATCGGTTAACTCATAGCCATCGCGGAGTTTCACAAACAAAATAACCCTAGTGTCGTTATCCCACTCTTGCGCTACCGCCATTGCTTCTTGAATTGGCACAAACTCTTCCACAATGCGATAAATCTCAGCTGTGCCGATTCGCACCCCACCGCTATTTAAGGTGGCATCAGATCTGCCATAAATTACATAACCACCATGTTCCGTAATCGCGGCAAAGTCGCCATGGGCCCATACGCCAGTAAATTTCTCAAAATAAGCAGCTTTAAATTTCTTATTACCTTCATCATTACCAAAATAAAGTGGGCGAGATGGAAATGATTGCAAACAAACTAACTCACCTTTTTCGTTGATAGCTGCAGGTTCACCGTCCTGGGTAAAAACAGACATCTTTACCCCTATGGCCGCACCTTGAATTTCACCGGAATAAACCGGTTGGATGGGATTGCCCATCACAAAACAACCACAGATATCCGTACCGCCTGAAATTGAGGCGAGATGTAGATCAGATTTGATTGCGTCATAAACATAATCAAAACCTTCCGGGCTAAGTGGTGAACCCGTTGAGGTGATTGTTCGAAGTGAACTTAGATCATGAGTTTCACTTGGGTTAAGTTCAAATTTTCGCAGCGAATCAATGTATTTGGCAGAGACACCAAAGAGCGTGATTTTCTCTTCTGCTGCCATATCAAATAATCGAGCTGGCCTAGGAAATACTGGATTGCCGTCATAAAGCACAATGGCAGAGCCAGTTGCCAGCACCATGAATAACCAATTCCACATCATCCAACCACAAGTGGTGTAATAAAAGACGTTGTCGTTTTCTCTAATATCTAAGTTGTATCGAGTTTCGGATAGCACTTTTAGCATTACCCCAGCTGCACTGTGCACAATGCATTTTGGTTTACCGGTAGTGCCAGAGGAAAATAAAATAAAGCCTGGTTGATCAAACGAGAGCTCAAGCGCGCGGTATTGATCAGAATGTTTGCCATACCAATCTTCAAAGTTTTCCGCGTAATCAGTTTGGGCACCAATTAGTAATACCTGCTTAAGCGTGGGCAGCCCTGAAACAATTTCAGGTAATCGATCTAAACAGTCATTATCCTTACCGTTGTATTGATAATTAGGTGCAGCTAAAAGCACTTTAGGAGAAATTTGACCGAATCGATCTAACACGCCAGTTGTGCCAAAATCCGGTGAAGCAGTTGAAACGGTGGCACCAACACTGAGCGCACCTAACGCATAAATCACAACCTCAGCCACATTTGGCACCCAAGCTGCCACCACATCACCTGGGCCAACGCCAGCGGCAGTTAAACCATTTGCAACTTGATTAACTGCCCGCCTTACTTCGCCGCGAGTGAGTTTTCGTCTTATGCCAGCTTCGGTAATTGCGGTGATAATTACTTGTTCGTCATCGCCATTGAGTAATGTGTTAACTACGTTTAATTTAGCATCTGGAAAAAATTTAGTCTCAAAAAAGCCGTTGCCTGATATTGTGGTTTCGCCCGGATCGCCAACCACTTTGCTATCTTGCCAAACATAACGCCAAAATTGATCTGAATTATTAACTGACCAATCCAGCAACTCTGGATAAGTGTCAACGCCAGCAAATTCTAATAACCGATGTATTGCTAAATCGGTTTTATTCGGTGACCAAAGTAGTTTTGCCATCAGGCTAAAGTTTACTTGACTGCAGAACCAAACTTCATGCGTAGTCGATACAGCGCACCAGCAATACCACCTGGTGAGAACATCACCACCAGAATAAAGATCACACCAAGGATGAATGCTGGCTCACTCATTGGACCACCAATCCAATCTGGCAATCCACTAAGCGCACCTTGGGTATCAAGCGTAGTTAGTCGTTGCGATAGCACGACATAAAGCAACCCACCAATTACTGCACCCCAACGGGTGGCAATGCCACCAAGGATCACCATGAGCAGTAGTGAGATAGTGGTTTGAGTTGATCCCATTACTGGGTTGGCATTGTTAGTGACAATAACTGCAACCACACCAACAAAACCTGCCATCACGCCAGCTAGCACGAATGCAATTAACTTGAAGTTAAATGGCTTAAGACCAAGCACGCTGACGCGCTCCTCGTTATCGCGTAGTGCTTGCAGCACGCGACCCATTGATGATTGGGTTAACCACCACACTGCAACATAAATCAAAATTAAAGTTATCAGTGCCAATAAATACAGATTTCTTGTGTTATTAACACCTAAGAAGAAATCTGGTACTGATTCAAAATTCAACTGCAATGTTTGATCACCATTGCTTAAGCCCCACATGTTCAATACTGCAATCACATGCCCAGCTTCGGCAAACGCCAAGGTCACCATGGCAAAGGCAATACCTTTAACTCGCAGTGCCGTGGCACCAGTAAACAGGGCAATCGCGGTTGCGAAAAATAGGGCAAAGATTCCAGCCGGGATAATTCCCCAATCCCAACGCGCCATCGCATAAGCTGCGCCATATGCACCAGCGGCGTAATAAAGCGCATGGCCGAATGAAAGCAAGCCAGTAAAGCCAAGCAATAAGTCATAAGTAAGTGCAAGTGCCGCAAATAAAAACGCTACCGCGAAAGTTTGTTGTAAGCCTGGTTCGTTCAAAATTGGGGTAAATGCCGCAACGCCAAAGAACACCATCGCCAGAATTGGCAGATAACGATATTTGCTAGGTAGCAGATTCATTAGTGTGCCACCTTTCCTAGCAATCCTTGTGGTCGAACTAGCAGTACTAGTGCTAGCAGCATTACCACCACGAAGTCACCTAGTCCTTGTACGTAATAGTTAACTAATACTTGAGTGGTGCCAACAATTACGGCCGCAATGGCAGTGCCAGGAACCGAGCCCATCCCACCAATTACTACAGTAATAAATGCATAAATCAAAAATGCATCACCTAACGTGGGGCCAACGCCAGAAGCGTAAGTAGTTGCTAACGCACCACCTAGACCTGCAGCAAACCCACCAATAAAGAATACGAAAGTAAATGCTTTTCGAACATCAATACCAAGTGCAGTAACCATGGCTCGATTCTCTACGCCAGCGCGGATAATTAATCCAATGCGGGTGTAGCGCATCATTAAGAAATTAGCTAGCAGCACTAGTGCCGCAACACCGATATATAAGAATCGATCAACACCAACAAAGGCCTCACCAATTTGCACGGTGTTATAAAGCTGAGTTGGTGGCAGCACAATCAGCGGATCGGTACCAAACCAACCTAAATATGCACTAGTTGCAACTAGACCTAAACCAACTGTGACTAACGCTTGATCAATATGGCGGTCATACAAGTACTTGATCAATATCTGCTCAGTTGCTACCGCAAATAGCGCACCAACCAAGCCGGCAATCAACAAACTCATGGCATAACTACTTAAGCTGCCATCTACCCTAATCGAGGTGGTGAAATACCAAGTGGCATAAGCGCCAGCAGTTAGAAATGCACCATGTGCAAAGTTCAAAACTCCCATTAAGCCATAAATCAAACTCAACCCAGAGGCTACTAAGAAATAAAGAGCGCCTAGACCAAAGCCGGTGATAAACAGCGTGATAAAGATTTCCATTAGTGGCTACCTCCACTCACGCCCAGCATCTGCTTGGCAAATTCTGGATTCTCTAATTCCGCAGGCACACCAGCGTGAACCACGACACCTTGATCCATCACGATGATGTTCTTGGCAATTCGTTTAATTAATGGCAAATTCTGCTCAACTAATAAAATTGTGGTTGCTTGCGCGGCAACTTCCAGCGCATCGGCAACTTCAGTTACCAGCTTTGGTGCCAAACCTTTGGTTGGTTCATCAACTAATAACAATTTTGTTTTATTAAGCAGCGCCCGCGCAACTGCAACCATCTGCTGCTGACCGCCAGATAGCGTGCCAGCGCGCTGGCCTTTTCGCTTCAATAATTCTGGAAATAAGTTATAAACCGTGTCGTAATCTGGATCCTTATCGCGCTCAGCAAGTTTTAGATTCTCTAACACAGTTAGGGTGGAAAAAATTTCTCGGTCTTCTGGCACAAACCCAACGCCAGCGCGAATTACTTCATGCGTCTTTAAGCCAGAAATCTCTTGATCAAACAACTTAATGCTGCCCACTCGTGGCACTAGCCCAACAATGGAGCGCAGTGTGGTGGATTTGCCAACACCATTTCGGCCCAGCAAGCCAGTAACAACGCCAGCTTGAACTTCAAAGTTAACACCTTGCAAGATATGCGAGCCCCTGATGGTCACATTTACATCAGAAAGAGTCAGTGCTTTAGTCATAGCGACTCTCCTAGATATGCACTTTGCACGGTTGGATCGCTAATTACAGTTTGTGGGTCAGCACAAATCAATAATTCACCTTGATGCATTACTGCAATTCGATCAGCTAGGCCAAGCACTACATGCATATGGTGTTCCACCATCAAAACCGTGCGACCGTAATCGCGCGAGAGTGATCTAATGATTTCGATTAGCACTGGTACGTTTTCAACTGACATACCAGCCATTGGCTCATCGAGCATTACTACTTTGGCATCGCTGGCGAGCACAATTGCAATTTCTAGTCGGCGCTTATCACCATGAGATAGCGCACCTGCTGGCGTGAATCGTTTATCGCTTAAGCCAACTGCATTTAATGCTTCTTCGGCTTTGGCAATCGCTGGCTTAAAACTATAGGCACGGCGAGTAATTTTCATCGAGCCGCCCATGGCAGCTTCTGCTGCTAATCGAACGTTTTCTAAAACTGGTAACAGCGTAAATACACTGGAAGTTTGAAAAGTTCTACCTAATCCCTTACTAGCTCTGCTAGCAGGCGATTCGTCAGTGATGTCATCATCACCTAAGTAAATCTTTCCTCTAGTTGCTGGGCGCAAGCCAGAGATCAAATTGAACAAACTGGTTTTGCCGGCACCATTTGGGCCGATCACGCCAAGTAATTCGCCGGGCTTAACTTCAAGAGTTACGCCATCGACAATCTTGGCACCGCCAATTGCGAGGCTCAGATCGGAAACGCGTATTGCCGCGTTACTGGTCACTGAGCCTCGCAATCGTTAGAAGGTTATTAGTTAACTGATCTTAATTCAGCGGTGGCGCTGCGTTTGGATACAACTTAACTAGTTTAGGAATGAAGTTTGCACCTTCACGCTCTAAGCGGCTTTGATACATAGGCTGAATCAACGCGTGGTCTTCCTTGCGGATAGTGGTAATTCCCTTCATTGAAGTGAACTTCCAATTTTCTAGACCTGCGATCATGGCGTTAACACCAGTTAGGCCATTCTTGCCTGCCTTCTGGCTTAGCGCACGAACGATCATCTGAGCTGCAGTTACACCATCTGGGGTGAATAGATCTTCACCATAGAACGGTGCTTGGGTTGGATTAGCTGCTCTGTAATCCGCTCGCAGCGCATTTCCGATTGCGTTTGTTGATGCACCTGGGAAATAGCTCGATGAGTAGATCACGTTGGTGCTACCAAGTAGCTGACCAAAGATTGGGTATGCCGAGGTCTGTGCCAAGCCAGTAACAATCTTGGTATTACCTAGTACACCCTGCTGACGCATTGCAGTCCACATCGCAAGTGAGGTTGCAGTGTTTGACCAAGCAACGAACACGGTGTCTGGGTTGGACTGCTTTAGACGCAGTACATCTGAGGTGTAATCAGACTTGGTACCAGTTACTTTCTGGCCAACAACAGTTGCACCTGGGAATAGCTTTGGTGCGGCTGAAATATAAGCATCACCAAATGCGTTATCTTCAACGAACAAAACAATTCGCTTGCCAGCAACGCTGTTGCCTAGCGCACCTTTAATTGGAATTAGATCCTGCTCGGTTTGAACACCAGAGCGGAAGGTGTACTTGTTAGAGAACTGGCTACCGCGTTGGGTGATTAGGAACTGCTTCGCAGGACCTGAGATATAAAGAACTTTGTTCTGCGCGGCAAGCGGTGCTAGTGCAAGTGCCACACCGCTGCTTACGGTACCGACAACGATCTTGCTGCCTTTTCCAACTGCAGTCTTAAAGTGAGTGGTTGCGGTATCTGGTAGACCGCCATCGTCATACTTAGTTAGCACGATCTTTTGGTTGTTAACAACCATGGTTCCCTTGGTGAAGTACTTCAGACCCCACTCCAGGCCTGCAACATAAGCATCACCAAATGGCTTTAGACCACCGGAAGTTGAAGAGATAACTGAAACTTCAACGTTTTTTGGTGCAGCATTGGCTGCAGTTGAGCCCGCAAATACCAGCGCGGCAGAAATACCCAGCGCTAGGAAATTACGGAGCGTCTTTCGCACTGACATGCGAACTCCTTCTCTGACAGAGTGAGCCACCAGCTGGTGGCTCGAATAGAGACTACCTTGCCCTATTGGGTACCTCAAAATCAACAGGTACTACCTGGTATCACAAAGAATTTTCGCACTATGTAACCCTCACAGAATTGAGTATTGAATTACCCACGAGTAGCATTTTGGCTTGGCCAAGTAATGAATAACTTTTAATTTAAGGAAATCATGCGCGGGATAGAAATTGATCTAACTGGAAAAACTGCCGCCGTAACCGGGGCTGCTAGCGGAATTGGTAAAGCAGTTGCGCAGGCATTAGCCCACGCTGGTGCGAAAGTTACCGTAATTGATTTTAATGAGGCTGCGACAATTGAAATTGCTGATGAAATTAATGGCACACCGTTAGTGCTTGATTTATCAGATAGCGCAAAAGTTGAACAGACCAAACTTGATGTTGATATTTTAGTTAATAACGCCGGTCTACAAACTGTTTCTAAAGTTGAAGAGTTTGATCCGGAGCGATTTGCTTACATTCATCGAGTAATGCTAATTGCACCGTTTCTTTTAACGCGCGCAACAATTGCTGGGATGTACCAAAAAAAGTGGGGTAGATTGATTCATGTTTCATCTGCGCATGGCCATCGAGCCTCACCATATAAATCTGCCTACATCTCAGCAAAACATGGATTAGAAGGATTTTCAAAAACTATTGCCTTAGAAGCAGGGCCATTCGGTGTTACCTCAAACACAATTGCGCCAGCTTATGTTCGAACTCCGTTGGTGGAAAAGCAAATAACTGCGCAAGCCGAAGTTCATGGTATCTCTGAAGCTGAAGTGATTGAAAAAATTATGTTAACTGCTCCAGTAATTAAAAGGTTGATTGAACCAAATGAAGTAGGCGATGTTGCACTGTTCTTGTGTAGTGAATCAGCTGGCATGATTACTGGTACTTCAATTGTGATGGATGGCGGCTGGTTAGCCCGATGAGTTCACTGCAACCAACTGTAAAACACTTAATTAAAGTTAATGGTGGTGAGTTAGCAGTATTTCAGTACGGCGAAAAAACTAGTAAATCAATTCTGGCCATTCACGGAATTACTTCTAATCATTTAGCTTGGCAGCACTTTGCAGCGCATGCCGTTAAAAGTGGTTATGTAGTTTATGCCCCAGATTTAAGAGGTAGAGCAGCATCAAACAAATTACCAGCACCATTTGGCATGAAAACTCATGCTGCCGACATGAAAGCAGTGATTGATCAGCTTGAGTTAACTGCACCGGTTGTAATTGGTCATTCCATGGGCGGCTTTGTGGCAATTGCACTAAATCAGTTTTACCCCAATGTCGTAAGCAAAGTTGTGCTAATCGATGGCGGCTTACCGCTCGCGCTGCCACCTGGTTTGACAGTAGAACAGGTGCTGCCTCTAGTACTAGGTCCGGCATTGGCGCGGCTTGCAATGAAGTTTGAATCACAGGACGCTTACGTTGATTATTGGCGAGCACATCCAGCATTTGCTACTGGCATTACGCCAGAGATGGTTAATTACATTCAACATGATTTAGTTGGAACTGCACCTGAATTATCACCGAGCACAAATCCAGATTGTGTGAATGAAGATTCAATTGATTTATGGTCAAGTGACTTAATTAGTAATGCCCTAATTGAGTTAGATCAAGATGTGGTTTTATTGCGGGCTGTGCGAGGTTTGCAAAACGAACCAACCGGGCTATATCCAGAAGCATTACTAGCTGATCTTGCTGCTAAATATCCGCGAGTAAAAATAACCACGATTGCCGACACCAATCACTATGACATTTTGATGAGTGATCATGGCGCAACCCAAGTTGCTAACTTAATTAGCCTTTAATTGAACTTAGTTGTTTTATATGGTTTGCCAGCTTGATCATAGGTAATCCAACTTCCAACTTGATTACCTAAGTTAAATTCACCACTGCGCAGTTTGGTGCCATCTTTTCGATACCACTGCCAGCTGCCATGTAATTTGCCCGATTTATATTTACCTTTAGCTTTCAATACGCCATTGTCATAGAACTCTAAATATTCGCCGGACTTTTTTGGATATGAAGAATTAACTTCAGCGATTCTATGTTTGATAATTTTCTTAACTAGCCCAGTTGGAATTTTTTGATCTAGCGGGAACTTAATTGCGCCTTTGCTAAATTCATATTTAGCCAGGTCTTTTGCGAGTGCTTGAGTAATTCTCCCTGATGACGGGAAGATGCTGTTGTGGTTCTTGAAACCATCAAATGAGATTAGGCCAACCCCATGAATTTTTATTGTGGCTAGGTTATATGAAATAGTTTCGCTCGCGGTTGGTAATAGTGAAACTAACTGATCGCGTAGCTCTAATAGAGTTTGTGCCTGCGGTTTTGGTAATCGAGCAAGATGCTTATCGATTGGGGTTTTGGCCATTAGCGCAGCGTAATCGAACCCAGATTCAAGAGAAACTTCATTGTTCCCTCTAGGCTAGGCAAATGGTAAAAATTGGCGCTCATGTCTCACCTGGCAATGTGGTGGCAGAAGCGCAAGCTCGCGGCGCAGATATTGTCCAAGTCTTTTTAGGTAATCCGCAATCCTGGTCTGCGCCTACGTTTTCCCATGCTGGTGGCGCGGCCGGAATGAAACAAGCACTACTAGCTGCTGGCATTGATGCCTACGTTCATGCACCATATTTAATAAACATCCCCACCACTAACAACAAGGTGCGAATCCCATCTCGCAAAGCCCTGCAGCAAACTGTTGATGCTGCCTTTGAAATTGGGGCAAAAGGAGTGGTGGTTCATGGTGGCCATGTGCCAAAAGAAGATGATCCTGAACTTGGTTTTGCTAACTGGAAAAAAGCCGTTGATCAACTGGATATGAAAGTGCCGGTATTTATTGAAAATACCGCGGGCGGCGAGCAAGCTATGGCGAGATATTTAGAAGCAATTGCAAAACTTTGGGATCAAGTTGGCCACACTGATATTGGTTTTTGTTTTGACACTTGTCATGCTTGGGCTGGTGGCATGGATTTAACCGATGCGGTAGAAAAAGTTAAAGCCATCACTGGTCGGATCGATTTGGTTCACGCTAATGATTCCAAAGATGCTGCTGGCTCAGGTAGAGATCGCCATGCCAATATTGGTCAAGGCAATATTGAACTGGAATCATTAATCAAAGCCATTAAAGCTGCAAATGCACCAGTGATTACCGAAACACCAGGTGAAGCAGATGAACAAGCAGCTGACATTGCCCTGCTTCGCGCTCGTTTAGGTAAATAATGCAGATCGTTCAGCTAACTGAATCTGAATACGACAATTATTTAGCTACCCAATTGGATTATTCCTTTTTACAAACTCCAGCTTGGGGCAGAATAAAAACTGGCTGGAGTTATGAGTTAATTGGCTTTAAGAATCCAGAATTAATTGGGGTAGCGCTGGTGCTTTATAAGAAAGCGCCAATTCTTTCAAAATATCAGCTTGCATATATTCCAGAAGGACCAATTCTTAACTGGGATGAGTTTGATGCAACTGCATTACTTGAGCTGGCTAAATACCTGAAAGCAAAAAATTGCTTTCTGTTGAAAATAGGACCTAAGGCAATGTTGCACCGCTATGGCAATGCCGGACTAAAGGCCGGACTTGCTGATGAAAACATAAGTTTGATTTCAGAACTTCAACCAATTGAAACTAAATATAGTTCGCTTAAATCAAAACTTCTGGCGCTTGGATTTAAGCAAGAAAGTAGTTCTAGTTTTGGTGATGTGCAACCTAGATTTACATTTGAAGTTGATTTAACTCGCAGTGAGCAAGATATCTTGGATGACTTTAATCAACAATGGCGTCGTAATATTAAGAAAGCCGCTGCTGCTGGTGTCACTGTTCGGATTGGAAACATTTCTGATCTGCCAAAATTTCATGAGATCTATTTAGAAACGGCAAAGCGCGATGGCTTTGCGCCCAGATCGCTGAGTTATTTTGAGAATTACTTAACTCAATTTGGCAACCATGCTCGACTTTACCTAGCCGAGCATGATGGCAAAGTTGAGGCCGCCACAATTTGGGTCGCAGTTGGGAATCGGGCTTGGTATTCCTATGGTGCTTCTAGCACTAGTGGTAGAGAACTGCGCCCAAGCAATGCGCTGCAATGGCAGATGATGCAAGACAGCAAAGCTGCTGGATTTAAGGTGTATGACTTACGCGGCATCTCTGCGAGTTTAAGTGCTGCTGATCCGTTAGTTGGGCTGCTTAATTTCAAGCTCGGACTTGGTGGCACGGCGGTAGAGTGGTTAGGGGAATTTGATCTGGTGCTGAATAAACCAATCGCCACCGCTTACGCTTTGGCGCGGAGGATCAAATGAGCCTAGTGCTGCAACTCGATAAAACCAGATGGCAAACTCACTTAACTGAGTTTGCCACCGGCATTGATTTGGTACCAGTTATTAAAGGCAATGGTTATGGTTTGGGCTTTCCTAAACTGGTTTCTGAAGTAAAGAGATTAGATTTAGATTTAATAGCGGTAGATACTTTTGCCGAAGCAGCGCAATTGCGCCAGATCTGGGATAAGCAGATTTTGGTAATGCAACCAATTCGAGCAACAGATGATTATTCAACTGCTAACTTAATTCTCACAGTTGATAACCATTCCCCCAAAGTGGCCACTCCTGTTGTAGTTGAGATTAAAACTAAACTGCAACGATTTGGGGTTGAATTAGCAGATCTTAGGAACTTTACCGATTACAACATTGTTGGCTACGGCGTGCATTTGCCCATTGGCGATCACACTAGCTTTTCTTTTGTTAAAGAGATTGCTGAAGAATTACCAGATCAAACTATTTTTGTTAGTCATTTAACTAAAGCAGAGTTAGATCAGTTGCCAAATGCAGTGCTGCGAGTTGGCACAAGTTTTTGGTTAGGCGATCGAACCGCACTTAGCATGTTTGGTGAAGTGTTAGAAGTGAGAAAAGTCAGCGGCAAACTTGGTTATGGCCAAGTAAAAAATGCAAATGAGATTGCCGTAATTAGTGGTGGCACCAGACATGGCATCGGGATGCGTGCGCCAACCATGCCCGCCAATACCCGGCAGCGGTTGGTCGCACTTGGCCTTGGTTGGTATGAAGCCATGCGAAAAGCAAAATCGCCGTTTTATTTGGGTAATAAATCATTAGCATTTGCCGATACGCCACATATGAATGTATCGCTAGTGCAATTGCCAAAAGGTCACAGCCTTAAAGTTGGCGATAAAGTATTAGTGCGAGCCCGCTACACCACTACATATCCCGACTTTATTGTTGAGATTTAACTAGTTAACTCTTTTAACGCCTCATTAAATACTTCTTTATGCGCCGCCACATCTGATTTCTTAGTTTCCGGACACATTAACGCCATGTTATGAAATGGTGTCATCATGATGCCGCGATTAATGGTGTAAAGGTGCATATATTCATCTAGTTGCTCATTGCTAGCAGCAGCTGCTTCACCACCATTTTTTGGCGCCGGTTTGGTAAAGCGGTATTCAGTTCTGGCACCCAGTTGCGCAACTGACCAATCCACTTCAAATTTATCAATTGCCTGCTGCACGTCATTAGTAAAAATGGTGGCTAATTCGATCATCTGATTAAACGCGGCTGCCGTAAAGACATGTTCTAACGTGCCGCGCATGGCAGCAAGTGACAATGCATTGCCAGCCAGTGTGCCGCCAACTCCGCCTACATCAACTAAATCTGCTTCTTGATGCTTTGCTACTTGCTCGGCGATTTCTCTAGTAATGCCGTAAGCACCACAGGGAATTCCGCCACCAATACTTTTACCAATTGTGATCATGTCTGGACTTAAGTTCATCGCTTTGGTCGCACCACCTGGCCCGGCACTAAAGGTATGCGTCTCATCATTAATTAAAAGCGTTCCAGTTGCAGTTGTAACTTCCCGAACTTTGGCTAAAAACCCAGGCTCTGGCAGCACGATGCCGATATTGGTAAGCGCCGGTTCCATTAACACTGCCGCAACATCACCATTAGCCAATTCGCGCTGTAGCGCTGCAAGATCATTGAATTCAACAACTCTGGTAGTTTCAGTTGGATCAACCGCTGGCGCCACATTGCCCGGTCTTGATCTTGGCTTGCCAGTTTGATCCAACGTAATGAAGGTTTCATCCACACTGCCGTGATAGCAGTAAGAGAAAACTAAAATCTTTGGTCGGCCAGTAACTAGTCTGGCAATTCGCAGCGCCCACCGATTGGCATCGGTTGCTGAAAGTGTGAATGACCAAAGCGGTAATCCAAATCGATTAGTTAAATCATTACCAACCCATTGCGCATCTTCAGTTGGCAACATGGTGGTGATACCGCCAAGTTCTGCCATTCGTTTATTAACTGCAGCAATTGTTGGTTTTGGCGAATGGCCTGCCATTGCGCCGGTATCACCTAACGCAAAATCAATATAAGTATTGCCATCAATATCAGTAATTGAGTTGCCGTTGGCATTATCTAAATAAAGTGGAAAACCACCAGACCATTTATTCATCCAAGTCATTGGCACTTTGCCAAATAAATTATGAGAGTTCTGATATGCCGCATGACTTTTTGGATGTAGCGCTAGATAACTTGCTCGCTCGCGCTGTAATAACTCAGTTAATTTATCTTCCGAAATGTTTCGCATGCTTTTCCTATGGCGCTTCGTTGATTTCTAATTCTTCACTTGATGGTGCATCTAAGCCAGATCCATCTTCCTCAGGTGGAATTATTCCACCGCCTAAGAAATAAGTGCTGTAATCGGTGGTATCACCAATTTTAGTTCTAGGTGGAAAATCAATAACTGGTAACTGAGCATGAGCGTCTCGCATATATTGCGTAAAGATTCGAGCTGGGAATGAACTACCAGTTACATTTGCCAGACCTCCGGTGCCGCGAAGTGAAATTGCTTTGCCAGTTTCATCTTCTCGCACCATCATCACCGCCGTTGCAATTTGCGGGGTGTAACCAACAAACCAGGCCGATAAATTGTCATCACTAGTGCCGGTTTTACCTGCAACTGGTCGGCCTACGCCGCGAGCAGTTGCACCAGTTCCCTGCGTAACTACGCGGCGCAAGCCAAAAGTTAACTCATCAGCAATTTCAGTTGCAAAAGCTTGTTGTGGGTTTGGCGTAAATGACCACAGCACTGACCCAGCACTATTTTTTACTTCTTTAATTGCGCTGTTATCAGCAACTTGACCGCGCGCTGCAAAAGTGGCATAACCATTTGCAATATCTATTGCTCGAGGTGATGATGTGCCAATCATGGCGGAAAGCACTGGCAGTAATCCAGGTGTTGACTCAGGTACACCGGCGCGCACTGCGGCCTGCACTACTTGTTCCGGGCCAATAATCGCACCAAGTGCCACCATTGGCGTATTCATACTTATTTCAAGTGCATTAAGCAGTGTCACTTTGCCATATGACACTTTGCCTAAGTTGTTAAGTTTGTAATCCAGAATTTTTGCTGGACTATCACCGTTCCAGGTCGTGTTAAGACCAATTCCTTGCTCTAGTGCCGCGGCAATACCAAATGCTTTAAAGGTAGAGCCGGCTTGGCCACGGGCTTGAGTTGCATTGTTAAATTGATCAGCCACGTAATCGCGACCACCATACATCGCCACCATTTCACCAGTGCCAACTCGAACTGATGCAACACCAATGCGCAGCCCGCTAGACCATGGTCTTGGTCCAACTTCGCGCACTGCTTTATTAAGCGCTAGCTGAGCATCTCGTTCAAAGGTAGTGACAACCTGTAAGCCGTTAAGTTCAATTTCTTGTTCCGTAAAACCTAAATCATCTAGCTGTGCTCGGACGTAAGCGAGTAAATGTCCGTTAGGACCGCCCAAGCGATTAACTCGTTTTGGTTTAAATTTGGGAAAAGTAGTAACTTCTTTTTCAGCTTCAGTTGCCCAACCTTGATTGACCATCTGTCGCAACACGAAATTCCAGCGATTCTCTAATCGCTCGGCATTGTTCTCTGGTGAATAACCACCAGGAGATCGCAGCAGCGCGGCAAGTGCTGCCCCTTCAGCAAGTGATATATCCCTTACAGATTTTCCAAAATAAGCTTGAGCTGCTGCTTCAAAACCATAAGCGGATCTGCCCATATAAGCAGTGTTCAAATAGTTTTCTAAAATCTCATCTTTACTCGCTAAAGTTTCTAACTTAACTGCGAGCACCAATTCCCTAATTTTTCGGATAATGGTTTGCTCTTGTGTTAAATAAGCATTTTTCACATATTGCTGCGTAATTGTTGAGCCACCCTGGGTGGTGTCCGAGAACAAATTATTAAAAAGCGCTCGGGCAATACCAATTGGGGAAAAGCCACCATGCTCATAAAAGTTCTTATCTTCAATGGCTAGTACCGCATATTTCACATGATCTGGAAATTCGGCAATATCAACATCTACTCGCTGAATCTCGCCAATATTGCCAATTAATGATTTCCCGTCCGCATAGAACACTGCGGTTGATTGCACCACAGCTACTTGATTAGGCGTTGGGATGCTGGAGAAAACAACCGCTGCGGAAAACAGTGCGACACCAAGTGAGCCGCCAACTAGCGCGGCCATTAATGCCAGCCGAACTAATGCTTGGGTGAGAGTTTTTGCTGGGGCCACTTATTAATCTAACCAGTCTCGAGAGCGACGAAGTGGTCGCCGAGCCACACCATCGCCAACTTGATATGACCTAATTAAGTAATTCCAACGGCAAGCCTGGCAAACCTCGACCATAAACACCTTTAAATTGCCAAATCGATACGCCATTTCATTAATTTCACTGCCAGATTTGATTCGGCCAGAATATGGCCCAAGTTCTTTGCCATAGACATAGCGCAGCTCAACTAATTTCTCACTTTCACATACCGGGCAATCCCGGGTAGTTAACTCGCCATGAAATTGTGCTGCTTTAAATAGGTATTCATGGGCATCAAATGGATCATCTAGCAATGGTTCGCCGGACTGCAATGCTGCCAGCACCGATTTGCGCTCCAGCGCATACTCCAGCACCGCCCGGGGTACTGCGGGATCAGCAATTGGCGAACTCATTGGTGAGGCAGACATGGCGATTAGGTTATTGCACAACCATTAATACTGCGCTGGCTGTACGGTGAGGCTATGCAAAAACTCAGATTGACCAAAGCGGTGCGCCGCATCGCACTGACCCGAATATCTGGTCAATTTGGTGACGGCATGATCCAAGTCAGCATCGCAGGTTATTTGTTGTTCTCACCAGAGCGGCAAACCTCCGCACCACAAATCGCGCTGGTGTTGGCAGTTACCTTGCTGCCCTATTCACTAGTTGGCCCCGCAATTGGCGTGATTGCCGATGCAATTGATCGGCGAAATATTGTGGTTTATGGCAATGCGCTACGCGCAGCAGTTAGTTTAATTTTGCTATTAGTAGTGCTTGGTAGTTCATCACAAGTGTTATTGGCTGTTGCAATTTTGCTATTACTTGGGATTGATCGATTTGTCTTAGCAGTCTTAAGCACAGTGTTGCCAAAAATTGTTTCGGGGAAAGAATTAGTTGCGATCGATGGTTATTTACCAACCATGGGAACAGTTGCAGCAGCAACTGGCGCTGCCACTGCAGTTGGTATTTCCGCTATCTTTGATTCCATTACTGCTGCATTAATTACTGCCTCATTGCTCTATTTACTTTCAGCTGCAGTGGCAACTGGATTTGCCAAAGGATCACTTGGTCCCGATCAGAAAATTGCTTGGCGAGCAACTCGGGTAAAAGCTATTGAAGATGTGGTGCAGGGAATTACAGTTTTAGCAAAGACCAGACCTGCTCGTTATGCACTGCTTTCAATTACGGCCCAACGCATTGCGTTTGGTGCCTTTACTGTTGCCAGCATCCTCACGGCGCGCGCAACTTATCAAGATGAATCACAAGCACTTGGAGTTGTTGCTGGCTCATTTGCTATTGCGGCAATTGTGGCTGGCGTAATTGGTATTTCTACGCCAACTGCAGTTAATCGGATGAAGCGGGAAACTTGGTTATTGCTGCTTAGCATTTTTAGTGCGATCGCGGTAATTGCGGCGCAGTTTGCACCAGCATTATTAGCGCTTGGGCTTGCTGGATTTGCCGTTACTTGCGCACCAGGGGGAAATAAGGTGCTAACCGACGAGCGACTCCAAGTGACCATTCCCGATACCCACCGTGGTCGAGCGTTTGCGATATATGACACTGCAATTAATTCAGCCGTAGTAATTGGGGCGGCAATATGTGCGCTGTTGAGCGATTACATTCCAATTTTTGATTTACTACTAGTTGTTTCGCTAACCACAGTAACGCTGGGTTGGATCTGGTCAAAAATTGCTAATTCTGATCTTGCCACCAGCGGTTAAGTTCAGCAATTGCATCTTCTTTACTAAGTGGTCCTTGTTCTAATCTAACTTCTAACATGTGGTTATATGCCTTACCAACTGCCGGACCTGGCTTAAGGTTCAATATCTGCATAATTTCATTACCATCTAAATCTGGTCTAATTGCATTCAATTCTTCTTGTTCCGCCAACGCCGCAATGCGCTGTTCTAATTTGTCATATGTTAACTGCAGTGCATCTGCTTTGCGTTGGTTTCTAGTGGTGCAATCTGCTCTAGTTAATTTATGTAATCGAACTAGCTGCTCACCGGCATCAGTGACATATCGGCGCACCGCAGAATCGGTCCATTCGCCACCACTAAAGCCATGGAAGCGTAAGTGCAGCTCAACTAACAGCGAAACTTGTTCGATCTCCTCATTGCTATAGCGCAACTCCTTCATTCGTTTGCGCGTCATCTTCGCGCCCACTACTTCATGGTGATAAAAGGTAACTCGGTTGTCTTCAAATCTTCTAGTCTTTGGTTTACCAATATCATGTAGCAGCGCAGCTAGGCGTAGCACTAGATCTGGTGCCAGATTTGGTTCATGAGATTTTTCTAACGTAATTGCTTGCTCTAATACGGTAATTGAATGCTCATAGATGTTCTTATGCCGATTATGTTCATCTTCAGCTAATTGCATTGCTGGTATCTCTGGTAGGAATATTTCTAATAAACCAGTTTCCACTAATAAAATCAGTCCCAATCTTGGTTTTGCACCAAGAATTAATTTATTAAACTCGTCTCGAATTCGCTCCATTGAAACAATGCTTAATCGCGACTTCATTTCTCGCATTGCATTAATCACATCAGCAGCAACTGTGAAATCTAGCTGGGATGCGAATCTGGCAGCACGCAACATTCGCAGCGGATCGTCACTAAAGGAAAGCTCAGCTGATTGTGGGGTGCGAATTATCTTGTTTGCTAAATCTGCAAGACCATCAAATAGATCAACAAACTCCAGTGATGGCAATTTAATTGCCATCGCATTAATAGTGAAGTCTCGTCTACCGAGATCACCATCGAGTGAGTCACCAAAATTTACTTCTGGCTTGCGCGATGATTCATCATAATTCTCACTGCGGTAAGTGGTGATCTCTAATTTATAACCTTGTTTATTGATGCCGATCGTGCCAAAGCGAGCACCAACATCCCAGGTTGAATCTGCCCAAGGCGCAATGATCTGCAAAATCTGCTCTGGGGTGGCATTAGTTGTTAGGTCTAAGTCATTCCCCAATCGACCCAACAGGGCATCGCGAACCGGTCCGCCCACTAGCGCCAACTCAAAGCCAGCCTGGTGAAACAAATTGCCTAACTCCACCGTGAGTGGGGAGATTCGCATAATCTCCGCCACGGCTTGGCGTAATTGAGTGGGATTAGAACTGCTCACGAGTTAAAGCCTACGGGGGTCGCCTACCCTTGGCGTATGTCTGCAGCGCGCCGTCCTCGAATCACCCCAGGAAAAGGGTTAGCCCCACAACGGGTGCTGCGAAATGTGCGCGAAACTAGTGCAGGTGGCTTGGTATTGAATTTAAATCATCCCGATCGGCCAGCTGCCTTAATCGGTAGATACGACCGGAAAAATCGACTTAATTGGTCACTCCCCAAAGGTCATATTGAGCGCGGTGAAACTAAAGAGCAAGCAGCGCAGCGCGAAGTGCTAGAAGAAACTGGCATCTTAGGTCAGGTAATTTGCCCGCTTGGCACGATCAGATTTTGGTTCTCCGCCACCGACAAACGAATTCAAAAAACGGTACATCACTTCTTATTGCTAGCTGAATCTTATGAATTGAGCGCTGCTGATTCAGAGATTGATGAAGTTGCTTGGGTACCCTATTTAGACTTAAAAAACCGATTGCGTTATGACGATGAGATTAAATTGCTAACTAAAGTTCCCAGCTTATTGGGAGATCTTTGGTGAAAAAGTTTCTCGCAGCAATTGCTATCTTATTAATCCTGCCAATTACTATTCCAACTCAAGCAGCAGTTGCGGATAACTTATTGGAAATTACTTCAGTTAATCCAACTGCAATTAAAGCCAATGCGCCACTTCAAGTAAGTGCGCTAGTTAAATCAAGACAGATTCAAAGCGTGGAGTTATGGGTGAGTCGAAATCCAGTTACTGATTTAACCAAGATTGAACAAGATGTAATTCCGTTAGCACAAGCAGTAGTAAGAAATTCGCAAGTGACTATTTCGCGCAGCAATATGCCAAATCTTTCCGCTGGTGTTTATCAGTTAGTGCTGCGCAGTATTAGCAATAGCAGTGTGCTGGGCGAGCAAGCCGTGCCAATTGTTGCTGGCAATTTACCCACTAAAGAGTTAGCAGTGATCGTGCCAATTTCAGTGCCGCCAACAAGTAATGAAGTATCTAGTCAGCAAACCTTGCTTACCGTTGGTGCAACAGCCACAGTGGATTGGTTTATTGATGGAAATACCTTCAACAAAATACCAGGAACTGAACTTGTCTTAGCAGGTCGGATCAACGGTATTGCGGCTGCTAATCCAGACCTGAATGCAGTTAGTAAGTATCGCCTGCGTAACTTGTTAGATGTTGCCATTACTGAAACCAGATCGGTGCTGAGTCAGCCAGCAATACCGGTTGGAGTTTGGCAACTGCGCCATCAAGTTGATGGCAATGGCATGAGAAATGCCATCAGCGCTGATTTAGATTATGTAATTAGCGAATTAAATGAAACCCCAACTAAATTTCGTTACAACGATAATGAGTTAACTGAATTAACTGTTGATCCAACATTGACCAAGTTACTGGCAACTGCAACAACACCAACAATGGTAAAGCAATATGTGATTGCGGCGGCAGCGTTAACTGATGCTGCGGCAATTGCACCGCCGCTTGGTTGGGCACCAGGTTTTCCAGCTGCAACGGCGTTCTTTGCCGCAGTTAATGAAACTAAATGGTTAGAAACAGTTCCAGTGCAACAAGTTACCAATAGGTTAGCAAGTAAAGCGACTTCTAATATTTCTGGTAAGGCACCGGTGTTTTCAGTTAAACATTTGCGTAACCTAGATCAAATTAATCGCTACTGGTTAACTCTTAAAAATACTTCCGCTACGAGTCCAGATTCATCAATAACTAATTCCGCTATTTCAGCTGCTTCAAATTGGTGGTGGCTCGCCAGACCTAGCGGTAATGAATATGCCAAGCAAGTAAAGCAGGATTTAATTACCGAAGTTAATGCGCTGCGGATTTCATCGCGGAACAGAGTTGTGTTGCCTGATGCGATTGGGGTAATACCAGTTACCCTGACAAATAATCGAACAACTCCAGTTGAGTTTAATTTAGCCGGTCAAGGACTTGGCACGGCAGTTGTTCGAATTGATGCGGTTAAAGTTGAGATACCGGCAGAATCAAAACAAGTAGTTGAGTTACCAATTGAAGTGGTCACCCCTGGCAGTATTTATGCTCAATTAGTCATTCAAGGAAAACTTGGTGAGGAGACCACTATTACCCCTACGCCACTGCAAATAGAGGTTTCCCAATATCGAGCGGTGGCGCAGGTGATTATCTACGGCGCATTTGGCGTATTACTGATTTTAAGTGCGATTTCCATACGGGGAAGACTTAGAAAACAGCGCGCAATTCAGCATAATTGACCGCAACGAAGGTGAGTGATGGAGCGAGTTTCAAAAGTGTTACGCAACACCGGCGCGATGGCGATTGGTACGGTGATTTCGCGCGTCACCGGCCTGCTGCGAACTATGGTGATTGTGGCAGCGCTGGGATTTGGTCCACTTGCTGATGCTTATGCAATTGGCAATACCTTGCCAAACATCATTTACATCTTAACTGTTGGTGGTGCGCTAAACGCAGTATTTATTCCCCAGCTCGTCCGCCGGATGCAGGATGATTCCGATGGCGGCAAAGCATTCACTGATCGACTAATAACTGCAACCGGTTTAATTCTCTTTGTTATTACCTTGATTACCGTATTGCTCGCTCCTTGGTTAGTGCAGATTTATCTGCCAACTGATTGGGCAGAAGCAGATAAAGAAGCTACGTTGTTATTTGCGAGGTTCTTATTGCCACAGATATTTTTCTATGGGGTATTTACGTTGCTTTCACAAGTATTAAATGTTCGGGACAAGTTCGTCTTACCAATGTATGCGCCAGTAGTTAACAATGTTGTCGTTATTGCAACTGGACTAATTTTCTTAACCACCGTGCGGGTAAATAACGCTAACATCATCTCTGAAAACGCAATGGTTTTATTGGCAATCGGCACCACGCTGGGAATTGTGCTGCAAGCAGCTATTTTAATTCCGGCGATCTATAGATCTGGCTACCGGTTTAGGCCTCGGTTCGATTTCAAGAATTCCGGTCTTGGTAAAACCTCCAGGCTGGCAAGTTGGAGTGTTGGACTAGTTTTGGTTAATCAAATTGGTTATGCCGCAGTAACTCGAATAGCTGCTACTGCAAATGATTCGTCGGTAAATACTGTTGGTGTTGCGGCCTATCAGAATGCTCATTTGATTATGTTGTTACCGCATGCGATCTTAACCGTCTCACTAGTGACCGCACTGTTACCAAGTTTGGCTAGAACTGCACATGCACAAGATTTAGCTGCCGTTGGAATTGATATTGAGCGCACCCTCCGAATGCTTTCTGTATTAATTATTCCGATTTCGCTAATGATCTTGGCTCATGGTCGCGACATCATGATTGCGCTATTTGCTCGTGGCAATGCGAACTTCCTGCAAACTGGCTTAAGCGGCATGGTACTAAGTGGGTTTGCACTTAGTTTGTTGCCATTTACCATGTTTTATTTGTTGTCTAGGGCGGCTTATGCCAAGGAAGATACTAAGTCACCGTTTTATTTAACTATTGCGATGAACATCGTGCAGTTATTAGTTGCGGCAATTTTTATTGCGAGCACCACTAGAACTTATTGGGTGGCTGGACTTGCCATTGGTTATGGTGTTGGTTATATCGTTGCAGCCGCTGGATTGTATTTTGTGCTGCGTAATGAACTTAAACTCAAACTTGATCTGATTGCTCATACTTTAGTTCGACTAATTATTGTAACCGTCCCAGCAGTTGCGCTAAGTCGAGTAATTGTTGGAGTTATTGATAACTGGTTGCCCAACAGTTCCTGGTTTGCGCTACTTCAGTTAATTGTTGGGGTATTGGTAGCAGTAACTACATTTATTGCGCTTAATCAATTCCGACCAATTAAAGAAATTGTAGAGATCACCTCGCTGATTCGAAGAAACCCAAATGGTTAAACAACTTGAGCATTACGAGTTAACCGAGCGAATTAAACAAGTCAACGGTGCAACTTGGTGGCGAGGTTGGGACAGCAAACTCGAGCGCGATGTTTCCATTTGGACTATTCCTGCCACAGATCCACGCGTTTTAAAACTTCGAGCGAGCGCAGCGGCAGCGGCAAACTTGCATGATCCACGCGTGCTGCGCGTGCTTGATGTGGTGGGTGATGAAAATTTATTTGGTGTGATTAGTGAATGGATCCATGGCGTAACAATTGCCGAGCGAGTGTTAGGCAGAGCGCCGCTGGCTGACGCCGAACAGATAATTCAGTCGTTAATTGATTGCTTGGCTGTAGCACATGGCCAACAGATCCATCATGGTGCGCTAACCGCTGATGATGTGGTTTTAACTAGCAGCGGGATCAGGGTTCGCGGTTTTGGTATCGCCAGTGTGATTAATGAGCCCTTTGGTATTACGGAAGATCAAGCAGATTTCAGTGCAGTAGGCGCAATTGGTTATGCCGCAGTCACTGCTACTTGGCCGTTGCTCACTAACTGCTCCCTGCCAGCTGCACCAACCGCAGCCGGGTTAGTTGCGCTACCAAGTCAACTAACCCCAAAACTGCCAAATTGTTGGGACAATTTAGCTCACTTAACCTTGCCAACAGTTAATCCTAATTTGAATCTAGCACGGCCAATTATCGAATTAAATAATGTGTTCACATCTCCTAAATCAAAATTTATCAACTTGCCAACTATTGATCTGCCACCTTCCACAATTAGTAGATCTGGTTTAATTGCTGCGGTTGCAACTATTGCTTCGTTATTGATTGTGGGATCTGTTTTAGTTTTCTCTTCGCTTTCAACTTCACCAACAGCTAATTCGCTAGAAGATAATCAAACCGGAACTGATCTAAGAAACGAATTGTTGCCAGTAGCTCAAGTGAGTGTGATTGATAATGAAAATGAACCAAAGTTAATTCCAGCTGGCACAGTTTTCAGTGTGGCAGCTGGTCAAGCAATTCAAATTCAACTGCGCGAGCGGCGCACGGTGCAGCGAATTGAGATTGATTTAACTGTTGCGGGCGTTAACCTGTTAGCCCAAGTAACAGATGCGGCAATCACTGAAAAATCAGATGTTGGCAAATTAGGTGAGATAACTGAAGCGGCGAGCACCGCAATTGTGTTTGGGCCCAGATTTGTCACTGGCAATTTTTTGACCATCTGGGTTGAAGTTCCCGGTGGGGGAAATGTGCAAATCAGCAGAGTGGCCGCCTACGGCACCCCTTCTTAACTAGAATAAGCGTTATGTCGACAAAAGAAAATCCCGTTGAAGTAGCAATCATTGGCTCAGGTCCGGCTGGTTATACCGCTGGAATTTATGCCGCCCGAGCTCAACTTAAGCCGCTGTTATTTGAAGGTGCCGTAACCGCTGGTGGTGCGCTCATGAATACCACCGAGGTAGAAAATTTCCCAGGTTTTGAAACTGGCATCATGGGGCCGCAGTTAATGCAGCAGATGCGCGGTCAAGCAGAGCGTTTTGGTACTCAGTTTGTCACTGATGATGTGGTGCAAGCGGATCTGAATCAACCAATCAAATACTTAAAAGATGACCGCGGCAATGAATACTGGGCGAAATCAGTAATTCTGGCGATGGGCTCTGGTTATCGTGAGCTTGGTATTCCAGGCGAAAAAGAATTATCCGGTCATGGTGTTTCTTGGTGCGCCACCTGTGATGGCTTTTTCTTCCGCGAGCAAGTTATTGCTGTTGTTGGTGGTGGTGACTCGGCAGTTGAAGAGGCGACGTTTTTAACTCGATTTGCCAGCAAGGTTTATTTGATTCATCGCCGCGATTCGCTGCGCGCCTCAAAGATTATGGTGGCTCGCGCCGAGGCTGATCCGAAGTTGGAATTTGTTTGGAATACTGAAGTCACTGAAGCAGTTGCTAAAGATGGCAAACTAAATCAGATAAAAACTAGGAATACCGTGACTGGCGAAGCTGGCGTGATGGATGTTACTGGTTTATTTATTGCTATTGGCCATGATCCAAGAAATGAATTGGTAAAAGGGCAAATTGACTTAGATGATCAAGGTTATGTGCTAGTTAAATCAGGTAGCACCGCCACAAATTTGCCCGGCGTATTTGCTTGTGGTGATTTAGTTGATCACACTTACCGACAAGCAATTACGGCAGCGGGCAGCGGCTGCGCTGCAGCACTTGATGCCGAACGATGGCTTTCCCACAACTAAGGAGAAAAAATGGCAAATATGAAAGTTCTAACTGACGCCAGTTTTGCAACTGAACTTAAGTCAGCCACCACACCAGTTTTAGTTGATTTCTGGGCGGAATGGTGCGGCCCATGCAAGCAGGTAGCACCAATTCTGGATGAAATTGCTGGCGAATATGCCAGCAAGATTCAGATCATGAAACTAAACATTGATGAGCATCCAGCTGCCGCACAAGCTGCCATGATCACATCGATTCCAACTATGAATGTTTACGTGAATGGTGAAGTAGTGAAGCAAATCATTGGTGCTAAGCCAAAGGCAGCACTAGTTGCTGAGTTGGCTGAATTTCTTAACTAATAAATGACCATCACCCGCTTCTCCATTGGTGATTCCGGACCAGCGATAACTGAGATCCGAGATCATTTAATTCGACTTGAGTTGCTAAATCCTGGGGCTAGCAACCAATTTGATGAAGCGATGTTTCAAGCTGTTAAGAAATTTCAGCAACAGCGCGGGTTAAGTGTGGATGGCATTGTTGGTCCAGAGACTTGGCGCCGACTGGATGAAGCGGTTTGGTCACTTGGTGATCGAGTGCTGAGTCACCAAGTTGGCAATTTAATTCACGGCGATGATGTCGCACAACTACAACAACGATTAACTCAACTTGGTTTTAGTCCGGGTAATGTTGATGGCATCTTTGGTAGGCGAACGGAAAAAGCGGTTAAAGAGTTCCAAAAGGCTATTGGTGCGGTTGACGATGGTGTAGTTGGAATTCAGACCATCCAAGGATTAAATCGGCTTAATCGAACTGTTGCTGGCGGCAATGCCACCGCGCTTCGCGAAAAAATTAAACATGAAAATAAGCGAACTGGAATTGCTAACAAAACTATTGTGTTAGATATCAGCTCAGATCCGTTCATTGAAAGATATTTAAGTGATCAGGCAATTGAGATCGCGACCAGAGTTGTTAAGTTAATTGAAGGTAAGTTAGCCGCACTTGGTACCACTGTGTTATTAACCCATAGCGGTGATGGCCGACCCGATAGCATCACTCGCGCTGACTTTGCTAACACCGAGGCTGCTGATTTAGTGCTTAGTGTTCAAGTTGGTATTGCCGATGATGCCGCAGTTAGTGGGGTGATTGGTTATTACTTTGCTGGCACGCATGGTTATTCGCTGCTTGGTAAAGAATTTGCGCAAATACTGGTGGCTGAAGTGCTGGACTACACTGATTTTGCTGCAGGTGATGTGGTTGGTAAATCTTGGCCGCTGCTACGCGCAACGGTAATGCCAGCGGTTCGAATTGACCTTGGTTTCTTAACTTCAACTGCCGATCGGGAGCTGCTTACTGATCCAGCGACACTGGCAAATAGCGCCGAAGCAACAGTTAGTGCACTGGCTAAATTCTTTGCGCCGCTTAACTAGCCCAGCTGGCAGCTCAGATATCTGATAGATAAGACTTAGCCGGGAAAAGGATGGTAATGACCAACAACGCAACTGGTTCTCGGCTAGATCCCTGGGTGCAGGCATATGCCTCTCGTGCCACATCGATGCGCGCCAGTGAGATCCGAGCATTGTTTGCGGTGGCATCTAGACCAGAAGTGGTTTCACTTGCCGGCGGGATGCCTTTTGTTGAAGCACTTGATGTGGAGATGTTTCGCGGTGTAGTTAATTCCGTACTAACTAAAAATGCTAAAACGGCACTGCAATATGGTGCCGGTCAAGGCCATGTTTCACTGCGTGAATCAGTATTAGAAGTAATGCGACCAACTGGCATGAATGCACATCCAGATGACATTGTGATTACTGCGGGCTCACAAATGGCAATTGATCTAATTGTTCGAGTGATGTGTAATCCAGGTGATGTGATTTTGGTGGAATCGCCTTCTTATGTTGGCGCGCTTGGCGTATTCCGTGCTTATGAAGCAGATATTCGCCATGTGGCGATGGATGAAGATGGGTTAAATCCAACTGCTATGCGCGAGATGATTGCCAAAGTGAAGGCTGAAGGAAAGCAAGTAAAACTCCTTTACACCATTCCGTCCTTCCATAACCCAGCTGGCATCACTCAGCCACAACAGCGACGAAATGAAATTGTGGCAATTGCCGAGCAGGAGAATGTTTTAATTATTGAAGATGATCCCTATGCGTTGCTTAGTTTTGATGGTGTGATCCATCGGCCAATGGCTGCTAATGAAAAGGAGCGAGTGGTTTATTGCGGTTCGTTCAGCAAAATCATCTCGGCCGGATTAAGAATTGGTTGGGCGGTAGCACCGCATGCACTGCGCGAAAAATTAGTGTTAGCTAATGAAGCTGCCACACTTTGTCCAAGTAATTTCACCCAGATGATTGTGGATGAGTATCTGCGCACGCAAGATTGGTTAGCGCAAGTTGCCACCTTTAGAGACATCTACAAACTTCGCCGCGATACCTTGCTTGCAGCGCTTGATGATCACATGCCTGCTGGGGTTAGCTGGACGATTCCAACTGGTGGTTTTTATTCGTGGTTAACGCTGCCATCAGGTTTTGATGCCACCGCAATGTTGCCTCGTGCGGTGACGCATTTAGTTGCTTATGTGCCAGGCACTGGATTTTTTGCAGATGGCCAAGGTCGATCCAATCTGAGATTATCGTTTTGCTATCCACCACCAGAGCGAATTGTGGAAGGTGTGAAGCGGCTGGCAAATGTGATGAGTGAAGAGGCTGAACTACTTAAGACATTCGGCGTAGGGGGCAACTAATGAAAATTGCAGTACTGGCAGGCGGATTATCCGCTGAGCGAGAGGTTTCGCTGCGATCTGGTCGAAGAGTTGCGCAAGCACTTCGGCAAAAAGGTCAAGAGGTTATTGAAGTTGATATTGATGCCGATTTATTACCAGAACTTAGAAAAATTAATCCTGATGTGGTGTTGCCATTAGTTCATGGTCAAGTTGGTGAAGATGGCTCACTTCGTGAAGTGTTGGATGTGGCAGGTTACAAAACTGTAGGTTCACCATCAGCGGCATCGAGAATTGCATTTGAAAAACCAATTGCAAATCAAGTAGCAGCTGCCGCTGGGGTCACTGTGCCCAAATCAATTGTGCTGCCCCAAGAAGCATTTAAGTCATTAGGTGCGACCGCTCTGCTGGAATCTGCTATCAGTTCAATTGGATTACCGATGGTAGTTAAACCAAGCCATGGTGGCTCGGCACTTGGTGCCACCGTGGTTAAAACTAAAGAAGAACTGCCGGGCGCCATGGTTACCGCGTTTTCTTATGGTTCAGTGGTGTTAATGCAGCCCTATATCACTGGCACGGAGATTGCAGTTTGTGTGTTAGAAGATAAAACTGGGTTAACCACGCTGCCAATTGTGGAGATTGTGCCAGATCATGATTTATATGATTATGACTGTCGCTATACCGCTGGCATGACTGAGTTTTTTGTGCCAGCACGAATTAATGCTGATATTGCAGCGCAAGCAAATGAAATTGCAACCAAGATGCATAACGCACTGGGACTAAAGGATATTTCCAGAACTGATCTAATTGTTGATGCGGCTGGCGATATTTGGTTCTTAGAAGTAAATATCAACCCAGGTCAGACTGAAACTAGTTTGTTCCCACAAGCAATTGCTGCTGCTGGTTTAGATTTAGGTGATGTCTTTTTAAAGCTACTAACTAATCTCGATCGATAAGTTCAGTAATTCGTCGCAGATCTTCCATAGTTGCGTATTCAATTACGATTCGACCGCGCTTTTCATTACCTTCAACTTTGACTCGAGTATCAAGCCGATCTGCTAATCGTTCCATTACTGATAACGCTGCTGCTGGTAATCCTTTGCGAGGTTTAACTGTTTTTGGTTTGCCGCCATCTAACTGACCAACCGAAACAATCTCTTCAGTTGACCTAACTGAAATACCTTCCGAAATTATTCGCTCGGCTAATCGCTCCATCGCAGCTGGGTCTTCTAACGAAAGCAGCGCGCGAGCATGGCCGGCGGATAGCACGCTGGCGGCAACTTTGCGTTGAACTGAAACTGGCAATCTAAGTAGTCGCAACATATTAGTTACTTGCGGGCGAGATCGACCAAGGCGTTGCGCTAACTCCTCTTGGGTGCAACCAAAATCATCAAGTAACTGAGCATAAGCAGAAGCTTCTTCTAGCGCATTTAGTTGGGAGCGATGTAAATTTTCTAATAGTGCATCGCGCAATAAAACTTCATCACTGGTCTCGCGAACTAAGGCAGTAATTGTTTTAAAACCAGCAGCTTGGGCCGCGCGCCATCTGCGCTCACCGGCGACAATTTCAAACGTGCTACCAACTGGTCGCACCACAATTGGTTGCAACAATCCAACTTCTTTAAGTGAGAAAGCTAATTCATCTAAATCTGCTTCATCAAAAACTGTTCGTGGTTGTTTTGGATTTGGCACAATTTGATTAAGTGGCAACTCGCGCAAGATTAAGCCAGGAACAACTTCAGTTTCAGATGAAGATGATTTTGTTGTTGTAGCTGCGGTTGTAGTTTCAGTTGGTGGAATTAATGCCCCAAGTCCGCGCCCTAATCCTCTGCGATCAGTCATGGTTAGTTCCAATTACGTTACTTGCAATTTCAGTTGCTGCTGCTAAATAACTTTGCGCACCAATAGATGAACCATCATAAGTAAAAATAGTTTGTGAATAAGAAGGTGCTTCACTTAATCTAACTGCTCTTGGTACTACTGCAGTTAACACTCGATCACCAAAATGTGTTCTAACCTCTTCCACTACTTGTTGGGAAAGTTTTGTGGTTGAATTAAACATCGTCATTAAAATTGTTGAGATATCCAATAGTGGATTTAAATGTTCGCGAACTAACTCAACGTTTGCAATTAACTGACCAACACCTTCGAGTGCGTAGTATTCACATTGAATTGGAATTAAAACTTCTTTAGCTGCAACAAGTGCGTTAAGGGTTAACAAACCTAAACTTGGTGGGCAATCAATTAAGACATAATCAATCTTGCGACCGTATTTTGCTTGATGCTCGGCGAGATAACCATCAATTGCTCGAGCTAATCGATATTCGCGCGCAACCACACTAACCAATTCAATTTCCGCACCAGTTAAATCAACAGTTGCTGGCGCGACAAATAAACCAGGGATGGTGGGGCAGTTTTGCACAATGGCAGAAAGTGGTTTGCCTTCAACCAGCACTGAATACACATCAGGGGTGCCCACTGGATGCTCAATTGCCAATGCAGTTGAGGCATTTCCTTGCGGATCAACATCTACCACCAACACATGCAATCCACTTAGCGCCATTGCTGCAGCTAAATTAACTGTGGTGGTGGTTTTTCCCACCCCACCCTTTTGGTTAGCAATAGCAAATACTCGAGTCTGTGCTGGTTTAGGTAGATCAGGTAATTTCTTGATTCTTACCGTAGGGGTTACCTGGGTAACTGGGTCTGACACTTTTCCTCCTGAAGGCTCCTATTGTTTCACGTGAAACCGACCGGATGCAGGTTTTATTTTCGAATCAAGACCACTGCTCGAGTGGGCTCAATTAAGAGATCTTGGCCCAATAACACAATGTCGTCCAAAACTAGGCCATGCTTATGCATGGTGGGTTTTGCCTCTTTGAGCTCAATCTCTGCCTTCTC
>JBIJDU010000037.1:0-35873 GCA_044343935.1 Candidatus Nanopelagicales bacterium | reverse complement strand
AGTCTTTGGTTTGCTACTGCCTTTATTCCAAACTAGTTTTCCCGCAGATTTAATACAAGTAAAAGTCTTGTTTCGATATTCCACTTTTTGTTTTAGTACACGACAGCTCTTGCCTGGAACAATTTTGACGGCAGCTGCTGCTGGCACAGCGTTCAGAATTAAAGCAAAGGCAATACCTGTTACTAACGCTCTAAATGATAATCGATACACGACTTAAGCCTAATCCTCAGTCTAGGCGCCTTAACCCGCCACACTCACTAGTTAAACCATAAGCCAACCAGTTCTCTTCACCAGTTATTACTAATTCATAAGTCTTTGGCAGCTGCTCCCAGAGCAATACCTCAGTTGTGTCAGAAATGGCATCTAGTTCTCTAGGATCTGCCGGACCAGACATACAAAACTCTTCAACTGGGCGATACCTGCCAGGCAATAACTGCGTCTTCATGGATAACTTGCCAGTTGGCAAGATATTGCTGTTGGGCGGCTCCCCAATTCGCCACTTACAACCACTAAGCAGTGTTTCACCAGACTTTAAGTCAATCAAGCTCTGCTGGGCGGATTTCACCCACTTAGCAATTAGTTCAGCATCATCAAATTGCTGCCAGCCAACACAGTTAATGCTCCAATACCTGCCTGACTTAATGTCTTTGCCAACTAGCGCCCCATCCCCATACTTTCGGCCATCTATCGATGGCGTAGCCGAATTAGAAGTTGGTTTGCCCTTGTTCCAGATGTATTTCTTACCTAAATACTTTCGCTCATAATTAGTAGCTTTCTTGCACTTATAAGTAAGGGCATTAATGACTTTAATCTCACCCAATTTGGTGCAGGCTGTGCCTGCAATTCGAGTTTGATCAGCATTAGCTGGCAACGGCAACATAACTACAAGTACCAGAGCGATCAGATAGCGACGCATGTCCTCACCCTAAACCCGTTGTCAATGGGTGAAGCGACTTAGTTCTTCTTCACCTCAGCCACATCCCACAGCTTGCCCGCCTCTAAATTGGTGATGGTGTAGCCGGAAACGGTGACAGATTCCCCTGGCTTAAGTGGGGCATCGGCATAAAGTGGATCTTTTGCTGTTGCTTTCTTCACAATCTCCATTGGACCATAGCCACTTTGTTTGCTGGTATCTATCTGATAAACCAACAGCCCATTACTAATATCTTTAGCTTTAGCATCAAATCTGATGTTTCTTCGAGATTCAATTGCAATTGCGGTAGTGCTAGAGGTTGGAATCACTAATAACTGTGGCTCAGTGGTATTAGTTGCAACTGATGTTAACTGATGAGTGGTTGTTTTACTGCCATCAATACAGCGAACTTGGCTGCTAGGTAGAAAATCAATTAACCATCTGCTCCAAGCCGTCCATTCTTTGGAATCCCCTGGCGCAAAATTCATATTATCGAACTGACCCATGAACTTAAATTGCTCTTCGTATTTCATTCCTGGCTTCCAGCCATACCAGTAATAATCAGTTAATCCCAACAGGTGACCAAACTCATGAGCGAGTAATAAATAACCATCTGGGAATCTAGTATCAGCTGCTGCCATAGTTCCTAGATGAACTAATCCTTCACCTGTTCTAAATGGGGATTGGCGCGAGAGAATAAATGCAGGAGAAACATCAGCTTGTGCTCTTGAAGTGTTTGGTGGCATTACTGCCACCACAAAATCCACCCCAGTGAAATTTATTACGGCATCTGAAGCATCTATCGCTGCCTGCACAAACTTTGTGCCATCGCCCCCAGCAGCTCTAGTTAATCGATAACTAGTCACACTATTGGGTAATCGGAAATATCTATTCTCGTATCGCCATTCAAATTTAACTGTATTTGCGGACATCGCATCAAAAAATCTGCCAACGCCATCAGTCCAGAATGAAATATCTGCTTTTGGTTCAGCTTTATCAGTTAGATCTGGAAAGTCCACATAAATTAACTGCACCACTATTTTGTTACTACTTCTTACCATCTCTGGGTGACGCGGAAAACCAGATCGAATCTGACCTGCAGTATTTAGTGACTGTGCAATTTGGCAGCGCTCAACCGGCAACAGGTCAGAAGCAGGTGAAATTGCGGTCTTTGGCGTTAAAGGTTCAGCTGGATTGATCGGCGAAGCAGAATTTGAATCTTCCGCCTTAATTCCCTTACCCCAGACAAATTTGCTCTTGGTCTTCTTTAACTGTGCTTTAGTTGCCTTCTTACAGTTATAAGTAACATCATTAACAATTCGGCTCTGACCTAATTTGGTGCATGCCGTGCCAGGCTTAGGGGCTGTCGCAGCAGATGCCGAGATGGGTAGCAAAGCCAGAACAATTAAGAGAAATAGGGATTTGCGCATCTGATCAATTTACCCCATTAGCAACAGAATCTGAAATCAATTTAAGCTTTCTGCTATCTGTTTATTTTAATTGTGGCTTCTGAGGTGCCAAACGCGCCAGTTGAAGTGGTGGTGCGCCAACGGATGGTAAAACTGCCTGATTGGGTCGGAGTGCCTTTAATTAACCCAAGTTTTGAGTTCAAGGTTAAGCCCTTTGGTAATTTAGTTTGATCAGCAATGGTGAAGGTATAAGGCGGAATACCACCAACCATAGCCAGCGATAAGTTGTATTCCACTCCCTTCTTACCTGGTTGGAAATATCCCACGCGGTTAATGTTGTAGTTATCTACTGCGATCTCAGGGCAAGGAACTAACGTTCCATCCAGAATGCTGCCCGCTGAATTACACTGCGAAATATCTAATGGAAACCAGAATTTATAGTAATAACCTTTAGCATCATCAACTCTAGCCCAAACTTTCTTTGTTCCTGGTGTTAATGACGGACCGGCACCATAAACCACACCCGTTTTTGGATCTATTCGCATATCTTTGGTTGATGCTCCTTCAACCTTAAGTAACTTAAATCTATAGTTTGGTTGTTTAGCTGTTAATGAACCACCCATCACAACTACTTTGAATGGCGTAATCTTTCCGACCGCAACTGATTGACCTTGATCATAATAACCAATCGCACTTTGCCCTGGCACCCATAATCCTTTTGGGTTAACGTGATAAGGAGCAGCGCTAGCTGATACTGGAACTATCAAACTAAGAACAGCAATCCAACAAAGAATTGATTTAGCGATAAGCAAATATTTAACTTTCATGACCAATTATCGCACTTATTCACAACTTAAGTCAAGAAAGTGCAGCTAAAGCAACTAACCCCCACGCAAATCTAATTGCGTGGGGGGTTAGTTAATAACTAGTGATTAGTTAGCTACTTGATAGGTGTATTTAACAACTACTTTTCGAGCTTTAACACCGATTCGATTAGTAACGCCATCACCTGTTGTGGTGTAGGTGCCTCTAAGTCCGGCAGCACGTAATGCTTGAGCTACTAAAGTTGCTCTAGATGAAGCAAGTCGCTTCTCTACCGCTGTGCCATTCTTAGTAGTAAAACCTTTTACTGAGATCACGGCATTAGTTCCCTTATCGGCTTTAAATTGCCCACCAACAGCTCGAAGTTGGGTTAAGCCAGCAGCTGGCACCACTGTGCCAGTAACTGAATAAAAGATAGTAACTTTGCCGCTCTTAGTAACAAAAGGTGGCTTTGGTGAAACTGCAGCACTAACTGCGGATAGCAGCGCAGTTCCTGCAGCATTAGTTGCCGCCACTCTAAACACATAGCTAGTGCCATTCGTTAGACCGGTGCAATTAGCGGTAGTGCCAGTAACCACACAGCTGCCAGCAGCAGGCTCTGCGGTAACGACATATCCGGTAGCCCCTGCTACTGCTGCCCAACTAACCGATGCTGAAGCATCCCCGGCCGTTGCGGTAACGGAGGTTGGGGCAGCAAGGGGAGCTAGCACAGTGATAGTTAACGCAGTGGTGCCAGTGCCACCAGTAGAGCCGGTAACAGTGATGGTGTAGTTAGTTGCACCCTGCAACGTGGTTGGTGTACCAGAAATAATGCCTGTTGAAGTATTCAATGTTAAGCCAGCAGGTAGTGCTGGTGCCACACTGTAAGTAATAGTGCCACCAAAACCAGTTATTGTGTAAGCAGCAGTTGGCGTTATAACTTGATTCTGCGTCACGTTAACACTTCTGGTGGTAGGTGAGATCAAGGTTGCCATCGTGACTGAAACAGTTGAAGTTGCTGTTCTAGTTAGCGAATCTGTTGCCGTAATAGTGTGATTAGTTGCTACTTGACCGATAGCCGCTGTGCCACTGATCACACCAGTTGAAGCATTCAGGGTTAAGCCAGCTGGTAATGCTGGGGAAATCGTGTAAGTGATAAGACCAGTAAACCCAAACGGAGTAAAGGGAGTTGTTGCCGTAATTGCAGTGCCAACTGTGCCAGTAATGGTTTGAGTTGTTGGGGTAATTGCTGGATTAATCGTGATAGTTACCGTAGTGGTATCAGTTCCCACAGTAGCACCAGTTCCAGTGATAGTAATTGTGGTAGCACTTTGGGCGATCTGTGGCGTACCACTAATTGATCCGTTAGCAGCATTTAGCGTTAAGCCTGCAGGAATAGTTCCAGTGGTAACGGCGTAAGTAACCGCACCAGTAAAACCTTCAGCAGCAATTGCTGGAGTTGGGGTAATTGCAGTACCAGCGGTATATGTAACTGTTCTAGATTGTGGATTAAGACCAGGAACAACCGTAATACTAATAACGGTATCTACAGTCTCTACCGTGCCAGCAAAAGTAGCGCGAATGGTGTAGTTAGCTGCATCCTGATTTAGCGTAGGTGTTCCAGTAATGGTTCCGTTAGTTGTATTAAGTGATAGACCGCCTGGTAATTGAGTTACCGCACTAAATGAAGCTAACGTTTGACCAGCAGCCAGATCAGTTACGGCAAAAGTAATTGGGGTAATTGCCACACCATTCTTTAGGGTGTAACTGCCACCACTAGAAGCGGTAACTGTTGGCGCAGCAGCAGCTGGTGCTACCGCCCCAATTAACCCAAATAACAATCCAATTGAAACTAAAAAGACTCGAAACTTATTTTTGGTAGTAATCACTTTTCCTCCTAAGGAGATTAACTATTTCTTAGCCTAAAGTGATTAGTTGTGAAATTTCGGAGATACTCTCCAAACCCCAGATTTTCACTGGGTTTTAAGGGAAATAGCACTAATTTCAAAATAGAACAGGGGCCCAGATTTCTCTGGGCCCCTGTTTTGGGTCTTTAGGAATTACTTCCTAGAGCTCTAGTTATCGGCGAATTAGCACTGAGGATGACCAGAGACCAGTTCCTTCTTGCTTCACTCGGTATAATTTGGTGGTTTTTGGCGCACGAATTGAGCCATCGAATTCACCAGCAACACACTCAAGTGTCTTTGCCTTTTCCTGCCATGCCTTACCTGGGCTCTTGACGTAGATGATCATGTCACCTTCGTCAACCTGGCAAGCGCCAAATAGCAGTACTCGACCATTTAGCGAACCGGTAAGGGTCGGAGCTACTGGAGGAACTACTACCTCTGGAGTCGGTGCAGCAGCCACCGTTGCAGTTGCAGTTGCTGACTTAACAGCTGCAGTGATGCCTGCAATGACTTTAACTGCGGTACCAGTTGTGTTTGTACCATCACTTGAGTCATTTACTGTGATTCGATTTGCAATGTCATCCAACTGAGATGCGCCACCTGTGGTTGTGAGGATTGCTGTAACACTCACCTGACCTGTTTCGGTCTTGTTAGTGCTTAAATCAACACTTACCTGACCTAGGCTGTTAGTAACTGCATCTGTTGTAGTTTGACCAGTCATGAATCGACCAACCCCACTTTCAGTGAATGTGACAGTGGCTCCTTCAACAGCGTTACCAAATCGATCTGTAACTGTTGCAGTGAATCGCAAAATACCCTCTGGCACAGTTGAAGAGGCATCTGATGCCAGTGCAATGTAGCGAGCATTTCGCTTTGCTGTTCCAGTATATGGAGCAGACGCTGCAGTGTTGTTAGGTAGATTATTTGTCCACTTTACTGAAGGCGTAGCCACTGCAGACGTGATACCTGCCGCAGTAGCGGTTACAGATGCAGTACCTGCCAATTGACGATATGCCACAATTGAAATGGTTCCATCAGTGCCAGTGACTTTGGTTACTGGCGTTGTGAATAGATCTCCCGCACCACCCGCAAAGGTAATTAGTACGCCAGAGATTCCTGCACCAGCAGCATCACGAACAATTGCTGTATAGGTAACAGTTGACCCTGAATCTGGCAAACCTGTTGCAGTCTGACCAAAATCAATTGGACGAGGGTTAGTTAAAGACGGTGCAGTTACAACAACACTAGCTACTGCTGGACCAGTCGCTGAGTATGTGACTACTCGAGCTGTACTTGGCAAAGTAGTAAAGCTTGTTGCCGCTGCAGTTGCTAGATAATCATATTTGAACACAACGCTGTCTGTAACAACAGTTGTTGAAGTCGAAGCATCGGTCCAAGTAAATGCATATTGACCACTTGCATTTGTCTTACCTGTATAACGGCCAGCACTTCGTCCAGTTACGTCTACATAGATGTCTTTATCGGCATATGCGCGACCAAACTGATCTGACAAAGTTCCAGTAATAGTGATCTTGTCACCATACTTGGCCTTGATGTTAGATGATGGAGATGTAGCCCATGCAGGTGCTGCATCCGCCCAAGTAACAGTAAAACCAGGATCATCGGCATTAGCAGCTACTACTTCGATCTGATATGAATCATCTTCAGCGGGTGAAGTAGCCGTTACTGTGTAAGTGGCAGTTAGGTCTTCGTTGATTTTTACTAAGTTGTATGAATTAGCAATCACTGTAGAACTGGTATTACCTTGACGAGCAACTTCAACCTTTAAGTACTTACCTTCATCGCCAGCGAGTGCGTTGAAAGTGTACTTATGTGTCGTGACATCAGAATCTGACGTCAGAGCTGATGTTGAGGTTCCATCATGAACGATTCCTAGATCTTGATTACGAGCGCCAGAAGTGTAAGTTCCAAGCCCCTCTTTTTCCTCAACCATGATAGCGTCTACACCGGCTGTATCATTCAAATCACCGATATTAACAACACGTAGTGAAGCAGTCTTTGCAACTACACCTGTTCTATCTGGCTCACCTGTGCCAACATATACCGTGACATATGTAAGAGCGGACGTGGTGATCCCTGAATCACTATTCACAGTAAATGTGCCAATGTATTGATTTGTACTTCCGACGCGAACCAGGGCAGTCTCTGCATCAATGTTTGTGTAGTTCGCTGGCGCGGCAGTGTCGCCGTCTGATTCAGTCTCTTGAATGAATATTGAACCAGACGATGGTAGTGCGTCTTCATCGGTAACAGTAGCAGTAACTGTGAATGTATTATAGTTTGCTTCTGGTGCTAATACTGTCTTACTTAAAGTAATTGCGATAGCGTCAGCGGCGCCACCAATAGTGACAGAATGGGTGATACTTACTTCACCAGAATCAAGCACTGCGTTGGAATTGGCATCTACAAAGAAGGTGAATGTGTAGGTTCCAGCACCAAGAGCTGTAGCGCTTGCAGTTGAAGCGGTGTCAAAATCAAAACGCACACCACCGGTGATTAAATTAGCGTCTACATTGCTTACGATATCAGTCTGTCCAAATACAGTCCCAACAGGAATATGTGTTCCTGTAGCTGGGGTACTGTCTACTCTACCCAATATATTACCATCCCCAACAACACCTAGTGAGTTTCTTAATACAGATATTTTCACTGCATTGGTTCCACTCGCAGCCGTATAGGATGCCTTGTCATTTGCAGCAGTCAAACTTGTTGTTGTGGAACTGCCTGCTAAAACTCTGATTGTTGCAGTTGCTGCTGTAGCTGCTGCTGCAAGAGTATCAATCTCTGCTTGAGTATCTACATCGCCTGTTGCACCACCTGTTACCATTTTAAATACATAGGTGCCAGGAGTAGTGAAGTTAGCAGCTGCGATGGTAAGTGACGTAGCGTTTGATGAAACTGCCGCAAGAGTGTTATTCGTGCCGGCATCGCCGCTTCCGCCGGTAATGCTTTCCGATGAAGCGTAGAGCTCGTCATCGCCCGGTATGGCAGTAATACCTGCTGGAGCTTGAGTTAGCTTAATTGCTGCAACCGTTGATGTGGCAGCACCACTCCATGCGATAACAACATTACTAGTACCGCCAACGGCAACTATGGGATTTGTAATTGTTCCAGCAGTTGCCTGAGTGGCAGCAGCACTAGCCGGAGCAATTGCAGCAAATGGTGCAAACACCAAAGATGCAATGACTCCTAGCGCAATGCGCTTAGATGTCTTTATAGACATTTATTTCCTTTCGAAATAATGTTTTTAACTAAATCTCTTAGTTGTTAATCCGGGAGTTCCGGCGGATCCGTCCGTCTAGTTGGCTTAAGCCAGCTAGTGAAATCCCCCGAATCCCAAGCAAGAGACTCAGTTGGAGACCTATGGAGATCTCCAGTTCGTAGTCAATGAGTTGGAATAAGTTGCAGACTGATTTGCTTTATCGAAGGAAATAGGTATATTTGTTGATATATCAACATTTTTTAATAGTTATGAATTACTAAATTTCAACAAGGTGTTTTAAAGTTGGTTTTATTACAGGAATTTGCAACCAAAATCAGTTGGTTAAATTGAAGTTGAATTGACCCAAACGGGCACAATTCTTTGTGGATGAGCTGGCTTATTTAATTGAATCATCCATCGGAGTGATAGCTCCTCACCCAAATTGGTGAATCTTGTTCACATCTCAAAATTATCCTTGACATTAGAAATCTTGATCTGAAAATAACTAAGGGCCCGGATTTCTCCGGGCCCTTAGTTTTAGGAATTAGTTCCTAAATTATCGGTTAGCCTTAACGATAATCTGGTTTGAGAACAAGCCAGTACCCTCTTGCTTAACACGGATAACTTTGTCGTTGCGGAAGCCACGGATAGATCCGTTGAAGTCACCTGGTGAGGCAACCTCTAGGGTCTTGGCCTTCTCTACCCAACCAGTCTTACCAACAGACTTAACGTAGATGATGATGTCACCTTCGCCGTCAACTGCGGTACCTGAAAGGATGATTCGACCTCCACTCTTTGCGAATGAAAGAGTTGGCTTTTCGTAAACAACTTCTGGAGCTTCAACGATAACGCTTACCGTTACTGAAGCTACAGATGCAGTTAGTCCGTTGGTTCCAGCAGTTGTGCCAGTTACTGCACCGACAGCAGCGCCAAGCTGTCCACCAGTTCCAGAAATTGTGATAGATCCGGAACCTGGGGTCTGGCTTGCGATTACGCCGACCATGATATTTCCGTCAGCATCTGTCGTAGTGAATTGCTTGCTCAAAGTTGGTCCTTCAACAAGAGCTGATCCGGCACCCTTCACAGTGACAACTACATTAGCGGCTGCAACTGCGCTCTTGATTGCGTTTCCAAAAGCATCGCTTGCCTTAATAGTTAACACGGTAAACTCACCGGGCTTTAGAGAAACAGAAGCTTTATCAACAGACAAGTTTCTGATCTGTTCACCCTGATTAGCCTCGATTGTGTCAACTCCGTATACCTTCCAGGACTTTGTAATGTTTCCTGAGGTAAAAGTAATTGTATGAACACCATGGGTCTTCACAGCAACATATACGTTGTCACCAGCAGCTACGTCCAAAGTTAGCTTACCTTCAGCAACAGTTCCGCCAGTTGCTGTGTAGAGCAGCGCATTTGAACTTGCCGTCACCTTAACCTGAGCACCAGGGGTGGTAGCTACAGTAAAGCGAGCCAACTCATCACCCGCTTCTACAGCGCCGGTTGCAGTTGCACCCGTTGCAATAGTTGTTTGTTCATCTGAAACGTTAGTTGCAGTTCCATCATTTACAACCTCAACCTGTGGGGCAGTAGTTGCAGTGTCTGGATTCTGAGTATCCGCTGAAACGTTTGTAAATGTCATGGCGGTTGGATTGCCAGTTGCGCTGAAGTTCACAGTGACGGAACCAGCACCACCAGCGGTGATGTCTGTGATAGTTGCGCCCGTCTTTGTACCGTCTACAGCGATCTGGGCAGAAGTTGTCTTTGCAGACACCTTGGCTAGAGTCACTGACCAAAGTCCGGCCGCATCTGTAGCGGTTTCAGCAGTTGGATCAGTATCAGCTGTATCGTCAGTCACAGCAGTTACCTTTACTGTAGCTCCTGAAAGTGGATTTCCGTAGGTGTCTACAATCTTTCCAGATACTGAAATCGCAGTTTCATTAACCTGTAGTGTCGGAGTTACCGCTGGAGTTGAAATCGAAGCAGCATATGCTGCAGTAAGGGCGGTAACTACTGAATCGGATGCATCTGTGTAGTCACCATCACCATTACCATCAACCTTTATGAATTTACCATTAGCAATTGATCCACTTACAGTAACCTTGACAGATCCTGAGGCAGGCACGAGACCATAGAGCATACTTGCAGTAGTTCCATCATTATTAATTGTGGCCGCTGTCGTATTTGCAACATTGTCAACGACTGTTTGAGCACCCGCATCATCGGATACAACTCCGATCTTATATGCAGATCCAGCTACTAATCCAGTTACTGTAAATTCGAAGGTAGATACCGATGGATCAGTGTTATAGCTGGCCGGAGTGCCGGTTACTGATTTAACCACTGTTGAACTTGATGGTGCTGTTAGAGTCGAATCAGCATTTGTTACGGCACCAACGGCCATTGTTTTCGCAGTGAAAGTTACTGCTGCTACGCCCAAACCTGGAAGAGTTCCTAGTGGTGTAACTGTAACTGTTTCTGAATCAGCAGTACCGTTTGAAGTCAAAGTATAGGTAACTGTTCCATCCTTTAAGGCACTATCATCAAGTGTTGCGCCAGTTGTAAGTGCGATGTTTGCGCCTGCCGGATCAGTAGATGCGCTTATGGTTACAGACAATGTGTCAACTGTTGAAGACTGGGTTGTTTTGCCAGAAGCATCCTTTAATGTGATGGTATTCGTTGCGGTTACTGTATTGATCGCAGCCCATTCAACTGAAGATTTTGAAACCTCGATTGTTTTTGGTGCTCCAACAGTGGTAAATACGAATGGCGCCGTCAAAACGTTGGTTGCGGCAGAGTTATCACCATCAACAGTAATAGTACCGCGATAGGTTCCGGCGACAGAAGCATTAAATCCAATTCCTTCAGTTGCTAATGCAATAGTCTCCAAGTTAAATCCGTTACCACCATCAGCCTTATCAACGGCTCCTGTGAATGATGCGGCTCCCCCCAATTGGGCAGTTGCGTCTACAGTTGTACCGTAATCTGCAGGTTTTGTAACTGTCAAAACGGCAGCTGCAGTTGGCGCTTCGGTAAGTGTCACAGTCAAAACCGCGGTCTTTGTATCAACCAAATCGGCAAGTGCGAATGTCCCAGTGCTCGTCCATGTTACAGCAGCGGCAGAAACGGTATCTTGAGCTGCTCCTGTGAAACTGACACGAACTGGATCGATAGTAACCGTTCCAGCTACGGCAGTATTAGCACCTGCAGGCGCTACTGCTACCAATGGTGCGAACACCAATGATGCAATAACACCAAGCGCCATGCGCTTAGTTGTCTTTATAGACATTTAATTCCTTTCAAAGAATTTCCACTTCAGGATTCCCTTATGGGATTCCGGCGGATCCGTCCGTCTAGTTGTGCCAAATCCCCTTATGAAGGAGGCCCAGCTAGTGAAATCCCGTTTTAGGTAGTCCTGAAATGAGTCCAGAGAGCACGGGTTGTGCTCTCACAGTTCGTAGTCAATCAGATGGGAGGGCTTGATTTCCCTCTATGAGAAGGGATTTAAGGGGATCTTGGGATAGTTCTCAGGTAGTGGAATCAGTTGGGAAATCAGCCCTTAATTCGGACAAATACCCCATTATTCTTATTCGTTAACCCCTCTGGGTCATACCTTATATAGAGGCAGATCTGGATAAGCAGTTTTTTACCCCAAATCCCTCACAAATCCAGCCAGTTTTCAGAGCAGGCAAGCTCTTGGGGAGGGTCTCCCAACTGATTTTGGGTGCATGGGTTAATTGACTGGGACTTGTGAGGAGATTTGGGTTGGGCTCTGAAACTTGGTTCTAAGTTAAGCATTCAGGATCTCCCCCGTCCTCTCTTAATCTTGGCAGGTGCAAAATCGACTCATTGCCCTATCAGTCCTGTTTCTCTTCCTCTTCTCGCTGATCACACCAGCAACTGCTGCCATTGGAGGTGGCAACTGCCCAAAGGTTGGGGCAGTTAAGCAAATTGCTGGGAAGAAGTATGTGTGTCAGAAGAGTGGGAAGAAGCAAGTCTGGCGAGTTAAGAAGGTTGGTAACCAATCTAAAGCCCCAAGCGTTGATAACTCAGCCCCAACTAAACCTGAAGTAGTGGATAACAACTGGTATGGCTGGAACTTCCGAATCAATAACGGCGTTCTGGAACGCAAAGGTGGACCAGTAACCAATTGGAGCAGTGACGCAACTAGATCTGGTCAGGTGATTGACCCAATTAGGTTAAAAGCTTTTGAGAACATAAAGGCTTATCAAGCAAGTGCTGAAATCAAGCCAATCACGGTTAATTTCCATTTTGCGCCTAATGTGGCTGAAGATGTGGTAGCAGCGTTCAAAGTGTTCTTTAAGCAATCGCAAGATTATTTTTCTAGTCGAATTCCAGCTGGCACCATATTAGAAGTTATAATCGCTACTGAAAAAGATGACAACTGGCGGTTAAATAAGTACTTAGAAGTACTACCTAGTGCTGATGAAGCAAATGACTTGTTTAAGCGAGAAGCTGGGATGTATCAGGCGTTTCGAAACACTGGGATTAACAACTCTGGTGGGGGATCAGTTAGTGGCACTAGTGATAGTAAGAAGTTGATTTATGCCGGTGGGGTTTGTTCTTGCTTTAAAGCAGAGAACCTACTGATGTATAACGTGCCACATGAAATGACCCATTATTTTCAGTTTGCCGTAACGCCAGGCGTTCCGAAACAAAACTTTAGAACCATAGACGGCAAACTCACTGAAGGAAAAATCTATATTCCCCATTCATTAACTGAAGGATCAGCTAACACGTTTGGGTCAGCGATCACAGTTAATCATGTTGGCTGGTATTCCGATCAGATGAATTGGCATTTAGGTAGATACAAACGAGAGAGCGGTAAAGACAAATTAGTTGATGTTGCTGAAGTTATCTCATTGCTGAATAAGTCTGAGAGCTACCTGCCTAATGATGATGGCTGGGGTAGTTATCAGATGGCTATTGGCCAGTTAGCTTATGAATACTTTGTTGCCAATTATGGGGTTAAGGCATATTTAGATTTATTTGATGCAGTTTATAGATTGCGAGACTTTGATCTCGCAATTAAAGAAACCATTGGGATCACTAAAGCTGAGTTCTATCAGGCTGCTGCCCCATACGTGTTAAGTGCATTTAATGCCGTGAGCCGCTAACGCCCAACAATTGCATGGGGCTGGCAAAGAAAGCGCACATTGTTTGTTGTATGGTGTGCCTGGGGAAAAGCGCACATTGTTTGCTTGAAAGGGGGCGACAATCTTGGCTAGAGAATCCACCAAGTCCAGAATCTCGCTTTTGATTGATGAAAGCCCTGGTGAGATCTTGCTTCGATCAAGCTTTGCCCAGCTCGGCACCCCAAGCCGAATTACTCGAGCGCTAAGCGCTCTTGTTGCCGAGGGCAAACTTGTTCGACTTGGCTACGGAGTTTATGCCAAAGCAAGGCCAAGTTCGCTCTCCAACAAACCAATCCCCAGAAAATTGCTCGAAGAGCTAACTCCAGAAATCTTTGAACAACTAAATGTTCCTATCAGTTATGGCAAAGCCATAACTGATTACGTTTCTGGTAACACCACCCAGATACCCACAGTTTTAGTAATTAATACCGGCAATAAACGAATAAACCGCAAAATATCTCTTGGTGGTCGAGAGGTTAAATATGAAAAGAATATCCGAAGCGCAAGCTCGGTTAATTCTGGAAGTAAGCGCTGAGGCTAGATCAAACTACCCTCCTGCTGCATTAGAAAAGGATTTACATCTAACGGCAATTTTGTATTCGATTAAAAATTCCAACTTTCACGATATGAAGTTGGTATTTGGTGGCGGCACTAGCTTGGTTAAGGCTTATCGGTTGTTCGATCGAATGTCTGAAGACTTAGACTTTAAGGTCCACCGTCTTGGTTTAGATTTCAGATCTAAAGTACGAAGAGATTTGGCAAATCTTCGCAATCAAATATTAGAGCTAATGACTTCAATTGGATACCAAGTAAGTAACATTGTATCCAAAAATGACAATAGATATCTATTGTTTGAATTGAAATATGAGAATCATTTTGACTCAATAGTTAGTCTTCGTCCCTATATAAAATTAGAGTTCTTTCAAAGTCAGCTTGCTACACCCAGCACACTCAAACAGGTTAATAGTCTATTGGATTTGGCAATCGATTCATCTAGCCACGATTTTGAGATTTCTTGTGTGGACATACACCAAACTGCAGCTGAAAAAATTCTTGGCTTTTTAAATCGTTTCTATGCCGACGACCACAGGAGAGATGAGCGACTCATTCGGCACATACATGATCTGCATTATCTCAACGAAACAAGTCAAAATCCGAAACTGATTGCTGACCTATTTCCAATAATTCTAAATGAAGAATTAAGTAGATACCGCAATCGGCCGTCCCTGCTTTCTTCGGATCCGATTTCATACCTTACGGACAAATTGCTTTTGTTTGAGACAGACGAATCTTTAACTAGAATTTATGAGGAATTTGTTTCGGAATTGACCATTGGCTCAGGAGTTGAAATAGAGGTAGCTAAGGCTAACTTTAGTTTTTTGGCAAGATCTTGCATCCAAAGATTAGCTAGTACTAACCAATAGCTTTAACCGCCTCCACCACATACTCAGCAATTAATTCATACAGCTGAGTTAGTGGTATTCCATAGTTGGTTGTGGCAGCTTGGGAGATGGATTGGGTTTTTGACAACGAGATCGTAAAATCTGAAACCTTCTGATACCCAAACTCCTCATACATAGCTTCAAAAGCCAGCATGCCAAAGGAATAACCAAAACCCTTTTGGAAACAACCGGGATTGGTGTTTATTTCATTTAATACTTTTACCCAGTCAGCTTTGGTATAGCTCTTATAGTCTGGGAATAGGTCATTTATTCGGCCGATCTGCATCTTGCGCTCTTGATTGACGCTGTTTGGTGTTTTTGGATAAGAGAGCGCATAGCCCAATCCATTTGCTTGGCCTTCAGCAATCCAGCAAACTGACCAAGAAGTTGGCGTGTAGGCACCCTGCCACATATGCACTACTTCATGATCAACTACATGTTGATGCCAGTTCTGCCAAACTGAACTGCTGCCAACAATGTGATAGTAAATCTGCAGATTGGGCATAATCACACCCCAGCCACAAATTTGCCCTGGATTTCTTGGGCATTTATTGGCATCAGGCCAAAAATAACTTGACTTCTGGCCTTCTAGTTGAACTACTTGACTTCGATACCAAGCTTCTTCAGATTCATCAAAGAACACCATAGTTACTGGCTTAGTAATGCCTTTGCCCAGATATTGCAGCGACTTTTCATAGCGAGTATGAATTTCCAATACCCGCTCTGGTTGCACTTTTGGACTACTGATGGTTTTGATTCTTAAGTCGACTTGAGCCAATTGACCAGTCTCGTTATTTAGTTTCTGATAAATCTTTTCTAATCTAGTTAACTCTTTTGGGGGAATAACTGGATTTGTTGGAGTAGTTGGATTGGTAGGTGCAGCATTTACCGAATTTGTTGGTTTGGTTTTTTTAGCTTGAATTCGCCAAACTAGATTCTTTCCATTCTTCTTGCAAGTGAAGGTTTTACCACTAACTGTGGTTTTAGCATTTACTTTAGTACAAACAGCTCCAGCCTTAACAGTCTTTGCTTGGACAGCTTTCGTTGGGGCAGCAATCGGTGCCGCTAATGAAAAAAGTACTACCGCTGCTGTTGCAACAGAGATCAATTTGGTAGTTGATTGATCTAGGCCAACAGATTCGGCAACCGCATAGCCAGTTTGAGCACAGTTAAAACACATTAATTCCCCCAGCATCACCTGATTGGGTGGCACTGTACTGAATTCACAACTTAAAGTGCAAGAGATATTTGTTTTCGCATCAATGGAATAGATCAGCGGAACTTAACCTAAAACTAGTTCCCCCAGCAGGATTCTGCTGGGGGAACTAGCTGATTTAGCTCTAGTTCACAGGTTGAGTGACAACTACTTCGACTCGAATTGGCTTGCGCTTTGCCCACTTCAGTGATCCGGCATCTGCTGGCGCAGTTTTTGTTAACTTGGTGGTTAACGCTGAATTTGCTTTTGCTGGTGCGCATAACCTTGCTGCAATTGCTTGGGCTTGCTTCTGCTGAGCTTTCGTTGGCTTTGTTGCCGCAACATAGGCATTGCAGGTAATAACTGAGCCAGCCGCAGCATTGCTTGCCACTTTCTTCACTTTTGCTAGCTGCGCATTTGTTGGAGATTTCGCTGTTGCCAGCATCGAGAGATTAAGTACACGCTTAGTAGTTGGCTTTGGCTCTTCTGGTGTTGCCTTCGCCTCAATGATCACACCCATAGTTTGAGTAATAACTTCATTGGCGTTGGTAACACCATTGATCTGCAGCGTGTGATTTCCGGCTGGCAATGATGCTGGCACTAAGAACAAAACATCAAAACTGCCATCTGCTTTAACTTCAGTTTCACCCAACAGAGTGGGATCGGAGAACAACCAAACTAATACCTTGGTTACTGGCTTAAAGCCAGTGCCGGCAAGCGCTGCTTTGCCGGCTTGCTCAAAGACCAGTGTGGTTTCATTAGTTAGCGGTTTTGGTTGATTGTTTGTGGTAACAGACTTAACCTCAATTGCGACGTTGTTAAATTCAGTTCGAACAATAGTTTTTTCTACTACTCGAACCAACTCAGTTTTAACTACGCCATCAACAATTCGCTTACCTTCACCTGGTTTATTAACCACTGGCTTACCATCACCAGTTTGAGTAACAGGTTTAGTTGGAGTTTCTTTAACTGGGGTGGAACCACCCGAGTTACCCGAACCACCTGAACCACCAGAGTTTCCAGAGCCACCGGATCCACCTGAGCCGCCACCATTGTTGTTATTACCGCCACCGCCACCACCGCCGCCGCCACCGCCTTGGTTCTGGACAGCAGCAGTTCTAATTGCGGCAGATGCAGTTGAAGCAACTGAGTTACCTATGCTGTTAGTTGCAATCACAGTTACCGTATAGCTGGTATCAGCAGTTAAGCCATTAATGGTGCAGCTAGTGGTATTTGTGGTGCAGGACTGACCAGCATTAGTGGTTGCGGTATATCCAGTGATGGCTGAGCCACCATTTATTGCTGGGGCAGTCCAAGAAACACTTAAGTTTGTACTTGCACTGCTAGAGCCAGTGACATTTGTTGGCGCATCTGGTTTTGTTGCGGCAACTAAGATTTCTGGGTCTTCGATAATTTCAATGGTGGCGGTGCCATCTTGGGTTGCTCTACCCAAAACGGTGTAGGTGTCGCCAACAACTGAGTAGATCACGGCACCAGCTTTAATCTCAGCATTGTTAATAGTCATGGTAATTGGATTGCCAGCAGTAGTCGTTGGCACGGTGCCATCGGTTGCTAACCAAGAAACTACGAATGAAACTAAATAGCTGTTCTCGGCTGAAATTAAATTGCGAGCACGCTGGGTATTGCCAACTAGATCAATGTAGATATTGGTGCCATCTGGTAATGCGCCAGCTGGCACATCAACTGCAACTGAACTTGAGGCGTTACTTCCTCTAAAGCTTGCTGCCACACCGTTTTGTTTGGTTAACTGACCAAATCGGGTTAAATCACTTGGGCTGATGCCATAAAGTGATAACTGGGTCCATCTGGCTTGCAGATTAACTGGACCTGATGGCGTATATGGCCAAGAAACATCATTACCGTTATCGGTCCAACCTTCAAATACGAAGTTTGCTCTAGTTGGATTTGTTGGTCGAGCTAGTGCATTACCAGTAAAGGTGAGATCACTTGTGGCACTACCACCATTTGCGTTAAACGACACGGTGAACGCTGGGGTCCATTGCGCAACTAACGTAATATCAGAATTACCAACACTGAGCGAATCGCCCGCGGCAACTGCTTGTTGACCTAGTTTCCAACCATTAAAGGTGTAGTTGGCTCGATTAAAGCCGTTGTTGTTCTTAACGGTAATTGACTGACCGGTTTCTTTGGCAGATTCAGTTGGCGCAGAACCACTACCACCGTTTAAGTCATAGGTGATGTTGTAGTTAACGCCAGACCACAGCGCACTTAGCGTGATATTTCCAGATCCAACGGTGTAGGTCTGTCCAGGCGTATAAGTATTGCTGCCATCTGACCAACCAAGGAAAGTTCGATTCTGATGGGTTGGCGCTGTTGCCACAGTGAATGTGCCACCAATATTCAGGTTATTCGCGCCACTTGGTGCTTGGCTGTTGCCACCATTAACGTCGTAAGTTAGCGAGTAATTAACCGCAGACCAAGTAGCAGTAAGCGTGATATCACTAGAACCAACCGTGTATTGCGCGCCAGCCGCAAGTGTTTGTGAACCATCCGACCAACCGGCGAAGGTGTAACCAGCGCGAGATGGGGTGGCAGCAGTAAAAAACGTCTGGCCGATAGTTCGATTACTTACCGTAGGTCTAGTAGTAGTTGATCCGTTCATGTCATAGGTAATGCTGTAGCTGATCGCAGTCCAATTTGCGCTGAAGCTGATATCCGAGGTGCCAACCACCAAAACTGCACCGGCACCATATAGCTGCGAGTTATAACTCCAGCCATTAAATCGGTGTCCCGCTCTAGTTGGATTTGCCGCTACTGTGACTTGATCACCAATATTTACAGTAGCACCACTTGGTTGTGTCGAAGTGCCACCCATTAGGGCATAACTTACGGTGTAATCAATTGGACTCCACTGCGCATAAACTAAATATGAATCAATATCCACCGTCATAGTTGCGCCAGCGTTATAACTCTGACCTGATTGATCTTTCCAACCAGTAAAGGTGTAACCAGCGCGAGATGGTGCGCTAGCGAGCACCACGCTGGATTGAGCTGAGGAGAACACATCAGCTGGTGCTGCCGTATCGGCACCATTCATGGTGTATTTAACGGTGAATACTCGAATCCAAACGGCAGTTAACGTGATATTTGATGTGCCAACTCGATAAGTGCTACCAGCTTGATATTGGTTAATACCATCGGACCAAGCCACAAACGCCCAGCTATAGGCAGGATTTACGTTGTCCGCTCTAGTTGCGGCAGCAGCTAACGTGAAGGTTTGGTTGTAAAACTTGTTTACTTGAGTTGGAGCAGTTCCACTACCACCATTAAGGTCATAACTAATCGTGTAATCAAATGGATCCCAGACCGCATAAAGGGTCAGCGATTCCGTTGTAGTAAACGGAGTTTGCACAATTGTTTGTCTGGTGCCATTTGCGGCAGTTGCCCAACCAACAAACTCATGACCAGTTTTAGTCATGGTGCCTAGACCAGCCAAACTACTTCCAGCATTACCAGTGGTGTAGTTCTCCGAGGTAACAGAAGGTGATCCAGTTGCACCATTGGTGTTATAAGAAATTGTGTAAGTGTTTGGTGACCACACGGCATACAGCGTTCTAGTTTGGGTTGGCGTGTAATTGCCAACAATTGCGCTACCAGAGTTTGTAGTTGACCAACCCGCAAACGAATAACCTGCTTTAGCTAACGTTCCTCTACCTGGTAGCACAATTGCCGCGGAACCATAAATATAAGAATCAGTAGTTCTGCTAGCAGATCCAGTGCCGCCATTAGCACTATAGGTAATGGTGTAAGTGTCTAAATTCCATTGCGCAATAAAGGTGACATTGCTGCTTGCAACTGTGTATACATCACCTGGCTGATAAGTATTGCTGCCATCTGACCAACCACCAAATGAATAACCAGTTCTAGTAAGTCCGGTTGCTGCTGCAACACTAAACGTCTGACCAATGGTTCTTGCAGCTTGAGTGGGTGCACTACCAGTTGCACTGTTGGTGTTATAGCTAACGGTGTAATTGATCGCAGTCCAAGCCGCATACAGCGGAAGGTTCGAAGTGAGATTGACACTTTGGCTATTGCTGTAGGAGGTTCCAGTGCCATCGGAGTTAGCAGTCCAACCGGCAAAGGTGTAACCAGTTCTGGTGAAAGCGTTACTAGTTAAGTTAGTGCTGGTTCCGGCAGTTATGGATTGAGTTGAAGTGGTGCCTGATCCATCATTCTTATTGAAGGTTACCGTTAGCGTATTTGCAGTCCATTTCGCATAAATAGTGGTGGAAAGCAATAGCGTCACGCTCTGACCATTTGAGTATTGCGTGCCAGTGCCATCATTATTTGCACTCCAACCAGCAAAGGTGTAACCAGTTCTGGTAAAGGAGTTATTGGTTAAGTTAGTTGCGCTATCTGCAGTTAAGGATTGGGTAGTGGTATTACCTGAGCCGTCATTCTTATTGAAAGTTACCGTAATTGAATTAGCAGTCCACCTAGCAAACAGCGTTATGTTCTGGGTGACGTTTGGTGAATATGGGAAATTAACTGCGCTGCCACCATCGGTAGCGCTCCAGCCAGCAAAGGTGTAGCCAGCCCGAACTGGATTTGTTGGCTGTGAAACTGTGCCGCCAGTTGTAAAAGATCCGTTTGCAACTGCACTGCCATCTTTTGAATTAAACGTTACGACGTACGAATTAGCAGTCCACCTTGCAAACAGCGTTATGTTCTGGGTGACGTTTGGTGAATATGGGAAATTAACTGCGCTGCCACCATCGGTAGCGCTCCAGCCAGCAAAGGTGAAACCAGTTCTAGTTGGTGCAGTTGGCTCAGAAACTGTGCCGCTAGTTGTAAAGGATCCGTTTGAAACTGCGCTGCCATCTTTTGAATTAAACGTCACGACATAGGTATCAATACTCCAAACTGGATACAATGTTGTTGCAGCATCTGTGGTAAACGCACCGGATAACGCATGGGTTTGCGCTCCACCATCAGTGGTACTAAAACCTGAGACCGTATAGCCAACTCTAGTGAAATAAGAATTTGCCGTTGCTGAGTTTGGCAGTGTCAAATTAATTCCATGGGTTTTGGTTAAAGTTTGATTGCTGCCTATTCCAGTTGTTCCTTTGGTTAGGGTGATCGTGTAAGTATTTGCCGTCCAAACTGCATAAAGGGTGTCATCGGCATTAAGAGTGATGCTGGCACCATTTGCGTACTCAACGCTGCCATTAGCTGTGGTTGACCAACCAGCAAAGGTATAACCAGTTCTGGTGAATGAGTTACTAGTTAAGTTTGTTGCCGTGCTGATGGAAATTGATTGGGTGGAAGTAGCGTTACTACCATCATTTTTGTCAAAGGTGACGGTTACGGTAGCCAATCGAGTAACTGTTATGGTGTAGGTCTTTGTTGTTCCATCGCTTGCGGTGACAATAATTGTGATGGTGTTTGAGCCAACACTTAAGTTAATTGCACTGGAAGCTGAACCAGAATTTACTGAACTGCCGTTAACGGTGATGCTGGCGCCAATATTGCTACGAGTTGGTGTCACAGTTAATGAAGTTACTGTGTTAGCAACTGAAACCGCATAAGAAGTTGTTGTGGCTACGAAGTTTGGTGACAGTGTTCCAGTTGAGATGGTTAAAGCGTTCAGATTTGCATCACTTGAAGGTGGTACTTGTGCGCTGAAATTTGTTGCAACTTCTGCCGCAGATAGAGCTTTGTTATAAATTGCTAAATCGCCAATGCCACCATCAAGCATGGCATCTGGCCAGTTGCTTTTACCAACAAAATTGCTGGTGCGCTGAACATCCAAGGCAACAAAAGGAGCACTTCCATTAATCACTCTTGAAACCGTTTGAGAAACCCCATTCACATAAATGCTGCAATTACCTTGAGTGTCGACGGTAACGCCAAAGTGAGTCCAATTGCTGCTTAAAACTCCTGCAGCAGTACAAACCAATTTGCTACTGCTATTTTGAATAATCTCAATTCTTAAATCGTTGGTATTAAAATATCTACCAATCCAAATGTTATTTTGATTTGCGCCGTTGCCGATATCAATAATTCGCTCCCACACACCCATGCTGTCGAATTTGGCATAGAAAGTAGCGGAAACACCAGTTGTAAAGTTGCTTAAGCCATCGCTAGTTAGTGTGCCATAGTGGTTTGAGCTGCGGTCAAAATCAAAAAATTTGCCATCAGAAGTTTGTAACGAAGGTGCATTTACCCAAGTAAGGTCACGTTGATTTCCAGATATATCTTTCCATTTACCACTGGTTCCAGTTGAGCAGGAATTTCCAGCATCTAAATGAAGGACTAGTCCGCTACTTACTACGGTTGATGCCGAGCTGGCACATACCCAAACTGGGTAAAGAGTGGTAGCTGAGTTTGTAGTAAAGCTACCGCCTAACGCAAATGCCAGCACATCACCATCAGTTGTACTCCAACCAGCAACGGTTTGATTTGTTCTAGTAAACCAAGAGTTTGCAGTTGCGGAATTTGGAAGTGTTAGCGCAGAATCATGTGTTTTAGTTAACGTCTGATCTGCACCAGTTGCACTAGATCCCTTATTAAAAGTAATGGTGTAGGTGTTTGCCGTCCAGGTTGCAGTTAAGGTTACATTTCCGGAGACAGTTCCACTTGCCGGATAAGTAGCACCTGCTGCATAAGTATTTGTGCCATCATTCCAACCAGCAAAGGTGTAACCAGTTCTAGCAAAAGTATTTGCCGGAGTGGTGAATGTTGTGCCAGCATTAACGGTTAGTGGTGACGTAGGGCCCGATCCACTTCCACCCGTGCCAGCTGCATAAGAAATTGAGTAGCTGGCAATAGATGTTGCACTTACCGTGCCAGACCCGTTGCTGTAGTTAGTTCGAGTTGTGGTAATTGTTGCGGTTGAAGAAGTGTTTGCCGCAACACCAGTAACAGTAACTAACCCGGTATTACTAATCGAGACACTACCGCCAGCTGTTGCAGTACCGGACCAGGTGTAAAGAGCATCGTAATTAGAAATTTGCACTGTAAAGCCGTTGGACGTTGCGGTTGGTGTGCCAAATGCTGGGTTAAGTGCCGCGATACTTGCCACGGTAATAGTAAATGAACTTGTGGTGACCGACGAAGAACTTCCATCAGTAACTCTCACTGCGATTGTTTGGGATCCAACCGCACTTGGTGTTCCTGAGATAACACCGGTATTTGAATTAAGCGATAGCCCTGCTGGCAGTGAACCGGCAGCAATGGCAAACTCATTGGAGCCACTACCTCCGGTGGAAGAAATATTGAGCGTATAACTTGTGCCAAAAGTTGCAGTTAACCCTGAACTTGGCGTGGTTATTGCAAGAGTAGAGCTCCACTGGGCAAACAGGGTGAAGTTTGCGGTTCGGCCATGCGGTGAAGAAGTTGTGATCTGGGTGCCGCCAGATGAAGCAGTAAACCAACCATTGAAGGTGTAACCGGTTCTTGATGTCGTTGCCAGAGATGAAATGGTGGCACCAGTTTGTGTTGTTGAATCACCACCAGTTGGTGTTGTTCCACCATTCGCGTTATAAGTAATTGTTAATGCATTGGCATACTTAACAATTACAACTCCTTGACCGCCGTTAGCTCCTGCAGTTGCGATAGATGCATCTCTTGCACCATCGCCACCAGTGCCATATCCAGAAGTAACAGAATTAAAAGTCCAACCAGTTACACCATATGCGCCACCGCCCAGACCATAAACCTGATTGGATCCAGTGATGTTTGAAGTTAATCCTGATCCTCTTGCAGTTATCGTTGCATTGGATCTTGCGCCACCGCCAGCACCGGCAGATCCACCAATACTTGATCCACCATCGTTGTAGAAACTTCCTCTAAAACCAGATTGGCCAGTAAATGTCGTTGAGCCGACAGTGACTGATGAACCAGTGCCGCCAAGTCCCCAGTTATATGCATTCCAATAATTCGAAGCACCACCGCCACCACCGCCAGCAGTACCGTCGCCACCATGCTGTTGTGAACCAGATGAACACGGAACATTGTTTCCTGACGAAGAACTACAACCACCACCGCCACCACCGCCAGCAGTGACGCTGCCAAAAACTGAACTGCCACCTCGGGTGCCATGTCGATTTTCTCTGGTATTTCCAGCAGTGCCGCCAGCACCACCAGCACCAACAGTTATAGCTATGGTTCCAGAAACTGGATAACTAGATGCTAAATAAGCACCACCGCCACCGCCAGCACCAGCACCATCGCTGAGAAGTGGTGTGTAAGCACCTGCGCCACCACCACCGCCGCCAACCACTAAAACATCAGCTGATGTAACTCCAGCGGGAACATTCCAATTGCAATCACCGACGGTTGTAAAAGATAAGACTGTGTATCCATTTACAGTTGTTGAACTTGGCACGCATGACTGCGCAGTCCAGGTTGCAGTTAGTGTGACATTTCCGGAAACTGTTCCACTAACTGGATATGTTGCACCTGCGGCATAAGTATTTGTGCCATCACTCCAACCAGCAAAAACATAATCAGTTCTTGTAAAAGTATTTGCTGGCGTAGTAAATGTCGATCCGTTATCAACAGTTACTGGAGATGTGGGTGCTGAGCCACTTCCGCCAGTACCTGCCGCATAGGTAATTGTGAATGCTGTGGTTGTAGTCGTTGGGGCATTAATGAATATACCTAACGAGAAATTACTTCTTGAATTCGCATATCCCGCGACAACATAAGCAAAGGTCCAGTCACTATGAATGTTGCCGCTGTGATTACCAAATCCAATCTCAGGTTGACTACTCAGACTGTAAACGTGTCTGTTCCAGGCAAAAATAGTTTGATTAACACCACTAATCCGGTGTAGCTGAAACGATCCATACGAACCAGAACCAGTGCCTATGTAACTATCAGCGTCATCATAAGTATTTGCGGTTCGCTCCGTGTATGGCAAAGCTGGATTGGTTTGATAGTCCCATGGCCAAATCTCCAAGCGTCCCGAAAAGCCCGAGCCATTTTGAATATCTGTAACATTTGATTGAATAGTGAGATCAGAGACATTTCCATGGATAGCAAACTGATTTGCCGAAACTCCACCAATTGTTGGAACTCGCAAGTTTGCGATACTGAATTCAGAGCTATTTGAAGTTTTTGAAGCTAATGCTCTGGCGAAGTCCGCATAAACATAATTGTTCTGACCGCCATATGTAGAACCCATTTCATATCGAACTCGGGTAAACGCTGTTGAAGCGTTTTGTGCAGCTGCATCTGAACCGCCAAGACCAAAGCCGGATGTGTAAACAATATTGTTATTTGAGTCCCGTTGTGGCGTAGTTGTTTCGTAAATCTTGCGCCAGTGATAACCCCAGGCACCCAACCCGCCGCTGTATTTAGCAGCAATTCTGACATAGTAAGCCGTTCCTGCGGTTAAGCCAGTTACCGAGTAACTTGTGGCATTTGCGGCAATTGCATCTGATGCCAGCGTCCAATTCGATCCATCGGTTGACCGTTCAACTCGATAGCCAGTGATGATGCTTCCGCCGGTATATGTTGGCGCGGTGAAACTAACGTTTAGCGTTGTTGAACTGCCAGCTGTAATTGAAGTAATTGTTGGTGCGCCTGGAGCCAACGGTGTAACACCTAAGGTAAAAGTTGCGGTATCGGATCCGGCAGAGTTTGTTGCGGTCACCGTATAAGTCTGTGAGCTGGATTCAGTGGTTGGTGTACCAGAAATAAGACCAGTTGAGATATTAAAACTTAATCCCGCAGGAAGCGCGGGCGAAATTGAATAGCTGGTTACAGCAGAAGCAGTATTGCTAATTGAGTAACTACTAATTGCGGTACCAACCGTTGCTGAAAAACTAGTAATCGATAGTGAAATGTCTGGCACTGGAATTGCATACCTGATTACGACAACTCCAGATCCACCATTACCGCCAGCAGTTCGTTGCGAAACACCGTCGAAACCTAAATTCATATCACCGCGGGCATCACATGCTGAACCGGCACCTCCGCCACCTCCAGTTGCAGCAAAACCTGGTTGGCCTGCCGAAGCGCCGTCTATTGTGGTGGTGCCATCTACCGCAATTTTGTAGTTTGCACCGCGCCCGCCATTACTACTTCCTCCACCTGCTCTACCCAATTGGGCAGTTCCAGTGTTTTTAGTCTGCGCGCCTAATCCACCGCCTCCGCCACCGCCATAATCTTTTGCGGTGCCGGATATTGAATCGGAATAAGCGCTACCACTAGGAGAAGTTCCAAAATTCAAACCTGTACCTGGGCAACCGCCAGGACCTCCACCACCTCGTTGACCATTTGTGCCGGTGCCACCTGAACCACCAGATCCGCCAGCTCCTCCTGTAGTTGACGTCCAACCTGGCCCACCGACACCACCATTTGCAGTGAAAGTCAATCCGCCGCTCAGTGTTGACACACCACCGTTAGTGCCAACAGTGCTACTGAACCAACTGCCGCCGCTTCCTCCGCCTCCGATTGTTACCGTGACTGAGTTGCTGCTAATTGTCGTTTGTGTTGCTCTTCTAATTTCGCCGCCGCCACCGCCAGAACCGCCGTCGCCACCGCCACCGCCACCGCCACCAACAACTAGTACGTCAGCTCTAGTAACGCCAGTTGGTACGGTCCAAGTTGTAGTACCAACATTTGTAAATGTAATAATGCAATCAGTGCCACTTCTAACTGCAGTAATGCCAGATGCATTCCCAACTATTTGATCACAAAAACTTGAACCTGATCCAGATGCGGTAACTGTTGCAGCTTGTGCTTTAGGAAGAAAGCCAACAAGTGGTGAAACTAAAGTTACAACCAGTGCTAAAGCTAAAGCCGTAGAAATGGATTTGATGACTCGCATGCTCATCAATCTATGCATTCAACGCCTCGACTAAAGACTGCGTTGGGTCACCAACTGATATTGGGCGATACGAAGATGATTCATGACGAGAGATTGTGTTCATTGGCAGCAGAATCTCCCAATCGTTTTTGTACAACAGTTCTAGAATTTTGGTTCATTTTACCCACTATTTGTGGGAGGACAGCACCGTGCTTCCTCACAAAATCTGAATGATCTCGGCCACTTTTCAGATCCTTACTTGAGCCATAGCGACTCAAGTAATCTATACTGACCCTAATCATTAAATTGGGTTTTCTGGCTCTTTGACTGATTATTCGGTCATTGAAGCTAGGAAAAAGGAGTATTCCCCATGGGTAGAGCAGTAGGAATTGACTTAGGAACCACCAACAGCGTGGTCTCGGTATTAGAAGGTGGCGATCCCACCGTGATCGCCAATGCTGAGGGTGCTCGTACCACCCCATCGATTGTGGCATTTAGCAAAACTGGTGAAGTGCTAGTTGGTGAAGTAGCAAAGCGTCAGGCAGTCACCAACCCAGAGCGCACCATTAGATCAGTGAAGCGCCATATGGGAACAACTTGGACTGAGAAGATTGATGGCAAGGCATATACCGCCCAAGAAATTTCAGCTCGAACTTTAATGAAACTAAAGCGCGATGCCGAAAGTTATTTAGGTGAAACCATCACTGATGCGGTAATCACGGTTCCCGCATATTTCAATGACTCACAGCGCCAAGCAACTAAAGAAGCAGGCGAAATCGCCGGACTAAACGTGCTGCGCATTATTAACGAGCCAACTGCAGCAGCGCTTGCTTATGGCTTAGATAAAGCAGATAAAGAGCAGACAATATTGGTGTTTGACTTAGGTGGCGGAACTTTTGACGTTTCCCTACTTGAAATTGGCGATGGTGTGGTTGAAGTTAAAGCAACTAGTGGTGATAACAATCTTGGTGGCGATGACTGGGATGAAAAGATCATCACCTGGTTGGCTGACACCTTTAAGAGCAAGACCGGGGTTGATCTAAAGAACGACAAGATGGCAATGCAGCGACTAAAAGAAGCTGCCGAAAAAGCCAAGATTGAATTGTCTTCATCAAATCAAACTGCAATAAACCTGCCATACCTAACTGCTTCAGCTGAAGGACCTATGCATTTAGATGAAACGCTAACTCGTGCGCAGTTTGAACAGCTAACCGCTGATCTACTTGAGCGCACTCGCAAACCATTTGAATCAGTGATTAAAGATGCTGGTATTGCCGTATCGGCAATTGATCAGGTGGTGCTAGTTGGTGGTTCAACTCGTATGCCAGCAGTAACAGAATTAGTTAAGAAGTTAACTAACGGCAAAGAGCCAAACAAATCGGTTAACCCAGATGAGGTAGTAGCAGTAGGTGCAGCACTTCAAGCAGGTGTGCTTAAGGGTGAAGTTAAAGATGTGTTGCTGCTTGATGTAACCCCACTATCGCTTGGTATTGAAACTAAGGGTGGCATCATGACAAAACTCATTGAGCGCAACACCACTATTCCAACTAAGAGATCCGAAACCTTTACTACCGCCGAAGATAGCCAACCATCCGTAATGATCCAGGTGTTCCAAGGTGAGCGCGAAATGGCTGCTTATAACAAGAAGTTAGGCACCTTTGAGCTAACTGGTATCGCCCCTGCTCCTCGCGGAGTGCCACAAATCGAGGTTACCTTTGACATTGATGCTGATGGCATTGTGCATGTTAAAGCAACTGATAAGGGAACTGGCAAAGAGCAATCCATGACCATTAGTGGTGGCAGTGCCTTATCTAAAGAAGACATTGAGCGAATGACTAAAGATGCCGAAGCTCATGCTGAAGAAGATAAGGCTCGCAAAGAAGCAATTGAGCTGCGCAATCAAGCTGAGTCATTGGTCTATCAAACTGAGAAGTTCCTCAAAGATAACGATGAGAAACTGCCAGCAGATGCCAAGAGCAATGTAGAGACTCCACTTGCTGAGCTGAAGAAAACTCTTGAGGAAACAGCGAATGTTGATGTGCTAGATGCCACCGCGCAAGAGCGAATCAAATCTGGTGTTGAAGCAGTCGCAACTGCTTCGCAGGCCCTAGGTAGCGCGCTTTATCAACAGCAACAACAAGCAGATGACAGTGTGATTGATGCTGAAGTTGTTGATGAAGAAAGCACTAAAGCGTGAGTGAAGAAAACCTAACCGGTGAAACAGACGGCATCAAGGTAACTGACAAACGTCGAATAGATCCAGAAACTGGTGAAGTTAGAGCGGGGGCTTCGGCCCCCGCTGCTTCATCTGACGATGTTGTTTCAGATCAAGTTGCAGAGTTAACTGCTGATCTACAGCGCATTACGGCCGAATATGCCAATTACCGCAAACGAGTTGAGCGCGATCGTGAGTTAATTAAAGATCTAGCAATTGCTGCGGTACTAGAGCAACTATTACCTATTTTGGATGATATTGATCGGGCTCGCGAGCACGAAGAGCTGTCTGGCGGATTTCAAGCTGTTGCTGACAACTTAGCAAAAGTGATGGAGCGATTTAACCTCACCCCAGCCGGTGCAGTTGGTGATGAATTTAATCCAGCCGAACATGAAGCACTACAGTTGATTGAATCAGAAAACTTCACCGTGCCATCGGTAGCAACTGTGCTGCGAAAGGGTTATCGCCGGGGCGATAAATTAATTAGGCCTGCGCAAGTGGTTGTGGCAGAACCAATAAATTCGGTTAATCAAGATGCTGATTTAGTTGAGGAAGCAAACTAATGCGTTACGGGGTGCCACAAGATGAGAACACCCCAGCATATGTAATCTCTGTTGCTGCTGAAATGGCAGAAATGCATCCGCAAACACTTCGGCATTACGACAAAATGGGATTAGTTTCACCATCTAGATCTGGCCGGCAGCGCCTTTATTCACTACGTGATATCGCGCTGGCTCGATATGTGGCAGCGCTAGTTAAAGAAGGGGTGAACCATGAAGGGATTAAGCGCATTATTGCGCTTAATCAAGAAGTGGGAGAGCTTAAGACTCAATTAGCAATGATTACTGAGCGATTAAATGACTTTGAACATAAAGACCGAAACACCAAACTTGCGGTATATCGGCCTCGTCGGTAATTGACCTAAATCAATTCCAATAGTTAAATTACCCCACTATTGGGGGATTCTTGAAATTAGTTAAGTCACTAATTGCTGCCTTAGTTTTATCACTAGCGCTGCCAAGCAATGCTGTTGCTGCCCCAATTAAAGCCGGTGGTGTCTGTCAGCCGGCAGTAAAGCAGATTAAATCTGGTGGCAAGACTTTTGTTTGCAAGAAAAGCGGAACTAAATATCGCTGGCAAATCAAATCAAGTAAACCTACTAATCCAATCAGCCCAGCTAACCCAATTGTGCCCGCGAATAAGCTGGCAATTTACACGGGTGGTGCTGGAAGTGGTGGCGAAAAAAGTGTTGAGCTACCAAACTCAATTACGCCATCACCCTCAACTGCGAATTTAAAACTCTGGGTGCATCACCCAGCAAATTCCCGGCAAGCCCTTATCACCCCGGGGGTTTGGTTACGGAAAACTGGTGAAGAGTGGCGATGGCAACCGGGTAACAACTCAGATGGCACTATTTATATTTCCATTACTACTGGTAGCTATGCGCTTGATACCGTTGAACCAAATGGCAATAGTCGAGATTTTGGCAGGCGCACTTATTCCTTAGTTGTTGATAACACTGGGAAAGTCAGTTTTACTGGATTGCTGCCTAATTCAGTTGGATTTTTTACTGTTACTTTAATTGATCGCACTATAACTAGTGCACCATTTACCCCAACCTCAGCATGCCAATTAAGAGATGGAAACGGAAATCCTGGGATGAATGTTGGGTTTCCCAAATCCACCGACCGGCTCACCTCAAAAGGTGTTGTTAGAGCACTTATTTTGCCGATAGATTTCACAGCATTGCCTGGTGTTGGAAATCCAGCCGACGTTTTTTATCAGATGGCAACCGATATGAATAATTACTTTAAGGCAATATCAAATAACTTAGTCAGTTTTGATTTTAAAACTTTAGCTACTTGGCACCGCGCTAACTTTGATCCGGCAACATTCAAACTTGGCACTTGGAATGCCGGTGACCCAGGTGGTTATTACCGTGCCGCACTTGCCTCAGCTGATTCAGTGGTGGACTATTCCCAATTCGATGTGGTCTATGTACTTTCACCACAAGAGATTCCCTGGAGCCTAATTGCTTACGGACCAGCATTTCCAAGTAGATTTACCACAAATGATGGTGCCGTAAAAAATGGCACCATCTCTGGTGCAGATGCCTATCAACAAAATGGCACCAAAGCTTGGCAATGGATGGCGCATGAAACTGGTCATCTATTTGGTATCTATGACCTTTACACCATTGAACCTAATGCCAATGTTTATGGCGATTGGGACATCATGTCGAATAACTGGGGTAATTTACTTGAGCTAAATAGTTGGAATCGATACATCCAAGGTTGGTTAACCGATGATCAGGTTAAATGCTTCACCACCGCTCAACTTGCTACCCCGGTTGAGGTAACCATCAATCCACTTAATCAGCGCAATAATGATGTTAAGTCTGCCGTGGTGAAACTTTCCGAAACTCAAGTAATTGTGATGGAAGTTAGACGAAATGGTGGATATGACCAAGTGGCGGCAACTAACCAAGGGTTATTGGTCTATAAAGTTGATCTAACGGTGCAGAGCATCAAGGGTGGCTATCAAACTCAGCGGCGTCCAGGATCATCTCATCCGCAATTTCACGATGCGCCGCTTCGGCCAGGCGACAAGATCAAAGTTGGAAATGTGCAGATTGAAGTGGTTTCTAGCGGCGCCAATGGTGATGTAGTGCGAATTAGCAATTAGTCCAGATATTTATCTGACCAAAAACAAATCGCATCATAAACATACTGACTCAAACCTTCACCTAAACTCTGGTAATACTTGCTGTATTCAGTAGGCAAGATATAAGTCATCGCTAATGATTTAAAAGCATCTCGGTTAGGTTGCCAGAATTGACAAGTGAAGTCATATTGGGCTTTCACTGCCGCTTGTGCTTCATCGCTGGTATGGGGAATACCTTGCAACATTAACTCTTGAAATCGCCCGATGATTAAACTGAATTGTTCGGTGAATTGTTGGTTCTGTTCTTTGGTGTAGTTGTTCTGGTATTGCGACGAGTGATAACTTGGCTGCACGATTAAAGTCTAAAGGCATTTGTCCCGCAGCCCTACTGCTGCTAGCCTTAAGTAATGATTGGCACCTGGCATGGACTTGTGATTAGTTGTCCAAATCCACAAGAACTAGCTTCATTTTATGCTCAACTTTTAAATTACATCACCGTGCAGAGCGAACCCGAGTGGGTAGTAATTGGTGTTTCACCTAATCAGCCAGGCATCGCTTTTCAACTAGATGAAAACTTCAAGTCTCCTACTTGGCCAGATCTAGATATTCCGATTCACCTCCATATTGACATTCGAGTTGATGACTTAGCTGCAGCCTTGATTGAAGTCGAGAAACTAGGTGGAAAATTGCTCGCAAAATCAAGCGCAGAGACGTTCTGGGTGTGCGCTGATCTTGTTGGTATTCCTTTTTGTTTAGTTAAGTTATAACAAAATTCGTAAATATCTTGATTATTCCTTGACCTTAACTTTACTGTTATGCAAAGGTGACTGCCGGAGGATTTATGTGTGTTAGTTGTGCGCAGAGCTCAATCGCAGCGGCAGAATCCGTTGGGCTAGATCCGCTCACGAGCAAAGTCATTGCAATTAGTGCGGCTACGGTAATGCTGTTTGGGGTGGTGACACCACTTGTTAACCCAACTACACAAGTTAAAGCTGGGGCAGTTTGTGTTAAGCCAAACCAAAAAGTGGTAAAGGGTGAAAAAACTTTTGTATGTAAAAAGAGTGGGAAGAAATTAATTTGGAAGGTGCGGAATAAAAATGTATCGCAACCGTCAACTACAACGCCGAAGGAGCCAGATCAGAAACCAGCCGAACAGATCCAATACCAGAATCCATCTATCCCAAGCAAGAATGTTGAACTGTGCAAAATTAGAGAGGTCAGTAATTCACGAGGAATGACTGGTGCTGGCTTCCCCGCCTTCAATTCAATGACGCCTCGGTTTGGCACGGTAAAGTGGGCATTAATTCCCATTGACTTTCCCGATCTACCTGGTGAATCTAATTTCAAACCTCGAGTGACAGATCAAATGGCCCTGCTTTCGGACTGGTTTGAAAATGTTAGTGATGGCAAATTTAAAGTTGAGTGGGTTTTGCACGATTCGTGGGTGCGATTACCAAAACCGTCAACACAATACTCAATTGAGAGATCAGTAAATCTCAGAGATGCACCAAATGGTGAAAAGCTTTGGACTGATGCCATCCAGGCGAGTGATCCAGAATTTAATTTTTCCAACATTCAGACCGTAAATTTCCTACTGCCAAAAGGGCAAACCTTCATCACCGAAACCTCTCAAGGTTTTCCGTGGGACGAAGCTGTTTCCAGATTAAGCACAGCTGAAGGTCGGATTGCTTCATTCGCCACACCTGGAGTATTCATGGATCACCCACAAGCGGAGTATTGGTCTTATTGGGCGCATGAATTTGGTCATGCCATTGGACTGCCACATGTTGGATCATCTAGAGGGCAACTACCGCCGTTTAATCCACTTGACTTAATGGGTGGCCAAGATGGACCTACTAGAGACTTAAGTGGTTGGCTGCGTTTTATCGCGCAATGGCTGCCAGATGAAAACGTCTATTGTTTACCTGCTGCTGATATCAATACACTGGAGCTAACTCTGGTACCACTAATAGAACGAAAACCAGGTGTGCGATTGGCAATACTTCCAACCTCTACCACCAAAGCCATCATGATTGAGTCGCGAAGGTCATCGAAATTTTCCTGTGGGCCCAAGGATAAAAACGGTGTTTTGGTATACGAGTACGACGCCCAATTGGGTCATGGTGAGAACTTCTTGATTCCAATAGTGCCAAGTGACAGAACAAAACAGAGCGTCCCTGGCTGTCGGGTAGAGCCGTTTGCTGATCCATTGCTTTACCAGGGAAATAAACTCACCATAGCTGGCCTAACTATCGAAGTGGTAAAGGTGGCAAATTTAGATCAAATACGGATAACTAAAGGATAATGGTTACCGTAACTAACCGAACTGAGAGAATCTATGTGCTCAAATTGTTCCCAAGTCGGATTGGTGATAGCTGACTCATTAGGCCTTAATGCCACAGCGAACAAATTCATTAGTATTGCCGCCGCCGCGGTGATGTTAGTTGGTGGCTCGATTCCACTAGTAAACCAAAAAGAGCAAATCAGAGTTGGAAATGTTTGCACGACACCCAATAAAAAGGTGGTTAAAAATGAAAAGACTTTTGTTTGTAAGAAAAATGGGAAAAAACTAACTTGGCAGATCAAGAAACTAAATGACAATAGTGTTGTTACTCAACCTGAACTTCCTCGGCAAAATACACTACTTGAAACTCAACTTAAATTAGCTTATTCCAGTGCGAGGGTAAAAGATAAAACTTTTTTCACCGTAGCAGAAACACCGGTGATGAGTGCAAAAAATAAATATTTATTTGAAGTGTTTAGCCAACACCTGGCCTGGCTCGCCGGAATGGGTGCATCAATTAATCGACAGCTTGTTGTCCTGGTTCCTGATACAGCTAACTGGATGAACGCCGAAATTAGTCGGCAAGGGTGCTCCAGACACAACTTATCACTTGGTGGATATGCTATTTGGACCAATTGCGGCGAAAATTCTGTGATAACCAGACCTAATGCGGATTTTGAGTCGCATGCACCAGCAACCTCAATTGAGGCACAAAATGGACTTATTCACGAAGCATTCCATCAATGGCAACGAGAAGTAGTTGGAATTGGTCGCGGAAATGGTGATTACCCCAAGTGGCTTTGGGAAGGTGGGGCTCATGCTATTGCTAGATATGCATACTGGGCGAACAGCGGCACAAAGCTAACGCCAGAACAAATTCTTGAAGACTGGTTTAGATACGATCGACCTGACCTTCGCCGCTCCTGTGTTGGAGTAAAAATAAGAGAGATGATCCCAAATGCGCCATGGCCCGACAAGGCAAATTGTGCCTACTCAAAAGGTCAAGTTGCAATTGATTTGTTTGTGGAAAGGTTTGGGATTGCTGCCTTTCTTTCCCTTTATCAAAAGCCTAAACCACCCGGAATGGCAAGTTTTTCGCTGATTTTTCATGAAGTTACAGGGCAAGAGATAGAGCAGTTTTATAACGAAGTTGACAGCGAGATGACCAAGCGTGGCTGGGAATGAAAAATTTCTAGGATTTACTCTGCTAAGTATTCACTAAAACACATCAATAAAACTTAAGTTCCGCTGCAGAAGTTAGATTTCACAACACTTATAGACGACTTTATTGTGATTGGTAAATACCTGAAGCGGATCAAAACCTAGCTACTCGAAATCTCTATCAGCCGCAGTTTCAGTTGGATTAAATGGCTCTGGCACATCCTTTGCCATATCCGCAAAGCGGGAGTAGTGGCCTTGGAATACCACTTCGATGTTTGCCATTGGGCCATTTCGGTGTTTTGCCACAATTAAATCTGCTTCACCCTTTTTAGGGGAAGCTCGATCATAAGCATCATCGCGGTGAATTAACACCACCATGTCAGCATCTTGCTCCAGCGATCCAGATTCGCGAAGATCAGCAAGTTGTGGTCTTTTATCGGTTCGCTGTTCTGGACCACGGTTTAGCTGGGAGATCGCAATTACTGGGATATCTAGTTCTTTGGCCAAGAGTTTTAATGAGCGAGAGAACTCTGATACTTCTTGCTGTCTTGATTCCACTCTTCGACCAGAAGTCATCAGCTGGAGATAGTCAACGATGATTAATCGCAAATTATGACGCTGCTTTAATCGTCTGGCTTTTGCCCTAATTTCCATCATGGTTAAGTTAGCTGAGTCATCAATAAATAGTGGTGAATCTGAGATAGA
>JBIJDU010000030.1:0-13582 GCA_044343935.1 Candidatus Nanopelagicales bacterium | reverse complement strand
GACGCCTGCACCTTGGGTCTTTGGAGCCACAAATGACATAGCCTCAACTGTACTGGTCATTTCTTACCCTTTCTACGATCGCCACTTAGCACTCGGGCTAAGGTGAAAAAGATGATTACGAGCACCAGCAGCACTAAAGCTGCTGAATATGCTCTGGCTTGCTCAGGCGCAAAGGGTTGCCTTACGCCGTTGAAGATATAAAGTGGAATTGCGGCCATAGGGCCATCAACTGGATTGATATTGGTTTTTGCCGATCCAAATATGGTGAACACCAGCGGTGCGGTTTCACCTACAACTCGGGCAATTCCGAGCAACATGGCAGTTACCAGACCAGTTTTAGCTGTTGGTAATACCACCATGCTGACCACGCGAGCTCTTGATGCCCCCAGTGCCAATGCGGCTGACCGCAAGTCTTCGGGCACTAACCGCAGCACTTCTTCGGCCGTCCGTGCAACAGTTGGCAGCATCAAAATGGTGTAGGCCAGCGCACCCATAAATCCGTTGAAGCTAGAAATTCCAGTAAAGATCAAAGTTGCGAATATAAACAGACCAGCGACTACTGATGGCACACCACTCATGGCTTGTACAAGGCCTTGAACTAAAACTCGACTGCGCCCACGAACTTCAGTAATGTAAACCGCAGTTGCAATACCAATTGGCACCGAAATTAAAGTAGCAATACCAACAATGATCAAAGTTCCCAAAATGGCATGACCAATACCGCCGTATCCAAGTGGTGAAGTAGGAGTTATGTATTCATTATTTTGAATAATAAATTGCCATTTAAGGGCTTCTAATCCCTTGGTTACAACTGACCAAATAACCGAACTCATCACAATTCCGATAAAGGCCAGTGCAAATCCAATTGTTGAAATCAAGATTCCGTCACTTAGGCCACGCTTGCCTCGGTGAATCACACCGGCAACTGCACCAGCACCAATTTGAGTCAAGATAAACAGCAGGCCAGCGAGAACTGCCGACAAGATGCCAAGTTGATATGCCAAAAATGAGATCAGTCCAGGTAGCACTGATGCCGATGCAACCAAAATAACATCTTTTTTAGTACGTCGACGCCATGGCCGCTGCGGGGTTGGTGTTATCGCTAGAGATGGTGTGATTGCCATTACTTATCCGTCACTGTAGTTCGTGCGATAGCAGTTGAAATGGTATTTACGATTAGGGTAATCAGGAACAGCACCATGCCGCCACCTAGCAAGGCTGAAATTTCTAGCGGATCTGCTTCACTGAATTTTGCAACAATTAATGACGCAATTGATCCACCTTCGGGATTGACGATTTGATACCAGTTAATTTTTCCGTAAGTCAGATTAAGCACATAAAACACCGCAACAGTTTCACCGAGGGCACGGCCTAGGCCCAGCATGGTGGCAGCAACAATTCCACTTTTGGCAAATGGAAATGCCACATAGCGAAGAGTGGGCCAGAGTGTGCCACCCAAAGCCTGCGAAGCATTAATTAGTTCCGGTGGTGTTCGGCCTAGCACTTCACGAGAAACTGAGGTGATGATTGGAGTAATCATCACCGAAAGCACGATGCCAGCAATAAAAGGCGTTCCCACCCAAATACCGAGCTCGTTTTTGAATAGCGGGATAAAACCAAGATTTTCAGTTAGCCACTGCCCCCAATCTTTTCCAATTGGAGTGAGGGTGCTGATTGCCCAAAGACCAAAAACAATTGACGGAATGGCAGCAAGAAAATCAATAGTGTTTCGGAGCAGAGTGGCAAGGCGCGGCGAGGCAATAAAGACAGCAAATACTGCGATACCGATTGAAACAGGCAAACTAATTGTGATTGCAATTAACGCGATAAGAATTGTTCCCCACAACATAGCTGCCACACCAAAAACGGGGTCTTCTGTCACCGTTCCATCTGCAGTAGTTTTTGAATCCCACTCGGTGCCAGTTAAAAAGTTAATGAGCCCTTGACTTTGGATAGCAGGTAAAGATTGATAAACCAAGAAAAATGCAATCAGCGAAAGCACAATTAGCGAGAAAAAAGCGGCTGCCGTCATCCACCGAGCAAATCGGCGATCAGCTTTAGTCAGCTGTGCGTTGCGAGGAACGGTTCTGGGTTTTGGGGGCTGTACGACCACCACCGAAGGGTGCGTCAAAAAGGCTTCCCCAGGGGGGATTAGACCTTACGCGCAGTCGAATAAAAGATGAACTAAAGGTTAACGATTTTCCATCCGAGACAAAGTCTCAATATCTGGACCCATCTCGCCAGTTACGGAATAGACCACGCTTCGAGCTAAGTTAACTGCATGATCACCAATTCGCTCGAGGAATCTTCCTACTAAGGCATATTGCAGCGCCACTTCAATTTCACAATTTCCAGCTCTATGAGCGGCGAATATGGCTTGGAGTAAATCACGATGTGTGGCATCTAATACTGAGTCGGTTGTGACAATTGATTTCGCTAACGTTTCATCTTTTTTCTGGTAAGCCTCAACCGCATGCTTAAATTCAAACGCGGCTTGGCGTGCCATTTCACCTACAAGTTTTGAAACTGAGGGATCTACATTGAAACCAACCATCCGAATCGTGGCCTTTGCGATATTCACAATTAAGTCATGGCTTCGCTCGATGTCCGCAACAATTCTCAAGGAAGATATGGTTCGACGAAGTTCAGGACCGTTCGGTTTCTGTAGAGCTAAGTGCATGTAGCAAAGCTCTTCTAGGTCGGCTGATTTTTTGTTAAAAGTTTCATCAGCCACGAATATTTGCTCAGCAGTAACGGTGTCTGAAGAAAGTAGTGCCAGCGCAGCTTTAGGTAAGTTAGAGATCAAATCTTCGCCTAAGCCCACAATTCCGGCTTCAACTTCTTCGATTTTACTGTGAAATGGCTGAGTCATAGGCAAACTCTAGCGGCTAACCTTAAATTCAGTTATTAACTGGGCTTATCGGTGCGAACTCTGGCCGCTTGGGGGATAGCCCGTCACCTGATGACCGACCTTGAAGTCTCCGCACCGCCCAGGGGGCCATGTGGTTCTTTAACCATTTCACATCATTGATACGTCTGGCGGTCCAGGATGGATCAGGTGGCAGCGGAATGTCGGGATTTCGCCACGAATCGTCAGCCAGATCCAATGCATTAAGTGCAGCTTTTGCGGCATATTCATGTCCCAGTGAAGACAAATGCAACCGGTCGTCGCTCCAAAAGATATCGTGATCAAACCCACGCTCTGGCCAAAAGTCGACTAATCGGCAATCATATTTTCTTGCTAGCTTTACAGTTTCATGATTCAAAAACTGAAGTCTCTCTCGAACACCAGCTAATTGCCCACGATTTTCTGGATCGCCGAATGCAACTATTAAAACTTCGATTTTTTCTTTTCGTAGTTGAGCTATGCCATATTCGTATTTGGTCACGACTGCTATTGGGTCCCAGTTGCGCCGTAAGGCATCATTTACACCAGCTGCAATGGAAACTAGATCGGGCTTCATTTCTAGGGCAACTGGAATTTGTTCATTGATAATTCGATTTATTTTTCTGCCACGAATGGCAATATTTGCATATCGAAAGTCATCCGCATAAGTTGACAGCGATTCCGCGGTTCGATCGGTCCAGCCGCGATACCCGCCGGCTGGGTGAGGATCTGATAATCCTTCTGAAAACGAGTCACCTAAAGCTAAATACTTTTTCCACACCTGCTAATTGTATTAGAAAAGCTGGCCTAATTTTGTGGTTGAAGCAGATGGCGAGTTTTCAATAGAGTTGACACCGAGAGAGTTTGTAACTGAAACACAAACGGGACATATTAAATGCGAGATTGAATTAACAATTCTTAAGAATACATCTCAACAAATTGAGCAATTGCACTAGCAATCATTTGAACAGCAATAGCTGCCAGCAATAGTCCTGCCAGCTTTGTGGCAACCGTAACACCACCAGCTTTTAACACTTTCATAATCGGAACCGCAAACCGCATTACGGCATAAAGCACGATATGAACGAGCAATATTGCTAAAGCGATTACACCATACTCCCAGCCGCCTTCTGCTTGTCTCACAAAAACAATGGTGGCAGCAATTGCCCCTGGTCCGGCAAGTAGCGGAGTTCCAAGTGGAACTAGCGCGACGCTGACGTCACTTACCTTGGTGGGCTCAGCATCTTTGCCGGTCAGCAATTCAAGTGCCACCAAGAGCAATAACAAGCCGCCGGAGGCTTGCAATGCTGGTAGTGATATTTTTAAAAATCCAAGAATTTGATCGCCAAAAACCGCGAAAGCAACAATAACGCTAAAAGCCGTCAAAACCGCTTGCCGAGCCAATTTTCGCTGTCGCTCAGGTGTTTGATTACTTACCAGTCCCATAAACACGGGCATCGTGCCTGGTGGATCCATGATCACAAGTAATGTGACAAATACTGTTACAAACAGCGTTAATAATGCACTGTCCATTAGTCTGGATAAACCGATCCATCGCCAGCTGGGCTTGCGTTTAGACGTTTGATTTGCTCATCAGTTAGTTTGATCTCGGTGCTGTCTATTGCTGCTTGGGCAGTGCTGATCTTTGTGAATCCTGGAATTGGCACCATTACCTTTGAGTGGGTCCGCAACCAAGCCAACGCAATCATCTGGGCAGTTGCCGAATGCTCATCGGCAACTTTCTGAAATTCAGGGTAAAGCTGGCCAAGATTTTTTGCGTCATTTTCGCCGCCTAGCGGAGACCATGCCAAAAATGCAATTTGATCGCGCTCGCATCGTTCGAGCACGTCAGTGTGATCCCGAAAGCGCGGACTGCGTTCATTTTCAATTGCTGAGATCATTCCACCTGTTTCTTCTTGGGCGATGTCATATTCAGCAGCAGTTACATTTGAAAAACCAATTCGCAGCGCAAGACCAGCTTGCAGTACCGCCTGCATGCCTCGAGCTTGTTCCGCAAATGGCCTGGAGCGATCAATTCGATGATGCAAAATCAAGTCTGGTACGAAGCTAAGATTTTTCACCGACTGCTCAGCTGCCCTAAGCAAATAATCCTTACTACCATCTCGATGCCATTGTGTACCCTCACGCCTCATGCCATTTTTGGTGACGACAATAATGTTTTCTCTCGGACCATCCCATTGCTGCAGCGTCTCGCGAACAACGATTTCGTTATGGCCCATTTCTTCTGCCGAGGGCGCGTAAACGTCAGCAGTATTCATTAATGTAATGCCGGCATTCAAGCAATAGTGAAGCACGGATACTGCTTCATCCAACGTTCGCCCAGGTCGGGAAAACGGCATCACGCCAACTCCAATAGCAGAAATTGCTTTCGTGCTAGTGTTACTTAGAAGTTGCGTTTGCATTTGAGCAGACTAGCAGCAACCACCAGGCGTCTTGCCTACCGGTTAATCAAATCGCTTAACTCTTGCGCAAATCTCTCTGGTTGCTCCAGGTGTGGAGAGTGGCCGCAATTAGCCAAAACCACTTCTCGGAAATACCCGCCGTTTGCTTGGTATTGCGCCAAGACATTACGCATTTGAGAGACCATTGGTTGACTTGGGGCGATATCCAGTCCTGGCCAGCCTGGCACAATGCCATGGGCTCCCAAAGTGTTTAGATCAAAAAAAGACGCATCATTAACGATTGCATCCTTATCGCCGCGAATCCATAGCACAGGTGGCTTGTTAGCAATTTCAATGATGCCCGATGTGTTGAAGTATTTTGGACTCATGCTATTGAGCACGCCCAAATTACCTGGCGCAAACCCAGGCCAATTAGTTGAGGCGTTGAAATTACCTGGATAGTTAGTTTCGCCAGTTTTAGTAGAAAGCATGGACTCTAAATAAATTGCCTCATGATTTAGCGCGATTGGGTCGGCAACATAGAACTGACGCATTACTGATAATGGGCCATTTGGATTTTCACTTCGGTCACCAGCGCCCAGCGCCTTGACAAACTCTGGGTTTGCCGCAGCGCCGCCAGTCCCACTGGCGTCCTCATTTAGTAACTCACCAGATAGTTTTGTGCCGCCAAAACCATAAGGCGAGATTGGCGCTGTCAGTGTCATTGATTTAACCAAACTCGGATAATCAATTGCAAGCTGCATCACTACACCTGCACCCATGCTCCAACCGACAAAGTGAGCTGTTGAAATCGCCAACGACTTTAGTAAGCCCGCTACATCGTCAGAGTGATCTCGCACACCGCGAGTTGCATCGATGGGGGCTGTTTCAGAATCTCCAAAACCACGTAAATCGGGCGCAATCACGAAGTGAGTTGGGGCGAACTGCAACATGAGGTCTTGCCAGAACAAGCTGGAAGAGACGTTGCCATGAATCAGCAGTAATGCTGGATTGGTACTTTCACCAGCAATCAAATAACTCATTTCCAACCGACTGGGCACGGATTGGCGATGTTGGGTAATCCCACTAATCAAATTGCTCATAGGCAAAGAGTAAAGCAATCAATTACAACTTGGCTACTGTTATCGCAATTGCTAGGTAGTGACAGATGAACGCGGCAATGGTTAGGGAGTGAAACAATTCATGAAAGCCAAAGTACTTCTCACTTAAGTTTGGCCTTTTCAGCGCATAAATGATTGCGCCCAGTGAATACAGCACACCTCCAGCCAAAATTAACGAAACAATAAGGCCGCCTGCTGATCGGTAAAAGTCTGGCAAATAAAGCAAAGCAGCCCAACCAAGCGCGATGTAAATGGGCACGTATAGCCATCTGGGTGCGGTAAGCCAAAAGATGCGGAACAACAATCCCAGAATGGAGCCGCCCCACACTAGGCCAAGCAGCAACTGCGCGGTGTTTGTATCGAGCCAGATTACTGTCAGTGGAGTGTAAGTACCTGCGATGATTAGAAAAATATTGGCATGATCGATTCGCCTTAGAGCCCGCTTAACTCCAGGGGTCCAGTTGATGGTGTGGTAAGTGGCTGAAATTGAAAATAGCGCAACCGCGCTTAATGTAAAAATGGCGATAGTGAATCGGGCTTGCAAAGTTGGTGCCAAAATTACAAGTGCTGAGCCAGCGATCAGCGCGACTGGAGCAGTGCCAAGGTGCAGCCATCCTCGCAACAGAGGTGGTGTTGTTGGTGTACTCATGGTCTCCTTGGCTCTATGCTCCGAAGCATTAGCCTACGCGGAAGTTGAGATCAATGCGGCAAATACCAGTCATTCTTGATGTTGATACCGGAATCGATGATGCTTTTGCGCTGCTTTTAGCCGCAAAGCATCCAGCACTTAATCTATTAGGTGTTAGTTGCGTTGATGGCAACTGCCCGCTAGACCAAGTGGTGCAAAACACGATGCTGGTACTTGAAGCCGCCGGCCGCACTGATGTCCCGGTTGCCGCTGGCGCATCACGCCCATTAGTTGCCGAACCAAATTACGCCCTTGCTGTTCATGGCGAAGATGGGCTAGGGAATATTAATTGGCCAAAATCCAATCGGAAACCAGTAGCGCAATTCGCGGTGGAGTTTCTTCGAGATTTAATCCTGGGGCATCCAGAGAAAGTAACTTTAATTCCAGTTGCACCGTTAACCAATATTGCGCTCTTGCTCACCGAATATCCAGAGGTAAAAGAAAACATTGAGAAGTTAGTAATCATGGGGGGATCTGCTGGACTTGGTAATGCAACTGCACTTGCTGAATTTAATATTTGGCATGATCCGGAAGCTGCCCAAATTGTCTTCTCAGCTGATATCCCAACTGTGATGTATGGCCTTGATGTTTTTTATGATGTTCACATCGGAGAACTTCAATTATCAAACTTGAAAAAATCCAACCTGCCGGCAGCAAAATTAGCTGGCGAAATTGGTGAATTTATTGCTGGTATTTTGGGTTACCCAATTACAATTGGTGATGCAGGTGCAGTTTGTGCAGTGATCGATCCAATGGGTTTAGTTTTAGAGACATATCCAACTGCAGTAATCACTGATAAAGGACCAGCGCGAGGCATGACAGTTGTGGATCGACGGCCATATCGAGATACCGTTGAAAATGAGCGGGCATTACCAGATGCGCGAGATGTTGCTGTTGCGCTAAAAGTTGATTCTGAGCGCTATGCAAAACTTTGGCTAGAAACTATTACTAACTGAGTTTTGCTAATCGCTGCAAGATTGGCGGATGGGTGTAGTGAACTAGCACATACCAAGGATGTGGCGATAGATTAGCTAGTGAATCAGTCGATATCTTCTTCAGTGCATCTCTTAAGTGCTCACTGGAATTTGGATAAGTGTCAAGAGCAAACTTATCGGCTTCAAATTCATTACGGCGCGAAAGGGCGTTATCAATTAGTCCCAAAATTAGTGAAATTGGTGAGAACAGCAAAAAGAATGCCAAAATACCTATATGGAAACTTGATATTGATGCACCAAGTGCTTCAGAAAGAATTGGGTTTCCAAGCAGCCAGCCAAGCAGCGCAAACAAAGCGAAGGTTTGCAAGTTAGACAACAAAAACATGGCAAGCGTATGCTTGCGTTTATAGTGGCCAATTTCGTGTGCGAGCACCGCAGTAATTTGTGGCGTAGTAAGTTTTTCGATCAACGTATCAAATAGCACAATAGTTTTGGTTCGACCCATGCCGGAGAAGAACGCATTTGCTTTAGTAGATCTGCGAGAACCATCCATTACGTAAAGTTTGGACATCGCATACCCTTGTGATTTGCAATATTTCTCAATTTCGTCTCGTAAATCACCATCTGGAACTGGCTGCAACTTGTTAAACAGAGGTAAAAATAATTTAGTACCAAACATAAAACTGAGCAGCGAAAAGGTTGAAACTAGCGCCCAACCAATTAGCCAGAACCAATCAGGGAATTGTTGATATACAAAAATAATTGCTGCTAACAACGGACCACCGATTGCTAAAGAGAGAATTGCTCCTTTGACTCGATCAGTGATGAAAGTGCGAAGTGTGGTTTTATTGAACCCATATTTAGCTTCAATTTTGAAAGTAAAATAAAGACCAAATGGTAAATTAACGATTGAGGAAATTACGCTGAGAATAGCAATGAAACCTAATGAAATGAACAATTCATTGGCGAGATAGTCCCTGATCAAATCGTCCAGAAAAGCAAACCAACCTAATGTCAATGCAGTTACGGTAATGATCACGCTAAAGGTGGAATCAATTACACCAAAACTATACTTTTCGTGACTGTAACTGGTTGATTTTTGATACTCATTCTGATCATAGAAATCTGCAATTCTTGGCTCATTCGAAAATCGAGCCGACCGATCATTCAAATAATCAAGCAGCATATCGAGAAAAAAATTCAACAAAACTAATGCCACCATGATGGCCAAAAGTATTTCAGCAGTCATTGTTTCCCTCTACCCAGATTAGATTGGAGTCAGCATACTGCCGCTGCCAATCTAATCTAGGTAGCACTAGGGATGCTGCAGTTGTCGTCTTGTTTGGCGCCAAGCCATTGCCATCGAAGGGAGCATCATGGCGTATCCGAATGTAATCCAGAATAAACCTTGAAGTTGTGGCCAAGTTAGTTCTAGGTTGTAGTAAAACCCATCTTCGGAGGTGTTTGTCACATCTGAAACAATGCCAAATACCATGAGTGCCGTCGCTAAAGTCAGAATGAGGCCACCAAGCAAGCGATAAGCTTCAAAGTAACTTCTATTTCTTTCAGCAATCATGCGCTCATCCAGCGCGGCATCTGGGGCATCAGCAACAAGTCTAACCGACTGTCGAAGTAGAAACCAAAAAGCAAAAATGAGGATGATGTGGATCACAGCATATGATGACCATGAATTGTCACCTACGCCAAATAGAAATCCAGTACCAAATAAGAGAACGAAATTTGAACCGATGACCAGAATTCGCTTTGCTTTAGGTGTGCGCAGGCCATCCCATTTTGTGTCACTTAACTGTTTTTCTACCGATTTAACGCTCGTGCTAGTGAACCAATTTGTTTCTTTGTCTCTAGCACCAAATCCGAATGCTTCACGGTACTGCTTTCCTAAGCCTCGAGCCTTTAGGTACCAGTAAAATAATGGTAGCTCGATAACAACTCCAACCGCGAGCGTAAAAATGGCCCAGTTTGTTTCGAATCCGAGTAAGTTGAATCTTTCGTCAGATCCAAAAAAGAAGATCGCGACAATGCCAAAAACCAATAGTGAAAGAGCTGCGTCTAACCAAGCCATCTTTCGGACATCATCGCCAGCAATTTTGGGGTAAACCCATAAATAGTTGACTGCTAGACCTGCCAATATAATTGCAATAATGGTTAATTCATTTTCCATTTCTGTTCTCCTCGATCCAGAAAAGATCTTCAACATTTGCTTTGAGTGCATCAGCTATTCGCAGTGCTAGAACTAATGACGGTGAGTACTCGCCGCGCTCGATGTATCCAATGGTTTGGTAGTGAACGTCAACCTGATCTGCCAAATCTTGACGGGACAAGTCAGCGGCTAGCCGCAGCTGTTCGACGGCATTGCCGACTTGTTCTTGGTCTGACTTAGGTTTCCGGCTCATGATTGTAGTATAAATGCAACATAGCATTAATGCAACAATTGATTTTTTCGCTCAGAAATGCCAACAGCCCCCAGAGTTACTGGGGGCTGTTCAACGAGAGGAGGGCTTTAGCAGTCGTAATACATTTCAAACTCGTATGGATGAGGTCGGAAGCGAATCGCATCTACTTCATTCTTGCGCTTGTATTCCAACCAAGTTTCGATGAGATCCGAGGTGAATACCCCACCTGCAGTTAGGTAATCATGATCTTTTTCGAGCGCATCTAGAACCTCAGTTAGTGAACCAGGAACTTGAGCCACGTTCTTTGCTTCCTCTGGTGGCAGTTCATACAGATCCTTATCAACTGGTGCTGGCGGCTCAAATCGGTTTTTGATGCCGTCAAGGCCAGCCATCAGCATGGCCGAGAATGCTAGATATGGATTTGAAGTTGGATCTGGCACGCGGAACTCAATTCGCTTTGCCTTAGGAGAAGTTCCGGTGATCGGAATTCGAATACAGGCAGATCGATTTCGAGCCGAGTAAACCAAATTAACTGGTGCTTCATAGCCTGGCACTAGTCGATGGAATGAATTAACTGATGGATTTGTGAATGCTAGCAGTGATGGAGCATGCTTTAGTAAGCCGCCGATATACCAGCGAGCGATGTCAGATAATCCGGCGTAGCCAGCCTCGTCATAAAACAGCGGCTTGCCTCCAGCCCATAGTGATTGATGGCAGTGCATACCTGAACCATTATCGCCAAAAATTGGCTTAGGCATAAACGTGACCGTCTTGCCATTTTCCCAAGCTACGTTCTTGATTACATATTTAAACTTTTGAACATCATCTGCAGCCTTTAACAAAGTATCAAACTTGTAGTTAATTTCAGCTTGTCCAGCAGTTCCTACTTCATGATGAGCGCGTTCAACTTCCAAACCAACGGCTTCCAAGGTGCGAACCATTTCATCGCGCAGATCTGCAAATTGGTCATTTGGCCCAGTAGGGAAGTAGCCACCTTTGAAGCGGGTCTTGTATCCCAGGTTTGGTCCACCGTCATCTTCTTTTTCTTTACCCATATTCCAAGCAGCTTCAATTGAATCTACTTCATACATTGAGCCATTTGCACGGGTTTGATAGCGAACTGAATCAAAAATATAGAACTCAGCTTCTGGCGCAAAAAACGCGGTGTCAGCAATGCCGGAAGCCGCTAGGTATTTTTCTGCCTTTACCGCAATATTTCGCGGATCACGGCTGTATGGCTCATCGGTGAATGGATCAACCACATTGAAATTCAATGCTAAGGTCTTGTTGATTCGGAATGGATCGATAAATGCACTTTTCACATCAGGTAAGAGCTTCATATCAGATTCATTGATTGCTTGAAAGCCTCGCACTGATGAACCATCAAACATCATGCCAACCGTAAATGCATCTTCGGTAAATGCATGTGCTGGCACGTTAAAGTGCTGCATCTGTCCAATTAGGTCGCAAAAGCGAATATCAACAAATTCCACAGCTTCGTCTTTGAGGTACTTCAAAAGCTCCTCAGGTGTCTTGAACATTTATCCTCCTCGGGCAGTTCTGCCGGCTCAACTGGCGCAACTGTAGGTCATGTGGATTTCCACACGGATACTGAATTGTTTCTAACTGGTTACAAGTTAAGGTTTACCCATGTTTGATCGTCGCGATTGGGCCGGCTGGCTGCAGGGGCCTCGAAAATCCTTGGAAAGTCAAGGAATTGAGTTGGGCTATCCAGGCGAGCGACTTGGCGCGCCAGATTCAGGTCCAGATTCCATTGCCCGGTTTGGTCGGCGCATATTGGCGCTGGTGATTGATTGGGCTAGCGCACTGCTGCTAGCTACCTTTTTTCGAGATTCATTTGGATTGGAAGTTGAGCTAGACATCTTCACTTTATCGGTGTTTTTTCTTCACACTTGGTTGTTTATTGCTTTTTTTGGTGGCTCTTTCGGTCATCGAATAATGGGAATCAAAGTCAGAACGCTCTCCGGACGGCGCATCTCAATCTTTCAAGCAGCACTTCGACAATTGCTAGTTTGCTTAGTAATCCCACCTGTTATTTACGATCGAGATCAACGAGGCTTGCATGATAAAGCAACTAAATTAGTTGCTGTGCGAGGTTAATTACTGGCGTGGCACTCGGATATTAGTGCTCTTGGGCATAGGTCCCTTTGGAATAGGGACACTGCTGCCACCAACTGCTTCCAATTTTTTTCGAAGTCCAGCGGCTTCATATTTACTTAATTTTTTTGGTAGCTTTTTAAGTTTTTTCTGAAGTGACTTAATTGGCACAGTGGTAGCTGAATTACCAATAACAATTTCAGTTAATGGTGCTTCACCAATAAAACGTACAGTTCTTTTGCGCTCACCTGATAACAATGCACCGATACCAGCGCCGCCTTCGGCAATTAGCACCACGCCGGCACGGCTCACAGCGCGGTGTACTAAATTTTGATTTCGATCTGCTGCTACCGCAGCAGTTATGGTCCATTTGCGCATGTTCTGCACAATTGCAACGGCAGCGCCAGGCTGACCTTCCAATTGAGCGTAGGCAGCAGTTTCAGCTCGCTTGCCGAAAACGAAAAGCACCGCAATGATGCCTAACATGATCACCGAAACGCTGAAGATGATTTGCAGCCACAGGCCTGGTACGAGAAAAATTACTAGTGCACCTGAGATACCGATCGTGATTAAAAAGACGCTAAGCAAAATAAGTGGTAAAAACTTGTCGGTGCGCTTAGTCATTCGATAAGCAGCGACGATTTGGCGAATACGGCCCTGTGGCACTTCAGAGTTAGACATAGGAAAACCTTAGGGGATATTAGGTATGCATCAAGGTGGCGGTGTGGCCCGCGGCTCGAGCGGCCTGTGCCTGAGTAAACAACCGACCAGCTCGATAGGAAGATCGAACTAGCGGGCCAGACATAACTCCAGCAAAGCCAATCTTGGTTGCGACATCGGCTAGCGCCACAAATTCTTCTGGATGTACCCAGCGCTCAACTGGGTGATGCTTAGGCGAAGGACGCAAATATTGTGTAATGGTGATCAATTCACATCCGGCATTGTGTAAATCTCGCAAAGCAGTTTCCACTTCGGGGATTTCCTCGCCCATGCCCAAGATCAAATTACTTTTTGTAA
>JBIJDU010000014.1:0-36712 GCA_044343935.1 Candidatus Nanopelagicales bacterium | reverse complement strand
TAGGAACAGCGAAATTCGTGAAAGAATTGCCGTAAGCATAGTGAACACTAAAGACTACTTGGAGAAAGCGAAAAAGGTAGTTCCTGTAGTAAAGAATGTAGATATTCCACCAATAAACAAAGTAAAGATAGATGTAGCACCGACCGAACTGTTAATACGTACTGCCGAGGATCTCAATCTAAAAACTGTTATCTTAAAAGCACTAAATACTTTTAGTATCAGCTAAATCCATTTCCGAAGCATTTACAATCCCATAATCCAAAGCATCACGTAAATGATAACACTGCTTTTTTAATGATGAATCAATGTCAGCAGAAATAAGTTGGTTAGACAAATCCATTATTTGTTTGATCCAGCGAACAAAATCTCCTGGTGACAAATCGGAATCCTCAAGAATCGATGAAATGGGTTCTCCATTCAACCAATCAAAAACAGCAATAGCGAAACCCGCATCTATCGGACGGAGTAAAGTAAAACCTAGATCTCGTTCCTTCTTGTCTAAATCATAATAGACTGTTTCAATCTTGATTAAAACATCTCTAACATTTTTCGTTGGCACAGATACCTGATTTACATCAAAACGCAACCTACTTTCAAAGACGAAGCTGCTGAGAACCGCACCCAATTCAGGTATGGTCAAATGCTTAAATAGCTCAAGTGAAATAGATTCCGTGAGTAAAAGGTCACTTTCAGCGTAAACGCCAGCAAGAATTCTGCCTTTTATGGTTAAGGCATTCCCCGAATCCAAATAATCACACGCCTGAAGAACGTCGCAAATACTATTAAAACTCTTAGCCAAGCTTCTTGCTCGTTTATCGATCTTCGCTTCAACTTTAATTCGCTCATTCTTGAGAGTCATTATCTTACGCGCAATTTTCTCAAGTTGATAGCGGTCAGATACTTTCTGAAAAGGATGCCTGTCAACTAATTCCTTCAGCTCACTTAAGGAGGAACCTAGAGAATTTTCGTCTCTTTTAACTAGGCTGGGAGGGCTTATCTGATCGAGCAACTTTTTTCTAGCCACCCTATCGTTAGGATTGAATCCCTTAGGAATTTTTACGCTAGAAAATACGATGGGCCATGACGAAAACTTACTCCAATCCAATTTTCGAAAACCATCTTGAATTGAGATCGTAGAAACTAATCTGCGCTGGAAATTTACATCCGTAATCACATGGATTTGTCCAGGTGATTCCATAAAATAAAAAACGGCTCCTTGCTTGAGATCACCGTTTCCTACCCCAGCACCATGAAAACGATTGATTAATTGTGCATTTTTAGTACGCTCAAAGGTTTCATTCAATTCGATAAAATCTAAAGCTAATTCAATGTTTTGTGACGGCCATTGTTCTGAAAGCCCTGAAATCGCATTATCGATTTCCATTAAGCGGGAGATGGATTTTTCAAGCATAGCTTTTGCCTGGAACTGAGCAAATGATTTTTCCAAGTAAGCTATGCCCCGTTCTCGGCCATACCTACTAACTAAGTTAATTGACATGTTGTAATTTGGCCTGAAACTAGACCTTAGCGGATAAGTTCTGGTACTCGCCAAGTTGGCAACAGTGGCAGCGGAAGTTGTTTCAGATAAGGGAACCACTACAAACCCTTCTTGGTCTAATCCGCGCCTACCTGCTCTACCAGTTAACTGAGTGAACTCACCTGCTGTTAAATCAACATGGGATGAGCCGTCAAATTTTCGTAAAGATTCAATTACTACAGTTTTGGCTGGCATGTTGATACCTAAAGAAAGCGTTTCGGTTGCGAAAACCAATTTAACCAGGTTGGCTTGGAACAATTCCTCAACGATCTCTTTGAATAACGGAATCATTCCAGCATGATGGGTTGCAACTCCGAACTCAAGAAGGTCAATGAATTCGTCGAAATAGAGGGCTGCTAGATCTTCATCGGAGAGATGACTAACCTTATTTTGTACGAAATTCTTAATCAATGAACGTTCATGCTTATCAACTAAGGATTCGCTGGTTAAGCGAAATTCGTTTGCAGCCTTATCACAACCCTTTCTAGAAAATATAAAATAAATACAAGGTAGTTTTCCTTCCTTGTACAAATGTTCAATAATGTCGATTCGCTGAATAGGATCCATCGAAGAGAATCTCTTTGAGCGATTAAAACTTTTACTTTTAGATAGCCTGTCTTCAATGGATGGATTTAATACCAATTTGGCATTTTTCGTATCTGTCAAGAACAGCTCATTAATCTTCCCTTTAACCGCAACTAATTGCTTAAGTGGAATTGGGCGTTTCTCTGAAACTACCACATCAACGTTGGCCCGAACTTCATTAAGCCAAATCCCAAATTCCTCAGCATTACTCACAGTGGCTGAAAGGCAAATCAATTGAATAGATTCTGGAAGTAGAATAAAACTTTCCTCCCACACTGAGCCACGATTGCGATCAGATAAGTAGTGAACTTCATCCATAACAACACAAGTGACGTTATTTAAACGATCCCGATCGGAGTACAGCATATTTCGAAGAATTTCAGTAGTCATCACAATGATGTCAGCGTCCGGGTTTATCTTTCTATCTCCCGTTAAGAGTCCGACAGCATCTTCCCCATATTGGTCACAAAAATCTCGATACTTTTGATTTGAAAGAGCTTTTATTGGGGTTGTGTAAAAAATTCGGTTACCCTTACCCCTTGTCATAAAAATTCCAAATTCAGCTATTAATGTTTTTCCAGAGCCCGTCGGTGCAGCAACTAAAACAGAGCGATCTCGCTCTATCGAACCAAACGCAGTTAACTGAAAGTCATCGGGCTCAATATCAATTGTCCCTAGAAAACCATCTAACCCGTTGTTCTGACTTTGTTGCTTACGCCTAAATTTCGAATACCTTTCGGCCGCGGATACCATATTATGAGGCAAAATTTCGAATAGTATTGTAAATCATAGAATCAAAGCCATGTGGTTCCATGATTCTTATAAATTCACGATGTTCAATCGCAAATCCTTTTAGAAAATCCAAGCTATAGACGCCAAATGAAACATGATGTACTTCTTCGTGAGAAGAAAGTAATTCAAAATTCGGAAACAATCCCAAAACTGGCATTATGTCCATCTTTGCCCTGGCCTTGATTGGTATCAAAGCATCTGACGAACTAGGCATATTTGAAATTGGTGACTCATATTTTAGATTCCCATAATCAATCTTAGAAATTTTCGATATTAAATATGATCTGGTGCCGAGAGCTTCATGACAATACCCAATTACATAACTCTTTTGATCGTCAATGAAGACCCGCCATGGGCTGACTGTGCGTATGCGAGGAGCTATGCCATCTTCACTTAGGTAAGCAAATCTAATAGTTTTCTTTTTCTCAATAGCAGCAAAAATAAAATCTAAAATGGATGATCCATCAGCTACCAATGGGTCGAATACCTCAACGACATTAGCCGCGGATAGCGTGTTGATCAACTGAGACGCAGCAGAAGTGAGTTGAGTTGGAATCTGAGGCAATATTTCAATCAACAGCATAGATATTAAAATCGCTTCATCTTTACTAAGTTTTACTGGCTGATTAAAACCCTGGGAATCGCGGACGCTTATCAATTCTTGGTCATAAAAAATATCAACCAAATCGCCTCCAAACTCCCCTGGACCTGTTAAAGTCAATAACATTAGGTCATCGAGTATTTGCTTTTTTGTCGACTCAAACTTCACAGCAACATCTTCTAATGACTTACCAGGATTTGCTACCAACCAAGGCAGCATATTTAATAAACGCTCTGTTCTAGAATTGAACATCATTAATCCGATTTACATATTGTTTGAATTTTGTAAAAACGTCCGCCGTTTCCAGGTCTTGAATATTCTCAATATTTCGCAAAAGTACTTTGAATAGATCCGTTATTTCCCTCTCAGGGTATGAGATTTCTACCGAATCACCTACAGCGCTGATTTTTATATAATTATTCTCCACGGATCTAAAAACTGCATTCCCTTTTAGAGTCACTAAGCATTTTAGGGACGAATCAAGATTCGAAATGAATTCCTTGAATTTGCCTGTAGCTTCAGATTCCAAATCCAAATCAGCGCTTTCACCGAGATCAACATCTCCCGAGATCCTGTCAATACGATATGTTCTGTAGTCTTGTCTCGAGTATGAATAAGCAATTAAGTAAAGGTTTCGATTCCAGAAAATAATACGAATTGGAATTACATCTCGCTTCAGATAATTCTCATCTTCAGAGCTTAAATAATCGAACGAAACCATGCGACCTTGATCAATACCTTGAATTATATTTTGAAGAATGGAAGATCGTTCAAACTTCGGATTCACTGATAGTTCGATGTGATCAAGATTTGGAAGGGTTTCCAACTTAATGAGAGTCTTGCGTGATGAGTCAACTGTTTCCTGCATCTGCAAGCGAGCCACTTGGAACAAAATTTTCTGTTGGATAGATAAATCTGAAGTATGAAAAGTTGAATCTTCTCGTACTATCCGATAATAGATTTCATCACTTGCTGCATAATGATCTTGAAAACTCTCTAAATTAAACCCTAATTCTTTCAATTCTTGTTTGTCACGTTCAAACATTCTTTCAAATGATTGGTCAGAGGTGGCTTCTCTATAATCGGAAATGCCACTCCTGATTTGAGCGCGAGTTAATCCTCTTCTAGTGCTCATCAAAAGAAAAACGAGATTTAATTGGCGCTCTGTTTTGTTCATTAGTTAATTTTGATTAAATCCACTAGGAAGATGAGTGTTTCATTGGGTTCTATACCTGAGCCAGGAGGTGGTGTTGGTCCATAAGCCTTGTTGCCTGGGATAACTAAAACTCGCCTGCCCCCTTCTTTCATGCCAACCAACCCCTCTTGCCAACCCAAAATAACTGCTTGCAAAGGGAAAACCGCAGGCTCATTTCTCGCGAAGGATGAATCAAACGAAAATCCACTTGATCCACCTACTCCTAGATAATTCACCTCCAAAGTATCCTGCAGCGAGACTGAAGCACCGTCACCTGTTGTAAGGTCTATGGCTACTAATTCATTTACACTTATTGTTTCAGTAATACTAAACATCGGAATACCTGATGCTTCAGTTAAAAATAAGTTTGGATAGATCTCTTCACCCATGGGTTGAATCTCCTCGCCCTGCCCCGATCCACAAGCGGATAGCAGAATAGTAATAAGTGAAACTAAGATAAACGGGATTGACGCATATCGAATTCTTGATCGCACTATGTATTTCATATTTAATGTGCTGCCTTTCGCCTTTTAGGCAACGGACTGGCATCCGATGCGAGCTTGCGTGCAAAAATTAAAAAGCCAGTATGTCCCATCATTCGATGTTCCGGTCTAACTGCCAGTCCTTCAACATGCCATGGGCGCAGTAAAGTTTCAAAAATTTCCGGCTCAGTGTAATCGCCCGATTCTCTTATGGCCTCTACCATAACGCTCATTTGTGTTGTTGTTGCCACATAAGTAACTAAAACTCCACCCGACAGCAAGACTTTTGAAATGGCGGGCAACGTACGCCATGGCTCTAGCATGTCAAGGATCACATGGGTAACTTCAATGTCACTGACATCTGCCACATCGCCAACCTGAATAATCCAATTTCTAATTTCAGATCCAAAAAATCGCTCAACATTTTTGCGTGCTATCTCAGCGAATTCCTCTCGCCTTTCAAAGCTGATCAATCTTCCTTCGGTTCCTATCGCACGTAAAATCGCTGCCGATAACGCCCCTGAGCCCACGCCAGCTTCTAAAACCTTAGCCCCAGGAAAAAGATCTGAATAACCTACAATAATTGCGGAATCCTTTGGGTAAACAATCGTTGCTCCCCTGGGCATACTTAGTACATAATCTCTGAGTAAAGGCTTAAACGCTAGATACTTTGTTCCCTTCTCCGATTCAACAATTGAACAGTCAGACTGGCCAATGATCTGATTGTGATCTATTGCCCCGGTATGAGAAAAGAATTTCTTTCCTTGTTCAAGGGTTATCAGTTTCCTTCTGCCCTTGGCATCCATAAGAACTACTAAGTCCCCAGTAGCAAAATTCACATTCACCACCGCCAGTGTTCTAGGTTACTAAGTTCAATACCTAGCAAGGATTGAACGATTTTAAGTGCATCGTTTTCGATAGTAATGGTGTGACTTGGTGGACATAACACATGGAGCCCTGCGCCTAACGCTGACCGAACCCCCGAATTGCTGTCTTCAATCGCGATTGCATTTAGCTTATCTACCTTGAGTTCTTCAATAGCTTGAACATACGCATCTGGTGCAGGTTTGGGATTAAGGACATCGTCACCAGTGATGATAGAATCGAAAATTGAGAGATCAATTTGGGCATTCACTAAATTAACCAAATGCCTACTGCTTGCCGTCACTAATGCGATAGGAATTTCAGCTTCTATCGCTTGTTTAACCAAATTTTCAGCACCTGGTTGCCAGGGAATAGGATTTTGTGCGAATTCCCTCTCGATGTACTCCATTTCCAACTCGAACAAATCATCTGCAGTAATTACATTCTTAAGTCTGTCTAACATGTAAGCAGTCCCCCTTGACATCGGACCTCCGACGCATATTGCATGATCTGCTCTAGTCCAATCAACCCCAAACCTGGTCATTAGCTTAACTTCAGAGTGAAACCAAATTTCTTCAGTTCCAAACAGTGTTCCATCCATATCAAAGAAAATGCCCGATAAAGATCTTTCACTTTGCATTGAAATATCTTGCTTCTGGATGGTGAAAAATAATTGCGCTAGTACTTTGTTCCGGATGCAATTGAAATTCTTCACTTAGTTCAATTCCGATTCGCTCAGGGTGTAACAGATTCATCAAGGGCACCTGTAAAGAAAGGTCAGGGCATGCTGGATAACCAAACGAATATCTCTCTCCTTGATAATCTTGTTTTAGGATGGACTGCAAATCAAGAGCATCATTTCCATCAATCTTTAATTCCCGACGGATTCGAGCGTGCCACATTTCGGCTAAAGCCTCAGTCAGCTGAACGGATAAACCATGGATCTCAAGATAGTCACGATATCTATCTTCACTAAATAGCTTATTTGCGTATTGCGAAACAGCATTACCCATAGTTACCATATGAAATGCAACAAAATCCATTACGTTTGAGGATTTTGGCTTCACATAATCCGACAAACAGAGTTGTTCACCTTTTGTCTGCCTAGGAAACTCCATTTCACACAGAACTGAACTTCTCGATTCGTCTAAAATAGAAATCTTATTTCCTTCTGAATAAGCTGGAAAATAACCATAAGCAACGCCAAATTCATTTAGATTGTTCTTTTGAATTTGTTCCAACCAATATCGAAGTCTCGGGCGCCCCTCTTGCTCAATTAGCGTTTCTAGGGATTTTGAATGGTCTCTACTTGGTTTCAGTCCCCATTGCCCTACGAAAGTGGCTCGTTCATCTAACCAACTAGCTATCTCGCTAAGTGAGATTCCCTTAACTACCTTGGATCCATAAAACGGCATATCAGGAACAGGATTTTCCATCGAGACTGATGATCGAGTTTGACTTACTAGCGTTTGTGAAGGCTGACTTATCTTATGAATTCTCTTGCGAAGGGGTGGCAAAACTGAGGTGCCCGTGCGCTTTTCTTGGATTATTGCTTCAGAAAGCGACAACCCTTCAAATGCATCCTTCGCATATCGAACGGTTCCCTCATAGATCCCAGCCAAATCGTCTTCAACATAAGCTCTCGTTAACGCGGCCCCACCAAGAATTACTGGGTATTTGCTCGCCAAACCGCGACTATTTAGTTCCTCTAAATTCTCACGCATAATCACGGTGCTTTTTACTAGCAGTCCACTCATTCCAATTATGTCCACTTGGTTCTCATCAGCAGCGTCAATAATTTGTTGGATAGTTTGTTTAATTCCAATGTTGTGGACAGTAAAACCGTTATTTGTCAGAATAATGTCAACTAAATTCTTTCCAATATCATGGACATCGCCCTTAACGGTTGCAAGAAGAACTTTCCCTTTATCTTGATGTTCACTACGCTCCATGAAACCTTCAAGATATCCAACAGAGGCTTTCATAACTTCGGCGCTTTGAAGCACAAATGGCAATTGCATCACTCCTGCGCCAAACAATTCACCAACTTCCTTCATCGCTGGTAGCAAAATTTCATTGACAATGTCAAGAGGAGAAAACTCGGTTAAAGCAACATCCAGAGAGTTAGTCAATTCTTTACCTATACCCTCAACAATCCTGGTGTGGAGATTTCTATCAATAGTCATTTCCGCTAATGCACTCAAACTATTAGCACTGCGTCCAACCGTAGTTGAATCGGCGAATTCGTCCAGAACCGCGGTGAGTGGATCATAAGTGATTTCACCAGAATCAGAATACGACCTACGATCATAAATTAGATTTAACAGGTGCATTTTTTTATCATCAGAGATTTGGTTTAATGGCAAAATTCTGGATGAGTCAACTATTGCGGCATCTAATCCATGCATTCTGGCTTCATTCAAAAATACTGAATTTAAAGCCTGTCTAGCAGCTGGGTTCAAACCAAAAGATACATTTGACAACCCTAGTATCGTTTTTACATTAGGAAACTCATTTTTTATATTTTGTATCGCCAGTAGGGTTTCTATTCCATCTCGACGTGTTTCTTCTTGGCCAGTTGCTATTGGGAAAGTTAGAGTATCAACCAAGATGGAAGATTCAGGAATACCTTCACTGGTTAAGCGTTCAATTAATCTTCGAGCCACTCGAATTTTCCATTCGGTAGTGCGTGCCTGACCCTCTTCGTCAATGGTTAGCGCAACTACTGCAGCGCCGTGCATTCTTGCCAATTTCAGCATTCGGGAAAATCTTGATTCCGGGCCATCACCATCTTCAAAATTCAAAGAGTTAATTAAGCATCGACCACCAAGGTGCTTGAGTCCAGCTTCAATTACAGCAGGTTCGGTACTGTCTAGCATTACCGGTAAAGTCGATGCTGTTGCCAGACGAGAAGAGAGTTCAGACATGTCTGACACCCCGTCGCGGCCTACGTAATCAACGCACAGATCAAGAATGTGAGCGCCGGATCGCACTTGCGATGTGGCGATCTCAATACATTCTTCAAAATCTTCATTTAACAGCGCATCTCGAAAAGCTTTTGATCCATTAGCATTAGCACGCTCCCCCACATTTAAATACGTGCCGTCCTGGATTAAATTTATTGCTTGGTAAATGGATGATACTGAATCTTGTAAATGCGATAGGTGTGGAATTGGTTGAGAAAGATCTAGTTTCTTTAGTTCAGCGATATGTTCTGGAGTAGTGCCGCAGCAACCTCCGATAATCGATAATCCATATTCGTGCGCAAATCGATTTAAATAATCCGCAAAGGGGCGCGCCTCTAACGGGTATGTTGCATGACCGTCTACCAAAATTGGAAGTCCAGCGTTTGGCATGCAAGATATCGGTAGGTCTATTGTCTGTGATATCAATCGAAGATGCTCAGACATTTCTTCTGGTCCAGTAGCACAGTTCATCCCAATTGCTGAGATTCCTAAATTGACCAAACTAGAAATAGCTGCTGAGACTTCCGAGCCTAGGAGCATGGTTCCATTTTGTTCAACGGTAATAGATGCAAATATAGGGATTTCATGGCCGTATTGATTCATCGCAAGTTGTGATCCAATAATTGCAGCTTTTACCTGAAGTAGATCTTGCGACGTTTCAATTAAGAGGGCATCTGCGCCACCTTCAATTAAACCTAAAGCGTTCTCGTAATAAGAATCCTGCAACGCATCAAAAGTGGTATGTCCAAGCGAAGGTAATTTTGTTCCTGGCCCCATTGATCCAAGTACAAACCGATTTCCCTGCGATTGATCAGCAGCACTTCGAGCAATTTGGCTTGCCTTAAGACTTAAATCATAAATTTCTGACTCGATGCCATATTCACTCAAATTTGCAAAATTGCAACCAAAAGAGTTCGTTTCAACCGCATCTGAACCAGCCGAAAAATAAGAAAGGTGGATGTTTTCGATAACATCAGGTCGTGTCCGATTCAAGACTTCATTGCACCCTTCAAGTTGCAAGAAATCTTTGAGATCCAAGTCTGCATTTTGAATCATGGTCCCCATTGCGCCATCAGCGATAAGTACCTGCTTCTTTAGAAATTGCAGGATTGAATCTTTAGTTGCCATGATCCCTAAGTTTAGGTGTTCGGCACATATTTGCCTCACAAGCCAGTCCATTGACTGTTTCTCACCCAACTTGGCTGAATTGGATAGGCTTGACCCAGATCCGGGGGGCGATAGGTGTCAAACGAGAAGATAGCTATTGTGGCGTTTGAGGGCTGGAATGATGCTGGTGAGGCAGCTTCTGGTGCGATTGATCATTTAATAGAACAATTTCAGGCTAAGTTGATATATACCTTTGATCCAGAGCCTTATTATGACTTTCAAGTCAATCGGCCATTTCTTCGCTGGGATGCCCAAGGTAATCGAATAGTGGAATGGCGAACAACGCATATCTATGAAGCTAAAACTGACTCTGGTAAGGTTTTTTATCTAGTTCGCGGTATCGAACCAAGCATGCATTGGCAAACTTTCTCAAAAGAGTTTCTGAACCAAATCGATAACTTAGGTATCTCAACGGTAATTGCACTTGGTTCGCTACTCTCGGACACTCCCCATACTCGACCTATACCAGTAACAGCTGTGGCTATGACCGAACGTATGGCAAAGATATTCGATATTGAGATATCTGACTATGAGGGACCTACCGGAATTCTCGGCGTAATTCAACAAGTATTGTCTTTTAGCAATATAGCAGGCATGTCTTTGTGGGCGGCAGTTCCACATTATGTATCACAACCGCCTTCGCCTAAGGCTAGTATGGCATTACTTGATGCCCTCGATGAAATAATTGATCTGCCAATCCCTCTTGGGGATTTTCCAAATAGAACTGAAATATGGCAAAAACAAGTAAATTCACTAATTGAGAATGATGAAGATATGGCCGAGTATGTTCAAAAATTGGAAGTAGAAGGTGATTCATCTGACCTTTCTACAACAAGTGGAGATGAGATTGCTAAAGAATTTGAAAGATACCTAAGAAGACGAGAAAGTAAATAGTTTAAATCTCTAACACATCAAAGAGCGAACGTAAGTTTGGATCTGTGATTTTGTCGGTTGACCCATCCAACTCCCGAGCAAGACGTTTTCCTAGCTCTACCCCAAATTGATCAAAAGGATTAATGTTCCAGGCAGCACCAAGAGCAATAACCAAGTTTTCATACCATGCAATCAATTGCCCTAGGGAATTAGCAGATAAGTCTTCCAAAATCACGAGAGTAGAAGGTCTATTACCTGGAATTACCCTATGACCATCTAACAACCCGTCAGGTCTGATAGCAGAATCCCGATCTCCATCACTCAAGGCATTTGCTTGTGCGATCGCATTCAACGCCAATTGTCGATAAATTGAATAGTACTTGTCTTTAGGTGGCTTTATCACTATAAATTCAGCTGGGATAGTTTCGATTCCTTGGTGCAGATATTGCATAAATGAATGCTGTGCACTAGTGCCAACTTCACCAATAATTACCGGCCCAGCGTTGCCGACTGAATCCCCATGGGTGTCAACACTTTTGCCAAGGGACTCCATGAATAATTGTTGCAAATATGCTGGAAATCGATCTAAGGCATCACAATAAGGCAACACGGCAACCGTATTAGACTTTAATACCTTTCTGTTACCAAGAAACTCAAACAGGTGCCTATAAAAAATTTTAGTTTCGGTAGAATCTTCAAAAACAATCGAATCGATAAGAGCCCCACCATTTAGCAAATCCTTAAAAACTTTAACACCGAAACTTAAAGCTATCACCAAGCCAACAGAACTTGTCACGGAGAATCGACCACCAATATTGACATCGAATTCAAAGATGTTAGTTGACTTGAACCCTATTTCAGCAGCCGCATTTGGATTTGAAGTTACCGCAATACTATGTTCAAATGGAGATATGCCCGCACTGTTGAACCAATCGGTGAACAACTCAAGATTTACCAAAGTTTCCATTGTTGTGAAAGTTTTGCTACAGAATATGACTAGTGTTTCCTCTGGCCTTAGATCGCTTGTGCCTCGTTGAAATGAAACAGGATCTAGATTGGACACAAATCGGGTTACCAGCAAATTCGGGTATGAAACACTAAGGGCACGGTGCAGCATTTCAGGGCCTAAATACGAACCACCAATACCAACATTTATTACGTTTCGAATCTCTTTGAACCCAATTATGCCCCCTTGGTGAAAAATATCCACAAAAGAGAGAATCTCCTTCATCTGATTCGATACATTTTCATATGAAGAATAAATTCCTCGCGTGGCAAAATGAGCAGCACCCCTCCGTTCTGTGTTGTTAACCAAATCACCATTAACCATTCGATCAATAAAACTTGCAACACGTGGTTTATCGTTGTCTAAAAAATCATTAAAGTCAGTATCTAGTAACCTAGATCTAGAGAAATCTAGAAAAATCGAACCAGCTCTTTCAATCACTTCAACATCACCTGATTTGCAAATCCAAACCTAAGAGATCATTCAAGAAATTCAATGATTCATCTATGTCTACTTCATCTAAGCTCACTACTGGAAGAGAAGCAATTCCAGAAATAAACTTATCAATTGCTAACCCATTGAAAATAGTATCATTAGCAAGTGCAACTAAATAATCAAAACTAATAAATTGAGAACTTGCAAGCCAATCCTGCCATAAGTTAAGAACCTCGCGCCCGCTATAAATAGCCTGCATATTGAACTCCCAGGAGGTTTGCCAATCCTTTTGAAGTAATCCAAGCCTAATTTCATCTGTACTGAAACCAGCATCTATTAAATCCTTCAGAAAAACTAAATTACCAAGCGACTTACTCATTTTGTGACCCTTATATTCAACTAACTCAATATGAAGAAAACCTCTTGCTAAGGGTTCATTATTGATGGCTAAATTCATTTGATTGCAAAAGGCATGATGTGGGAAAAGAAGATCTATCCCGCCCCCCTGTACATCAAATGTATTCTTTAAATAGCGGTTGGCTATCGCTACGCATTCGATGTGCCATCCTGGACGACCATTACCAAATGGGCTATTCCATGAAGGTTCATCCTCAGCCGATTCAACCCAAACTTTTGGATCAAGCTCATTTTTCTTTTCCTTTCGATCTGGATCACCACCGCGTTCGGCGAGAATCGAAAGTAATTCGGATTTATCAAAGTTAGTAAATTCTGCTAAATTATCAACATCACATTCGAAATAAGTAGTGCCATCAAGAAGGTAAAGCTTCTGACCAAGCCTGGAGGATGCCTGAATGATATTATCGATTTCTTCCGTTACAGCAGGGTAATAAGTAGGTGGCACTACTCTCAAATACTCCATCGCCGTCTTGAAGCTGTCAATTTGTTGATTGACAATATCGCGCCAGTCGCGATTCACTTTACGAGCTCTTTCAAATAACGGATCATCGATATCAGTTATATTTTGAACATACACAACCTCAGCTCCCAATTTCCTGGCTGATCTGTTGAGAACATCAAAAATTAAATAGGTAAAGAGATGACCAACATGAGCAGAGTCATAAGGTGTAACGCCACAAACGTACAACTTAAGCTTCGATCTTGAAATGGGTTCATACATCGTTCCGCTAACTGTATCGGGAATCAATAATCGCCCAGGGATGCTTTTTCCACTATTTAGGGTTGGGAAAGGCCAAGAATTCACGGAGTTATCATAGGTGATATCAGAAAACGGGCCATGGCAGAGCAGGACGGTCTTCTGGCAACATGGGAAATACAGAAGTATCTAACAGGTTTTCTATGCGTGAATAAAGAGCGTCGATCTCTTCTTCTGTTATCAAATCTTTGAAATCATAATTGTTTAAAACTTCTCTCATATTCTCTAATTTGAAAATTTCAGATTCCGAGAACTTCTCACCCTGCCAACCCCACAAGAATGTGCGCAGTTTAGGCTCCGAATGAAATGTCAAACCGTGATCAAATGCCACAAAGCCATGCTCAATAAGTCCAATGTGGCCAACTTTGCGATCAGCGTTATTTGTAACAGCATCTACTAAAGCAATCGCACGTAATTCCTTCAAATTCTTATGCCAAAGTACAACTTCTTCATTCGTTCTAGTTACCCCTGAGATTGATTGAATCCATCCCTCTCCCGGGGTATCAGATAGCGGCAAAATCGCAGCGATATCAGAATCGTCAAAATTAACATATTCCATCAGCAATCCACTACCCAATACCGATTCGGTTATCAGATAGCTCTTTGGTACAAATACATCCATAAGTCCATAAATTTGTGCTGCCAGATATTCTCGTTGCCAGAGAGTCCCTGCTTCAAAGTCCCACAGCGGTCGCTCTCCCATGCCGGGTTTGAAGACCATTTGGCTGTCGTCTGGAAAACTTAACAAAAAAACTGTATTAGAAGCGTTTGCAAATTGTTCTACCTTTTCTACCGCAGCCAACTTATCAATGATTGAACTATCTACGGTATCCATTTGCTCTCACACAGATATGACCATCAGGCTCTATTGGAAGTTGGCAAAACGGACAAGTGCTGCGACCAGCAGCCACAACTACCTTTGCTCTAGCACAAAACTCACGAGCTACAGCAGGCGTCAAAAATATTCTAAGGTCCAGCGAATCACCTTCTGAATCCAATAATTTTAGATCTAATTGAACCAATAGATTAACTAAATAAACCCCTAAACTCACTAGATCGAATTGAGACTCAATTGGCAACTCCAGCGAATCATTGTCCATAGTCGGGATACTTTTCCGGTTTGGAATTTCAAAGTCATCAGATAGGTCATCGAGTAAAGAATCTATCTGTTCAGCGATAACTGCCGCCTGTTGTTTCTCAATTTTTATTGAATAGATATCCTGTCCTTTAGCAATCTGCCAATAAAAAGTGCGATCCCCAGGCAAGCCAACCGTTCCAATAATACACCGCCGTGGTTCGCTAATCTCCATTATTGAACACCTGCTTAATGCGGTCGCTCTTAGCATCAAGATTAACAGATTTAATGCATAGCCCCAACTCGCCGTGTGCCACGATTGTTATTGAAGCTGGATCAATTGTGACGCGTTGAAATTTATCAATTGGTGAATCGAGAAGCCAGGTTACAATCATTTTGATTACATCTGCATGAGTGAACAGTGCAATCTTGTTCGATGGTTCAAAGGTATTGACGATTTGCGTTAGTCCCCTGGCAACACGTTGATGCAGGTCTATGAATGATTCGCCATTCGGAAATCGAAATTTACTTGGTGATTTCTGAACGAGTTTCCATTCATCCTTTGCTGCTAATTCTTTCAATGACATCCCAGTCCAATCACCAAAATCAAGTTCGATAAAATTGTCATCTATCAATATCTGATCGTGATTTGGTAGCGCACTTTTGGCGGTTTCTAGACAGCGGGAAATGGGTGATGAAATTACTGCATTAAAACCGTATCCGCTAAAAACAGATCCTAAACCAGTTGCTTGCTCTTTTCCTTTATCAGATAATTCGATACCAGGCGTTCTGCCAGCTAACAATCCGGTGGCATTTGCTGTTGATTCAGCATGTCTGAAAATAAGAATATCCATATCATGCCAACGGATTGAGATCGAAATAGATAATTGCGATAAAAACAATTAAACCAAGAATAACGCGATAAACTGCAAAAATTGTGAACGAATGAGCAGCAAGCCAACGTAGCATAAAGCCAATAGTTAAGTATCCTGTTACAAAAGCTATAGCTGACGCAAGTAATGTCAGCGGCCAATCAAAATTGGAATCATCGCCAATAAATCTCATCTCATACACAGCTGCTAGCATCACGGCTGGCAGCGATAGTAAAAAAGAAACCCTCGCTGCAGCAATTCGATTTAAACCTAAAACTCTGCCCATAGTCATGGTGGCACCTGATCTACTAACTCCTGGGATCAAAGCCATAGTTTGAGCTACCCCAATCAAGAAAGCATTTGAGAGGGTAACTTGACTTTGATCCTTTGTATTTTTACCAAATTTATCGGCAAGATAAAGAAGAATTCCAAAAATTATTAGTACTGAGGCGATTAATCTGAGATCGCGGGCACCCTGCTGGAAAAAATCAGCAAAAGTATAGCCAATTACAACTATTGGAATTGTCGCTATCACCATATATTGGAGTAGTTTCTTGTCCTCAGCATCCGTTGAGCGCCCAGTTACCACCAACGCTAATCGCAACATTTCATTTCTAAAATAGATAGCAACTGCTAGCGCTGTTCCAATTTGAGTTACTGCTGAAAACGCCGATCCGGGATCTGGAATTCCAAGAAATGCAGCTGAGATTCGTACATGACCTGTTGAAGATATTGGTAGATACTCAGTTAACCCCTGAATCAATCCTAGAAAAATTGCTTGAAACAAGAGATCCAATTACGCCTCGCTCAAAAAAGTGTTGAAGACTCTAACGCCAAATCTCAATGATTCAGCTGGTACTCGTTCATTCACGCCATGAAAAAGTGCAGCAAAATCTAAAGTGGCTGGCAATTTAAGTGGGGCAAAGCCAAAACACCTTATTCCAAGCTTGTCTAAAGCTTTAGCATCAGTGCCGCCACTTAACGTGTATGGCAGTACCTTGGCAGCTGGATCTTCAGTCAGAATGCTATTTTTGATGGCATCAACTAAGTCGCCATCGAATGATGTTTCGACCGAACGTTCAATTATTTGTGGCTTAATTTCGATCTCTGGTCCCACTATCTGCCTAATCTGATTCATGAAATCATCTTGCAAGCCAGGAAGGAAACGACCATCAACTACAGCCATGGCGTCTTGTGGCACTACGTTGGTCTTATAACCCGCGCTCAACATTGTTGGATTTGCAGTATGTTGAATTGTTGCGCCAATTATTTTTGCTAGCGAGCCAAATGTTGCTATCAATTCTTCTGGATTACTTTCATTAAGCTCAATTCCAGTTAACTCAGATACCTCTTGCAGTAAAATTCTCACCGTGTCGGTCAACCTGATTGGCCATTTATAGTTCCCAAGCCGCTCTACGGCTGCCGCAATCTGGACCACTGCATTATTTGATTGGATCATCGAACCATGTCCAGCCACTCCAGCGGCATGTAGTTCCAACCAAGCAATACCTTTTTGTGCTGCCTCGATAAAGTAAAGTTGTAGATCCTCCCGTAGCGAATATGAAAATCCACCCACCTCACCCACTGCTTCAGTAACACCCTCAAATTCGTTTTTTGCATTAGCAACTAGCCAATGTGCGCCATATCTACTCCCAGCTTCTTCATCAGCTGTGAACATGAGTACCAAATCACGATTAGGTGTTATCCCCAATCTCTGCCAAGCGCGTAGCGTGGCTAATGTGATCGCGCAGCCGCTCTTCATATCCACTGCGCCTCTGCCCCAAACTACATCATCAACCAATTCGCCACTGAAAGCTGGATATTTCCATTCGCCAACTGCGGGAACTACATCAAGATGACCATGAATTGCTAGTGCTCCCCTTTTTGAATCTTTCCCAGGTATTCGGGCCACCACGTTATGCCTACCGGTTTTGCCTTCATAAGTGTGTGAATCAATTCCTACCTCGGCTAACAAACCCGCAACGTATTCGGCAGCCAGCGCCTCGCCTGGTCCAGAATCATCGCCAAAATTGGTGGTATCGATACGGATTAATTCTTGAGTTATTTGAACTACTTCTGGCTCAGCAAGCTGAATAAAGCTGTCACGAGATGTCATATTCGCCTTCCCTTACCTTGCCTAATAAAAGTTCTCTAGACATTGTTATTGTTCGCATTCAGTCCGGGTGGCGGAACGGCAGACGCGCTAGCTTGAGGTGCTAGTCCCCGTATAGGGGGTAGGGGTTCAAGTCCCCTCTCGGACACCATTAGATGTAAAACCTTACTGCAATTAGCGCTGCCACGATGAAGAACCAACCCACGGTAGCAATTGCAGCTAAATTTCTAGCGATAGCACCATCTTTGAGTTCCGAAACGCTAAAGAAATTAATTGGAACTGTGACTGCCCACACAACCATGCACCACGGGCATAGCGCTCCTATGACATACAAACTTTGATAGACCAACCACAAAACAAATCCGTGGGCCAAACTTGTTGCAATAACAATGCCAGGTAAAACAAATTTTGGAAAACTCGTACCAAAAACACCAAGTAGGCCGATAGTAATTAAAACTGGAAATGCAATCACGCCAATAATGCTATTTGCGAAACCAAATACTGAAGCCTGATCGGTAGCAACAATGGAACCGCAGGCAAAAATCTCATTGAAACTGCAAGATAACTTGTAGTTCGGATTCTGCAGCAAAAAAATTTTCTCAATAGTTAAGGCTGCTGAAGCTGCTAAGCCAAAGATTCCACCAACAAGAACGAGCCAAGAAAATGGTTTTGAGATATCACGATAATTCATCAATTCACTCCAGCAAAGGCAAGTAAGGTTAGTAAAACCTTATGCTGACCACCAGTCATTTCCGATGCAGTTCGTTCACTGATAGCTTCTGCTGGAGTTAACCATGCCAAATCCAAAGACGCTTGAGACGGCGCACAATCACCCTGCACTGGAATCAAATAACTGAGCGCAACTGCATGCTGCCTTGGATCCTGTAAACCAGAGATTTCAGGATCAGGGAAGTACTCTGAGATGGAAACTGGCAACGTACTAGTGGGCAACAGCGGTAAAGCCAAATTTCCCAAATCTTTTTCTAAATGTCTAATCAGGGCATCTCTAACCAATTCACCATGGAGTACCCGACCTGAAACTAACGCACGTGATATTGAACCATCTGGCATCGCTCTTAATAAAAGCCCGACTTGACTAACCTTGCCAGATGAATCAGTTCGGACTGGCAAGGCTTCGACATAGAGAATTGGTAACTGAGCTCGAGCATCCTTGATCGCATCTGCGCTTAACCAACTCGTTCTACCATCCAGCTCAGCTTGCACTTATAAATCCCTATTATTCGTTTGAACGAGCCAGTAATGCAAGCAAGCGAAGTAATTCGATATACAACCACACGAAGGTTACGGTCAACCCGAATGCAAGTCGCCATGCTTCTGATTCAGGAACTCGCATCGCTACCGATTCCTCAATCAACCCAAAATCTGTTATCAAGGACAATGTGGCAAGAGTGACACCAATGGCAGCAAATAACAGACCGAAGGATCCACCGTATAGACCCCAACCATCGTTCATGCCAAAGATAGCAAAACCAAAAGATACAAGAGCAAACACAGCATAAGAAATAACTGCAAACTGCATAAACTTGAAGAATTTAGGTCCGCTTCGAACAATTCGAAGAGCATACATGGTCAATACCGTCCCAAAAGTGACGCTAGCACCTAAAAATGCCTGCTGTGCGATGCCTGGGTATTGCAAGTTCAGCGCATAACTTAAAGTGCCAGCAAATAGGCCTTGCACCAGCGCATATGCCAGAACTAAAACCGGTGAAACCTGCTTCTTAAAACTATTTACAAGCCCCAAGCCAAGACCAACCATGGCCAACAACATAACAGTGCCAAATCCAAGCTGTGGTGCAAATGTCCAGCCCGTAACCGCACCAAGTCCAACAAATATCGCACTCAGCACTGCTTTATTAACCACCGCATCAAGAGTTAGCGGCCGGCTCTCTACCGCCGGAAAATTTGGATCAAAAGCGTATTCGCCAACAACTCGTTCAATAACCGGGTTTGACATATTTCCTCCTGGTTGAATTGTAGTGAAATTCCTTGGAATTGCCGGAGAACGCCTACTTAACTCGCGCTGTGGCAAACCAGCGATCGCCGCTGCGATGGACTACCACCGGCACGCCATAGGTGGCGCTTAAAGTTACTGAGGAAATTACCTGTTCAATTGGGCCGCTAGCGATAACTTTTCCACCCCTTAATAACAAAACATGGGTGATGCCGGCCGGAATCTCTTCAACATGGTGAGTAACCATCACGATAGCGGGTGCGTCCGCCTTAAGGCACAGCTGTTGCAATTTATTTAACAGCGACTCCCGGGACCCTAAATCAAGTGCTGCGGTCGGTTCGTCCAATAACAGCAATTCTGGATTAGGCATTAGTGCTCGGGCTATTAGAACTCGCTTACGTTCACCATCTGAAATGTTGGCAATTCGTTTATCTGCTAATTCAGTTAATGACCAGTCTGTCAATAAGCCAATTGCACGTTCTTCATCAATGTCCGCATATCGCTCAAGTCCCATTCCAGTTACGCCATGCACCGCGCTAATCACCGCATCATGTACCGACTCATCAAAACCGATTCGATTGAGCATGTTTGCTGTAGCTAATCCAATGCGCGCTCTAATCTCAGTAATATCACTTATTCCAAATTGCTCGCCCAAAACATCAACTGATCCTTGTGCTGGAAAAATGTAGCCACTAAGTAAATGAAGAAATGTCGTTTTGCCAGCGCCGTTTGGTCCTAGCACTGCCCATTTTTCAGATGTACGCATTTGCCAGTTCACGTTTTGCAGGATACGCGTTTTACCCCTGGTAACAGATACATCCGAGAGTTTAGCAATTATGGACACGCCCCGAAGCCTATCTAATCTGTGGTTACCCGGATCATTAAGGTTTCCTAATGCTAGCCGAACCCTTTAATGCGATTCTTTGGCATGCTGCAGTTGTCGCAAATTCATGTTCGGCGGAAATCGCCGAACGGGGTTCATTCGGTCTATCTAACCGACTCTTAAATGCATCAACTGGTTTTTTATACATCGTAAGCGTTACCAATGATCAATTCATAGCTAGTTCCAAAAATGGCACCGAACCATTTGTTTTCAATCTAACAAGCAATAGGCACGAGATTATTTACAGACACCTGCCACCCCCCGACCTTAATTCCATCTCTACTGTATTAAAAACTTACGATCTGGTGATAAATGGCCTTACCCAGGATGCTGCAAGAAATCATCTGGATTTTATCGAATTTGACTTGAGTATTCACTTGGATGACTCTTCCCTATTTCAATTAAATTTATTTAATGAGGTGGGTTTACAGAAATTATTTGATATGAATAAATTGATTCATTCTCTTGACGTTGTACTTAACCCAACTACATTTATGTCTTTGGGTTCGCGCCGAAATACCTCCAAACTATTTCAGGCTGCTAAGGGTCAACTGACAACTATCCAGATAAGCCTTACAAATGCACTAGTGTTTGATGTCGCGTCAAGAAAGGGATAAACTCTTGCCATGATTCTTGATGCTTCAAATCCTTATCAGCCAAGAATTGCGTCAGTTGAATTGAATCAGTTTATTTCCTTAGTTGACAGAAATAGCAAGTTACCATTATTGGTTATAAGTGATGTTGATTCAACATTCATCAAACAAGAAGTCATAGATCTGCTAGCAGGTTATGCCAATAAACAATCCGAGGTAGCCGCTGTCACCGAAAGGGCGATGAATGGTGAAATAGATTTTAAGGAATCCCTCAAACTCCGAGTCGCAACACTGAAGGGGCTTCCCGCCTCGGTATTAACTGAGGTATCTCAACAAATCGTAGTTGCTGATGGTGGTGTTGATTTAATTGAATACTTGAAAAAACGAAATCACCACTTTGCACTCGTTTCTGGTGGTTTTGTCCAGATACTCGAACCTTTCTGTCAGAATCTAGAAATAGAGAATTTCAAGGCAAACAATCTTGAAGTTAAGAACAGCATATTAACTGGCAACATCGTTGGTGAGGTAGTTGACGCAAAAGCAAAAGCAGACTATCTGATTACCCTGGCACAACAATTTGAGATTCCGCTTTCTAATGTTATCGCAATAGGAGATGGTGCTAACGATCTTGAAATGATGAAGATTGCTGGATTATCTGTAAGCTTCAATGGAAAACCTAAGGTAACGCAAGCGGCCGATATTTCAATTGTTGGACCTTGGTTGAATCATGTAATCGAATTACTGTAATTATCCAGCAATATGAAAACCACCATCAACATGGAGTATTTCGCCAGTAGTTGCTGGTAACCAATCAGAGAAAAGCAAAATGCATGCTTTTGCTGCTGGCTCGGAGTCATCTACATTCCACGACAATGGAGACCGCTCTACCCAGGCATCTTCGAAAACCTTGAAACCTGGGATGCTTTTCGCGGCAATAGTTCGCAGCGGTCCGGCTGCTACCAAATTACATCTAATCCCGGCCGGTCCCAGATCGCGTGCTAAATATCTTGAAGTTGACTCCAATGCCGCTTTGGCAACACCCATCCAGTCATAAACGGGCCATGCTCTGGCTGCGTCAAAATCCAATCCAACAATGCTTGATCCCGGTGTGAGTAAATCTCGAACTGCCATGGTTAAGCTCTTAAGCGAATATGCGCTCACCTGAAGTGCAGTTGCAACATCTTCCCATTGCGTATGGAGGAAATTTCCACCCAAAGCGGCTTGGGGGGCAAATCCAATCGAATGTAGTACGCCATCCAAATTACTAAAGTACTGGGAAACATTTGCAGATAGTCGATTTAGGTGATCTTCATTGGTCACATCTAACTCAATCACTGGTGCCGGACGCGTCAATCTCTTGCTAACTCGCTCAGTAAGGGACATGGCTCGACCAAAGGACGTCAAAACAATTTCTGCACCTTGTTCTTGCGCTAATCGAGCAACGTGAAATGCAATAGATTGATCACTTAGAACTCCAGTAATCAGTAGTTTTTTGCCAGCTAATAAAGTCATCAGTTACCCATTCCTAGGCCACCATCAACTGGGATCAATGCACCCGTGATGAAACCTGCATCTTCAGAACCCAGGAAAAGAACAGTATTAGCAATCTCAGCTGGCTCAGCAATTCTGCCCAATGGAGTTTGCGAGATAACCTGCTCTTTGAAACCAGTGGGAAGTGAATTGGTCATGTCTGTGTTTACATAACCTGGTGCAACCACGTTAACTCGAACATTTCTAGAACCAAGCTCCCGAGCCATGCTACGAGCCAACCCAATCAGCGCTGACTTTGTGGCTGCATAAACAGTGCTACCGGCACTACCAGACATTCCTAATACACTACCAATGAGAATAATTGAGCCTGAACGTTGTTTCATCATCGACTTTGCAGCGCGACGACATAGTTTTATTGTTGCAGCTAAATTGGTTTGCAACAGGTCTTCAATATCATCATCAGAGGTACGTATCAACAAAGCTTCGCGACTGATTCCGGCATTAGCCACTAGCACATCAACTTGAAATCCTGCTGATTCAATTTGATCAAAAATCGCATCAGCGGCACCCTGCTTGGTTAAGTCTGCAATCAAGGTGGTGCAACCGACCAGTTCAATCGGGCTTCGACTCGTAATAAAAACCTGATATCCCGCAGCCTGATAAGCCAACGCAATCTCCTTGCCAATACCTCGATTTCCCCCAGTGATCACGGCAACTTTTGTCATGACTTGAGATTACTAGTAACTCACCAGTAACGAAGAACCCACCGCGAGCGCGTTTTCGGTTTTCCCTCTAGTTTTAGCCCGTGAAACGATCCCAGCCAGAAACCCATGTAATAACCACGGTTCAGCGAGGCATGAGTGACGAACAGCGTGGCCGGCGTGATCGATACATGATTGGTATGACTATTCGTACGGTGTGCTTCGTTGGTGCCATTTTGACCTCTGGTGCACTGCAATGGATTTTGCTAGCAGGCGCTTTGTTTCTACCCTATATCGCAGTGTTTATTGCAAATGCTGGTAGGGAGTGGGATAAAAGCCCGTTGTTCATTCAAAATTTCAAATCAAGACGAGAAATTAGTAATCAGTCCGATACCTAGTAATCTAGGTCATTATGAATCGACAACGAGTAGTTGGGCTCTGGATAGTCTCGATTCTAGTTTTTATTGGTTCAATTTTTGCCAGTAATTGGCAATATGAACGACATTTGCAACGCTCCTCATTGAGCGAATTTGTAAATCAAAGATTAAATGGAGCTGTGTTAGATCTATCTAATCAATCAAGTTCCCTGTCAAACTGGCAACGAGTTCAGATCGAAGGCGAACTGAGTTCAGCCGGCCCCCTGATACGCAGTCGCCCGCTAGATGGTCGAAACGGGTTCTGGGTAACTTCAACCATCACCACAGCGCAGAACAACTCATACCCAGTTTTACTTGGATGGATTCCAGCAACATCTGAGGCTACGGCCATTGTTTCACCTCCAAGAATAACTACCGCTGAGGTGAGATTAGAAGGCATTTTACGCGACCTGGAGCAACGACAATCAGCTAGTGATCTGCCAGCAGGTCAGTCTCTCAGTATGGATCGTGAAACATTATCAACAAACCAGAGATTTTTTATTCATAGCCTTACAGTTACACCGGAAATGCAAATACCTGAACTTCGCACTGTTCCAATTCCAAATGTCTCACAAGGACCCCACTTCTTTTACGCCATTCAGTGGTTAGTGTTCGGATTCATTGCAATCTTTGGCACCGTGTGGCTAATTCGATCAGAATCAAAATCAAACGTTAAAACCAAGCGCTCTTAACATTTCGCGACCATCATCCGTAATTTTGTCAGGACCCCAAGGTGGCATCCAGACCCAGTTAATCCTGAAGTCCTTAACTAGTCCACTTAGAGCCGCCCGAGTTTGGTCTTCAATGACATCTGTTAATGGGCAAGCAGCACTAGTTAGTGTCATGTCAAGAATTGCCGTTCCGGTTTCATCAATATTGACCCCATAAAGCAGTCCCAGATCGACCACATTAATTCCTAACTCAGGGTCAATTACATCGTGCAATGCCTCAATCACATCCGAATCAAGTACTTCACTCATCAGAACTTCCCTCCATCGCATCCTTCATGGCCATCCAAGGTAGTAACGCACATTTTACTCTTGCTGGATATTTCGATACCCCCGCAAACGCTGCCGCATCTCCTAAAACCTCTTCATTTGGTTCAGTTCTGCCCTGCGAATGCATCAATTCAACAAATTCATCAAGAAGTTCATAGTAATGATTGGCATCCTGATTCTCGGTTAGATCATGCAAAACCGAAGCACTAGCTCGAGAAATTGAACAACCCACACCATCGTGAGTCATTTCTTTGATCTTACCGTCAATTACTAGTACTCGAACTGTAACTTCATCACCACAAGAAGTGTTCACATGGAAGGCTTCACCAGTGAATTCCGACTGCAATCCTTGCCCATGTGGACTTTTGTAGTGATCCAAAATGATTTCTTGGTAGAGCGCATCTATATTCATTATGAGACCTTAAAGTAAGAACGAATTTCTGAAACCGCAGATAGAAAGTATTCCACTTCAGCTTTGGTATTGTATAAATAGAAAGAAGCTCGAGAAGACGCTACTGCACCAAGTCGGCGATGCAACGGCCATGCACAATGGTGCCCCGAGCGAATCGCAATTCCTTTAGCGTCAAGATATTGCGAAACATCATGCGGATGAACACCAATCACTTCGAAACTTACTAATCCCCCGCGCATAGAAATATCGATTGGACCCAAAATTCTTATCCCAGGCAATTCCGATAAAGCCGAAAGTGCTATCTGAGTTAATTCAATTTCATGCTGATGAACTCGATCTAATCCAATTTCCGATAAATATGTTGCTGCTGCAGAAAGCCCAATTACCTGGGCAATGTTCATTGTGCCAGCTTCGAATTTTCCGTTATCGCTGCGGTAGGTACTTTTCTCAAAGGTGACATTCTCAATCATGTTGCCGCCCAGTAGAAAAGGTGGCAGGCCAATCAATAAATCATCCGAAAGGTACAAACAACCAACTCCAGTTGGGCCAAGCATTTTATGTCCACTCCAGGCTGCTGCCGCAACATTTAAGTTTTCAAGATTTGTTGGTAGATGAGGCACGCTCTGACAGGCATCAAGTACTAAGTGCGCTCCAACCGACTGACAATACGCTGCGATTCTTGATACATCATTTATTGTTCCCAATACATTAGATTGATGAGTAACCCCAACGATCTTGCACTTGTTAGTAAACAATTCCTCCGATAACTGAAGAACACCATCATCCGAAATTGGGATGTATTTAATTTCAGCACCCGTTAGTTGAGCTACATGTTGCCAAGGAACCATGTTTGCATGATGTTCCATCTCAGTTAACAAAATTACATCACCAGGATTCAAGGCATATTGATCATATCTTTTATGCCCATTTCGATACATTAAAGTCGCATTCAAGAATGCGTATGCAACTAGATTTAAACCTTCGGTTGCATTCTTAGTAAAAATAAGATTCTCAGCTTTAGCACCAACAAAGCCAGCAATATTCTGGCGAGCCGCTTCGTAGGCAGCCGAAGCTAGCTCTCCTAATTCATGCCCACTTCGATGAATCGTTGCGTTAACTTCCCGGTAATACCGTGACTCTGCATCAATTACCTGATTTGGTTTTTGACTAGTTGCCGCTGAATCCAAGTAAACCAGAGCGTTTCCGCCACGAACAATCCGATCCAGAATCGGAAAGTCCGGGCGTACTTTGGTTGCTAAATCAGAAATCAACGAGTACTCGTCTTCTGATAGCGCTCATAACCTTCAGCTTCCAGTCTTTCACCCAACTCTGGCCCGGCTGACTCAGCTATCTTGCCGTCAACGAATACGTGAACGAAATTTGGCACCACATGTTGCAAGATTCTGGTGTAGTGCGTAATTAACAAAATTCCGGTTTCACCCGTATTCTTAATCCGATTAATACCCTCAGAGACTGCTCGAAGTGCGTCGATATCTAATCCACTATCAATCTCGTCCAAGATTCCAACTCTGGGCTTTAGTACCTCCATGGACAAGATTTCGAATCTTTTCTTTTCGCCGCCAGAGAATCCAACATTTACGTCTCGAGTTGCAAATTTTTCGTCCATCTCAAGATTCTTCATACTGGTGCGCAAGTCAGTCAACCAACCACGAAGGTTTGGAGCTTCACCTGAAATTGCAGTTTTGGCTGTTCGAAGAAAATTACTTACACTCACGCCCTGAACCTCAACTGGATGCTGCATTCCCAAAAAGATTCCAGCTCGAGCGCGCTCGTCAACTGACATCTCTGCAATGTCCTCACCATCAAGAGAAATTGCGCCACCGGTAATTTCATATTTTGGATGACCCATAACAGCCATCGCAAGCGTCGACTTACCAGATCCATTAGGTCCCATGATGGCATGAACTTCGCCAGCATTTATTGTTAGTGATACGCCATGTAGAATCTCTTTTGATTCATTCTCCGTTTTTACACTGACGTGCAAATCCTTGATTTCTAACGTGCTCATTTGCTCTCCTGTCGTTCGAGTGAAACTTCTACTGTCTTCTTTTGTGATTCTTCGCTTACTCTCACCGAGTAAGCATCTATTGCTTTAGTAGCAGGCAAACAAAGCGCTGCTCCGCTAGATAAATCAAATTGAGCTCCATGCAACCAACACTCAATTTTCCCATCAGTAACTGTTCCCTCTGTCAAAGACACTTCCGCGTGCGAACAAATATCACTGACTGCAAACAGACCGTTCATGGTCTTAACAACTAGCACCGGTTCACCATCAACCTCAACCGAAATGGGTTTGTCGATCTCTAGTTCTTCTAAAAGCGCAACTTGATGCCAGGTCATTTATTATCCTGATTCACCAATTTAGCTTCAATGGTCGCCACGACATCTTCAACGAGAGATGGAATGCCCATTCTTTCAACTATGTTTGCAAAGAATCCAACGACGATTAATTTGAGCGCCTCATGAGAAGTCATTCCACGAGAAGTTAGGTAAAATATGTGTTCATCATCCAGCCTACCCGTAGCTGAAGCGTGACCAGCACCGACAACTTCGCCCGTCTCAATTTCCAAGTTAGGCACTGAATCGGCTCGTGCACCACGAGAAAGAACCAAATTCCGATTAGTTTCATAAGTATCAGAGCCAGTGGCGTTATATCGAATAATGGTGTCACCTACCCATACTGAGTGAGTACCTTCACCATCTACTGCGCTTCTGAAATCGACATAGCTACGACAGTTCACCATGTTGTGATCAACAACTGTTCTGTGCTCGCAATACTGCCCATTAGCGCTATGAGTTGCCCCGAGCAAGACGATTTCTCCAGATGAATCGCTAAACAAGGAGTCAATGCTGCGTCGAACTAGCTTTCCGCCTAATGAAATTACCCCAAATGTTAAAGATGCATCTCTACCCACATTTGCCGATATGTGACCGTAGTGAATACCAGTTGCCGATTCCTCAGTCAAAACGACGAACTTAACTATTGCACCTTTGTCAATATTTATTGCCAAACTCAATGCCGTATTGCCTTTACACTTATCGCGTAACACTATTTGAGTTTCAACTTGGCCGTTAACATTTATCTCAATTGCTGAATTAGATTCACCTGTTGCGGATAAATCAAGTTCCACCAATTTACCGCTAGCAGCCTTATCGACCGTAACAATAAATTGATTATGCTCCGAGTCAAGGGCCGTTGCAGTTATTACATCTCTAACTCGAAGCCCGTTGATGCCGCCCGTAGTAACGCTATGCGATACCGAGGCATTATTTACCTGAAAACTAGGACCGCCAGCAGCCGGAGCGGTCGAAGCAAATCCATCGAACTGACGCGCTGGCAAATACCGCCAATATTCATCCTTTTTATCAAATGGAGTGTGATCTGCCGGATCATTTGAAAGAACTAGCGGTGGTTTTGCATCCTTTTCAACATAAGTAACCTCACGCTCTTTAACAGCCGTCATCCAACCGCACCTTCCATTTGAAGTTCAATTAGTCGATTTAATTCGATGGCGTATTCCATCGGCAATTCCCGAGCGATCGGTTCTACGAAACCGCGAACTATCATCGCCATCGCTTCATCTTCAGCCATGCCACGAGTCATCAAATAGAACAACTGATCATCAGATACTTTTGAAACAGTAGCTTCATGCCCCATCGATACATCTTCTTCGCGAACATCTACATATGGGTATGTATCTGAGCGAGAAATGTCATCAACTAACAGCGCATCACAGCGCACGGTTGATTTACTGCCATGGGCACCCTCATCGATTTGCACCAACCCGCGATAACTACTGCGGCCGCCAGCTCGAGCTACCGATTTAGAGACAATGCTGCTAGATGTATTTGGTGCCGCATGAACCATTTTTGCGCCAGCATCTTGATGCTGTCCTGGGCCAGCGAAGGCAACTGACAACGTTTCGCCCTTGGCGTGTTCGCCTAGTAACCAAACAGCTGGGTACTTCATTGTGACTTTGCTACCAATGTTTCCATCAATCCATTCCATGGTTGCGCCACGAGCAGCCGTTGCGCGCTTTGTCACCAGGTTGTAAACGTTATTTGACCAATTTTGGATAGTTGTGTAACGGCATCGAGCATTGTCTTTAACAATGATCTCAACAACCGCACTATGCAATGAATCTGAACTGTAAATTGGTGCAGTACAGCCTTCAACATAATGAACGTATGCACCTTCGTCAACAATAATCAATGTTCTTTCAAACTGTCCCATATTTTCTGTGTTGATTCGGAAATAAGCCTGTAATGGAATCTCAACATGAACATTTTTTGGCACGTAAATAAATGACCCACCAGACCAAACAGCAGTATTTAACGCAGCAAATTTATTGTCACCAGGAGGAATTACCGAACCAAAATACTGTTTGAAAACGTCTTCGTGCTCACGCAAACCAGTATCAGTATCAAGAAAGAGCACACCCTGCTCCTCTAGGTCTTCCCTAATTTTGTGGTAGACAACTTCACTTTCATATTGCGCGGCAACACCAGCAATCAAACGCTGTTTCTCAGCTTCAGGAATACCTAAGCGATCGTAGGTATTCTTGATGTCTTCTGGCAACTCTTCCCATGATGTAGCTTGTTTTTCAGTCGAGCGTACGAAATATTTAATATTGTCGAAATCAATTCCACTCAAATCGGCACCAAAATTCGGCATAGGTTTTTTATAGAACAACTCGAGAGATTTCAACCGAAGATCAAGCATCCATTTTGGTTCGTCTTTCTTGGAACTAATGTCCCGAACCACATCCTCATTTAAGCCACGGCGCGCATTGGCGCCTGCATCATTCTTATCGGACCAGCCGTATTCATAGTTGCCAAGACCTTCAAGCGCGGCATCGACGGTTGTCATAGTGCACCCTCTCTTACTTTTGGTTGTTTCAAATGTTTTTGCAAATCTTCTGGTTTGGCCACAATTGCCGTACAAATTTCAGCACCGGTAGCAATGGTAGCGATTCTAGTTACGTGTGCACCCAAAGTTTCACCAATGGCACACATTTCCGCCTCACAGATTTCAGGAAATTCCTTCGCAACATTCTCTATCGGACAGCGATGAAAACTCAGCTGAACCACTGGACCATCTGAACTTCCAACAGATGCGGCATAACCATCGTGGTTAAGGACCTCCGCTAAAGCCTCGGTTCGCTCGCGAAGTGTGCCGGACGCATTAACCCCAATTTCCCACTTCGCCTTCTGATTACACATTTGAATCTCAGCGATTTCCCTAATTGCAGTTTTGCCATGAACTTTGAGTGCCCAATTGAGTGCGGCATGCGCTAAATCATCATAACGCTGATCGAAGGCCTGCCGGCCGCTTGCTGTTAGCGAGAAATATCGTGACGGCCGACCTCTACCCTGAGTAACTCGAGGACCAAAAGCTGGCTGATCACTGGCAATGACAAAATCTTTGCCCAACAGCCAGTCCAGATGATGCCGAATTGCTGCCGGCGTTAACTGTAATTCAGTTGCTAGTTCGGCCGCGGTTGCTGCACCTTTATCTAATAACGCAGCAACTACACGACGAGGTCCAGGAGTGAGGAATTCCACAAGTTAAGTTTTGCGTAAATAGCGCAGACCCGCAACCTGAAGGGTAGGCTTAGTCCAAATGGACACCCAAACTCCACTCCTGCCCAGATTCGGGTTGCGTTTGCTTGGGATTACCCTGTTTACCCAAGCTGGGATTGTGGTTACTGGGGCGCTTGTTCGTCTAACTGGATCTGGTCTTGGTTGCCCAACCTGGCCTAGATGCACAAATGAGTCCTTTGTCCCACAGCCAAGTCAGGTTGAGGGATTCAACAAATGGATTGAGTTTGGTAATCGGCTTCTCACTTTCGTGGTAGCAATAGCAGCTATTGCTGGACTTGCATACGTCATCAGGCATCATCGACAAAAACTGAAACTTCCGCGTAAGTTTCTTTTGTTGGCTGCGATACCGCTCATCGGGACCTTGGCCCAAGCCGTAATTGGTGGCATCACTGTATTAACAGATTTGAATCCCTTCACAGTTGCCGCGCATTTTCTAGTATCCGTGTTCATTATTGTCATTGCAGCAAGACATCGAGTGATTGCTCAGTTCCCAATCCCAGCATCAATTGATCGAAAAAAATTACTCTTTAGCCGACTCCTTTTAGCCAATGGCATAGTAATTATCTTTTTAGGAGTAATCACAACTGGATCTGGTCCGCACGCTGGCGACGATGTCGCTACTCGCTTTAATCTAAATGTTGCAACTATGGCATGGTTGCACGCAGATTCTGTTTGGTTGTTTACCGGATTGTTAATAGCTAATATGATTTTGAACCGTAATCGATATTTAGTTCGGATTGTCGCAGTGGTGGTCGCACAAATGATCGTTGGCTATTCTCAATGGTTCGCTGGACTACCATGGGCGTTAGTTGCCGTACACGTGGCACTAGCCATGGTGCTGTTGGTATGGCTAACTAAATATCAAATATTAATCAAGCAAGGTGCGATTTAATTCCAGCTGCAAAAATTTCAGCTGAATTACGATTCGCATTGAGAAACAGTGTTGGTTCAAATAATTCCAATTCCATCAATTTCAATCCGTCAGAAGTTGGAACTACATCGATTCGGGAATAGTAGAGATCTTTTACTTTAAGATTCCCAATTTGATATTGATTGATTCTCTCAACAAACTCAAGTAAATCGGCAGAGAGTTCAACATTTCCAGCGAAATCACCATGACCACCTTCGGTTAAGGCTGGTTTTTTCACGATGGCATGTAACGGCTCACCATTGCAGCAGACAACTGCGATTTCACCCTGACTTTCTACCTCGGTCAAGTATGGCTGCACTAAGAGTGGAAGATCGCTTTGATGGAAATGTGCCTGAACTTCATCCACTGATTCAGTGATGCCAGTTGCAACAAAAGCGCCTCGCGCGCCAGCACCAATTACAGGTTTAAACACTAATTTAGAAGAAGGAAGATCCTTTTCGAAAATTTGGTCAGCATTTTCGATTAATACTGTTGGAATAGTAGGTATGCCAAGATACGCCAATTCAAACAGATACCGCTTATCTAGATTATGCAAAATCACTGATACCGGGTTAATAACTCTAGTTTGAGCTGCAATTTCATGTAGCCATGATTTGAACGATATCAGATTCTGAGCATAGTTCCAGGTACTTCTAATGAGTAATGCATCAAAAGAATTTGGCGTCAAAGGTAACTGCCAGTCAACGATTTCAACTTCATAACCAGCGCGACGAAGTGCTGTGGTGAAAACTGCAATATCTAAATCCGGATCAGGATCAGCGGGATTGTCTGCGTAAGTGACATAACCAATTTTGGTCATAATAGAATGTCAACTGCCAGCGATAAGAACAAAATTGCTAAATAGGTAATGGAAAAATGGAAAACTCGCATCGACCCAACACCTTCATTTGTTCGGTTGCTACGGTAGTAATTTGCGCTTAATCCAATAAATATTGTGCCAAAAATTAACGCGATCACTAAAAAAATGTTCCCTAAATTCGCAACAAGAAAAAATAGAATCGAGAATAGAACAGTTAAAACAGTGTAAAACAAAGTCCATGCTGCTACTATCCGAGCAGGACGTTCAACCGGGAGCATTGGAATATTTGCCAATGAGTAATCTTCCTTGAAGTGCGCTGCCAACGGCCAATAGTGTGCCGGGGTCCAGAAAAAAATAATAGCGAACATCAACCAACCCGCTGCCGACACTTCGCCAATTACGGCTGCTTCAGCAATCACAACTGGAAAGCATCCGGCAATTCCACCCCAAACAATATTTTGATTTGTACGTGGCTTTAACAAGATGGTGTACCCCAAAACATAAAACCCAATTGCTGCAGCAGTTAAAGCGGCGGCGGCAAAATTGGTTGCTAGGTACATTCCAACAATGGATGAAATCGATAGTACAGATGCAACGAAACCAGAATGCCGAACCGAAAGTTCACCAGTTACCAATGGTCGATTTTTGGTGCGAGACATCATCGCGTCAATTTCTCGCTCAATTATTGAATTCCACGCATTTGCCCCAGCTGCAGCGAACGTGCCAAACACCACAACGGCGGACAAAATACGCCAATCTGGCCATCCTGCCGATGCATAGATAAGTGCGGGAATGGCAGTCACCAGCAATAATTCGATGATTCTTGGCTTAACTAAGGCAAGCAAAATTCGCAGATAACTTCGATTGGGCACACTGGTTGAATTCGACATGGCAGGCGCAGAGTATCTCAGGAATTTTTACCCAGTGACGGGGTACGCTAGGCAAAACAAATGTAAGGATTGTCACTATGGCATTCACCGAAACTGATCAGCAAATTGCAAACGTAGCCGCCGGATTAGCATTGGATGCGGTAGAGGCAGCGGGTCATGGTCACCCTGGTACAGCTGTTGCCTTGGCGCCAGTGGCACATCTGCTGTTTAGTCACCATTTAAAGCATGACCCCGCCAATCCAACCTGGCCCGGCCGGGATCGATTTGTGCTCTCCTGTGGCCACGCGAGCATGTTGCTATACGCCCAATTGCACTTGAGCGGATACCCGTTAACACTCGATGATCTCAAGCAATTCCGCAAAGCCGAGAGCCAAACACCTGGGCACCCAGAATACGGTCACACACCAGGTGTGGAAATGACCACGGGACCTCTAGGCCAAGGGTTAGCCACTGCGGTGGGTATGGCATGGGCGCAACAACATTTGGCCAGACGTTATGACCCTACTGAACCAGTTTCACCACTGCTGTCTCATGTTTATGTTATTGCTTCGGATGGTGATTTAGAAGAAGGTGTTACCAGTGAAGCGTCATCATTTGCAGGATTGCATCAAATCAGTAACTTGACTGTCATTTACGATGATAATCAGATTTCTATTGACGGCGATGCGCGCGCTTCATTCAATGAAGACACGGCGGCAAGGTATCGTTCTTATGGTTGGGATTGCGTAACGATCGGACTGTTGAATTCGGGTGCTGTTGACATCCAAGCGCTTGATAATGCATTAACGAAAGCAAGAAATTCAGCAAAACCAACTTTAATTGCGCTACGAACTGCAATTGCATATCCGTCACCAAACATGACAGGAATGGCGTCCACCCATGGTTCTCCAATGGGTGCAACTGAAGTTGCCGCAACTAAATCGGCTTTGGGATTGGATCCAGCACTGTTTTTTCAGATACCCGAATCTGCGATAAAACACCAGCAGCAAATGATTTTGCGCGGAGCCGAGCTCAAAACAAAGCACGACATGCAAATGAAGAACTACCAAGAGCGCGAGCCGCACTTATCAGCACAGTATCTAAATTTATCTAACCTTGATTTATCAAGTGTGCATCTGCCGACTTTTGATCATGGTTCAAGTATTGCAACTCGAAAATCGTCTCAACAAGTTTTAGAGGAGTTAGCCAAACTTCCCCAACTTGTTGGTGGGAGTGCTGATCTTTCAGAATCAAATGGCGTAGCTGCAAAATCACTAGAGTTGTTTCATGGTTCTGACGAGACTTTTGGAAGCCGCTCCGGACGAAGAATATTGTTTGGCATCAGAGAACATGCGATGGCGGCATTCAACAATGGTGTCGCGTTAGCAAGTCCACTGCGACCATTTGGTGCAACGTTTTTAATTTTCTCTGATTACATGCGACCCAGCATCAGGCTGGCTTGTTTGATGCAACTTCCAGTTGTATGGGTTTTCTCTCATGATTCAATTGGACTTGGTGAGGATGGTCCAACACACCAGCCCGTTGAGCAACTGTGGGCATTACGAGCTATTCCTGGCAATTCAGTGATCCGTCCAGCAGACGCTAATGAAACTGCTGCAGCTTGGCTTGAGATATTACGACGTTCAAAACCAGCCGCACTAGTTCTATCGCGCCAGAATCTGCCAACTATTACAACTAATCCTGATGTGGCCAAAGGTGCATACATAGTTTATGAAACAACTAAATCTCCCCAAGCAATTGTGATTGCGACGGGATCGGAATTGCACTTGGCGGTTCAAGCTGCAACTGAGTTAGCAGAACAGAATATCGCAGTTCGAATCGTGTCGGCGCCATGCTTGGAATGGTTTGATGAACAAGATGATGCTTATAAATCTTCGCTTCTAACCGGTGCACCGAAGATCGCAATAGAGGCCGGATCGGCGGTTGGTTGGTACAAGTATGTTGGCAGCGACGGCAAAGTATTAAGTGTTGATCATTTCGGCGCTTCTGCAGCACCAACTTATTTGTTCGAGAAATTTGGAATTACGACGGCAAACTTAGTAAAGCAGATTAAAGCATTAATCTAACGTTTACGAGCTTTAAGAGCAGCGAGTGCTTCACCCAAGATGTCTGCACCATCAGTATCGTTTCGCCGCTCTTTAACGTATGCTAAATGAGTCTTGTACGGTTCAATCTTTGGCGCAGCCGGTGGATTTTCTTTGTCGCGAGATGCTGGCAGTCCGCACTTTGGGCAATCCCAAGTTTCTGGTATTTCAGCTTCAACTGCAAAGGAAGGTCGAGATTCATGGCCATCGGCACACCAATATGACACTCGGAATCTTGGTGCTGCTTCACCACGCTCCGCTTCACCCATTGGGCCAGCCCCAACTCGAGAACCTCTAATAGCGCTACCAGCCATAACTCACCCTCCTAAACGATTAGACCAAGTGCTATTGCACACGCTAACCAAATCACACCAATAGCAATGGTGATTCGATCCAAGTTTTTCTCAACAACCGTAGAACCGCCAAGGCTTGACGAGAAGCCGCCACCAAATAGGTCAGAAACGCCGCCACCTCGGCCGCGGTGTAATAGCACCAACACAACCAACAGGATGCTCGTAATGGTCAGAACAATTTGCAGCGTAAGAATCACATTTACTCCTTGAATTACTGAATTGTAGCCCCCGGCTTATGGTTGGGCTAACCGATACCGACAAATCGCAACGAATTCATCAGCATCAATCGAAGCCCCGCCCACCAAGAGTCCGTCTACGTTTGGCATGGCCATCAGCCCAGGTGCCGTTCCAGATTTCACAGATCCGCCATAGAGCAGACGCACTTTGCCGGCTACCGCATCACCATAGGTATCGGCCAGCCAGTTTCGGATACGGCTGGACATCTCTTCGGCATCTGCTGGCGTTGCTACCTCACCTGTGCCGATCGCCCATATCGGTTCATAAGCAATAACCAAATTTGAGACGTCGTTTTTGATCAAGTCACCAAGCGATTCAGCCAATTGGGTCAAGGTGAACTTAATCTGATTACCAGATTGGCGGATAGCTAGCTCTTCACCAACGCAAACTATTGGAATCAATTTATGTTTGAGTGCAGACTTAACTTTTGCCAATACATCTGCACTCGATTCGTGATTAATGGCACGCCGTTCGCTATGTCCCAATACAACGTAACTGCAACCTAGTTTTGCCAAGAATGCCGCTGATACTTGACCCGTAAAGGCACCAGAATCTGCGATACCACAATCCTGCCCACCATAAGATAACCT
>JBIJDU010000036.1:0-4538 GCA_044343935.1 Candidatus Nanopelagicales bacterium | reverse complement strand
GGCTATCAACTCTGGGAGGCTCGTGCAGCAGGTGCCGACATGGTGCTGCTTATTGTTGCTGCACTAGAACAGGAAGCGCTTGTTTCGCTAATTGAGCGGACTATATCGTTAGGTATGACACCATTAGTTGAAGTTCATGATGCAACCGAAGTGCCGCGCGCGGTTGCAGCCGGTGCTAATGTGATTGGCGTAAACGCAAGAAATTTACACACGTTAGAAGTGGACCGCGAGCAATTTGCTGCTGTTGCGCCACTTATCCCTAACAACTGCATCAAAATTGCTGAAAGTGGTGTACGAGGACCACATGATTTGGTTGCCTACGCAAATTTAGGTGCACAAGCGGTGCTTGTTGGTGAGACATTGGTTACTGATAAAGATCCACGTCGTGCGGTTCATGAACTTGTTGCAGCTGGTGCCCACCCAGCACTTAAGCATCCACGAGGAGCATAGTCCAAGTGGCCACTTTGGATCTCCCTGGAAAATTTGGTGAGTATGGTGGCCGATTTGTGCCAGAGGCTTTAATTCATGCACTAGATCAGTTGGATGAAGAATATAACGCCGCTTGCGCTGATCCAATTTTTCAGTCTGAATTAGCAGCACTCCATAAAAATTACACTGGTCGCCCAACTCCGATTACAGATGCAACTGGGTTTAGTGAGCTTGCTGGTGGTGCACAAATTTTGTTGAAACGTGAAGATCTTAATCACACTGGCTCTCACAAAATTAACAATGTTTTAGGACAAGCTCTACTAGCCAAGCGAATGAATAAGAAACGAGTGATTGCTGAAACAGGAGCTGGCCAACATGGTGTCGCAACGGCAACCGCGGCTGCTTTGATGGGCTTGGAATGTGTTGTTTATATGGGAGAAGAAGACACTAAACGACAGGCCCTAAATGTGGCGCGAATGCGCTTACTTGGGGCAGAAGTAGTCCCAGTTACCACTGGCTCGAAGACGCTTAAAGATGCCATCAATGAAGCGATGCGTGATTGGGTCAGCAATGTTGACACAACTCATTATTTACTTGGTACCGTGGCTGGGCCTCATCCATTCCCAACCATAGTGCGCGATTTCCATAGCGTGATTGGCACAGAAGCCCGAAGTCAGATGCTAGAAGATTATGGATATCTGCCAACCGCTGTTGCTGCTTGCGTTGGTGGCGGAAGCAATGCAATAGGCATTTTTGCTGCTTTTTTGAGTGACGATGTCAGACTTTATGGCTATGAAGCAGGCGGTGACGGAGTCGAAACGGGCAGGCATGCGGCAACTTTGACCGGTGGATCCATCGGTATTTTGCACGGCGCGAAGAGCTACGTTCTGCAAGATGATGAAGGACAAACAATTGAATCTCACTCTATCTCGGCAGGTTTGGATTATCCCGGTGTTGGCCCGGAGCATGCTTATTTGAAAGATATTGGTCGGGTCCATTATGAGCCGATAACAGATACTGAAGCGATGAATGCACTCTCAGACCTGGCAAGAACTGAAGGAATTCTAGTTGCTATCGAAACCGCACATGCGATGGCTGGTGCTATCAAATTAGGAAAAGTGCTTGGACCTGGGTGCAGTATTTTGATTAATTGCTCTGGTCGCGGTGACAAAGATGTCGTGACAGCAGCTAATTGGTTCGGCATGCCAATCGGTGACGTGATTGCATGACTCGCGCGGTTGCCTCAGTCTTTGCCAACGCCGCAGCTGAAAATCGAGCCGCTTTAATTGCGTATCTACCGGCTGGCTTTCCAAATCAACATGATTCCTTTGCACTACTTGACGCCTTAATGCAAAACGGAGTTGATTTAATTGAAATTGGATTTCCTTATTCAGATCCGCTCATGGACGGTCCAATCATCCAAGAAGCAGTTCAGCAGTCACTGGAGAAGGGCGTAAAAGCAAAAGATGTATTTGCTGCAGTTCAGCACGTTGCACAACAAGGTGGCACGGCGGTAGTGATGTCTTACTTCAATCCCATTTTTCGATATGGCACCGAACGATTTTTAAATGACTTGGTTAACAGTGGTGGCGTTGGTGTGATTACGCCAGATCTAATCCCGGATGAAGCACAGGGTTGGTTGGAAGATGCTATGCAACATAAAGTGTCAAATATATTTTTAGTTGCGCCAAGCTCAACTCAAGAACGGGTGGTATTGGTGTCAACTGCAGCAACGGGCTTTATCTATGCGGCAAGCTTGATGGGTGTCACGGGCGTAAAGAGCGCACAAATTCGAACCGTCACTGATTTGGTCGAGCGCATTAGATCTCAATCAAATCTACCCATTGCAGTGGGGCTGGGGGTCAATACACCTGAGCAAGTGTCAGAGATCTCACAATTTTCAGATGGGGTTATTGTTGGCTCTGCTTTTGTTAAGGCAGTGCTGCAAGCACCAGATATCAACGCCGCAGTTGAGGCAGTTGGTAGACTGGCGGCGGACTTGGCTAGGGCTACTCGCCGCATTAGTTAAGTTAGCGACTCAACAAAGGGATCAGTTATGAATACGGCAAAGCAACGCGCAGCTGAACTAGCAGCGGCTAATCAGGCTGCTGAACGTAAGGCCAAAATAATCACATTTGCGGGAGTTGCGGTTGTGGTTTTAATAGTCGCTGGGATTTTGACTTTTGCATTTTTGAACCGCAACACTGGAACAAACACTGGGCCTACCGCTGAGCCAAATCCAACAGCGGCAGCACCATTGGGCGCGGACCAAGAAACCTATGGCTTAGTCGTTGGTAACGCCTCGGCTTCTGCGCCAATATTGCAGATTTTTGAAGATTTCCAATGCCCCGCATGCCAGTCCTTTGAAGCTGCATTTGGTGGCGCAATTCGTGAATTAATTGACTCTGGAGAGGCTAAAGTTGTTTTCCAGCCGATGTTCTTCCTGGACAAACGATTGCCGCAATCAAAAGGATCATCGTTGCGTGCTGCAAATGCGCTGGGTTGTGCCGCTGATGAATCTAAGGCAGCTGAGTATCACAGTACGGTTTTCTCAAACACGCCAACCGCTGAAGGTGCTGGCTGGACGGATTCGGAACTAAAGTTGTTTGGATCTGGCGTTGGTATCACAGATACCCAGCGATTTGAAGATTGCATCGATAGCGGTAAATATTATGAATGGGTAGCGAATTCTAATGATTACGCCTTTGGCGCTGGGGTTGAAGGAACTCCGACGATTTGGAAAAATGGAAAAGCATTGCCGGACTCCGCATTCACCAGCGTTGAAACATTCTTGGCCGCTGTTCGCTCGCAGGAGTAAATTTGATTTTGGGTAATTCAATTCCCAGCCCAAGCACCGGAGTATGGGAAATAGGACCATTTCCACTGCGTGCTTATGCGCTAGTGATCGTCTTGGGAATTGTGATTGCTGTGATTTTGGGAGATAGGCGGTGGCGTAATCTAGGTGGTAAAGCCGGCGAAATCAGCGACATTGCGGTTTGGGCCGTTCCGTTTGGCATCGTAGGTGGCCGGATCTACCACGTTGTTACCGACGCCCAACTTTATTTTGGTGCCGGCGCAAATCCAATAGATGCGTTAAGGATCTGGCAGGGTGGATTAGGAATTTGGGGCGCTATTGCGTTCGGTGCAGTTGGCGCATGGATTGGAGCAAAACGAAACGGTGTACTGATGGCACCGCTTGCTGATACGTTGGCACCTGGCATTGTGTTAGCGCAAGCCGTTGGGCGATGGGGAAATTACTTCAATCAAGAATTATTCGGTAGTCCAACTACTTTACCTTGGGGTCTAGAAATTGATTTGAGAAATCGTCCTTCTGGTTATGAGGAATTTGAGATTTTCCACCCAACGTTTTTGTATGAATCAATTTGGGCGATATTGGTGGCAATCATTTTGATTACCGTGGAACGTCGTTGGCAAGTAAATAATGGCAGAATCTTTTTGCTTTATGTGTCACTTTATTCACTTGGTCGCCTATTCATTGAACAGTTGCGAATAGATCCCGTCAATGAGGCGGCCGGATTTAGATTAAACACATTTACGGCTGCAGCACTTATGATGGTTTTTGCGGTATGGTTTGTTAGGCGAAGGAATGATTCAACTAAACCACTAATCCTTTATCGTAACGGAGTTGCTAACTGAGATGCCAAATTACAACGGAGGTAGAGGTTCACAAGGTGGTGGTTGGCTGCGCCCGGCCGTGTTTGGTGCCATGGATGGACTTGTTTCTAACATTGCATTGATTGCTGGCGTTGCAGCTGGTGCTACTGCAGCTGGAGCAAATCAATCACAAGCGGTCGTTGTGGCTGGATTTGCAGGGCTAGCCGCAGGTGCTTTCAGTATGGCAGCCGGTGAGTATGTTTCGGTGGCGTCACAGCGTAACTTGTTACTCAAGCATGCGAAACGCGATGGTTCCCCAGAGCAAATTCATGATTTCATGGCAGCTCAGGTTAATCCCATCCTGGCCGCTTCATCATCATTTGTGTCATTTGCACTTGGAGCAATAGTGCCGCTTATTCCTTATATCTTGGGTGCCGAGTCAGTTTTCTATGCCGCAACAATTACTGCGATTGCGTTGTTTGGAACTGGTGCAA
>JBIJDU010000029.1:0-13993 GCA_044343935.1 Candidatus Nanopelagicales bacterium | reverse complement strand
GGTGGGATTAGATTCTTCAATCATTTTGGCGCCGCAAGTTTGGGAAGCATCTGGCCATGTCAATGCCTTTGCTGACCCGCTAACTGAGTGCAAGAACTGCCACAAGCGATTCCGCGCAGATCAGTTATTGGAAGAATACGAGAATAAGCACGGCAAACCTGCTGAAGGTGGCTTAGCTGGAATTGGCTGTGCCAATTGTGGCGTAAAAGGCCAGTTCACGGAACCAAGAGATTTCAATGGAATGCTGCGAACCACAGTTGGCGTAGTAGAAGATGAGGGATCGCTACATTATTTGCGGCCAGAGACTGCTCAAGGAATCTTCGTTAATTTCCAAAATGTACTTACTTCCGCACGCAAAAAACCACCGTTTGGTATTGCCCAAACTGGAAAATCCTTCCGAAATGAAATTACACCAGGCAACTTCATTTTCAGAACTCGTGAATTTGAGCAAATGGAGATGGAATTTTTTGTTAAGCCAGGTGAAGATGAGCAGTGGCATGATTATTGGCTAGAGCAGCGCTGGAATTGGTACACTGATTTAGGAATCAATCCAGAAAATCTTCGTCGATTTGAACATCCAAAAGAGAAGTTATCTCATTATTCAAAACGAACAGTAGATATCGAATATCGATTTAGATTTGCCGGATCTGAGTGGGCTGAGTTAGAAGGCGTGGCTAACCGAACTGATTTTGATTTAACTACACATGGAAAACATTCAGGCACTGATCTTTCTTACTTCGATCAAGAATCTGGCGAGCGTTGGGTTCCTTATGTAATTGAACCTGCAGCTGGCTTAACCAGATGTGTGCTGGCATTCCTATTAGATGCTTATGATGAAGATAAGGCACCAAATAGCAAAGGTGGCGAGGATGTTCGTACTGTGCTGCGACTTGATCCAAGGTTGGCGCCAGTAAAAGTAGCTGTGTTGCCGTTGTCTCGAAATGCCGAGTTGTCGCCAAAGGCAAAGGATTTAGCAGCAATGCTTCGCAAGAGTTACAACGTGGAGTTTGATGATTCTGGCGCGATTGGCCGCAGATATCGCCGTCAAGATGAAATTGGTACGCCCTATTGCGTCACGGTGGATTTTGATACGTTGGATGATCAAGCAGTCACAGTGCGAGATCGCGATACCATGGAGCAGCAGCGAATCAGCTTAGATAACTTATCTGGCTGGCTAGCGCAGCGCTTACCAATTGCTTAACAAAATGACCGCAACTGGCTTCGCACCAATTCAAACACCGCGCTTTAGTGTTGCACCACCTGTGGTGTTGGCGCCGATGGCGGGGATTACTAATAGTGCTTTTCGTAGATTATGTCGGGAATATGGTGCTGGACTTTACGTTTCGGAAATGGTCACGTCACGCGCGCTCGTTGAGCGCAATGAAGAAACTATTCAGATGGTGACCTTTGATCCAGATGAGACGCCACGTTCAGTTCAACTTTATGGTGTATCGCCAAAAATCATGGCCGCGGCAGTAAAGTTGTTAATTACTGAAGATCGCGCTGACCATATTGATTTAAACATGGGTTGCCCAGTGCCAAAAGTGACTCGTAAAGGTGGCGGTGCGGCATTACCATTTAAGCGCAATTTATTTCGAGACATTATTCGGGCCGCAGTATCAACCGCGGCTGAAACAGCAGCTTCAATTGGGGTAAAACCAGTGCCAGTGACAGTAAAGATGAGGTTAGGAATTGATCAAGATCATTTAACTTTCCGCGAAGCTGGCTTAACTGCGGCCCAAGAGGGAGTTGCTTGGGTTGCGCTTCATGCCCGTACCGCAGCACAGATGTATGCCCCAAGCGCTGATTGGTCTCAGATAAGAGTTTTGGTAGATGATCTTGCCCCACTTGGCGTGCCAGTGCTTGGAAATGGTGATATTTGGCAAGCATCCGATGCGGTAGCGATGATGCAACAAACAGGCTGTGCTGGCGTAGTTGTTGGCCGAGGCTGTTTAGGTCGGCCCTGGCTGTTTGCGCAATTAGCAGCTGCACTTAATGGCAATGAGATGCCCAAGGATCCGAATTTGCAGCAGGTGCTTGCAACAATGGTGCGTCATGCTGAGTTGCTAGTTGAGCTTTATGGTGAATACAAAGGTTGTCGAGATTTTCGCAAACATGTGGCTTGGTATCTCAAAGGTTTTAGAGTTGGATCTGAAATTCGTGCCAAGTTAGGTATGGTCTCGACTTTAACTGAGTTAGCCCAGCTAGTTAGATTGATTGATGATCAACAAGAATTTCCTAGCGCCGCTGATGGACCTCGTGGTCGAACTTCAAGTGAACGACCAGTTAGCTTGCCAGCAGGTTGGCTGGATTCACCGGATGAGTTAGGTGATTTTGCCGCAGATTTAGCTGCTGCTGAATTGGATGTGAGCGGCGGGTAATGCATTTAGTTAAGACATTTATTGCCATCATCATCGCAACTTCAGTAGTGGTGGTGCTTGGTGTTTCAGCTTGGGTGATAAATATTGGTGGCAAAGATGTGCTTTATCGCTCTGATGCCATCGTGGTGCTTGGTGCAGCGCAGTTCGATGGCCGACCATCAGATGTGCTGCAAGCCAGATTGGATCGTGCTTATGAACTTTGGAAAGTTCGCACTGCTCGCAAAGTAATCACTACTGGATCAAATCAACCAGGAGATCGCACCACCGAAGCACAGACGGGCCGACAGTATTTATTGAGTAAAGGCATGAGCAGAGCTTCGGTAATTGCAATTGCAAAGGGCACTAATACGCTAGATAGCTTGAGAGCAGTTGATCATCGATTAAAAGAACTAGGTGCAACCAGAGTCACCTTGGTGACAGATCCGGCCCATACTGTTAGAAGTTTGATTATTGTTCGGGATATGGGATACGAGGCTTTTGGTGCACCTACCCGTTATGGTGCTGGTTCCAAAATGACATTTAACTATGTGGTTCGCGAAACTGTGGCGGTGCTGCGTTATGTGTTTTTGCAACGAACTGGAATCTTGTCATGACCTACCAGGAAATTGATACTGAGCGCTTTATCGCTGAATCTCCCGGAAATCCATCTCGTTCGCAATTTGCACGAGATCGAGCGCGAGTGCTGCACTCGCTATCGCTGCGTCGGTTAGCAAATAAAACTCAAGTGCTCACTGCCGCGCAACATGATTTTCCTCGATCCCGCCTAACACATACCCTTGAAGTGGCACAGATTGCCCGCGAATTGGGACATGCCCTAGGGGCAGACCCGGATTTAACTGAGACAGCAGCATTAACGCATGATGTTGGTCATCCACCATTTGGCCACAATGGCGAATCAGCACTGGATGAATTAGCAGCGAGCATTGGCGGTTTTGAAGGTAATGCTCAAACATTTCGAGTGTTGACTAGATTAGAAACAAAAGTAATGGATGATCGACGTAGTTATGGTTTGAACTTAACTCGAGCAAGCCTAGATGCTGCCAGTAAATATCCATGGTTTAAAGAACGAACAAGTGTTAAGTATGGCGCATATGAATCAGATAGCGAATTATTTAATTGGGTGCGATCCGCAACTAACGCCAGATCAGTTTGCTTTGAAGCTCAAGTTATGGATTTTGCCGATGATGTGGCCTATTCGGTGCACGATGTCGAAGATGCGATCCATGCCGGCCATATTGATTTAAAACTCTTGCACGATAGTGACGAGCAGAAGTTAATTGTTAATGAATGCATCGCTAGATACTTACCTAATGCCAGCGATCAAGAGTTACTATTTGCGTTAAATCGAATTTTGAATTTAGCCCAATGGCCAACGAATTTCGATAGCACTAGAAAATCTGTAACGCAATTAAAATCCATAACCTCAACGCTGATTGGCCGCTTTGTTGGCGCAGCTGAGTTGGCAACATCAGCGGAATTTGGCAATCAGATCTCGCGATATGGTGGCGATTTGATAGTGCCGGCAGATATACGGGCAGAAGTTGCCGTGCTTAAAACTTTAGCCGTGGCATATGTGATGCAACGAGCCGCGATGGCAAAACAGTATGCCCAGCAGCGCGAGTTGCTCGCGGAACTATTTGCCGCCCTCCAGCAGCAGGACCCAACAGCGCTAGATGCCGTCCACCAAGAGGCATTTGCTGCTGCCACCAACGATGCTGAGCGCACTCGGGTGATCGTGGACCAGATTGCCAATCTGACCGATATCACTGCCGTTCAGTGGCATCAACGGCTGTGTAAGTAGCCGGCGCGAGATTTAGCCCCCGCCTAGACTTAACCCATGGCCGGACGAATACATGATGAAGATGTGGCGGCTGTCCGTGACCGCTCCCGAATCGATGAAGTAGTTCGCGACTATGTCACGCTAAAACCTGCCGGCGGCGGCAGCCTTAAAGGCATTTGCCCGTTTCATGATGAAAAAAGTCCATCCTTTCACGTCACACCAAGTAAGGGATTGTGGTTCTGCTTTGGTTGCAATGAAGGTGGTGACACAGTTAATTTTCTGCAAAAAGTTGACCACCTAAGTTTTACCGAAGCAATTGAAAAATTAGCTGGCAAGCTGGGAATGAATTTACGCTACGTGGCATCGGGAAACACCAGTGCAAAGCCAGTTGGTAATCGCACTAGACTCATTGAAGCTAATCGATTAGCCGAGAAGTTCTATCAAGCACAATTAGACACCAAAGCAGCCGAAATTGGTCGAGAGTTTCTGCAATCACGCGGTTTTGACAAAGCAGCAGCAACTAAATTTGGAGTTGGTTATGCACCAGATGAGTGGGGTTCGTTAACTGAACACTTACGCGCCAATGGATTTACCGATGAAGAGTTAAAGACTGCTGGATTGGCAATTGATGGCCAGCGCGGAATTTATGATCGTTTCCGGGGCAGATTGATCTGGCCAATTCGAGACTCCTCGGGCGACACAATTGGATTTGGTGCGCGCAAACTTAAAGATAACGATGATGGACCAAAATATTTAAATACGCCAGAAACGCCCCTATATAAAAAGAGTCAAGTGCTATACGGCATTGATTTAGCCCGAAAAGAAATTGCCAGGCGCCGTCAAGCAGTAATTGTTGAGGGCTATACCGATGTAATGGCAGCGCATTTAAGTGGTGTCGAGACTGCAGTTGCAACATGTGGCACGGCATTTGGGGAAGACCATGTTCGGATATTGCGTCGACTTTTGATGGATCAAGAAGAATTACGTGGTGAAGTAATTTTCACGTTTGATGGTGATGCCGCCGGCCAGAAAGCGGCATTAAAAGCCTTTGAGTTAGATGCGCAGATCACCAGCCAAACTTTTGTGGCAATTGAACCAACTGGACTTGATCCGTGTGATCTGCGATTACAACGTGGACCTGAAGCAGTGCGTGAATTAGTGGCTCGGCGAATTCCGTTGTTTGAGTTTGCCATTAAGTCAAATATCGCGCAGTATCCGATCGAATCTCCAGAAGGTCGAGTAGCGGCAACTAGATCGGTTGCGCCGCTTATTGCTGGAATCAAAGATCCAGCGCTACGGCCAGAATATTTAAGGTTAACTGCTGGCTGGATTGGGGTAGAGCCGGCGGCATTAAAAGATGCGATCGGGAAAAAACCCAAAGCAGCAGCAGAAGCTGTGCTACCAAGTGTTGATTTACTAGATCCAGTGGTTCGAGTAGAGCGAGAAGCGCTGAAGTTGGCGCTACAGCATCCAGAGTTGCTGCCAGATTGGTTTGCCGCATTAGAGCAAAGTTCATTCGCCACAGCGCAACATCAAGCGGTTTTCTTGGCAATTATGCATGCCAGCACATCGGCAGATTTACATGCGCAAGTGCTAAGTGCCGCAGGCGAGCCAGAGCTTGAAAATTTAATTAGAGCGCTGCTAGTTGAGCCAATTCAAACAAGTGAAGAGCAACTTGAGCGTTATGCCAAAGCGGTTTATGCCCGAGTGATGGAACTAGATGCCACTAGACAAATAGCTGACATAAAGCGCACGCTGCAGCGATTAAATCCGGTTGATGAGCAAGCGAAATACGACAAAATGTTTGCTGAGTTGGTAGCACTAGAACAGCATCGCCGAACACTGAGAGAACAGGCGATGGGAATCTAGTGCGATTAGGTCGACGCAATCAGGTTGCGGCTAAGTATCAAGCACTAGCACCAGCGCAAAGCATTTTAAGTTATGCCGAAACTCAGGTTGGCCCAGTGGTTGCAACTGAAACCGGAATAATTAGTAGAAGTTTTATCATCAACTGGTATGACATGTTCCAAGCTAGTTTTAATCCACCAGAATTAAGCATTAGTTATCACAGCGAAACTGGAAACAAAACCTTACTGCTGCAACTAGATCCGCAAGCTACCGAAAATGAATTTGCTAATTTGATTAGGGCTAAAATCACTACTAATGTGATTGCGCAGACCAAGTTGGAATATGAGTCGGAGTTATTTGTAACTTTTTCGGCTAGGAGAAAGAGTGAAACTGAACTTAAGTTTGTAGTTACCGCGGACCCTGGCATTGTGGTTACTAGTGAGCAGTTTCAGTTATGGGCGAAACAAGAGTTAGCTCAATTTAAAGAAACGTTTGGATTTTAGTAGTTTCTAATTGCAACACAAACATTATGGCCACCAAAGCCAAATGAATTGTTAAGTGCCAAAATCTCAGATTTCGTAATTGATCGATGGGAATCTCGCACCACATCTAACTCAACTTTTGGATCAAAATCAGTAATGTTGATTGTTTGTGGAATCTGCTTATTAATTATGCTTAAAATTGTCAGAATAGATTCAATTACACCCGCGCCACCTAAGGTGTGACCTATGGATGATTTTGGCGCGGTCACTGCAATTTGATCGGTATGTGAACCAAATGCTCGCTTTACAGCTGCCGCTTCAGCGATATCACCCAGCGGAGTGGAAGTAGCGTGCGCATTTAAATGTAGGACATCAGTGATGCTGGCGCCAGCATCACTGACTGCAGCGAGCATGGCGCGGGCAGCGCCAGCACCTTCTGGATCTGGGGCTGCGATGTGGTGGGCATCTGAAGTCATCCCAAAACCGGCAATCTCGGCATAGATATTTGCATTACGAGCAACCGCATGTTCATGTCGCTCCAGTACAAGCGCACCAGCACCCTCACTCATTACAAAGCCGTCGCGTCCTAAGTCATATGGTCGAGAAGCAGTGGCAGGATCATCATTGCGGGTTGACATGGCACGCATTGCGGCAAAAGCTGCCATCGCCAATCTATTAATAACCGCTTCCGTACCGCCAACAACTACAACATCAGCCCTGCCAGCTCGAATCATCTGCGTGCCCCAGGCAATTGCTTCAGCTGAAGTGGCACACGCCGAAACTGGTGCATGAGCACCAGCTTGCGCACCAATTTCTAATTCAATTAGCGCAGCTGCGGCATTTGGCATAATCATGGGCACAGTTAGTGGATTTACTCGATCTGGACCGCGTTCTGCCAAAATCTCCATCTGCTGCATCACGGTAGATAACCCACCAATGCCAGTGCCAAACACAACACCTAATCTGATTGGATCAACTTCAGCTAACACGTTGGCATCAGCAACTGCTTGCTTGGCCGCAATCACCGCAAACTGAGTAGAGCGATCCATCCGACGGGCTGCAACTTTGTCCAATACGTTTGATAAGTCCGTATCAATTGCACCAGCAATGCGTGAATTGATGTCCGATGCCCAATCTTCATGTAAAGCGCGCACCCCCGAGCGACCCGCGAGCACAGCTTGCCAAGTGCTGGCAACGTCTATGCCCAACGGGGTGACCAGTCCTAAACCGGTAACAACAACTCGTGGATGCGCGCTCATGAATTCTGAAATTAAGCGGACTTCACGATGAAGTTAACTGCGTCGCCAACAGTGCGAAGGTTCTTGACTTCCTCGTCAGGAATTTTCACGCCGAACTTATCCTCAGCGGCCATAACTACCTCAACCATTGACAACGAATCAACCTCTAGATCGTCGGTGAACGACTTATCCATGGCAACTTGATCAGCAGCAACTCCGGCAACTTCATCCAAAATTACCGCCATCTCGCGCATTACTTCGTCAGCGTTCATTTACTTTCCATCCTTCTGGCTTAACGTTCGTTAAGCGATTATTACGGCAGCGCTACTACCTGAGCAGCGTATGTCAGGCCAGCACCAAAACCTAAAAGCAAGGCCGGGGCGCCAGCTGGTGCTCTACCCTCACTGCGAAGTGCATGCAGTGCGAGCGGAACGGTTGCGGCAGTTGTGTTACCGCTATCCCGGATATCTCTGGCCACCGCCACAGTATCTGGGAAATCTAGTGCTTTCACAATGGCATCAGTAATTCGATTATTTGCCTGATGCGGCACGAAAGCTGCTAAGTCTTTTGGTTCTAAGCCAGCGGCAGTAATTGCGCGTTGAGCAACGCCAACCATTTCTGATACTGCCCAGCGAAAAACTTGCTGTCCAGCCATCCGCAATGTTGGCGGTGCTGGTGCTTTACCGCTGCGAAAATCAAACCAAGTAGAAGTCATTGAAATCGCATCTGCTTGCGAACCATCAGAACCAAAAATTATTGGCCCAAAACCATTAAAGTCAGCCGGACCTACCACCATCGCGCCAGCACCATCTCCAAAAATAAAAGCGCTACCACGATCGGTGAAATCAAGCACGTCAGTCATCCGCTCAGCACCAATAACTAACGCATACTCGACACTACCTGACTTCACCATGTCAGCCGCTGTACTAAGTGCGTACACAAATCCAGCGCAAGCTGCGCCAATATCAAATGCACCTGGATCGGGAATACCTAGTTTGGTGGCAACAGTTGGCGCAACTGCTGGAAACTGAACTGGGTTAGTTAACGTGGCAACTAAAACCACACCAATCTGCTCTGGTTTAACGCCAGCATCAGCAAGCGCTTCTGCTGCCGCTAACGCTGCCATTTCATCCAAAGTTTCGTGCTCGCTGGCAAATCGTCTGGTTTGAATTCCAGTTCGTTGTTGAATCCATTCGTCACTGGAATCAATCAGCGGTGCAATCTCGTCGTTTGTCACCACTCGGAATGGTCGATAAGCCCCAATTCCCATTATCCGCGCACCAACTCGTGCTGGCGCACTTTTAATCTGCGTCATGCTGCCCGCCGTTGGTGATTGAGAATGAAATCTTTTGCACCAGCAATATCAGCAGGATTCTTTATCGCAAAAGTTTGCACATCTTCAAATTCGCGTTTTGCAATATTTACTAATGTCCCACCTGGTGCTAATTCCAAAATTCCGGTCACTCCTAATCGCTCCATGCTCTTTTGGCATAAATCCCATCTAACTGGATTGCTAACTTGCGTCACAATGCGAGCAATTGCATCCTCGCCAGTATCAACAATTGCGCCGTCTCGATTACTTAACAATGTGATTTCAGGGTTCTTTATGGAAAATTCCAAAGCAGCCCCGCGCAATGCTTCAACTGCAGCTTGCATATGTTTAGTGTGAAATGCACCTGCTACTGACAATGGCCGCAGTTTTGTTTTCGCTGGCGGACTTTCAGCTAATCGCGCTAATGCTTCTAGCGTCCCGGCGGCAATTATTTGGCCAGCGCCATTTACATTTGCCGCAACTAAATCCAATTTTGCTAAATGTGCAATTATCTGATCTGGTTCACCGCCTAGAACGGCAGTCATTGAAGTGGGTGCAACTGCCGCTGCTAGCGCCATCGCACGGCCTCTTACGCCAACTAGATTCATTGCAGTATCTTCGGTGATTACGCCACTAATGGCGGCTGCTACCAATTCACCAACTGAGTGACCCGCAACTAGATGAACCTGACGCAGCAGATCAAGTCGCTCTGGAAAAATCTGTTTAATTGCAATCAGGGAATTGGCAACTAGCAACGCTTGCGCAATCGCCGTATCTCGGATGGTTTCGCCATCAGATTCAGTGCCATGCAGTAGCAAATCAACTTTGCTGGCGGCAGACCATTTACTTAAAGTTTCAGATACGCCAGAGAGCTCAAGCCAGGGCTTGAGCATGCCGGGGGATTGCGCTCCTTGACCAGGGGCTACGACGCACAACATCTGACCCACCGTACTTCATTACTCACGGGTTGACCCAGCTGAAAAGGGTCAAATTCCTGAAAATCAGCCCGTTCCTTCAGTATTTCCAGCGTCTGCTGCTTTTGGATCAGCTAACTGGTATTCCGTCAGTGCTTGAGTTACCTGCTCAGCTGGAATCTCACCTTTGGCGGCAAGTGCAGCAAGCGCCTGTACTGTGATGGATTCGGCATCAACTAAGAAGTGCCGACGCAGTGCGCCGCGGGTATCGCTCATGCCCCAACCATCAGTACCTAGGGAGTAAAAGTCTTGCTTCACCCATTGCCTGATTTGATCTGGCACTTGGCGCATATAGTCACTTACCGCAATGATCGGACCAATTGCGCTTTCAAGTTGTTGGGTCACAAACGGCACTTTTGGTTTGGCAGTTGGGTTTAAGAAGTTCGCTCGATCAACTTCAAGTGCATCACGGCGTAACTCAACCCAGGAGGTAACTGACCAAATCTCAGCTTGCACATTCCACTTTTCATTCAGAATCTGCTGCGCCTTAATTGCCCACGGTAGGGAAATGCCAGAGGCCATAATCGAAACTTTTGCGCCAGCACCAGCAGGTGCCGCAGCAAATCGATAAACACCTTTTAGTACGCCATTAACGTCTAAGTTTTCAGGTTCAGCTGGTTGATCAATTGGTTCATTGTAAACGGTGAAGTAGTAGAAGATATTTTCTGGGTTTTCGCCATACATTCGCTTTAAACCATCTTTAACAATATGTGCGATCTCAAAGCCGAATGCCGGGTCATAAACAACTGCCGCTGGGTTTGTTGCAGCGATTATCGGCGAATGACCATCTTGGTGTTGCAGTCCTTCACCATTTAATGTGGTTCGACCAGCGGTTGCACCCAAAATAAACCCACGTGCCATCTGATCCATTGCGACCCAGAATTGATCACCAGTTCGCTGGAAACCAAACATCGAATAAAACACATAAACTGGAATCATCGGTTCGTCATGGGTGGCATAAGCGCTGCCAGCGGCTAACCATGATGACATTGCGCCAGCTTCAGTAATGCCTTCTTCTAATACTTGACCGGTAGTTGCTTCTTTATACGAAAGGAACAATTCGCGATCAACAGAGGTGTAATTTTGGCCATGCGGTGAATACACCTTGTGGGACGTAAAGAGGGAATCCATACCAAATGTACGTGCTTCATCTGGCACGATTGGGACAAAACGCTGGCCCATCTCTTCTTCTTTTAGTAACTCTTTGAGCAGGCGAACAAATGCCATTGTTGTTGCAACTTGCTGGTTACCGGAGCCGCGGCGGGAGAATTCAAATGCTTTCTCGCTCGGTTGCGGTAATGGCTTTGCCACCGTTCGGCGACATGGTAAATAGCCACCTAGCGCGCGGCGGCGCTCATGCAGATACTGCATTTCTTCGGAATCCTCGCTTGGCTTGTAATAAGGTGGCAAATATTTATCCAACGCAGCATCCGCAATTGGAATTTGCAGCCGATCTCTAAAACCCTTGAGGTCATCTTCAGTAAGTTTCTTCATCTGGTGAGTAGCGTTTCTGCCTTCGAAATGATGTCCCAAGGTGTAGCCCTTGATGGTTTTCACCAAAATAACTGTTGGCTGGCCTTTATGTTCGGTTGCTGCTTTATAAGCTGCATAAAGTTTCCGATAGTCATGGCCCCCTCGCTTTAAGTTCCAAATATCATCATCAGACCAATTCGCAACTAACGCTGCGGTGCGCGGATCGCGACCAAAGAAGTTCGCTCTCACATATGCGCCATCTTCGGCTTTGTAAGTCTGGAAATCACCATCCGGGGTGCAATTCATTAATTCAATCAGCGCACCATCGGTGTCAGCTGCTAACAGTTGATCCCATTCGCGGCCCCAGATAACTTTAATAACATTCCAGCCAGCACCTCGAAACAACGCTTCGAGTTCTTGAATAATCTTGCCATTACCGCGAACTGGACCATCTAGTCGTTGCAAATTACAGTTCACCACAAATGTTAAATTGTCAAGATCTTCTCGCGCTGCCAACCTGATCGCACCAGTTGATTCAGGTTCATCCATTTCGCCATCACCAAGAAATGCCCAAACATGTTGTTCGCTGGTGTCCTTTATGCCGCGGTTATGTAAATAACGATTAAATCGAGCTTGATAAATGGCGTGAATTGGACCAAGCCCCATGGACACTGTTGGAAATTCCCAGAAGTCAGACATTAATCGAGGATGTGGATACGACGGAATTCCATTTGGCGCTTGACTTAACTCTTGCCTAAATCCATCAAGTTGTGCTTCCGACAATCTGCCTTCAACAAAACCGCGGGCATACATACCAGGCGAGGCGTGGCCTTGGTAAAAAATCTGATCGCCACCACCTGGGTGGTTCTTGCCACGAAAGAAGTGATTGAATCCCACTTCATAAAGTGATGCACTTGATGCATAAGTTGAGATATGACCACCGGCGCCGACCCCTGGTCGCTGCGCGCGATGCACCATGATCGCAGCATTCCAACGCATCAATCGACGAATCTTTTTCTCTAATGATTCATTACCTGGAAACTCTGGCTCTTTTTCTGGGGCAATTGAGTTGATGTAGTCAGTTGAACGTACGAGCGGCAATCCAATATTGCGTTCAGCGGAATGCCGAAGCATGGAGAGCATCAATTGATGAGCGCGCTGGGTTCCCTTGGTTTCGATTACACCATCTAAAGATTCCAGCCACTCGCCAGTTTCATCTGGATCGGTATCGACGTACTGGGTGGGTAACCCACCTGGCATCATGGCTTCTTGCTCTAGTTCTGCGCTCACAGTTTCCTCTCAAGATTTACCGCCCTATTCTCGCCTATCTGTGGGGGAGTTGGCACTTGGATGGGTGTCTGACTTGCCACAATCGCCCAGCCAGTCTTGACTTCTCCCACTGACCCGCGTGAGGTGGGCACAACCAGAAGGAGAATGGGTGACTTCCAGCGCTGAGAGCGCAGCAGCGATAGCTGCCCGCCTCGGGGTGAAGCCAGGCCAAGTTGTGCAAGAACTGGGCTGGGACGAAGATGTTGATGCGCAATTACGCGCTGCGGTAGCAGCTGCGATTGACGCCGATCTAGTTGATGCTGATTTTGAAGATGTCGTTGATGTCGTGCTGTTCTGGTTCCGTGATGGCGATGATGATTTAGTCGAAGCGTTAATGGATGCCATTCATCCACTAACGGATCAAGGTGTTATCTGGTTGTTAACGCCAAAACCTGGCCGCGATGGTTTTGTCGAGCCAGAAGAAATAACTGAAGCCGCGCCATCCGCTGGCTTACAGGCAACTAGCACTATTAATGCAGCACCAAGTTGGCAAGGCACCAGATTGGTTGCCCCAAAAGCGAAACGATAGGAACGACATTGATGTTAAAAGTTGGCGATCTCGCACCAGATTTCAGTTTAACTGCAAGTAATGGCCAGAAAGTCTCGCTATCAGATTTTCGCGGCAAAAACGTGTTGGTTTTTTTCTACCCATTTGCTTTTTCTGGCATCTGCACCACCGAAGTTTGCGCTATTCGAGATGAGATGCCAGCAGCCAGCGACGATACGGTGATTTTAGGAATATCTTGCGATCCAGCATATTCGTTAACTGCTTTTGCTAAGGCTGAAAACTTGGATTATTTATTGTTAAGTGATTTCTGGCCGCATGGTGAAGTCAGTGAAAAATATGGCGTATTTCTGCCAGAGCGCGGCATGAGCACCCGTGGCTCATTTGTAATTGATAAAACCGGCGTGATTCGCTGGCTGGTGGTGAACGGTCCCGGCGAAGCGCGCGACGTGAACGCTTATCGCGAAGCCTTGGCGAGCCTGGCATAGCCACCCGATAAGGTTTGCTGCCCAGCAAATGGGCCGCTAGCTCAGTTGGTTAGAGCACCGCCCTTACAAGGCGGGTGTCGGGGGTTCGAGTCCCTCGCGGCCCACTCAGATTGTTCCGTTCGCCAAACCAGTTAATACTTGTTGTGCTCGCAGTTTTAACTCGGCTAGATCGCTTAACTTTGC
>JBIJDU010000013.1:0-38673 GCA_044343935.1 Candidatus Nanopelagicales bacterium | reverse complement strand
GAATCAAGACCACTGCTCGAGTGGGCTCAATTAAGAGATCTTGGCCCAATAACACAATGTCGTCCAAAACTAGGCCATGCTTATGCATGGTGGGTTTTGCCTCTTTGAGCTCAATCTCTGCCTTCTCCCCCTTGAGTAGCACCAACCTGCCATGGGAGTTCAGTAGGGGTTCGCACCATTGAATTAAATCTTTAACCGAGGCAACCGCCCGGGCAGTTACCAGATCTGCCACTAATTGCCCATGGAGTTGTTCTGCCCTGGCCCGATGAATTTGGGTATTGGAAAGGCCTAATTTGGCTACCGCCAATTCCAGGAATTCGATTCGCCGCTGCATCGGCTCCACTAGGTGGATCTCTAGATCAGGTCGGGCAATCGCAATTGGGATACCAGGCAGGCCAGCCCCAGTCCCAATATCAATCAGCGAGCACCCCTCAGGCAGCAGGCTCTCCAGCACTAATGAATTGCCAATGTGCCGATCCCAGAGTTTTTCTACCTCTTTCGGGCCAAGCAACCCTCTAATCGGGCCTTCAACTGCCAGTAAATCATGGAATTGCTGGAGTTGGTTAGCTGCTTCGGGGTAGGCCTGCAGAATTAATGTTTCACGGGAAACATTGGTCATGAGGCAGGTGGATAAACCACGATGTAGCGGTTTGGCTCTTCGCCCTCAGACTCACTGAGCGCACCGGCCGCATTCACCGCATCGTGCACCACTTTGCGCTCAAAGGCGCTCATTGGTTCTAGCTTGATTGACTTGCCTGACTTAATGACTTTGGCCGCAGTCTCGGTGCCGAATTTCGCCAGCGTGGCCTTTCGGGCCGATCGGTGACCGCCAATATCAAGCATCAATCGGCTGCGTTCGCCGGTTTCACGCTGTACCGCCAAACGGGCTAGATCTTGTAGCGACTGCAGCACTTTGCCATCTTCACCAACTAGCACCGAAAGGTCGCCGCCTTCAATTGCCACCAACGGTCGATCCGCTTCAATATCAAGCTCGATATCGCCATCCAAATCTGTTATGTCAAGTAGTTCCTCTAGATAATCCGCAGCAATATCTGCTTCGCGCTCTAGATCTTCAACCTTTACTGCTGGACTCTCGCTCATAAAACCTCACTTTTAGGATAAATCGGGAAAATTACTTTTTGCCGCCGTTTTTCTTGCGCTTACCTCGCGGTTGCTTCTTTGGTTGCTGCCGCGGTGCTGGTGGCTGCTCTGGTTCAGCTGACTTCTCTGGTTCTGGCGCAATTCCTTTTTTGCGTTGCTTTTCTTCTTTGCGCTTAACCCAAAGGTCATATGCCGGTGAACCAGGTGTTGGTGAATTTCTAATTACCCAGAATTGTTGGAACATTGACCACAGGTTGGTGGTTGACCAATAAATCAATACACCAATTGGGAAGCCAATGCCACCTACTGCGAAAATAATTGGGAAGACATAAAGCAAAATCTTTTGTTGCTGCACCATTGGATTGTTTGGTGCCGAGTTCTTTACGATCAACTGTTTCTGGGTAATAAATGTGGTGGCAGACATAAACAAAATCAAGAAAATAGTTAGTGAAATAGTTGCCGGGATAGATGGTGTTTCGCCGGCATTAATCAAGGTGGCGTAAATTGGAACACCAACAACTAATGCTTCTCGTGCTTGATCTACTAAATCTAAATTTTGCGCACTAGCAAACAGGCCTTCTGGTTTGTTTAGCGCAATACCTTGCAGCACCCTGAACAATGCAAAGAAAATTGGTGCTTGCAACAAAATTGGCAAGCAGGATGAGAATGGATTAGTGCCGGTTTCCCGATACAACTTCATCATTTCTTGGCCAAGTTTTTCGCGGTTGTCAGCATATTTCTTTTGCAGTTCTTTAATCTGCGGCTGAATTGCCTGCATGTTTCTTACCGCTCTAATTTGTTTGACGAAAAGTGGAATTAGCGCGATCCGAATTACTATCACCAAACCAATAATGGATAAACTCCACGACCAACCAGAGGTGGCGCCAAATAACGGTGATAGTAAGTCGTGAAAGGTAATCAAGATCCAAGAGACCAGATCCTCTAATCGATGAAATACCCAGATAAATGGGGCAAATATCGTGCTCACTAGTTCCCTACTTTCATTAAACCTCGTGGGTTTCCAGCTAAATCAACCGCTGGTCGCCAACTACCTTTAGTTGGCACCGGATCGACGCCACCTTTAGTGAATGGATTACATCGAAGCAATCGCCAACCTGATAACAACAGGCCTTTAATTGGGCCATGGATCTGCACTGCTTGAAGCGCATAAGTTGAACATGATGGATGCAATCGGCACGAAGCTGGCGTGAGTGGCGAAATAAATTTTCGGTATCCGTTAATGATCAACAGAAGTGGTAAGGAAAATAATTTAGTTAGCATGAGCATTTACCTTTGCTACTGCTGCAATAAAGTCATCCTTAATCACCGCGGTTGGTGTTGCGGCAGCTTTACTCAGCGCTCTTACCACAATTTGTTGTGCTGGGTTAAAACTTGTTACCTGATCAGCCACAATATGTCGCAGCACCCTAGTTACTCGATGTCGCACTACTGAATTGCCAACTTTTTTAGAAACCACAAAAGCAAATTCGCTTGGTTGTTCAGATTTAGGCAATGAATGAATTACCACCACACCAGCGGGAGTTTTACGACCGTTGGTTAACACATTGGCTACGTCGCCACGACGGCGCAACCGGTATTTAGCCGGCAACATAACTTGTTATGCCGAAAGCTTTGCGCGACCCTTGCGGCGTCGAGCAGCCAAAATTGCACGGCCTGCACGAGTCTTCATGCGTTGGCGGAAGCCATGTTTCTTAGCCCGACGACGATTATTGGGCTGATAAGTTTTCTTGCTCACGATGGCTCCAAAACTTTTGCGAGGATTGCGATCGCCTTGATCGCGAAGCCGGAGCATACCGCACCAGTTTTGACCCCTTAACCCGTGAGGGTGAGGCATGGTGCCAGGGGTGTTGATAAATATTAGGTAACTATCGCGGCGTGTCGCGAAAAAACCGCCCCCCCAGTATTGCTTTGCCAGGGGGTTGGGGATAAGTTCCACCCCCGCACTAAATCTGTGGATTAATTCTGGTTCTTAGGGGGAATCTTGGAAGAAGTAATCGATCTAGCAGATGTGTGGGCACGTAGTTTGACCCATTTGTCCGATGTGTCCCTTTCTCCCCAAGATCGAGCTTTCGTTGCCCTAACCCGGCCGTTGGCACTAGTTGAAGGCACAGTGCTGATTGCCAGCCCCAATGAATTTACCAAAGATGTGTTGGAAACTCGATTAAAACCAGTTTTAATTAGAGCGTTAACTGCGGAATTTGGCCATGATGTCAGACTTGCCGTTTCAGTTGATCCGTCAATTGCCCCAGCACTTGATGATGATTTAACTGATGAGATGGCAGATGCAACTTATGCCGCACCAGTGCAACCAAGTTTTGATGAAGAAATAAATCGACCAGGTACTGGTTCACCGGCATCGAGAGTTGATTCAGATTCGCGACTTTCGCCAAAATACACATTTGATACTTTCGTTATTGGTTCCTCAAATAGATTTGCGCATGCTGCAGCGGTAGCGGTAGCAGAGCAGCCAGCTAAGGCATATAACCCACTATTTATTTATGGTGGCTCTGGTTTAGGAAAAACTCACTTACTTCATGCAATCGGCCACTACACCAGAAGTCTTTATAACGGTGCCAAAGTTCGCTACGTTTCCAGTGAAGAATTTACTAATGAATTTATTAACTCGATTCGTGATGATAAAGCTGGGGTTTTTCAACGTAAGTACCGCGATATTGATGTGTTATTAGTTGATGATATTCAATTTTTAAGTGGTAAAGTGCAGACTCAGGAAGAGTTTTTCCATACTTTTAATACACTTCATAATGCCAACAAACAAATTGTGGTAACTAGTGATTTACCACCAAAACAACTACAGGATTTTGAAGATCGAATGCGCTCTCGGTTTGAGTGGGGATTAATTACTGATGTGCAACCACCTGACTTAGAGACTCGTATCGCTATTTTACGTAAAAAAACTGCGCAAGAGAAATTAAATGTGCCAGCAGAAGTTTTAGAATTTATTGCTTCAAGAGTATCAAGTAATATTCGCGAACTTGAAGGTGCGTTGGTTCGCATCACCGCATTTGCTAATTTAAATCGGCAGCCAGTTGGGTTAGAGGTAGCTGAAGTTGTATTAAAAGATGTGATTCCGGAAAGTATTGGACCAGAGATAACTTCCAATTTAATTATGGTTCAGACCGCGCAATATTTTGGTGTTAGCATGGATGATTTAACTGGTGGTTCTCGCTCTCGAGTATTAGTTACCGCCCGCCAAATTGCGATGTACTTGTGTCGTGAGTTAACTGATTTATCGCTGCCAAAAATTGGTCAGGCTTTTGGTGGCCGCGACCACACCACTGTGATGCATGCCGATCGCAAAATTAGGCAGTTAATGGCCGAACGCCGCAGCCTGTATAACCAGATCGCTGATTTAACAGCTCGGATTAGAACTGAAGCTCGAAAAGCCTAAACCTCTCATCCACGGTTTGGGGAGATCTTGTGGATAACTCTTGTTGGGGTAGTGGGTTTGTTGGGGGTAGTTACCTGGTTTCCCCACAACTTGGTGGGTTTGAAGGTTAGGTTGGGGGAAACTATTGAATCACCCCACCTCCTTTCCCAAGGTTATCCACAGGGAAAAAGTAGTGATTTGTGGTTGTTTTAGTAGTTATCCACAGAATCCACTGTACCTACTACGACTACTAACTAAATTTAATTTTAAGTTGCTCGAATTAGTGGGTGTGGGTAACCCCTAGTGGCTACTATCAAATTAAGGGTTATTCTGAGAACATCTACCCTTAACTACACCTAAGTAATTAGAGATAAGAGGGATTGTGAAGTTTCAAGTCGAGAAGTCTGCATTTAGTGATGCGGTTTCTTGGGCTGCTCGCACCCTACCAACTAGACCTGCCACCCCAACGCTCGCTGGATTATTAATTGAAGCCGATAAGGGCGAGTTATACCTATCTAGTTTTGATTTTGCTACTTCAGCAAAAGCAATGGTGGTAGCTGAGGTTTATCAATCAGGAAGAGTGTTAGTAAACGGCAGAATATTGGCCGACATTGTTAAGGCGCTGCCTAATAAACCAATTACTATTGAAGTAACTGGTGCGCGAGTTGAGTTAACTTGTGATCGATCAAATTTCTTACTACCAACAATTCCAGATAACGATTACCCAGCGCTACCAGATCTACCAACACTTGGTGGCACTATCCCAACTCAAACATTTGCAGAAGCAGTAACAATGGTGGCAACTGCTGCTGGAATTGATTCAACTCTACCAATGTTAACCGGAATTAAAATTGAAATTGTTGGTAACACATTAACCTTTGCCGCAACTGATAGATATCGGTTAGCGGTTAAAGAAGTTACTTGGAATCCAGATTCACCCAACATGGAGATTAATGCGTTAGTTCCAGCTAAAAATTTGGCAGATGCGGCCCGAACCTTAACCGGTGAAAACATTAGATTAACATTTTCTGCAAGCGATGATGGTGAAAAATTAGTTGGTATCGAAGCTACTAATAAGAAAATGACTAGCAGATTATTAGACGCTGAATTTCCAAAATATAGAACTTTACTTCCAACTGAATCATCAACCATCGTTACTCTAAACACTCAGGCACTTGCTGATTCAGTAAAACGCGTTGCGTTAGTTGCTGATCGTAATTCACCAGTTCGCTGTTCTTTTCAAGATGGCGAGGTAGTTCTCACTGCTGGTGCTGGTGATGATCCAACCGCAACGGAAGTTGTGGAATGCAATATTGACGGTGATGGCTTAGATATTGCATTTAACCATCAGTATTTAATAGATGGTTTAAATGCGCTTGGAAGTGAATCAACTCAACTTATGTTTACTTCACCAAACCGACCAGCGGTATTAGCAGCAGCCGGCGAAAAAGCACCAACTTATCGATATTTGTTAATGCCAGTTCGTTTAGGCTGATGTATCTAACCCAAATATCGTTAGTTAATTTCCGATCGCACAAATCCTTAACTTTAAGTTTTGATAGCGGTATTACTTGTTTGCTTGGAAATAATGGCGAAGGTAAAACTAATGTAGTGGAAGGGCTTTATTTCTTAGCAAATCAGGAGAGCCATCGCGTAGCGAGCAATCAACCACTAATTAATAAAGATGCTTCAATTGCAAAGATAAGTGGCAATTTCAATCTCAACAACACCTATACTCAACTTGAAATTGAACTAAATCAAGGCAAGGGAAATAGTTTTTGGTTAAATAAAAACCCAGTTAAAGCTAAAGAGGCCCTTGGGTTGATTCAAGTAGTTATTTTTGCACCAGAAGACTTAGAGATATTGCGCGGTGACCCAACCAATCGCAGATATTTTCTAGATCAAACCGCAACCATGTTAAACCCAAGGGTTGCTGGAATTAGATCTGATTATGAACGCGTATTAAAACAACGTAACTCATTATTAAAAAGCGCCAGCATGTTATCTGGCAAAGCACAACAAACAGCTATTAGCACCTTAGATGTTTGGAATGAACGATTAATTCAGTTGGCAGCTGAGTTAATTCTAGTTCGATTAAATTTTTTAACAAACTTAATGCCGTTTGTTAACGATTACTATCAACAAATTGCACCTAATAATGATTTTAGTTTTAATTATCAACCATCCTGGACTGAGCACAAACTAGAACTAGATATAACTTGGATTAAAGCTCAACTTGAACACGCATTAGCAGCAGCTGCAACTGAAGAAATTAAACGAGGTGTTACCTTAGTTGGTCCACACCGGGACGAAGTTTTATTTAGTTTAAATCAACTACCAATTAAAGGTTACGCCTCCCACGGCGAAACTTGGTCGGCTGCGCTATCACTCAAATTAGGCGTACTGCACTTATTACAGTCTTCAATTAATTCCACTTCAAGTCCTATCCTGGTTTTAGATGATGTGTTTGCGGAATTAGATGACCGCCGCCGAGAGCAGCTAATGCAGATTGCATTAGGTGTGGAGCAGACCATCATCACCGCTGCCGCTGAAGTTGACTTACCGAGTAATCTTGCGGCAAAGATTTATCGATTTAGTGGTGGGGAGGTATCAAGTGGCTGATCAAAAAGACCCAGGTAAATCATTGCTAAATCGATTGAGTCGAAAAACAAATTTCCGATCACGAGGTAACACTTCAGCCAAATCCCGAGACCCACAATTAATTGGTGATGCCTTAACTGAGTTTGTTGACAACGTGGGATGGCAACAACCAAAAGCACTTGCTAACTTGCACTCACAATTTGAGCACGTGGTCGGTGCCGAAACCGCTGCTCATTTAGTAATTGAGCGATTTGAAAATAAGGAGTTAATTCTTCGAGCCGATTCCACATCTTGGGCCACTCAACTTAAGTATTTAACGCCAGTGTTGTTAGAAAAGCTGCAAGCGGCAGCACCTGAGCTCTCGATCGAATCAGTTAAAGTGTTGCCACCAGCTGCCCGAAAAACCCCTGGCGCCTGGCGCATTCGTGAGGGAAAACGTCGCTAAACCCAGTTTCCACAGGATGTGGAAAACTGTGGATAACCATATTCAAGTTAGGTGAAAAGCCCTGTTTCGGGGTTTTTAGCCCAAATTATCAAATCCTGGCAACTAGCCAAAATGAGGCTAAATCAAATCTGGTTCGATTTAGAGGGCTTTTTGAGCCTAATCCGACTTGCTCAACCGCTCATCTGTCGGCGAAACTGACTAGAATTACCCTAGAAAATCAATCAATTTAGGAGCCTTCTTTCGTGTCTTATGACGCCAGTGCTATTCAGGTTTTAGAGGGGTTGGATGCGGTTCGTAAGCGCCCCGGCATGTACATCGGATCTACCGGCGAGCGTGGGTTGCACCACCTGGTCTATGAGGTGGTAGATAACAGTGTTGATGAAGCAATGGCAGGTTATGCCAGCGCAATTCAAGTTCGGTTGCTAACTGACGGTGGCGTTGAAGTTATTGATGATGGTCGCGGTATTCCAGTTGATGAACATCCAGTTGAAAAGAAACCAGCTGTTGAAGTTGTGTTAACTACATTGCATGCTGGCGGTAAATTTGGCGGCGGCGGCTATCAAGTATCTGGTGGTTTGCACGGTGTTGGTGTTTCAGTAGTTAACGCGTTATCAACCAAGTTAACTGTTGAAATTAAACGTGAAGGATCAGTTTGGACTCAAACTTATTTGCATGGCGCACCAGAAGCTCCACTAAAAAAACTTGGTAAAGCAGATAGCACTGGTACCAAAGTCACCTTCTGGGCCGATGGCGCAATTTTTGAAACTACTAATTACAATTTTGAAACACTTGCTGCTCGATTTCGAGAGATGGCTTTTTTAAATAAAGGATTGCGACTAGTTTTAATTGACGAGCGCGAACTAATTGATGGTGAGCCACGCAAGGTAGATTATAAATATGATGATGGATTGATCGATTTTGTAAAACACATCGCAAAAGCAAAATCAGATACACCAGTTCATCGAGAGATTTTATTTTTTGAGTTCGAAGATGATAAAAAAGGTTACAGTGCAGAAATTGCACTGCAGTGGGTAAATTCGTATTCCGAATCGGTTTACACCTTCGCCAACACCATTAATACTCACGAGGGTGGTACCCATGAAGAAGGTTTTCGAACTGCGTTAACTTCATTAATTAATAAAGCCGCACGCAATTGGGGATTGTTAAAAGAGAAAGATGCCAACTTAACTGGCGACGATATTCGCGAAGGATTAATTGCGATCATCTCAGTTAAATTGCGAGAGCCACAATTTGAAGGTCAAACTAAGACCAAACTTGGCAATACCGAGATGAAATCTTTCGTACAAGGAATGTTAAACGAGGAATTTGGTGCTTGGTTGGAATCTCACCCAAGTGAAGGAAAAGATATTGCTCGCAAATCTATTTCAGCTGCCACCGCTCGAATTGCTGCTCGCAAAGCTCGTGATTTAGCACGCAGCCGAAAAGGATTGCTTGGCTCTTCTGGTTTACCAGGAAAACTTTCGGATTGTCAGAGCACTAATCCAGAAGAATGCGAACTTTTCATCGTGGAAGGCGACTCTGCTGGTGGTTCAACTAAAACCGCTCGTGATTCGCGCACCCAAGCAATTTTGCCAATCAGAGGCAAGATTTTGAATGTGGAGAAAGCCAGATTAGATCGGGTGCTGCAAAATAATGAAGTTCAAGCACTAATTTCAGCACTTGGCACTGGCGTACATGAAGATTTTGATCTAGCGAAACTGCGCTATCACAAAATAGTTCTAATGGCTGATGCTGATGTTGACGGACAACACATTAGAACTTTGCTATTAACACTTTTGTTTAGGTTTATGAAGCCACTTGTTGCAGAAGGTTATGTTTATTTAGCGCAACCTCCACTTTATAAACTCAAGTGGGCACGAGAAGATGCGCAGTATGCATATTCTGATCGAGAGCGCGATGCGCTAATTGAATTAGGTAAAGAAAACGGGAAAAAATTACCAAAAGAAGACGCGATTCAGCGCTACAAAGGCCTGGGCGAGATGAATGCTGATGAGCTTTGGGATACCACTATGGATCCAAAAAAACGAGTGTTGTTGCAAGTAACTATGGATGATGCTGCGGCCGCTGATGCGCTATTTAGTATTTTGATGGGTGAAGACGTGGAATCTCGCCGCAGTTTTATTCAACAAAACGCACGCGATGTTCGCTTTTTGGATATTTAAGAAAGGTAATTGTGTCAGTCACTGAAGAGTTATCACCGCATGGCCGAATTGAACCGGTAGATCTACGAGGTGAGCTACAACGCTCTTACCTAGATTATGCGATGAGCGTGATTGTTGGCCGCGCTTTACCTGATGTGCGAGATGGTTTAAAACCAGTTCATCGTCGGTTGCTTTATGCGATGTTTGATGGCGGCTATCGAGCCGATCGCGGCTACAGCAAATGCGCTCGCATTGTTGGTGATGTGATGGGTAATTACCACCCACACGGTGATGGCGCGATTTACGACACATTAGTTCGATTAGCACAAGAGTGGGTGATGCGTTACCCATTAATTGATGGCCAAGGAAATTTTGGCTCGCCAGGTAATGATGGCGCTGCTGCCATGCGCTACACCGAATCTCGAATGTCGCAATTGGCAATGGAGATGGTGCGCGATATCAATGAAGATACGGTTGATTTCGTACCAAACTATGACGGCCGCACCCAAGAACCGGTAATTCTGCCCAGCCGATTCCCTAACTTATTAGTTAATGGTTCTAGCGGCATCGCAGTTGGTATGGCTACCAATATTCCACCACACAATTTAACTGAAGTTGCTTCTGGCGTAATTTGGGCGTTAGAAAATCCAACTGCATCAAGAGAGGAATTACTAAACGCGCTATTAGAGCGAATCAAAGGCCCAGACTTTCCAACTAAGGCAACCATTATTGGGATGCGCGGAATTGAAGAGGCTTATCGCACTGGTCGCGGATCAGTCACCATGCGCGCAGTTGTTGACGTTGAAGAAGATTCACGCGGTAGAACATTGTTAGTTATCTCGGAGCTGCCATATCAAGTTAATCCAGATAACTTAAAACTTAAGATCGCTGAATTGGTTGATAGCGGCAAAATTCCAGGTATTTCTGATTTAAGAGATGATTCCTCATCGCGAACTGGTATGCGCATTGTGGTAGTTCTTAAGAAAGATGCAGTTGCAACTGTGGTTAAGAACAACTTGTTTAAGCACACTCAATTACAAGACACTTTTGGCTGCAACATGTTGGCAATTGTGGATGGCGTGCCAAGAACACTTTCAATCGATCAATTTATTTCTTATTGGATTACCCATCAGATTGAAGTAATTCAGCGCCGAACTAAGTATCGATTAAGTGAAGCGGAAAAAAGGGCTCATATTTTAACCGGCTACCTCAAAGCACTAGATGCCATTGATGCCGTAATTGCATTAATTCGAAGTAGTCAAACGGCAGATGAAGCACGTGAAGGATTAATGAAGTTGCTTGGCATTGATGAAGTGCAAGCAATTGCAATCTTAGATCTGCAACTTCGTCGGTTAGCTGCGCTCGAGCGCCAGCGCATTATGGATGAGCATGCGGAGTTGATGAACTTAATTAAGGGCTATCAAGAGATTCTGGCGGATGAAGCTAAGCAGCGTGGCATTATCAAAGATGAGTTAACAGAATTTGTTACTAAATTTGGTGATGACCGCAGGACTGCGATTGTGCCCGATGAAGATGAAGTTTCAATGGCAGATTTAATTGCAGAGCGCGATGTCGTAATCACTATTACTAGAGATGGTTATGCCAAGCGCACCCCAGCAGATCTGTATCGCTCACAGCGTCGTGGCGGCAAGGGAATTAAGGGTGCCGCGCTTCGAGAAGATGACATTGTGGAACATTTCATGGTCACCTCAACCCATGATCTGCTGCTGTTTTTCACCAATCGGGGCCGGGTTTATCGCGCTCGCGGTTATGAAGTGCCAGAAGCAGGTCGTGATGCCAAAGGTAAACATGTTGCTAACTTGTTAGCGCTAGTTGGTGATGAGCAAATTGCACAGGTGCTTTCCATTAAAAACTTTGCAGCTGCTAAATATTTAGTGTTGGCCACTAAATCAGGCCTAGTAAAGAAAACCGCACTTAGTGAATTTGATACTAACCGTTCAACTTTAATTGCAATTAATCTGCGCGATGAAGATGAAGTTATTTCAGCAAGATTAGTTGGCGATCAAGATGATTTGCTACTAGTTTCAGCAAAGGGTCTATCAGTTCGATTTAATGCGGCAGATAGTAATTTGCGACCAATGGGACGAGCCACCAGTGGAGTTATTGGTATGCGATTTAAGCATGATGCCGATTATCTGCTAGCGATGGATGTAGTGCGCGGCGGCGCTTCGCTTGTAACTGTGACTGACGGCGGTTTTGCAAAACGAACCGAGTTAACTGAGTGGCCAACCAAGGGTCGCGGCACGCTAGGTATTAGAGCTATGCGATTAGTGGAAGAGCGTGGCAAATTAGTTGCAGCGTTAGTTTGCGATCCACTTGATGAGTTGTTTGGCATTGCGTCCAATGGTGTTGTGATTCGAACTCAAGTATCTGAAGTTCGAGCCACTGGCCGTGACACCATGGGTGTTTCATTCATGGATTTACCTGATGATGCATTTGTGGCAGCGGTGGCAAAACTGGAATCAGATGAAGCAGAAACTGAGTAACTAGCATGGAAAAAAATTGGCGGTTAACCCAGATCAATCCTTGGTCTGCAGTAAAAACTGCTTTTATGTTGGCAATTGCGGCGTCAATTTCACTAACTGTGGTAGTACTGCTTTCTTGGTTGTTGCTGCGAGCAGCTGGCGTGTTAACGGTATTTAGTGACACGTTAGGTGATCTGCTAGGCACTGCAATAGTTGATTTCCCGTCACTGCTTTCATTTACTCGGGTGTTGGGATTATGTTTCTTAGTTAGTGCAGCACAACTAATTAGTTGGCCAGCCGGAGCGTTTATTTGGTCGGTGCTTTATAACCTGGTGGTTGGCTTAACTGGTGGAATAAAGGTCAGCCTGCGAGAGGAGTGACCCTTTTTCAGATCGGGGGGCGCGCTGGGGTAGTCTGCGCGGGCTCAGATGAGTTTCGGGCCTATAGCTCAGCCTGGTTAGAGCGCTTCCCTGATAAGGAAGAGGTCGGTGGTTCAAGTCCACCTAGGCCCACGCTTAGTGGTCAAACTCGCTAAGTGAAGGAGGAAGTTATGTTTCGGTTCCTGCGACGCATAACCCTGCTTAGTGCTTTAATCGGCGCTGCAGTTTGGATTTATCAGAACCTGCTTAATCAGCCAGGGGATGATGAGAACTGGACTGAAGCGCAATCAGCGCCAGACCTGCGCTAACACGCGGGGACATAGCTCAATTGGTAGAGCACCGGCTTTGCAAGCCGGGGGTTGTGGGTTCGAGTCCCATTGTCTCCACAACAAAACCCTTACCGAGCGTAAGGGTTTTTTGTTTAAACCCTAGTTAAAAACTAGGACTAAACTTATGGCATCTATTACGGAATGGAATTAAATGCATACTCAAACTGCAGTTTTTCACACCACCCTTGGTGATATCACCATAAATCTTTTTGGTAATCATGCGCCAAAGACAGTTAAGAATTTTGTTGGCTTAGCTGATGGCTCGCAAGAGTGGAGTAATCCACGAACTGGCGAAAAACAAGCTGGCCCACTTTATAAAAATGTGCCATTTCACCGAGTCATTGCTGGATTTATGATTCAAGGTGGCGATCCGCTAGGTAATGGCACTGGTGGTCCTGGCTATAAGTTTGCCGATGAATTTCATCCAGAGCTAACTTTCAGCAAACCATATTTACTGGCAATGGCAAACGCGGGACCAAACACCAATGGTTCACAATTCTTTATTACGGTGGCTGCCACTAACTGGTTGAACAATAAACATACAATTTTTGGTGAAGTTGCAGATCAGGCAAGTCGCGATGTAGTCGATGCAATTGCGGCAGCTGATACTAATTCCCAAGATCGACCAGCAACTGAGATTTTGCTAACTCACGTAACCATAAGTTAATTGTGGTTCGATTCGTAAAAAGAAGACCACAATCAGCTGCCATCGTGCAGCTGATTGTGCTTCTTAATACCTCTATCTTTTTATATGCCTGGTTAACCGGTGCGGTTAATGAATTTGCATTTAACTTTGGCTTACACCCACCAGCAGTTGCGTTATCTGGTGAAGTTTGGCGATTGATTACAGCCGGCTTTCTACATGCTTCATTTCTACATTTACTTTTTAATATGTATGTGTTGTGGTTGCTAGGAAATCAACTTGAAGAAATTCTGGGTCATGCCAAATTTATTTCACTTTATTTAATTGCGCTGCTAGGCGGCTCAACTGCTTCCTATTGGTTCTCGGACCCGGCATCATTTTCAGTTGGGGCATCTGGCGCGGTGTTTGGCCTAATGGGAGCATTCTTAATTGTTGGTTCGAGATTGCGACAAGATGTAAGTCAGATTCTGGTGTTAATTGCGATCAATGTTGTAATTGGTTTTATTGTGCCTGGCATTGATTGGCGGGCGCACCTTGGAGGATTGGTGGCCGGTGCTTCGGTAGCTTGGTTTCTAGCTCGAAAACCAGACCTAATCGGCCGGCTGTTGGCGGTAACTGGGGTGCTGGGGATATTTACGATATTGCAGCAAGCCGTTGCCACTAGAACGCAGGAACTGCTTTTTCTGTTTGGCTTCTAACGAGTTATCCACAGGCTCTCCACAAGTGTGGAGAATTACAACAGTGTAATTATTTCCATTTAGTGGCTAAGAAAAAACCCACTGAGATGAAACCAAAACCTATGCCGATATTGGCTAGCGCGGGCAGATCACTTATAACTGGGACGGATGCGCCAGCTAAGTAATAGGTGACGATCCAGATCAGCCCAAGAATAAAGAAGCCCACCATTGCTGGGGCTAGCCATCTTGGTGAATCCAATCGAACTGGCTTCGCCTTATGAGTACCTGCTGAGTCTTCCGCCATCTCACCCTCCATTAGTCGACCTCGGCGTAGCCTAACTCTACGCTAGGCGAATGGTTGCTCGACTCCTAATTATGGGCCTGATTGGCTTTGTGCTGGTTTCGGTAACTTCCTATGCCCGTATCTCTGGTGATTTTCGGGATTCAAATGCCAGTGAGCTGCGCGAATTAATTTTAGAAAAAGTTGTTACGGTAGAAGATTTACTTTCTGAGGAGCAACAACTGTTAGCCCGAATTGATGAAGCATCAACTGGGCCGGCATCCATTCAAGTTAGATCACTTCGCTCTCGCATTGATCAGTTATCCAATTCGGTTGACTTAAATGCAGTCACTGGCCCTGGCATTCGAATCACCATGCAGGATGCGCCGCGAAATGTTGGTGATCCAATTCCAGTTGGTGCCGTGCCAGATGATTTGATTGTGCATGAGCAAGATGTGCTCGCTGCAATTAATGCGCTATGGCGCGGTGGTGCTGAAGCGGTAACGGTAATGGGAATTCGAATTGGTGTTAACTCCACCATTCTTTGTGTTGGAAATACTTTGCTTGTTGAAGATCAAGTTTTCTCACCGCCTTTTGTAATTCAAGGTATTGGCGATCAAGAGCGATTGCTGGCGGCGATTGAAACTGAACCTGGCTTAAAGTTATACCGACAATATGTTCGGTTGTTTAAATTAGGTTATGAAGTTTCTCGGGAAAGTGAAATAGCTGCTCCGGCATATACTGGTCGAATCACGTTAGATCGAGTGACTGAATTATTGGAGGATTCATGAGCAAGATCTTGGTAGTTGATAACTATGATTCTTTTGTTTATAACATCGTGCAATATTTGGCGCAGTTAGGTGCTGATGTTGAAGTGCTGCGCAATGATGAAGTAACTGCTGCAATTGCCTTGAAGTATGACGGCGTATTGCTGTCACCAGGCCCTGGCACACCAGAAGAAGCTGGTGCGTGCATTCCGATTATTCAAGGTGTTGGTGACAGCATTCCGGTATTTGGTGTTTGCTTAGGATTACAAGCAATTGCAGTTGCTGGTGGTGCGGTCGTTGATCGAGCACCAGAGTTATTGCACGGTAAGACATCTGATATTTATCATGAACAACAAGGTGTGTTTGTAAATCTGCCATCTCCATTTAAGGCAACTAGATATCACTCGCTGGCAGTTAAAAAAGATACCGTGCCAAGTATTTTAGAAATTACTGCGTGGACTGATAATGATTTAGTAATGGGAATGCGGCATACCAAACTTGATGTTGAAGGGGTTCAGTTTCATCCCGAAAGCGTATTAACTGAACATGGTCATATGTTATTTGCTAATTGGTTAGTTAGAACTGGCGATGCCTCGGCAACTGAGCGAGCAGTTGGGTTAACTGCCGTTATTGAGCACTAAGGCGTTTCTGGCTCCGGCTCAACTGGCCCATCACTAGTTGCAACTGTAATTGACACTCGCGAACCAATTTTCAATCTAGTGCCAGCGGCCGGTGATTGGGCTAATACCGTGCCTGGCACCGCGGTGGCAGCTGGCTGCGGCACCACAACTACTTGATAACCAGCCGCGCCAAGATCACTGCGAGCTTGAGCTTCAGGCAGTCCTTCTAACGCTGGGACTACGCCAAACCCATTAGAAATTTCAATAGAAACTCGAGTGCCAACCGGAACTGATGTGCCAGCTGGTGGAATGGAACCTACGACATAGCCTTCTGGTTGGTCGTTATCAACTGAAGTGATATTGCCTAACTGCAAATTAACTGAAGCCAAAACTCGTCTGGCATCCTCAGCACTAACTAAACCGGCAACTGTTGGCACAATAATCTGAGTTGCACCAGCAGAAATCGTGACATTAACACTGCTGCCTTCAGCAATTCGGGAGCCAACATCCGGATCTTGATCAATGATGGTGTTTGCAGGTCGATCTGATTCTTCTGGCGTAATGCTGCCCAGCACTAAGTTGTAATCACTAAGTACTGTAATTGCAGCTTCGGCGCTTAAACCAGCAAGATCTGGCACCTCAACTTGATTACCGCCACCTGGATTCAAACTTGAACCATAAACCCAGATAGCAACCGCTGCGGCAAGAAATACGCCAGCTGCGCTTACTACCCATACCCATGGATTTGTTTTTGCCTTAGTTGCCACAGGCTTAACGGTAGCGGCTGAATAACTCATTGGCACAGTTGGCAGCACCGCAGTTACTTTATCGCCAGCTAGCGCACGATCAATATCTGTTCGCATCTCTGCCGCACTTTGATAACGTTCAGTGGCATCTTTCGCCAGCGCCATCTGAACTAGCGCATCAATGTTGGGATTGATGTCAGCATTAACTTCACTAGGCGGTACAACTAGACCACTGACATGTTGATATGCAATTGCAACTGCAGATTCACCAGTGAACGGCGGTTTGCCAGTTAACATTTCATATAGCAAACAACCAAGTGAGTAAATATCACTGCGCGCATCAGCTTCGCCGCCACGGGCTTGTTCCGGTGAAAGATACTGCGCAGTTCCCATCACAGTTTGTGATGCGGTTAACGTATTACCTGAATCTGACATAGCGCGAGCAATACCAAAATCCATCACTTTGATTGCGCCATTTTTAGTGATCATTACATTGCCTGGCTTAATATCTCGATGCACAATGCCATTGCGATGCGAGTAATCCAGCGCAGTTAAGACATCACGGGCAACTTGTAATGCTCGCTCTGGTGTAAAGCCAGCACCGCTGCGCAGCACATCTCGAACAGTTTCACCTTCAACAAGTTCCATCACAATGTATGGCAGCGATGCCGCATCAGTGCCAGTGCCAACAATGTCTTCACCAGAGTCATAAACTGCAACAATGGTGGGATGATTTAATCCCGCTGCTGCTTGCGCTTCGCGGCGGAATCTGGCAAGAAATAGTGGATCAGAAGCTAACTCACGTCGCATTAATTTGATGGCAACTTTTCGACCAAGCCGAATATCGTTAGCCGCAATCACATCAGCCATACCACCTCGGCCGATGATTGCGCCCAACTCATAGCGCCCACCTAAGAGGCGCGGCTGTTCGGTCACGTTGTTGCCCTTCTGATTTTCATTGCCAATCTTGCCCTATTTCTGCCCCAGTAGTTCTACCAGTACTTTTTGAGCGATCGGAGCCGCCAGCTGATTTCCAGATATCTCGCTGCCCGCGCCACCAATTGCGGGTTCGCCCCCAGCCAGCACCACCGCAATTGCGACTTTTGGTGCAGCGGCAGGGGCAAATCCAATAAACCAAGCATGTGGTGTGAATCCTGGCCTAGTCTGAGCTGTCCCAGTTTTACCCGCGACCGAAGTATCTGCAATTTGCGCTGCAGTGCCAGTGCCAGCGGTAACTACTCGCACCATCATCTGCGTTAGCGCGGCTGCGGTGGTTGGTTTAATGGCACGATTAAAGACATCAGAATCTGCTTGGGATAACACCGTTAAGTTTGGCGCAAAGGTTCTATTTATTAATTTAGGTTGCATCACCACACCTTCATTACCAATTCCAGCTGCAACTAATGCCATCTGAAGTGCGGTTGCTTGGACATCAAATTGACCAAGTGCGCTAAGTGCTAATTCAATATTTGATAAGTCAGTTGGATAACTACTTCGTGATACCCCTACTAATGAAAAATTCTCACCAAAACCAAACGCTTTGGCAGTTCTACTTATTCTTGATTCACCTAACTCAACTCCAAGTCGAGCAAAAGCGGTATTGCACGAAATCGCCAAAGCTTCTTCTAGGGTTACTTCACCACTTGCACTACATGGTGCGTTTTGCCAATTAGAAATTTTTCGCGAACTTCCTGGCACTTGATATTGCGCTGGCGCTGGAATTTTGGTAGTTAAGTCATACTGACCTGATTCCAACGCAGCAGCTGCCACAATTAATTTAAATGTTGAGCCAGGCGCCCAAGTTTCACCATATGCGCGATTTAATAATGGTTGAGTTGGATCAGCAATCAATTTCTTCCAGGATTCTTGCATGGTTTTGGCATTAGTTGTTGCCAATAAATTAGCATCAAAACTAGGTGAAGATGCGCTCACTAGAATCTTTCCAGTTCGTGGATCGATGGCAACAACTGAGCCAATCCGACTACCTAATAATTGATAGGCCAGTTGTTGTGCGGCGCTATCTAACGTTAACTCAACTGAGCCACCTCGACGGGCACCACCATCTAACAGTTGTCGCAACCGATCAACTGCTAGCGCATCGGCAGCGCCAGAGAGCAACGGATTTTCACTTTGCTCAACGCCTGCTACGCCATAAATTGAGGATAAATAGCCAACTGGGTGAGTGAAAGCGGGTGAAACATATCGACGTTCATACTTAAATCGCCCGGTAGTTTTATCGGAGTAAGCAACTGGTTGACCAGAAACAATAATTGCGCCGCGATCAATGTCATACTGTTTAAACAAACTTCGCTTATTGTCAGCGCGATTATTTAGGCTGCTCGCTTCAAATACTTGCAAATAAGTCAGATTAGCAAGTAGTAACAACAGCGCGATACCAAACCCGGTAACTAATTTACTTAATTGTGGTTTCATAGTGGAATCGCTCTAGTTTGATCATCGCTTAGCTCAGTTGGCAAAGTAGTAACAATTCGATCTTGATCTTGCAGCGTTAAAAGCAGCGCAATTAATACCCAGGAAGCAACTAATGATGAACCACCAGCACTTAAGAAAATTGTGGTTAAGCCAGTCAATGGCAGCGCGCCAGTTACGCCACCAATAGTTATTAAAACTTGCAAGAATATAAAGATCGCAATACCAGTTGCAATTAACATATTTCCAGCACTGCGCATTACTCCTGCAGTTTTAACTGCATTAGCAATAATTAGGGCATACAACAATAAAACTGCACTAGCGCCAACTAGGCCAAGCTCTTCGGCGATAGCAGTAAAAATAAAATCAGATTCCACATACGGAACTAAGTTTGGATTTCCTTGGCCAAGGCCAGTGCCAAAAATGCCCCCAGCAGCTAAGCCATATATTGCTTGCACCACTTGAAAGCCATCGCCAGCGATATCAGCAAATGGGTCTAACCAGATCTGAAATCGAGCAGCCACATGATCAAAAATCAGCGCAACTGCGCTGCCGCCAATACCAAGCAACATCGCACCAATAATTAACCAACTACGCCTGGCGGTTGTGACATAAAGCAGTAAAACTGCAGCAACATAAAACAACAATGAAGTGCCCAAATCTCGCTGACCAACTAACAGCAGCAGCGCAACTAACCAAACAATTAAAAGAGGCAAGATATCTTTTGGTCGAGGCAGCTCGATACCGAAAATTTTCCGATGGATAAAAGTTAACTGGGATTGATGTTTAGCTAAGTATCCGGCAAAGCCAATAATCAAAACCACCTTGGCAAATTCTGCAGGTTGCAAGCTAAGCGGACCAATTCGCAGCCAAAGCGTGGCGCCATTAATAGTTGCGCCAATTACTGGCAATAATGGCAGCGCTAGTAGCACGACACCAGCTAACAAGAAAACTAATGGTGTGCGCAAAAGCACCCTGGTATTTGGTAGTTTTATCAAAATTACTATTACTAATAATGCACTTATTGCAACCCATAAGGTTTGTTGCAGCGCACCGATGCCACCAGTTAGCCGATAAATCATGGCAACACCAATGCCAGTTAATAAGGCAGCAGCAGGCAGAAGTAGTTGAGCTGCAGTTGGCCGATATTTATTTAACACGGCATGAATGGAAAAAAACAAACCGCTTAAAACAATTGGAATCAATATACCAATTGGTGCTAAATAACCTCGTGCGGCAAAATCAACAATTAAAAAAGCCGCGAGAATTACAAAACTGATAAGGATTAATAAATTACGTTCAACAGATCGCATTGCTACGGTAAACAGCTGCTGGGGTCAGAGTTGCAAGTGACGGAGCGTTCAGCCAATTGTTGCAAGGTTTGTTCTGCCTGATCGAGTGATTCCACAATGACGCCACGCTCTAATTGTTGCTGTTCAAATAACGGTAATGATGTAGTTGGAATCTTTGAAACAAGTGGAGTGCGATAAAGCTTTAGGCCAAAAATCTGTTGCGATATACCCTGATTAACTACCACCACACCATCTTGAGTTGCTACATGCCATTGCCCAGCCCACCAGCGCTGTAAGCCAAAACCAGCAGCTGCAATTAATAACGCGGTAACTGCAATAACAATAATTGGATTAAAGCCAAAATGTCTTGGCACTTTAACTGTTGGCGCACCTTCGGCAGCAGCGCCAATGATGGTAACGCCGCGAGCATCGGCGGCTTGGGTGGTGCTAACTAAATCAGCAACAATCACAGTGACGTTATCTGGTGCACCAGCAGCCTGTGCGGCAGCAACTAATTCACTAACCGCGCTATCACGATCTTTTTGTAGCGCGCGAAGCATTACGTCAGGTTCGACCACACCACTTAACCCATCACTACAAACCAATAATCGATCCCCTGGCTCTACTTCAACTTCCGTGACATCTGGACTGATATGGCTTTGCGCGTCAACCGCTTGGGTGAGAAGTGACCGTTTTGGATGTACTTTTGCTTCAGCTTCTGAAATCTCGCCAACATCTAACAATGTCTGCACATAAGTGTGATCACGAGTCAATGACATCAGCGAACCATTGCGATATCGATAAACTCTGGAATCACCAACATGCACCACAATAATCTTGCTGTCATTAATTGCTACTGCACTAACAGTGGTGCCAAGACCAGCACGGGATTGGTCTGATTTTGATAAATCAGCTAATGCAACTTTGGTGCGTTCAATTGCCCGCACTAAATTGTTATCAGCAAGCGCACCCTTAACTGCAACAGCAGCTAGTTCGCGAATGATTGTGGTGCTAGCAATTTCACCAGCAGCATGACCGCCCATACCATCAGCAACAGCTAATAATCTTGGCGAAATTAACCCTGAATCTTCATTATGGCTGCGCACAACTCCAGGATCACTAGATCCAACGGCTAAAAAGCGCAAACTCATGACTCAACCTTACGGATGGTGAGGGTATTTCGCCCCATTTTGATTCGCACGCCTGGTTTGATCAGCACTGGTTCACTAAGTCGTTCGCCTTCCACCCAGGTGCCATTGGTAGAGCCTAAATCCTCCACCACATAACCATTAGGTTGCATACTAACTCGTAAGTGGCGACTGGAAATAAAGTCATCTTCTAAGGTCAGGTCACAAATACTGGCGCGGCCAATCGTGATTGGTCGCTTCTCAATTGACACTTTAGTGCCAGCGGCCGGACCTTCCACCACAACAAGTTCTCGCGGTTCAATTTGAACTCGCTTTGGCTTAATCACGCCATATTTTTTTGTACCGGTTAAATCAGTGCGCAGCATAAGAAACATCCGAATGATGGCAAACCACAGCAGTGCTAGGAAACCAAAGCGCAGAATTGTGATGACTAAATCAGTCATTGATAATGAACCTCAATAGTTCCTAGTTTAAAAATAGTAGGTCCAGCTAACTCAACCTCGGAAATTCGCACACCATTTAGCCAGGTGCCATTAGTTGAGCCCAGATCACGCAACATGACATTGCTACCAATAGTGATTTCAGCATGTATTCTGGAAATTGCTGGATCATTGATCACAATATCGGCATCAACTGATCTGCCAATTCGATTAACTGGCTTAGTTAGTGGATGCGCCACTGCATTGATGGTGATGCGGTGACTTGTTGGCGCGGGTAACCCGCTGCTAGTCACTGCTGGAAGTTGTTCAAAGCTAACTCGAAACACGCCATCTTCTAACTCGTCATCTTTCATTAAAGTAACTACCACAGGTCCAATTAAAGTGTAATGCTGCATATTGGCATGTACTCGAGCTGTATCGGCAAACTCTGGTTCCAGAGTTTTGAAATAATCTTGCATGCGTTCGTAATCATGTTTGGCTAGATCAACAATAAAATGATTTGGTGCAATCAGTCTGCCGTTATCAAGTTCTTGTAAATGTTCGTCCATCTCGCGGGTAACTGCCGCGACTATCTCAACTGGTTGAACCTCTTCATCAAAGGCTGCAGTTAGTGCACCAGATAGCAGCGAATCTAATCGCTGTTCAAATTGATCTAGTAGTCCCACCGGTGCTCCTAGTTAATCAATCGCACTTACAGCGACTGCTCTAAGGGTTGTTTCGCGAGCCGAACTCGGAGTGGATTAATTGGTAGCACACCAGGTGGTACAGCAACTAACTCTGGCATCCGGTGCATTAAATCAGCGAAAGCATCACTTGAGCGATGAGCATCAAGCGCTTCTTGATCCGTAAACCATTCATAAAGCCAAATTACATCTTCATCACTGGGATCAAGCGCAATCATGAATGCTTCAGTGCCAGGCTCTTGATCTAAATTCTCGCAATAGTCATTGAGTGCATCAAGCAGCGCTAACCGAGCACCCGGATGAGATTGGATTCGAACCAATAACCCAATTCGGCCGGCTAACAGCACATCCATGGCATCTGACATAGGAGTAGTTTGCCCTACTTCTGTTATTCCACGAACCCGAGCCGCCGGCCTTCGGTCCAAAGGTGCTCGCGGGCATCAGGATGGGCACAGTTCGCAATTAGCGAACTGGCTTGTTCCCGCTGGCTTCGGCCAAACATTGCTGCCATTCCTTGTTCAGTAACAATTGCACTGTGCTGAAAGTGGGTGGTTGGCTCAGTTAGCAGTGGCACAATGGTGGAGCAATTTGCTTTCGGATGCCACGATGGAAGTGCAATAAAAGCTTGCCCGCCTTTGGCGTGCATCGCGCCCACAATAAAATCAGTTGAACCACCAAAACCAGAATAAATTTTATTTCCAATCCGACTCGCATTTGCTTGATCTAATAAATCAACTTGTAGTGCCGCATTAACGCTAGTCATCATAGGTTGATCGGCGACCTTTGCCGGGTTATTAGTTTTCTCAGTTTTCAACATATGAATTCGTGGATTTCGATCCATCCAGCGATATAACTCTTGCGACCCAAACGCAAACGAAGCTCTAATTGCCATTTCTTTATCTAATCTGCCTCTGGATTCAAGTTCTAGCACTCCGTCACTAAACATTTCCGTCCAAACTTTTAAGCCAGTTCGCTCTTGTGCAACTGCAGTTAAGAATGCATTTGGTATTGCACCTATTCCCATTTGCAGGGTTGAGCCATCTAATACTTTAAAAGCAATTCGATCGCCAATTTCGCGAGCCGTATCAGTAAGCGGTGGAATGGGATGTGAATCAACTGGGGTATCGACCTCAACAATGTAATCAAAGACATCTAAATCTATTTCACCATCACCAAACGTGTAAGGCATTTGTTCATTTACTTGACCAATGATTAATCCACCACGTTGTTTAACTGTTGCAATTACAGCAGGTATCACATTAACTTCAATACCAAGCGAAACTTTTCCGTCATATGCTTTTGAGGTGTGAAGTAGCACTACATCAGCTGGGCGTGCCGTAGAAAGAAGTTTTGGCACTAGCGATAATCGGCAAGGAACGTAATCCAATCGCGAACTGTTACGCATTCCAGCGCCAACAAAGACAGTCTCATGAATCACACCATCTCGATCGGGAATTCCCGGTTGAGCATTTAGCATATGGAGCCGATAGCGCGAAACTTGGTTATCGAACGCATCTAACAAAGTCCAAGGCGTTGCGGCGTTGCCACTAACTACCACCCTGGGATTTTCGGGCAGCTCAATAAGTGCATCAGATAATCGTTCTAACGATATTTTTCGCATGACTGAATTATCCGCCTAAATTCAGAGATAATCTCCCAGTGAGCACATTTCTAGGTGAAAAGCGACCGTTAGTTGTCGCACACCGCGGCGCCAGTGCGGTTGCACCAGAGCTGACTATGGCCGCGTATTTGCAGGCTACCAAAGACGGAGCTGATGGCTATGAGTGTGATGTACGCCTCACAAAAGATTTGATACCAGTATTGATTCACGATAACAACTTGAATCGAGTTAGCAATGGCTTTGGTCGTGTTGGTGCAAAAACTTATGCTGAGTTATCCCAATTAGACTTTGGCAGTTGGTTTGGCAAGCCAACAAATTACTCAACCGAACAATGGTGCTCACTTTTAACGTTAGATGATTTTCTCTCTTATGCCGCATCTCAGACTAGTGCGCCAATAGTTTTGATAGAAACAAAACATCTGAGTCAAAATGGAATAAAACTTGAATCAGCAGTAATTTCAATCATCAACAAATATAGTTTAGATACATTAGATCCAACCGAACCAAGAGCAGCGCTAATGTCATTCTCTATCCCGGCTCTAAAGCGCGCAAAGAGGATTGATTCAAATTTATATACGGTTTTTTTAATTGATCGAATTCCACCGCGATTAGTTTCACTAAGTAATTTTGTTGGAAGTAACGCATGGGGAATTGGTGTGCACCTACTTAGAACTAATCCAGAACTTGTTGAATTAGCCCGATCCAATGGAAAGCAAGTTTTTGTTTGGACAGTTGATACGCCTGAGCAAATCAAAATTTGCCTCAAATATAAGGTGGATGTCATTATTACAAATCATCCTGTCCAAACAAAAAACTTTATCGCCTCCAATATTTATTAAATTGTTTAATCAGTTAGTGTTCTTCATTAGAAAAATTTTCTTAGATTCATTGTTCCCGCATGGCTCAAGTGACATGAATTGACCGCTTGTGTTGAAGCAGAAACCAACTTCAGTGAAACCAGAAATAGAGCCAGCTGGGCCTGTTTCACCTCTGGACCCTTGAGGTCCAGTTGCACCTTGTGGACCAGCTGGACCTGTTTCGCCAGTTAATCCCTGAGCACCTGTTGCACCTTGTGGACCAACTAAACCTTGAGCACCTGTTGCACCTTGTGAATCAGCTGGACCTGTTTCACCAGTTAAGCCTCTTGGGCCTGTTGCACCTTGTGAACCAGCTGGACCTGTTTCACCAGTTAAGCCTCTTGGGCCTGTTGCACCTTGTGAACCAGCTGGACCTGTTTCACCAGTTAAGCCTCTTGGGCCTGTTGCACCTTGTGAACCAGTTAATCCTTGAGCACCTGTTGCACCTTGTGGACCAACTAAACCCTGAGCACCTGTTGCACCTTGTGGACCAACTAAACCTTGAGCACCTGTTGCACCTTGTGAACCAGTTAATCCTTGAGCACCTGTTGCACCGCGTTCCCCTGATTTACCAGTAGGTCCAGTAGCGCCAACGTCACCAGTCTCACCTTGAGCACCAGTTTCTCCAGGGACACCAGAGACAGATGAGTCATTATCGTCGAAAGTATTGTCAGATGGATCTGACAATCGAATATCACATATCGATGTGCTATCGGATAAGAGTAATTGATTTTGAGAGTAAAGCGCACCTTGCGGTCCTAAAACACACTCTGATACCACTACCTTAAGTTGCCTTATCTCAGAGACCTTAAGTAATCCGGGGCTTAATTCTTCATCGGCACTTGCCGAAGAAGCAACCAATAGAAAAAAAATCATCCCAAGTGCAAAAGTAGTTAACTGCTCAAACCTATATAGCATTACTTGCCTCATTTACTCTCGGATTTAAGCTAACTTTAGATTTAGAATCTTGAAGATCAAACCAAATGATCATTACGATTATCGGTGTTGCTATATCAGTAAATATAAAAATGGGGAAATTTATTAAATACTCTAAATAGAAACTTCCGGTTTGAATGTATGTTGTTAATTGGGCCACACTCAAACTCAGTGGCCAAATTGCTGCTAAATATGGCAACAACGCAAGAAGCTTCTTTCTGCCGTGGGAATAGAGATACAAGACAATTGGCACGGCAGTAGACATCAAAATCCAACCAATTGTTGAGAAAATAAGTTCCGCCCTGCGTAGCACATCAGAATTTCCAGTAGGATTAAAGAAGAAAAATTCTGGGAAAGTGGCGATACTTAGCCAAAATACCAACATAATGATGGCACCAAGCAAGGTAGTTAGATTTTCAGATTTCTCTAGGTGTCGGCGGTGATGGGACATTTACATCTCCTTGTTCTGAGCAGTACACTCACGGATAGATAGTGAGCGAGCGTTATTGAAATCTACGGCATGAAATTTGCGGATTTCTCTCAAATAACTCACGGTCTCCTAACAGGTTGGAGAGTGAGTAAAAATGGATAATGGGAACTCCAGTTTCTTAGTTGATGCGCCAAACAACGTTCTTCTTTTAGAAGACAATAATGAAGATCGACTCGCAGTGAGATTGCATTTAGAAGTTATGGGATTCACGGTTTATGACACTCCATCACCGATTGAAGCAAGAGAAATCTTTGAGCAACACGATTACAGTTTGGTGATCATTCATTTGGGGGCTGCCCCGCTGATAAGTTTAGAAATTTGTCGTTGGATTAGAGCTGCCTCAACTGTTCCCATTTTGATGTTAACCAAACGCGATGAGGTGATCGATGAAGAAATGGCAATGGGTGCTGGTGCTGACGACTATGTGACAAAACCAATTGAAAGTAAAATTTTGACCTCAAGAATTACGCAACAGTTAAAACGTGGGCAAAGTCAACGTGCGCCACGTGCAAATATTCTCACCTGGGGACCGTTACAAATGGACCTAAGTCAGCATTCTTTTACTATTGACAATAAGAGCGTAAACCTGACCAATACCGAATATCAATTTCTGCAACTCCTCATGGAAAATCCACAACGAGTGTTTTCTCGAAATCAAATCTTGGAAGCCATCGGCGTTATGAAAGGTGTTGGCAGTGATCATATTGTTGACACTCATGCCTCAAGATTACGAAAAAAGATCCGTGAAAATGGTGGACCTGAAGTTATCGCTGTAATTCGCAGTGTTGGTTTTAGATTGGCAGATCCCAAACCACATGAAATCTGATCCGCAGGTGCTTCAACCCCAGTATCAATTTTTTAAATAAAGCAGAGATTTAATCTATGGTCCCATCATTTCCGCTGTGGGCTAGGTACGCTAAGCCCACTTAAGGAGGAAAAATGTCATTGGCATATCTAGGTCCAGAGGGAACCTTCTCTGAGTCAGCCGCGTTGACAGTTGCCAATGGCCGCACGCTTTATCCTTATTCGACCGTTGACCAAGCGCTAGATGCAGTTCGACGAGACCGCGTTAAACAGGCAGTAGTACCAATTGAGAATTCTGTTGAAGGATCAGTCTCAGCCACTCTAGATTCGTTAGCAAGTGGTGATCCATTAGTAATTACCCAAGAAATAGTGTTACCAGTTCGGTTTGCCCTGCTTACCCGTACTCAAATTCAATTAGATGAAATAAGGCAAGTATCAACTCATCCACATGCCCATGCCCAATGCCGAGAGTGGTTGGCCAAACATCTGCCGGCCGCCAATATTTTGCCGGCCAGCTCAACTGCTGAAGCTGCGGCATTGTTAGCTGCTGGTGAAGGTCGAATTGATGCGGTAATCGCATCAGCGAGAGCAGCAGAGATTCATAACCTGAGAGTTCTAGTTGATGATATCGGTGATAATCGCGAAGCAACAACGAGATTCATCTCAGTTGCTAAGCCAGGCAAGCCAAACCCACCAACTGGTGCTGATAAAACTTCGCTAGTTCTCTACATGAAAGAAAATCATCCTGGCGCATTACTTGAGATATTGACTGAATTTGCGGTGCGCGGTGTTGATTTGTCACGTATTGAATCTCGTCCAACTAAGAAATCTATGGGTGATTATGTTTTCTCAGTTGATTTGATTGGACATGTTAATGAAGCTCGAGTTGGTGAAGCGTTAATGGGATTGCATCGAGTTTGTGCGGATGTCAGATTCTTAGGCAGTTACCCAAGGCATGACAAAGTGGCAACCATTACAAAACCAGGCACAACTGATTCGGAGCATCGCGAAGCTGAAAATTGGTTAGATCAAATTCGAATGGGCGATTACTAAGCGAAGTTTCGCATCCGCAATGAGTTAATTACTACGGTGATGCTGGAAAACGCCATGGCTGAACCTGCTAAAACTGGATTTAAAAATCCAGCTGCCGCAACTGGTATCAAAACCAAGTTATAGATAAATGCCCAAAAAAGATTCTGTCGAATCGTTCTTCTAGTTCGGTGTGCTAATCGAATGGCGAATGGAATTAGTTTTGGATCATCACCAATGATGGTTAAATCTGAAGCAGATTGAGCGGCATGCGTGCCAGTTCCCATCGCAATACCAATATCGGCATTAGCAAGAGCTGCCGTGTCGTTAATGCCATCACCCACCATTGCGACAACTTCACTCTTGCGCAATTCAGTAATCGCATCAAATTTCTGTTCGGGACTTACCCCCCAGCGGGCATCATCTAAATCAAGCAAATTAGCTATCGCCGTTACCGCAGTTTCACTATCACCAGAGAGCAGAATGGTTTTTAGGTTTAAGTCTTTAAGTTCAGCAACTGCTGATATCGAAGTTGGTCTAAGTGAATCAGCAATCACAATAAAACCATTTAAGTAGCCACCCCAACTAACGGCAACTACAACGCCTTGTGCTTTGAGTTTCTCATATCCAGTTATTAAATCTTCACTCATCGCAAGTTCGGCTTTAATTGGATTTCCGACAAAAACTTCAGTTTCTTTCACAACGCCGCGAATACCAACACCCGGCGCTTCAGTGATATTACTCGCTGTCATGGTGGCATCACTCATTGCAATTGCGCGAGCAATGGGATGGGTGCTGCCGCGTTCAACTGCAGCGGCAACCGCTAATACTTCTTGCGGACTATTCATACCAATTGCAACTACATCTGTTACCACCATCTGATTGCTGGTTAAGGTGCCAGTCTTGTCCAGAACTACTGCAGAGAGATCTGCTAATTGATTTAGCGAATCTGGATTACGAATAATAGCTCCAGCCTTGGCACCAACTGATGCAGCAACAACCAAACTAATTGGCACCGCAATACCTAATGCACAAGGACACGCGATTACTAGCACTGCAACTGCTGCGGTGATAGCAGCTTGGGTGTTACCAGTAATGAAATACCAAGCTAGGAATGTTCCAATTGCAAGCAATATGATGCTTGGCACAAAAACTGAAGAAATTCGATCGGTCAGTTGGGCAATTTTAGTTTTCTGACTGGTTGCTTCTCTAACTAATTGAGCAATTAGCGCAATGCGACTGGAATCTCCAGTTGAGTTCGCTTGAATCACAATCACTGATGCCAAGTTAACGCAACCAGCAGCGATTTGATCTCCAACAGTCACTTCTAACGGTAAAGATTCGCCAGTAATTGCGGCAGCATCTATCGATCCAATACCTTCAACCACCACACCATCAACCGAAAATCTCTCACCAGATCGCACTAAAACTAAATCGCCAACTTTAACTTCACTAGTTTTAATCTCTAATTCAATTCCATCTCTTCTAACTAAAGTTCTTTCTGGAACAGTTGCTAGTAATGCTTTAACTGCGTCAGTTGCGCTTCTGCGCGCCTTTACTTCAAGCCAGCGACCAAACAAAACTACAGTTGGCACTACAGCGGCAACTTCAAAATAAATCTCTGGCATCTTGTGGCCAGAACTAAACAACTCAAACATCATTCGGTAACTGGCATTACCTGCGCCACCAATCACAACTTGCCAAGCACTCCAAAGGTAAGCAACTAAAACACCTAGTGAAACAAGTGAGTCCATGGTTGCAGTTCGATGCTTTAAGTTGGCATAAGCAGCTTTATGCAGTGGTAGCGCACCCCAAAAAACTACTGGAGTAGCAAGCGCAAAAACTAACCATTGCCAATAATCAAACTGAGTGCGAGGCGCCATGGAAAGCACCGCAATCACTGCACTTAGTATTGCCGAAATAACCACTCGGTTTTTTAGTTTTATCGTCTCAGTTTGCGAGTCAGTGTTAATTAATGCTTCATATCCAGTTTCTGTAATTACATCAGCAATTGTCTCAATATCTATTTTTTGATCAGAATTTACATGTGCAGTTTCAGTGGCAAAATCAACATACGCTTTAACACCTGGAATCTTGTTTAATTGCTTTTCCACCCGATTAGCACAGGCAGTGCAGGTCATCCCGCCAATAGCAACCTCTACCTCAAAAGTCTTACTCATTTGAGAGTGAAACTAATTTATAACCAGCATCATCAATAGCGGTTGCTAACGCAGTTTCAGTTACATCGCCGGTAAAAACTGCTTTGCCATCGGCAGAGCTAACTGAAATGTCTGTCAGGTTTAGCTCAGTTAAACTTTTAGTAACGGCACTTTCACAATGACCACAGGTCATACCTTCAATAATCGCGACTTTTTGGCCCATTTGAACTCCTTTTCAGAGTCCTATTCTGCCTGAGCAGCCAGAATCTCGCTGAGCCAGTAGGCAACACCATCCTGTGTTGGTGCGGGTATTACGTGATCGGCGATTGCAGCGGCAGCTGGATGCCCGCCGGCAATCGTGGCTGATTTACCAACCCATTCCAACATTGATAAATCATTTGGCATATCACCCACCGCGGCAACTTCGCTGGCAGATAATCCCATTGATACAGCTAACTTTGCCAAGGTAGAACCTTTATTGATTCCACGAGGCGACATTTCAATTAGAAAATCATGACTGCCAGTTGTGGTTACCTCAACTAAATCGCTCAGTTCATCTTCAATCAAAGAGATTTGCTCATCAACATGCAATTGTGGATTTTTCACTCGCAATAAAATCTTCACTATTGGTTCTGGATGTGTTAACCAATCTTCAATTGGTTTATAAGTTGAAGATTTTGGATCGCGCAGTCGCTCTTCAAAACCTTCCTCGCGCCGATATCCTTCTAAATGAGACCATTTATCTTCACCGTTAAGCAATACTTCAAACGCAAATAGCGCACCTGGCACGCGTGCCTTTAATAATTCAATAGTCTCTTTGGCAACATTTTTCTCAATTTCCCAAATATCAACCACATCTCGACTAACCGCATCAATAATTAAACTGCCATTGGCAGCAATTATTAAATCCGAATGCATTGTTTCTTCAACAACTGGCGGCAGCCATCTAGTTGGTCGACCAGTTGCAAATACGACTTTTATACCGGCATCAACTGCTCTTCGAATTGTCTCTCTAGTGAAATCACTGACAGTGTGATCAGGGCGCAGTAGCGTGCCATCCAAATCTGTTGCAAATAATTTAATTGTCATATTCGCTTAGCAACAGGAGTTAGCACTTCCATGCCTAGATGAGGCACGAGTGCCTTAGGAATCTTTACCGAGCCATCTACTTGCTGATGATTTTCTAAAATTGCCACAATAGTTCTAGTTGACGCCATTAGTGTGCCATTTAAAGTTGCAACATATTCGGCAGAATCGGAAACCTTTGACCGAATTCGTAATCTTCTAGATTGAAACGTAGTGCAATTACTGGTTGAAGTAACTTCACGATAAGTGTCTTGCGTTGGAATCCAGGCTTCACAATCAAATTTTCTAATTGCGCTCATGCCTAAATCGCCAGTTGCGATATCTAGCACTCTAAATGGTAGTTCTAATGCAGTTAAAAACTCTTTTTCGAATGCTAAAAACTTTGCATGTTCACTAGCAGCATCTTTTGGATCGCAGAAAGAAAACAACTCGACCTTATCGAACCAATGTACTCGAATAATTCCTTTGGTGTCCTTACCGTGTGAGCCAGCTTCTCTTCTAAAGCAAGGCGAAAATCCAGCATAACGAAGTGGTAAATCTCTACCATCTAAAATTTCATCCATGTGATAAGCGGCAAGCGGAACTTCGCTGGTACCAACTAAATACAAATCATCGGCAGGCAAGTGATAAACATCAACTGCTGCCTGCCCCAAAAAGCCAGTTCCTTCCATCGCTTGTGGTCGAACTAGGGATGGCGGAATTACCGCAGTAAAGCCTGCTTTTGTTGCAAATTCCATTGCCATTCGAACCAGCGCCATCTCAAGAAGTGCACCAACACCAGTTAAGTAATAAAACCTAGAACCAGAAACTTTGGCACCGCGCTCGATATCAATCGCACCAAGAACTTCACCTAACTCAATATGGTCTTTTGGGGTAAAACCTTCGGCCTTAAAGTCACGTGGCTGACCGACATTCTCGATTATTTTGAAATCGTCTTCACCACCAATTGGCGCTGCCTCATCGACTATGTTGGCCAGGCTGGACATGATGCGAACTGTTTCAGCTTCAGCAGCATCTCGAGCGGCAGCAATGGCATTGAGTTCCTCAGCCATTGCGGTTGCATTTTGCATTAAGGCATCAAGCTCGCCCTGCACTGAGCTATCGCCACTTTTTAGTTTTCCTTGCAGCGGTCCAATTGATTTGCTTAAGTTTTTCTGTTCGGCGCGAAGTGAGTCGTATTTGGTGTTTAAGTTTCGCCAATTGCTATCAGCGCTTTGCCAAGCTGAAATCAGCGACTCGTCGGCGCCACGAGCGCGCTGTGAGGCGATAACAACTTCTGGGGTGTCGCGAAGCAATTTGGGATCAAGCACGGGGCAAGACTACTTTGTGCGCGGCGTAAATCCGTTTAGATAGGCGCTTTGCAGTATTTGTTAGGTAATTACTAAGGGAGTATCGAATTACTTCCGACTAGACTTTTCTAGTTCTCGGGGTGTGGCGCAGCTTGGTAGCGCGCGTCGTTCGGGACGACGAGGTCGCAGGTTCAACTCCTGTCACCCCGACCAGAATTAAGGAGAAAAATGGCTCAGCACGGAATCGTCAGACGACCAGCATCTGTTTCACGTTGGGAAGGTGGCATGCAGTCTGATTTGCAATTCGTACTGGGTAATTTGTTAATCCTGGGCTCATTGGTTGCCGGTGCCATATTTATTGCAACCGCTGGAATTGGTTCTGACTCAATTGACCAAAAAGCTGTTGCAGCTGGCATTGTCTTGATTCTGGCTTCGCAATTATTGGCATTCACAGTGGTGCTATCTGCAAATCGAGTTGTTATTGATGGTGATTATTTAGCTTGGCAGCCACGACTACATCGCCGACCACTGCGGAAATGGCGCTGGCATCAAATCAAAGATGTGCAGTTATATAACGTAAAAGGTTGGATTTGGGGATATGGCTTTAGATACAACCCACGAGTTGGTTGGGGCCACATCATTAAAAGCGGTCCTGCGATCCGTATCATTAAAAACAATGGCAGGTCGTTTGTGATTACTGTGGTTGATGCTGAAACTGCAGTTGCCACTGCCCAAAAGTTTTTAGCTGGAAAGACTAATTAAATTCTTTAGCTACTAACTCGGCAATCTGTGCGGTGTTAAGCGCGGCACCTTTGCGCAAGTTATCGCCGCAAACAAAGAAAGTTAATGTGTTTGGATCATCCATGCTGCCTCGAATTCGGCCCACCCATGTTGGATCAGTCCCAACTACATCAGCAGGTGTTGGAAATTCTTTGGCTTCTGGATTATCAACAACTTCAATACCTTCACTGTTGCGAAGTAGTTCGCGTGCTTCATTAACATCTACTGGATTATTGAATCGTGCCACCACAGTTAATGAGTGAGTTGTGACAACTGGCACTCGAACACAAGTTGCTGTTACTCGCAAATTAGCAATACCTAGAATCTTCCTTGATTCATTTCTAACTTTAAGCTCTTCTGAGGTGTAGCCATCTTCTTTTAAGCTACCAGCCCATGGCACTACGTTTAATGCTAATGGTGCTGGAAATGGTCCTAAGTCCTTAATGACTTTTCGAGAATCACCTGGTTCATTTCCTAAATTCTTACCAGCAACAAGTGAGATCTGTTCTTGCAAGGTATCAATACCTGCCTGACCGGCGCCAGAGGCGGCTTGATAAGAAGAAACAATTAGTTCTGCAACGCCATATTTACGGTGTAAAGCGCCAACAACTACGATCATGGAAAGTGTGGTGCAGTTTGGATTGCTAATAATTCCTTTTGGTCGATCTTTAGTCTTTTCGCCATTTACTTCAGGTACAACTAGCGGAACTTCTGGATCCATCCGAAACGCACCTGAGTTATCAACTGCAATAGCACCGCGGGATGCCGCAATTGGTGCCCACTGCGCCGAAACTTCATCTGGCACATCGAACATTGCCACATCAACACCATCAAATACCTCAGGTGCTAATGCCTGCACAGTTACTTCCTCGCCGCGCACCATTAACTTCTTACCAGCACTACGGGCTGATGCGATTAATCTAATTTCGCCCCAGACATCTTCTCGCTCAGTTAGTAGGCCAAGCATTACCGTGCCAACTGCACCAGTTGCGCCTACTACTGCCAACGTTGGTTTCTTTGTCATTATCGTCCTGTTCCGCCATAGACAACCGCTTCACCATCAGCATCTAAGCCAAACGCGGTGTGAACTTCTTGCACGGCTTTATCAGTATCGCTAGCTCTAATCACAACTGAGATTCGAATCTCTGAAGTAGAGATTGCTTCAATATTTACGTTAGCACTTGCGAGTGCTCGGAAAAATGATGCTGAAACTCCAGGGTGTGATCGCATGCCAGCGCCAATTAAAGATACCTTTGCAATATCTTCATCAAATTCAACCCGCTCAAACTTAATTGTTGGCTTTAGGCTTTCCAAGGTTTTAACTGCAAGTTCGCGATCTGTTTTCGGACAAGTAAAAGTAATGTCAGTTGCAGCAGAAGCAGCAGTAGTTACGTTCTGTACGATCATGTCAATGTTCACATGAGCGTTAGCTATTGCCTCAAAGATAGTTGCGGCATTACCAGGCTTATCTGGCACACCAACAACGGTAATTTTTGCTTCGGACAGATCGTGCGCAACACCAGAAATGATTGGTTGTTCCACGTTTCGCTCCTTAATTGCAGTTTGCGATAAAACCCAAGTTCCATCTCGATGAGAAAAAGATGATCGAACATGAATTGGTAAATCAAATCGTCTGGCATATTCCACACAACGAAGATGTAGAACTTTTGCGCCCATGGCAGCAAGTTCCATCATTTCTTCATACGTAATAAATGGCACATGGGCTGCTTTTGGCACTCGTCTTGGATCAGCACTAAAGATGCCATCAACATCAGTGTAAATTTCACAAACATCAGCATCCAACGCTGCCGCAAGTGCAACTGCGGTGGTATCTGAACCACCACGGCCCAGCGTGGTGATGTCTTTGGTGTCTTGGGCAACACCTTGAAAGCCGGCAACAATTGGAATTGCACCGTCATCTAGCGCTTGTTTAATTCTTCCTGGGGTGACATCAATAATGCGTGCTTTACCGTGCACTGAATCAGTGATCACACCAGCTTGGCTGCCGGTGTAAGAGCGAGCTTCAACACCAAGGTCTGAAATTGCCATTGCTAGCACCGCCATACTGATTCGCTCGCCAGCAGTTAGCAACATATCAAGTTCGCGCCCAGGTGGATTAGGACTTACTTGTTCTGCTAACTCAATTAATTCATCGGTGGTGTCACCCATGGCAGAAACCACCACCACAACTTGAGTTCCACCATTGTGAGTATCAACTATTCGTTTTGCCACGCGCTTAATGGCGTCGGCATCAGAAACTGATGACCCGCCATATTTCTGCACGATCAGGGGCACGAATTACCTCATCTAATTAGAGGGGTAAGTCTAACCAATAACAAATTTATTGAACTTGGCGTCTGCCCTCAAAGGCGCGACCCAGTGTTACTTCATCAGCATATTCCAAGTCGCCACCAACAGGTAAGCCAGATGCAAGCCGGGAAACCGTTAATCCCAGCGGTACCAGTAACCGAGTGAGATAGGTAGCAGTTGCTTCACCTTCCAGATTCGGATCAGTTGCCACAATTACTTCTTGCACACTGCCATCAGCTAATCGACCAAGCAGTTCTTTTATCCGCAACTCATCAGGTCCAATGCCATCAATTGGCGAGATCGCACCACCAAGCACGTGATAACGACCTTTAAATTCTCTAGTCTTTTCAATTGCAATTACATCTTTACTTTCTTCCACCACGCAAATAATGGTTTGATCGCGGCGCGGATCTAAACAGATCCGACACTGATCGGTTTCGCTGACATTAAAGCAAGTATTGCAAAATCTAACCTTTGCTTTCGCTTCCATGATGCTATTTGCTAACTCAGTTACATCATCGCGATCTGCTTCTAAAATCCAAAATGCAATACGTTGTGCACTCTTTGGACCTACGCCTGGCATTTTTCCTAACTTTTCAATTAGGTTGCCAATTACGCCTTCATACATCGCGGTCCGTAATTGGTTTTGCCCCAAGTTGCGATTGCAGTAATTTCATAGTGTCGACTTCTTCAATAACTTCATCATCAATTCGGGCATCTTCAATCAGTTTGGCATCTCGCCCTAAGCTCGGATTTGAGGCTGGCAGTAGTGCGATTTGGCCATCAGACTTTGTTACTTCATTAATAGCACGACGAAGTTTTGCTTCATGATCTGATCCTTGTGCAAATTCCAGTACCTTTAAATCAGGAATGGCAATTGCAATCACACCATCTTCGACAGATAACACTTCTGAATCTAAGAATGTCGTCCAAGCTACTCTGGAATTTAGTTTTAAGTTTTCTAATACTGCTGGCCAAAGTGCTTTTAGTTTTGCTAATTCGGCAATTGGTAGATCTGCAATTGGCTCTAAGGTGGGTTTAGCTTCATATCGTCTAGTTGCTACCGGAACTGTTATTTTCTTGGTATCAGTTTTAGCACTGGACTTAATAGTGGAAATTTTTGGTGGTGGGGTTGATTTGTTTTCACTGGCAGCGGGCGCAGGTGCTGCAGGCGCAGGTGCTGCGACACCATTTTTCTCCAGCAGTGCAACGCGATGTTCTAGTCCAGCAACACCTTCGCTAGATGCCGCAAGCAGCAATCTGGCAGCGAGCAGCTCTAACTGTAATCTCGGTGCGGTAGCACCGCGCAGTTGTGCAATGCCACTAGTTAATAAATCGGCTGCGCGGGAAAGCCGTGGCGCACCAATTTGTTTTGCTTGGCCTGCCATTGCAGCTAACTCTTCGGCGGGAACAGCTAACAATGGTTTTGCTGCTTCAGCTGCAACTTCAACTAATAACAAATCTCTAACTCGCTGCAATAAATCAGATGCAAACCGACGTGGTTCATAGCCAGCATCAATAACATGATCAATTACCTTGAATAACTCATTACCAGAGTTAGCAACGACCGCATCAACTGCAGCGTTAACTAAATGTCGGGGAGTGAGGCCAAGCACATTCCCAACTTCATCTGAAGTTAGACCATTACTGCCAGCGCCAGCGATTGCTTGACCTAACAAACTTAATCCATCTCGAACTGATCCAGCGGCAGCTTCAGCTAGCAACATAATTGCGGCAGGTTCAAACTTAATATTTTCTTGCTTACAAATTTCAGCCAAGTGGCTAGCAATTGTTTTAGTTGAAACTAATCTAAAATTAAATTGATGAGTGCGGGAGCGCAGTGTGCTGGGCATCTTGTCTGGCTCGGTAGTTGCAAAAATAAACTTTAAGTGTGCTGGTGGCTCTTCTACCATCTTCAAAAACGCGTCGATTGCTTTAGTTGATAACTGGTGCGCTTCATCAATGATCATAAATCTAAAACGAGATTCAGCTGGCGCAAATACTGCAGTTTCGCGCAGCGCTCGTACATCATCAACACCACTATTACTAGCCGCATCTAATTCTTCAACATCTAAATTACCAACACCATTTGGTGCTAACGCAATACATGAATTACAAACCCCGCAGGGTGTTGCAGTAGGTCCCTGCACACAGTTAAGTGCGCGAGCCAAAATGCGAGCAGTAGAAGTTTTGCCGCAACCACGAGGGCCAGTGAATAAGTAGGCATGGTGAATTCGATCATTTTCAATTGCTCGAGTTAGGGCAGTGACAACATGGTCTTGCCCAATTACTTCACTTAGCTGTGCTGGTCGATAGGTTCGATATAACGCGATGCTCACGGCGCCACAGTAGTGGCATTAGCCGACTTGGCTAAAGATAAAGTGGCGGAGGATGCGGGATTTATCCTCTCCCACCTGGGTAATTCCCCGTTTTTTGGGTAAACGGGTCATAAAGCGACAGGGTAGTGCGCAAACTCGAACCTGTAAACAGTCACTTACTAGAGGTAAGGTGAAACTATGATGTGACCGCTGGCTTTGCCGGATGCAAAGTGCTCAACAGCTTTAGCGCTAAATTCCAATGGGAATTTTTTATCTATCACAGGATTAATCCGCTTCCTCGCCAAATCTTCAAGCAGTAAGGGCAGCTCATCTTTATCTTCAGATTGAATAAAGG
>JBIJDU010000028.1:0-14684 GCA_044343935.1 Candidatus Nanopelagicales bacterium | reverse complement strand
CCTTAGTGGCTTTCTTCTTTGCCGGTGGTTTGGTAACTGGGCCGCCCATTGCCTCTACTAATCGACGAGCGACTGGCGCTTCAATCGTAGAAGAGGCAGAACGAACAAACTCACCAAGTTCTTGCAACTTGGCAAGCACAACTTTACTTTCGACTCCGAGCTCTTTTGCTAGCTCGTAAACCCGAACCTTGGACACAGCACTCCTTGTTTGGCCCGGGCGTTAGACACGGGCGGTTAGCTGGAAGACCTCATCGGCTCATTTGGTGAACATCCGTTCACTTCTCCCATTGTTATGGCTTACGCCTGCGGACTGGTAAAGCTACTAGCCAACGCCAGCAATTGATCGTAATTCAGTTGCGATTGCGCATGCAATGCGCGGGTGAGGCTTCGTCGCTGAATCGCCCGATCAATGCAAGCTGTGCTGCGGTGCAGATATGCCCCCCGACCTGGTTGTCGATGTTGCTGATCTGGCACTACGGCATCAACGTTAAGCACGACTCGTAGCAACTGTTGCTGCGGAGCTGTGGTTCGACAACCAACACAGGTACGCGTTGGGCTCGCCGACAAGTCTGCAGCACTAGTCATCCGAAGTCTACTCGCTGGCTGGGGCTACCGGGGCTCCCGGCTGGTCATTCAGTTCCGGATCGGTATCTGGCCGAATATCAATGCGCCAGCCAGTGAGGCGTGCGGCTAACCTGGCATTCTGCCCTTCTCGCCCAATTGCCAGTGATAATTGAAAATCTGGCACCCAAACTCGAGCTACTCGGTTAGCTAAATCCAGCACCTGAACTTTTGTTACCCGAGATGGCGAAAGTGCGCTAGCGATAAACACTGCTGGGTTTTCATCAAAATCTACAATGTCTATTTTCTCGCCGGCTAATTCACTCATCACATTTCGAACGCGCTGACCAAATGGTCCAATACATGCGCCTTTTGGATTTAAGTCTGGATCAGAGGTTTGCACTGCAATCTTGGTGCGATGACCAGGTTCGCGGGCAACAGCCATGATCTGAACCAAGCCTGATGCCACTTCTGGCACTTCCAAAGCGAAAAGTTTTGTGACTAATTGTGGATGGGTTCGCGACAGCGTCACTTGCGGACCTTTTGGACCACGTTTAGCGTGCAACACAAGAGCTCGAATTCGATTGCCATGGACATACTTTTCGGTTGGCACTTGTTCTTGAATTGGAATAGTCGCTTCAACGCTTCCTAAGTTTACGTAAACTAACTTTGGATCCATCCCCTGTTGAATAACGCCAGAGACAATATCTCCCTCGCGTGAAACAAAATCACCTACCGTCCGAATATCAGATGCATCGCGTAATCTTTCAAATAAAACTGTCTTTGCCGTAGCAGCTGCAATTCGACCAAATCCTGCTGGGGTGTCATCGCGTTCCGGCAGTAAATTTCCCGCTTCGTCACGATCTTTAACTAAAACGACAACCTTGCCGGTCTTGCGATCAATCTCAACTCGGCAATTCTGCACTCGACCAGTACTTTTTTGATATGCCATCAGCAACGCTTCTTCCAGCGCCGCCATCAACATCTCCCAAGACATCTCTTTTTCATAGACAACGGCTTTTAATGCTTCTACATCAATGTCCATCTGCCACCTCCGATGGACGATTAAATTCAACTTGGACTATTGCACGAGTAATTTGCGGGAACGCAAATTCGCGTTGAGCTTGCTTAACTTGCAGTGTCACCCCAGCCTCAGTTGCCGCAATAATTCTGCCTTCCACTGGGGCAGAGTTAGTCAATTCGATTCGCACTAACCTGCCGATATTTCGCCGCCAATGTCGAGGCAAGGAAAGTGGTCGATCAACACCAGGGGAAGTAACTTCCAACGTGAACGGCGCGGCCAGCTCGGTTACTTCATCAAGCGCATCTGAAATTGCTCGAGTTGCAGCAGCAACTTCATCCATTGCAATACCGCCATCTTTATCTAAAATGACACGAACTAATTGCCGATTTCCGGTTTTTCTGATTTCAATATCTTCAACGTCTAAAGTCAGTGCGGCAGCAATCGGTGCCACTAGCTGTTGCACCACAGCCAAGTATTTGTCACTCATACCGGCGCCCCGCATTCTGTTATGTTGTTAAATTTTGGCTAAGCCTACTGTCTTCATTTCAAGTTCTGAACAGCGGCTACAACCTCAGTGAGCGCAACATCCACTGCTTGGTCGGCAAAGCGATCGCGAAGTTCAACCATGCCGTCAACATACTTCTTGCCCACCACGATTATGGTAGGAATTCCAAGCAGCTCAGCATCGTTGAACTTAACGCCAACCGATACTCCAACTCGATCATCAATGAGCACCGAGTAGCCCTTTGTATTTAAGGTGTTTGCGAGTTCGGTTGCCCCAGAAAAGAGGGCTTCATCTTTACCAGCAATAACCAAATGCACATCAACTGGCGAAATTGCTCGTGGCCAGCGCAATCCTTTTTCGTCATGGTGCTGCTCGGCAATCACCGCAACTGCGCGAGTCACGCCGATGCCATACGAGCCCATAGTGACGGTGACTTGTTCGCCATTTTCATTTAAAACTTTTAGGTCTAGCGCCTCAGCGTATTTTTTACCAAGTTGAAAAATATGCCCAACTTCTATGCCACGGGCTAACTGGGTAACTTTGCCAGCCGGCACAACACAATCATCGCCAACTCGAACTTCAGCAACATCAATAGTTCCATCTGGTTGAAAGTCTCGGCCGGCAACTAAGTTAAACACGTGGCTGCCATTAACGTTGGCACCAGTTATCCAACTTGTGCCAGTTGCCACTCGTGGATCAACTAGGTATTCAATCTTGGCTGGCGCATTCTTTCCCAACTGCTCTGGTCCGATATATCCTTTTACCAAAGTTGGATATTTGGCAAAATCTTCATCGTCAAATGGCGTTACCGTTGCTGGATAAACCTGCGCTTCAAGGCGGCGCATATCTACTTCTCGATCGCCTGGGACGCCAATGGCAAGTGCTGAAGTTGAACCATCTTGATTGGTTAACTTAACTACCACATTTTTTAACGTATCCGCTGCAGTCCATGGCTTAGCACCAACTAACTCAGGTTTGCCATTACTAAACTCAACCAGAGACTGAATAGTTGGTGTGTTAGGGGTTTCACGAACTATTGCTGGTGGCAGTGTGGCAAAGTCAATTGCAGATACTGGTGCAATTTGAATCGCTTCGACATTGGCAGCACCAGCTGAGGTAACAACAAATGTGTCTTCGCCGGCAGCCGCTGGCGCTAGAAACTCTTCAGATGCGCTGCCTCCCATTGCACCAGATTGCGCTGAGACAATTACATATTGAATGCTGAGTCGATCAAAGGTTTTCTGATACGCAACTCGATGCTTTTCATATGACGCACTCAAACCAGCATCATCCACATCGAATGAATAGCTATCCTTCATTATGAATTCGCGGCCACGTAGCAAGCCAGCCCGGGGTCTTGCTTCGTCGCGATATTTGGTTTGAATTTGATAAAGCGAAACGGGTAAATCCTTGTAAGAGGAATACAAATCTTTAACTAACAACGTAAACATTTCTTCATGGGTTGGCGCTAGCAAATAATCAGCACCACGCCGATCCTGCAACCGGAACAGTGCTGGCCCATATTCCGTCCATCGGTTAGTTAATTCATAAGGTTCGCGCGGCAGCAGCGCTGGAAAATGCACTTCCTGAAAACCAGCTCGATTCATCTCTTCTCGGATTACTGCAGTCACTTTATTTAGCACCATTAAGCCCAACGGCAGCCAGGTGTAACCGCCAGCTGCTGCCCGGCGGAGATAGCCAGCTCGAATCAACAAGGAATGGCTAGCAACTTCGGCATCGGCTGGGTTCTCCCGCAATGTGCGCAAAAACATCTCCGAGAATCGATATTGCACGACAGCCCTTCCTATTTAACGTTTTAAGGCTAACAGAGTAATCGCTGTTAGAGCATTACTGACGCGAACGTGCCGATTTGTTGGAAACCTAGCGAACGATATAGCCGGATAGCGCGGTTGTTAAAGTCATTAACATAGAGTGAAATAACCGGAGTTTGCTGCTGCATCTGAGTTATTGCGCCCGCCAAGGCTGGGCCAGAGATCCGATATCCACGGTGCTCCGGCGCTACCCAGACTCCTTGAATCTGCAGCACTTCGTCAGTTAAAACACCGACATCAGCTTTAAAAACAACTTTATTGTCCTCAATCAGGACGTAAGTTCGTCCCAATTGCAGCAACTCAAGTACTCTTGCTCGATAAACCGCACTTGTTGCTGGCTGTAGTGGATCAATTCCGACCTCTTCCCGAAACATCATCGCGGCAGCTGGAAGCACCAATTCCAATTCTGCTGGTACTGCTAACCGAATATTGGGGTTTGGTTCGATATCTGGTTTTTCCGTCAATGACATTAATGGCTGGTCAGCTCTAATTAATCGAGCTGGACCTAAAAAAGATGAGACTTGCTCCCACAAGCCAAATACATCTTCGCGATTACCAATAATGCTAGAGGTAAGTATCTGAGTTTGCGCCAAGTAATCAGCCAGATGGGTCAACATCTCATAACTACAGCTAGCAGTGGTGGTGTTTATGCCAACATATGCCAAACCGAGATTTCCACTGCGATCACTAACTAGCAAAAGTAACGGATTAGGCGATTGAAATTCAGCGAGCTTTGAGATCAACAAGCAATTAGCGATTGGATTTTGGTGCGCTATCTGCTGAGCTGTCGGTAAATCAGCTGGCGTAAGTGGTCGAACATAAGACGACCGCATCATCAATTAGGAAACCGATACTGATGGCTCACCAGTTGCGCCCGAGGCTTCCATCTCAGCGGCCAATCTGTTCGCCTCTTCAATCAAGGTTTGTACGATCTCTGACTCAGGAACGGTTTTAATTACTTCACCCTTAACAAATATCTGACCTTTACCATTACCAGATGCCACACCGAGATCAGCTTCACGTGCTTCGCCTGGGCCATTTACCACGCAGCCCATTACGGCAACGCGCAGTGGAACTTTCATTCCTTCTAGACCTGCGGTTACTTCGTTAGCCAAGGTATAAACATCTACTTGGGCACGACCGCATGAAGGACAAGAGACAATTTCAAGTCCACGTTGTTTCAAATTTAGTGATTCTAAAATTTGATTTCCAACTTTTACTTCTTCAACTGGCGGTGCCGATAGGGATACTCGAATCGTGTCGCCAATTCCTTGACTTAGTAGTGCACCAAATGCCACCGCAGACTTGATAGTTCCTTGAAATGCCGGCCCTGCTTCAGTTACACCTAAGTGCAACGGGTAATCAGATTGTTCAGCGAGCAATCGATATGCTTTAACCATCACTACCGGATCATGATGTTTAACCGAAATCTTGATGTCACCAAAACCATGCTCTTCAAATAGTGATGCTTCCCAGAGCGCTGACTCAACTAGCGCTTCCGGTGTTGCCTTTCCATATTTCTGCAACAGCCTGGGATCAAGTGATCCAGCGTTAACGCCGATTCGAATAGGAACTTTGGCAGCATTAGCTGCATCCGCAATTTCCTTAACGCGATCATCGAATTGTTTGATATTTCCTGGATTAACGCGAACGCCAGCGCATCCGGCATCGATGGCGGCAAAAACATATCTTGGTTGGAAATGAATGTCGGCAATAACTGGAATAGAAGATTTGCGAGCAATAACTGCCAGCGCATCAGCATCGTCTTGACTTGGCACCGCTACCCGAACCACATTACAACCAGATGCTGTTAATTCAGCGATTTGCTGCAGCGTTGAATTCACATCTGCGGTAACCGTGGTGCACATTGACTGCACACTGATCGGCGCACCGCCACCAACTAGAACTGGCTTGCTGTGATGATTTAACTTGATCTGTCGACTCTGCCGTCGAGGCGCGAGCACTGGCGGTGGGGTGGGCATGCCTAAGTCAATATTCATGGGAGAAGTATCCAATCAGTTGCCAGGTTTTGCGATCTGAGACCGTCAGTTCAATCGAATTGGTGCTACTAAATCAACATAAATCAGTAGCAGTGAAAAGCTAAGTAGGAGGATGGCAAAGACATAGGCCGCCGGCATCAACTTTGCGATATCGACCGCTTCGGTTGCTCGTTTTGATTTGGTCTTCCTTCTACTCCATTCGTATAGCGCACCTGCCACGTGTCCGCCGTCCAATGGCAAAATCGGCAGAAGGTTAAAGAAGAAGAGTGCCAAATTAACACTTGCCAGCAGCATTAGAAAATCCAAAATCCGCCAAAGTGCTGGTGATTCCTGCGCTACTACATCGCCACTAATCACGCTCACCCCAACAATTGAAATTGGACCGTCTAAATCTCTCGGCTCTGCGCCCACCGCTGTTGCCACAATATTGCTGAGCCTTGCCGGAAGATCCATAATCAACTGAAGAGTGGCTAATCCGACTTGGCCAATAACTTCAGTGACAGCTACCGGAGATTGACGATTCAACTCAACTGCTGGCGTAAATCCCAGATAGCCATCGGCTTGAGCTTCGGTTGAAATGTCAGCAACCGTTGTGGTCAAAAATAAAGTTGAGTTGGCTCGATTTATCTCTATTGAAATTCGCTGTCCTGCCGCGCCATCTATTGCCGCAACTAGCACATTCCAATTCGGAGTGGGATTTCCATTGACCGAAATAATTTGATCACCAGATGCTAGCCCAGCTTTTGCTGCTGGCGAAGTATTTGCGCCAGTTGCGCATTCACCTGCGGCATTGAGTTCAGCTGGAAGGCAATTAATAACAGTATCGACTTTGGTGGTTGGTTGTGGGGTACCAATTAACACCAATGCGATAAAGAGCAGGACTACTGCAACTACCAAATTCATTAGCGGTCCGCCCAGCATCACAATTAATTTCTTCGCTGGATGCAATTGGTAGAACTCTCTGCCCTTATCGGCATCGGTTAACTCTGCCATTGCCGTTTCACGAGTCTGATTAATTATGTTGCGAAATGGACCGCGTCGAATCTGCGGTCGCGGTGGAATCATGCCAATGATTCGAACGTAGCCACCTAGCGGAATGGCCTTGATGCCATATTCCGTCTCGCCACGCTGGCGAGAAAATAAAGTGGGGCCAAACCCAACCATGAACTGCGAAACTCGAACACCAAATTTACGAGCTGGATAAAAATGGCCGAATTCGTGCAGCGCTACGGAAATCAGCAGACCAATCACAAATGTCAGTACTCCGAAACCAAACAACCGGCATTCCCCCTTTATTGGTCCCATTCTCCGCCATATCCAGATGCTTGGCGAGCGCACCTCCCCTAGCATTAGGGGGCATTTACTAAGGAGTGACAGATGAGCACTGGCGGACCATCGCTAACCCAGCAGCGCAAATTGGTAACCGAAATTCCTGGGCCAAAAAGCATCGAGATGATGAAGCGCCGTAAACAAGCGGTTAGTTCAGGAGTGGGCGGCACTATGCCGGTCTTTACCCAAGCAGCAGGCGGTTCAGTGTTGCTCGACATCGACGGAAACACCTTTATCGATCTGGGAAGTGGCATCGCAGTTACCTCCGTTGGTAATAGTGCCGAGACCGTAGTTAAAAATGTGCAAGCACAAGCAGAGCTGTTTACTCACACCTGTTTTATGGTCACCCCATATGAAAGCTATGTCGCAGTTTGCGAAAAATTAAACGAATTAACTCCTGGCGACCATGAAAAGCGAAGTGCGTTATTTAACTCTGGCGCTGAAGCAGTTGAAAACGCGATCAAGATCGCCCGCGCCTATACCAAGCGACAAGCCGTGGTCGCATTTGAGCATGGCTATCACGGTCGAACAAACTTAACCATGGCACTTACTGCTAAGTCGCTGCCTTATAAGCATTCGTTTGGACCATTTGCACCAGAGATTTATCGAATGCCAATGTCGTACCCATTCCATGATTCACGCACTGGCGATGCTGTTGCAAAAGAAGCAATTAGCCGAATGGATAAAGAAATTGGGGCAACCCAGATCGCCGCAATTATTGTTGAGCCAATCCAAGGCGAAGGCGGCTTTATTGTGCCAGCCCCAGGATTCTTGACTGCAATTTCTGAATTTGCCCAAGCTAATGGCATTGTATTTATTGCTGATGAAATTCAAACTGGCTTTTGTCGAACTGGCGCTTGGTTTGCCAGTGAACATGAAAATCTGGTTCCAGATTTAATCACTACCGCGAAAGGTTTAGCCGGCGGATTACCGTTAGCTGGCGTTACCGGACGTGCTGAAATTATGGACAGTGTTCATGTTGGTGGACTAGGCGGCACCTATGGTGGCAATCCAATTGCGTGCGCTGCGGCGCTAGGTTCAATTAGCGAAATGCAATCGCATAATTTGATCACTCGAGCACATGAGATTGAGACGATCTTCCGTTCACGATTAACTCAACTGCAGCAAAAATTCCCTGCCATTGGTGACATTCGAGGCAAGGGTGCCATGATGGCAATTGAATTAGTGAATCCTGATGGTTCGCCAAATGCCGAATTAGTTGGCAAGGTAACTAGATATTGTCATCAAAATGGCGTAATTGTGCTAACTGCTGGCACTTATGGAAATGTGATTCGCTTTTTGCCACCGCTAACTATCTCAACTGAGTTATTAAACGAAGGATTAGATGTAGTAGCTGCTGCATTTGCCGCAGCGAGCTAACGATCTGCCAGTAGCGGCTGGGTTGGATCTACCAGTTTGCCTGTCTTTCGTCGAGCCAATGCTGAAAGCGCTTCCAAGATAACGCGATTTGCCAAGAGCGAAGTTATCTCAGCATGGTCATAGGCTGGTGCAACTTCTACCACGTCCATGCCAACCACTTTAGTTTCCAAACAGATTCGTCTAACCGCATCAAGTAATTCTCTTGCGGTCAATCCTCCCGGCTCTGGTGTGCCAGTACCAGGTGCGGCGGATGGGTCAGCCACATCAATATCTACTGAAAGAAAAACGCCATCACAATCTGTGGCAATATCGGCAAAAATCTCAGTCAAGCAAGCAGGAAGACCGCGCTGAGTAATCTCGGTCATTTCATAAGATCGCATTCCCTGATCTGCCATCCATTTCAAGGTTGGCTCATCCGGCCAATAACCACGCAGCCCTATTTGATAGAAGCGATCGCCGCGTACTGCACCGCTTTCAATTAATTTTCGCATTGGTTGGCCATGACCAATTAGTGGACCGTCGGTGATTTCTCCGGTATCGGCATGTGCATCAAAGTGCAGCACAGCAATATTGCCCCAGCCTTTTGCTTTAGCAATTCCGGTGACATTTGGCCAGGTAACCGTGTGATCGCCACCAATAATCAGCGGAATAGCAGTTGCGGCAACTGTTGCAACCACTTCTTCAAGTCGGCCACAAGCAATCTCAGTGTTTCCGCTGGGCATATCAACATCGCCGGCATCGTGAACTTGCAATGCGGTTAATCCATCTACCCGAAGAGCTAGTGATGGTCGTTTGCCATCGTGTTCTAAATAGCAAGCTTGCCTTACTGCTGCCGGTCCAAGTTTTGCGCCACTGCGAAATGAAGTCCCCCCGTCAAATGGCGCACCAAGAATTACTACCTCGGCTGACGTGTATGAGTTTTGATCCATTGCATCACATTTGGGAACACCCAAAAACGTAAAGTCAGGCCCGTACAAAAGTTTGCCCATTAGCGCTTTGCTCGCTTTGCCGAAATTAGCTGTGCCAAAACAACCAATAGCAGCGCACCCATAAAGAAAATTGTGGCAATTACGTTTACCTGCGGAGGAATACCTCGCTGCGCTGCACCCCAGACGTACATCGGGAAAGTCACCGTGGTGCCAGAGTTGAAGTTAGTAATAATGAAATCATCAAACGAGAGGGAAAATGCTAATAACGCGGCGGCGGCGATGCCAGGAAGTGCTAGCGGGAAGGTGATGTATCGGAATGTTGTTTTCTCGTCCGCATACAAATCCATTGCTGCTTGCTCAAGCCTTGGATCCAGCGTTGCTAACCTGGCTTTCACAGCCACTACCACAAATGAGATAGTGAACATGATGTGTGCGATAAGCAGCGTCCAGAAGCCCAGCGGGATAACTGAAATGTTGAGAAAGAGCGCTAGCAGGCTGGTACCCATTACAACTTCAGGTGTTGCCATTGGCAAAAAGATCAACAAATTTGTTGATGTGCGGCCCCGAAATCGATGACGAACCAATGCAAAGGCAATCATGGTGCCCAAAATCGTCGCGACGATCGTAGTTAGTAACGCAATTTGAATGCTAGTTGTAACTGCACTACAAATGGTTTGATCACGGCAAATATTTGTCCAAGCATCTAACGAGAATTCATTCCACTGAGTATTTTGTTTACCAGCTGGCTTGTTAAAACTTAACATGATGACAACCATAATTGGCAGCATCATGTAGAAAAGTGCAATCAAAGCGTAAAGTCCAGTTGCTCGCTTGCCCAGCCAAGAAGTCATGGTTCGCATTAGACCAAATCCTCCGTGCCGGCCCGTCTAATATAAAAGAAAACAATTACCAAGATAATTGTCATTAAAATGAATGAAAGCGCTGATGCGAGTGGATAGTCACGGACTATGACAAATTGACTTTGAATTACGTTACCTATCATTCGGTCTCGTGCTGACCCCAGCAACGATGCATTAATGAAGTCGCCCATCGCGGGAATAAACGTCAACAATGTTCCTGAAACCACACCTGGCATTGATAACGGCAGCGTTACTTTTCTAAATGTCTCACCAGGGTTCGCATATAGATCCTTGGAAGCTTCCAATAATCTTGGATCAATACGTTCAATTGCAGCATAGAGTGGCAAAATCATAAACGGTAAGAAGTTATAGGAAATGCCAGCAATAACTGCAAGTGGGGTATTCAAAATTCGATCTTGTGGCAGCAGATTTAGTGCATTTAAGGCAACAGTTACGAATGAATCATCAGCCAGAATGGTTTTCCAAGCATAGGTGCGAATTAAATATGCAGCAAAAAAAGGTGCAATTACTAAAACCAACATCAAATTGCGCCATCTACCACCCTTGAGCGCGATGTGATATGCCAGTGGATAGCCGATTACTAATGCCAACAGAGTTGCACTTGCGGCATAAAGTAACGACTTTGCAAAAACTGGCCAATATGCTTCTAGCGCTCCAATGTAATTTGCAATTTCAAAAGCATTGACATATCCATCTAGCACGCTTGGACCGGCTGGTCGCATCAAACTCGTAACTAGAAGTGAAAAGAATGGAATAACAAAAAAAACACCTAACCAAGCCAGGCCTGGAATCAACAAAATATATGGAGTGAGTGATCGTCCGTTTCGTAACGGTTGTTTGAATACTGCTTTACTGGAAGTTGGAATTAGTTGCATTATTCAACTACCGGTTCGCCCAGATATTCCAAACCGTCATTGATGTCACTGCCTGGGTCAAGGACAAATACATTCTTTGATCGCCACAGGACATCGACTTTTTCACCCCGCCTACCCAGCTCTCTAACATCTACGTTGCGCTCAAAGATGGTTAACTCTTGTCCCCACGGGGTTTCAACCAGATATTGCACCGATACGCCGGTGAACGAAGCATCCAAAACCACGCCCTCAATGAAGTTGTCGTATTCATTTCGGCGCTTATTAACATCTTCGGTTGTCATTTTTTCTGGCCGAACCCCAAAAACCACTCGACCAGAAGTTTGACTTGTGGCAGATTTTGGAATTTGGTAAATCTGATCTGCCACTTTCACAGCTAAGCAATCATTATCGGCAGGACCTTGAATCACACCTTCAAACAAATTGGATTGGCCCAAAAAGTTTGCCACAAAAGCGGTACGAGGCCGCTCATAAATCTCAGTTGGTGCACCCATCTGCTCGATTCGACCAGCATTCATAACCGCAATAGTGTCAGCCATAGTCATCGCTTCTTCTTGATCATGCGTCACATGGACGAAAGTGATGCCAGTTTCAAGCTGAATCCGCTTTATCTCAATTTGCATTTGTCGACGCAACTTAAGATCCAGTGCTCCTAGCGGCTCATCCAACAGCAGCACATCAGGTGAATTAATAATCGCTCTAGCAAGGGCAATGCGCTGTTGTTGGCCACCACTTAATTGATTTGGTTTACGGCGCGCAAGTTCGTCCAATTCAACTAACTTCAACATGTCTTTTACGCGGGTATCTAGATCGTTTGTGTCTTTGCGGCGACGCAACCCAAATGCAACATTTTCGTAAATGTCCATATGTGGAAACAGGGCATATGACTGAAACACGGTATTGATCTGACGCTCGTACGGGCGCCGATCAGTAATGTCATTTTCGCCGAGCTTGATTTTTCCCGACGTAGGTTCCTCTAGTCCAGCCACCATGCGCAATGTCGTGGTTTTGCCACAGCCAGAGGGTCCCAGCAAGGCAAAGAATTTTCCAGCTTCGATAGTAAGTGAGAGATTGTCAACCGCAACATTTTCAAAATATGACTTAGTGAGATTCTCTAAGTGCAAGTCTTGAATATCTCGCGCAGTTTTTGCTGCGGTCACACACGCTCCTTTACGGCCAGTGGCGAACTAGTTTCCAATAACAGATTGGAAGGCGTCTTGATATTCCTTCTCCGTATCAGCATCGAGCAACATGAATGGTCGGACATTTGCTAGATCGTCATCACTTGGGAAGATCAATGGATTCTCAACCAATGACGCATCAATCTTGGCGACTTCTTCACGGGCACCATTTACTGGAGTGATATATTGCACGTAAGCTGCCACTCGGGCTGCAATCTCTGGTTCGTAGTAGTAATTGATCAGAGTTTCGGCATTCTTCTTATGGCGAGCACCAACCGGAATAACCAAGTTATCTGTCCACAAAATGCCACCACCTGCTGGAATGGCGAATTGGAAATCTTCACCTAACTGGGCGACGTCGCCTGACCATCCAATCGCTGCGATGATATCGCCACTTTCTAGAGCTGCTAGATAATCATTTCCCGTTACCTGACGAATCTGACCCGATGAAATTTGTTCACCTAAATAATCAATTGCGTTGTAGAACTGATCTGAGGTGAAGTTTGATGGATCTGCACCCTGGTGGCTCATGATGCAACCAATGGTCTCGCGCATCTCTGATAGCACTGAAATTCTGCCCTTCAGTGCTGGGGCAAATAGATCATCCAAACTCACTAACTGATCACTGCCAGTTAATTCCTTTACCTTTGCTCTATTCCAACCCATACCACCGTAACCACCCTGCCAGGGCAAGGTGTAGACGCGACCTGGGTCAAATGAAACGTCCAATAGGTCTGGATATAAATTGGCCTTATTGGGAATGTTGTCGTAGTTAAGCGCCTGAGCATATCCAAGTGAAATCCACTGTCCTGCCATCCAATCGGTTGGGGTCACGATATCGCGATCAATTGCCTGTCCGTTCTCCAAAAGTGGACGCACTTTCGCAAAAAATTCATTATTATCGTTGTAATCTTCAATGTAGTTAACACTTATCCCCGTTGCTGCTTCAAACTCATCAAGCGTCGGATTTGTTCCAGCTTCCTCATCTACGTCAATGTAGGCAACCCAGTTAGACCAATCAACAACTTTCTCAGTATCGGACATGTCCTCTACTTCAACTGGAGCAGTATCATTGTTACTGCCACCTACACCACAAGCTGAAATGGCTGCGGTGGTCGCGGCAAGGCCAGACACTTGCAACAATCGTCTGCGATTCATCATCTGAGATGCAATTGTCTTTGCGATTTGATCCGCAGAGGAGTTGGTGAATAGTGATTTCGGCATTTGTCCAACCTTTCCGTGATTTAGTGGGGGTACCGTACTACGAAATTGCTACCTTGCGGTCTTTACCATGACATGCTTTACCCGAGTGTAATCATCAAAGCCGTACATGGATAGATCTTTGCCATAACCAGAGTGCTTAAAGCCACCATGAGGCATCTCAGCCACAATCGGAATATGAGTGTTGATCCAGACCGCACCAAAGTCGAGATTGCGGCTCACGCGCATCGCGCGGCCCAGGTCATTAGTCCAAACTGACGACGCCAAGCCGTATGGCACTGAGTTGGCAAATCGAACCGCATCATCTTCGTCGTCGAAACGCTGCACCGTAATTACCGGTCCAAAAATTTCATTCTGACTCATTTCGTCTTCATTGGTTAAGCCAGCAACCACAGTTGGCTCAACAAAATAACCATGATCGCCTTGTCGTTTGCCACCAACTACCACCTCGGCATGCTTTGGCGTGCGCTCCAAGAAGCCCAGCACTTTTTCAAGTTGGTTGACGTTGTTAACCGGTGGCACAAATGCATCTGGATCAGTTGGACCGCCAGCATATGAGGTCTTAGTGCCAGCAGCAGCTGTTGCTAAGGCGCCAACAAATTTGTCATAAACCTTTGCGCTGCACAAAACTCTGGTTGCTGCTGTGCAATCTTGGCCGGCATTGAAATAACCAGCCACTGCAATCCATTCTGCGGCCGCTTCAATATCGGCATCGTCAAACACAATTACCGGTGCTTTTCCACCAAGCTCGAGATGAACCCGCTTGAGTTGCTTCGATGCGCTTTCAGCGACTTGCATACCAGCTCGTACTGAACCGGTGATTGCCACCATTTGCGGCGCACCATGTTCAACCACCATCCGACCAGTGTTTCGATCACCAGTTACCACATTCAATACTCCTGGAGGCAAAATGCCATTTTCATAAATCTTTTTTGCCATATAGACAGTTGACATTGGTGTGGTATCACT
>JBIJDU010000027.1:0-14707 GCA_044343935.1 Candidatus Nanopelagicales bacterium | reverse complement strand
TGGTGCTCGTAATCATCTTTTTCACCTTAGCCCGAGTGCTAAGTGGCGATCGTAGAAAGGGTAAGAAATGACCAGTACAGTTGAGGCTATGTCATTTGTGGCTCCAAAGACCCAAGGTGCAGGCGTCCCTGATCATGATGTCGTGCTAGCCTCGAAAGGACTTCACGTCTGGTTTGGCCCACGCATGGTGTTAGCTGATGTGAATTTGAATTTCCCTAAAAATTCTGTAACGGCACTTATTGGACCCTCTGGCTGCGGCAAGTCAACATATATTCGAACTTTGAATCGAATGCATGAATTGATTCCCAGCGCAGCTCTTGCTGGTGAAGTAATTTTTGAAGGTAAAGATATCTATGATCCAACCGTTAATCCAGTAGATGTTAGATTGCGAATTGGTATGGTGTTTCAAAAACCAAATCCGTTCCCTGCTATGACTATCAAAGAAAACGTTCTATCTGGATTAAAGCTTGCTAAGTTAAGCAATACGAACCAAGAAGAATTAGTAGAAAAGTCACTGATGCAGGCTGGCTTGTGGAATGAAGTAAAAGATCGATTGGACAACACCGGTGGATCCTTGTCTGGTGGCCAGCAACAGCGACTTTGCATTGCTCGCTCCCTTGCCGTTGATCCTCATGTACTACTGATGGATGAGCCTTGCTCCGCCCTTGACCCAGGCTCAACTCTCAGAGTGGAGCAAACAATTCGTGAGTTAAGTGAATTTATGACTGTAGTTATCGTGACTCACAATATGCAGCAGGCTCAGCGCGTGGCCAACTACACCGCATTTTTCTTGTCTGAAGATAACAATCCGGGCTATGCAGTTGAGCATGGTCCAACCTCCGAGATTTTCGGTAATCCGGTAGATCAGCGCACTTCAGACTACGTAAATGGCAGATTCGGCTAAAGGCAACTTAGTTAACCGAGTGTTCACATTTCGGCCAACTCTAGTTCCTCGCGTAATTAACATTTAGTTGCTTTCTAACCGTACTTTTGGGGCATCTCCCAACCGGGATAAATGAAAAAGGAGAACGCGTACATGAGTCGTGTAGTTAAATTAACAAGTGCACTGGCTGCAGTAGCACTATTGGTCGGCGGACTAACCCCAGCCGCTTCTGCAAACACCGAGATCAAGGGTGCCGGAGCTAGTTTCGCAAAAGGCTTCATGGACGAGTGTATTTCGCAGTACAACGCAACCAGGCCTGCAATCACAGTTGCTCAGTACGGCTCAGTGGGTTCAGGTTCAGGTCGATCCCAGTTACTTGCTGGCACTACTGCATTTGCTATGAGTGACGGTTATTGGTCTGGCACTCAAGTTAATCGAGCCAACGACTTCATCTTTATTCCATTCGCTGGCGCACCATTAACGATTCCATTCAATGTGCCAGGCGTTCGCAACTTGAATTTAACTGCGAAAAACATCACAGATATCTTCAGCGGCAAAGTTACAAAGTGGAATGACAGCACGATTCGACAGAATAATAGAAACGCCAAATTGCCAAATGCTTCTATCGTTGTGGTTTACCGTTCTGATTCATCAGGTACCACCCAAGCATTTACCCAGTACCTATCGCAGCATGCTAGCGATTGGAAAGAAGTTGGTGTTTTCAACACCGCATTCCAGCCAGCTGGCAGCATCGGTGCACCTCAGAATCAAGGCGTAATGACAGCAGTTAGAAATACGCAGAATGCAATTGGTTATGTTGATTACGCAGATGCATCAACTGGTGGTATGCCTATGGCAAAAGTGCAAAACGGCGTAGGCCAATTCATCGCACCAACACTGCAAGCAACTAACTTGTTCTTAGCGGCACAGCCACTACCTGGATCAAAAGGTTATGTCACACCTCGATACAAAGTATCAAAGATTAGAGGTGCTTACCAGCTAGGTGTTTACACCTACTACATCATGCCGAAGCGACCAGCAAGAGGCGTAATTGAGTTCGCCGAATATGTACTTCGCACTTGCGGCCCAACTCGTGCCGCAGCAGTGAAATACAACGCACTATCAGGCAAAATGCAAACATATGCATTAGGTCAGATTGCAAAAGCAACACGTCCGTAATTAACAAACTAAACAGCGCGAGTGGCCAAAAGCTGCTCGCGCTGTTTAGAATTACGGCAATAAAGGGGAATGATGAACTTAAAGTTGGCTTCAGCCGGAATAGCATTAGGGCTATTAACGGCTTGCACCCCGCCTCTCCCCCCAGAAGTTTTAGCCGGCCAAGCTGAGGCCACAATTAACTGTGTCAGTGCAAATACCATTGTTGATGGCCCTGCTGACTTAGCGGATAACTTTTTCCTCATATCCGATAGTTTGACCGCTGTCTGCCCAGAGCACATCAGCACTTTCAGTCCAGGTGATGAATCAGCTGAAGTCATGATTACCGATAAAACTCCAACGGCATCAGAGATTTCTCTTTTTAATCGTCGCTGCCCCACAAGTGAAGTTCTAATTGCACCTGCTTATGGAATTCCGGCTACTTTGTCACTGCAAGTAGTTGGCCTTGAGGGACTGGCCTTAGATGCGCGCGCAATTGGCGGATTACTCGATGGCACCATTACCAATTGGAATGATCCAATAATTCAAGAACTAAATCCAGATTTTAGATTGGATTCAGTTCCAGTAATCAAGTTGGGATCGTCACAAAAATCATCCGCAATTCTTGCTATGACCACCTGGGCGCATGAAGTGGGTGGCTCAAAACTAGAACCAACTGATGTGGTTAGTGGTGAACAGAACTTCGATACATTGAATGACTTGGCATATGAGATGTTCAATATTGAAGGCTCGTTTGGCATTGTTCCACTCGGAACAGCTGTGATTAATGGTTTAAATGTTGCCAATATGGTGGTAAATGATGGCGATATTCTAGTGCCAGAGCCGGTTTATACTATGCGCGGAATTGCGACAGCTGAAATTGACCGAACTAATCCAAATCAAATGTTTGCTTCAATTGGATATGGTGGAAAAGTAAATGAAAGTTTGTCAGATCCCCTGATTGATCCATCAAATTACAAATCTGGCTGGCCCGCAGTAGGTGTTGGGCATGTGATGGCATGTGAATCAGGCAATGACGCCGGTGCGTTGCCATTTGCTCGATTCGTAATTCGTGGTGAAGGTCAAGGTGCACTTGAAACCTCAGGTTTTGCTCGAATTCCACTTCCAATTCGACTCAAGGCAATCTTGGCCCTTAAAACTCCGCTCTCCCAAGAACTACTGGATCAAATTCCAGATTAAGAGTCGTAAAACAGCCGCTCAAAAACCTCTCGAGCTCGTCTAGCTTTACGCAAATACTCTTCAACTAGCTGGTTAGCGTTCTCAGTTGGATAGCCCATTGAGAAACCTAGCGCTCGCAATTCCTGCTGGTCAGTTGGAATGGAATCTGAACTCTTGCCTAAACTAAGAATGAATGCATTTCTAATTTGACTGCTGAACTGCCACGCCTCAATCAAAGTCTCCGCATCGTTATTTGAGATCAGATCTAGTGCTGCAGCTGCTTGGAGCGTACCGATCGTGCTGGTTTGTTGAAGTTCAGGAAATTTTGATGCATGCCGAAGTTGGATAAGTTGCGCGACCCATTCGACATCACTTAACCCACCCTTACCAAGTTTTAGATGAAGTGTTGGGTCTGCACCTTTAGGTAGCCGCTCTGCTTCCATTCTTGCTTTAAGCAATCGCACTTCTCGAACTTGTTCCTCACTAAATCCAGCCGTCGGCCATCGCAGCGGGTTTATGATCTTTAAAAACTCTGCTGCAACTTCCCTATCGCCAGCTGCAAAACTTGCTCGCAACAAAGCTTGGCTCTCCCAGGTAATTGACCAGCGTTGATAGTAGGCCTGGTAACTATCTAACGTTCTAACTAACGGACCCTTTTTGCCTTCTGGTCGAAGGTCGGCATCAAGTTCAATAGCCGGATCTGGATGTGGCGCCATTAACAATGATCTAAGTTCAGCAGCAATTTTCAGCGCAATGGGGGTGGCCTGAGTTTCGTCAAACCCAGGCTTTGGTTGATGAACAAAGAGCACATCTAAATCGCTACCAAAACCTAATTCAGCGCCACCAAATCTCCCCATCGCAATAATTGCAAACTTAGTTGGTAACTCGCCACCAGTTTCGTTGGCGACACCTTGCTCAACTACGCTTAACGCAGCATCAAGAATTGCCATATTGATATTGCTAATTGCAATACCGACTTCATCAATTGTTATCAAATCCAGCACTACTGCTGATGCAATTCGAACCAGTTCACGTCGTCTTAGGGATCGCAATGCCCCAATCGCCCTGATCGCATCGATTGCATAGCGGTCTGCAATTGATTTCGCTTCGCTCGCTAATTCGGTTATGGGTCTAGGTTGCAGTTCTTCATCACTGGAAAGCATCACTAACGTCTCTGGCGCCCGGAGCAGGAGGTCAACTAAAAATTCACTTGCCCCCGTTACCCGAGCAACTCGTTCCGCAATTTGAGCATCGTCACGCAGCGAACTTAAAAACCATGGTGATTCCCCTAGCGCTTCACTAAGTCTTCGAAATGCCAATAGTGATCTATCTGGGTTAGGCCCAGATGACCACCAATGCAACATCACTGGAAGCAAAGTTCGCTGAATGGCAGCTCGTCGCTGCGAGCCATTGGTTAATGCATCAATATGCCGAAGTGCAGATTTGGCGTCGAGATAGCCCAATGCTGATAATCGAGTTACCGCTTCTGCTTCACTTAGCCGAATTGACTCGCTTGGCAAAATCGCAACCGCATCCAGCAAGGGTCGATAAAACAGTTTTTCGTGTAAATTCCTTACCTGATTTGCAACCCGTTCCCATTCGGCGATCAATTCAGTAGCGGGATCTGCCATCAGCGAAAGAGATCGTCCAACAGCGCGTAACTCCGCTTCTGAACCTGGCAATACGTGAGTTCGTTGTAACTTTCTAAGTTGCAATCTATGTTCTAGCGTTCGCAGCCAAATGTAATGATTGCGCATTACATCTGCGTCTTTTCGGCCGACATAGCCACCTTGAGCCAATGCTGCTAAGCCAGCCAAAGTATTTCCAGTTCTAAGCGACTCATCTGCCCGAGCATGCACCAACTGCAGCAACTGCACGGTAAATTCAATGTCACGCAAACCGCCACGACCAAGTTTTAATTGTCGGCCTTGCTCATTGCTGGCGATATTTTCTTCAACTCGAACTCGCATCTTTCTAGCATTGGTTACAAAATTTGGTTTAGCGACCGCTTCCCAAACCAGTGGTGTCACTTTGGTTAGGAACTCGCCTGCCAACGCTTGATCGCCCGCACTAAAGCGTGCCTTTAGCAATGCTTGAAATTCCCAAGTTTCAGCCCATCGATCGTAATAACTTAGATAACTAGAGATGGTTCTAACCAATGCACCAGCTTTACCCTCTGGTCGAAGGGCGGCATCAACCGGCCAGATCACGCCATCTGCAGTTGGTTCGCTACAAATCAACATCAACAAACTAGCAATTTTTGCCCCAGCTGTTAGCGCAACATCTTCTGCCACACCATTTTTCGGGGTACCGACAAAAATCACATCAACATCTGAGATGTAATTAAGTTCATTTCCGCCAGTTTTTCCAAGCGCAATGACTGCCAGCGAAACTTGGTCGGATAGTTTTGGCAGCTCATTAGATGCCATGACCAACGCAGCCGATAGCACCGCATCAGCCAGCCAACTAAGTTCTTCGCTGACCTGAACAAAGTCATTCTCCCCCACTAAATCGCGAGCGGTAATTGAGACAACTTGTGACTGATAGCGCTGCTTTAGCGATTTGCGCGCTTGCTCGCCAGTTAGGCCTTGAACCTGCGAAACAAAATTCGCCACTAATTCATCCCGAGAATTAGGGCGTTCATGTAGTAATGAGTCAATTAATTCTGGTCGATTTGCAATCCACTCCGAAAGCTTCAAAGATGATCCAATGACAAGTGCTAATCGATTAAGATGATCTCTGGGCAACGAAAGACTTTTTGGATAATGCGTTAGTTTAGCAATCACAGTATCTGGGTCAGCGGCCGAACTGGAAATCTCAAGCAATAAATTTAGTTGAGCTGGAGTTAAGCTAGCCTTTTCCAACTTTTCTTTTGTGCCATCGATATCAAAAACGCCAGCCTGAATTAACTTTGTGCCAAGTCCCACATCTCTGGTCACTGCGACCTACTAATGCAGCAGGTATTTTTTGTATTCCCATTCACTAACTTGCTGGCGATAGTCATTCCACTCAGCTCGTTTATTCCTTAGGAAGAAATCAAATACATGCTCACCTAATGCTTCAGCTACTAATTCACTCTTTTCCATCAAATTAAGCGCTTCGCTGAGAGAACCAGGAAGCGAGGCAATTCCCATAGCTCTGCGCTCCGCATCAGTTAACGACCAAACGTCATCTTCCGCTTCCGCAGGTAACTCATAACCCTGCTCAATGCCCTTTAGCCCGGCCGAAAGCGTGACGGCAAAAGCGAGATAAGGGTTAACTGCGCTATCAAATGCCCGGTACTCAATGCGGGTCGATTGTGCTTTGTCGGGTTTATACATTGGCACTCGAACTAAAGCGGAGCGATTGTTATGGCCCCAGCAAACATGAGATGGTGCTTCGCCGCCACCGAATAATCGCTTATAAGAGTTGACCCATTGATTGGTAACAGCGGTGATCTCGGGAGCATGCGTCAAGATGCCCGCAATAAAACTGCGGCCAACTTTAGAAAGTTGATAGCGAGCACCAGCTTCATAAAATGCGTTGGAATCACCCTCAAATAACGACATGTGGGTGTGCATGCCCGATCCAGGATGCTCCCTAAATGGCTTGGGCATAAATGACGCATATAAACCCTGTTGCAGCGCCACTTCTTTCATTACCAGTCTAAAAGTCATAATGTTGTCAGCAGTAGTTAAGGCATCGGCGTAGCGCAAATCAATTTCTTGCTGACCTGGTGCTCCCTCATGATGAGAGAATTCAACTGAGATGCCCATCTGCTCCAGTGTGGTAATTGCAGCACGACGGAAATCATTATCGGCACCTTGTGGTGTGTGATCAAAAAACCCAGCGTTATCCGATGGTGTTGGCGGTTTTCCTTCTTCACGCTCGCCTTTAAATAAGAAGAATTCAATTTCGGGATGGGTGTAAAACGTAAATCCCATTTTTCCAGCTTTATCAAGCGCTCGCTTTAACACTTGCCTGGTATCGGCGTAAGACGGTGAGCCATCTGGCAACTTAATATCGCAAAACATACGTGCCACACCTTGCTGTGCACCGCGCCACGGCAGCATCTGAAATGTGGCGGGATCGGGCATAGCCACCATGTCAGATTCGGTTACTCTGGTAAAGCCTTCAATTGCAGAGCCATCAAAGCCAATTCCCTCGCTGAATGCGTTTTCTAGTTCAGCTGGCGCGATGGCAACAGACTTTAAGAATCCCAGTACGTCAGTGAACCAAAGTCGCACAAATCTGATATCGCGTTCTTCAATTGCCCGCAGCACATACTCTGTTTGCTTATCCATGGCTTAAGTCTGCCTTGCCAAGAGTTCTCATTTGCCGCGCCCCTCTATCTCCTGGGCAGCGCTACCAATTACGCTCACCCTCATGGGCAATTTTAGGCTGGCATTGGCACAGTTAGACCCCACCGTTGGGGATTTGCATGCTAATTCTGTGTTAATTCTGCAGGCCGCCCAAGCTGCTCGGGAAAAACAAGCAGATTTATTGGTTGTCCCTGAGATGATGCTAACTGGTTATCCCATCGAAGATTTGAGTTTGCGCCCAAGTTTTCGAGCTGCAGCGTTGACCGCGTTAGCTGAGTTAGCAGCCGATTTAGTCACTCAAAATTGTGGTGACCTGCCAGTGATTGTGGGCTATTTAGATCATGATCGAAATGCGGCGGCGTTACTGCATCAAGGAAAAATTGTCACTAAATATTTCAAGCACCACCTACCTAATTATGGCGTATTTGATGAGCAGCGTTATTTCACACCTGGAGATGAACCTGTAACGGTTCGGGTAGCTAATGTTGATGTTGCAATTGCGATATGTGAAGACATTTGGCAAACCGGTGGACCAGTAGGTGCTGCAATCGAGAATAATGTTGGCTTAATGGTGGTGCTAAATGGCTCCCCATACGAACAAAGCAAAATTGATACTCGACTTGAACTAGTAACCAAACGAGCGCACGAGTTAAACGCCACTGTCGCTTACGTGAATTTAGTTGGCGGTCAAGATGAGCTGGTTTTTGATGGCGCATCATTTGTGGTTGATAATGCTGGCAACTTAATCTCGAGAGCAAAATCATTTGAATCAGAGTTGCTCTTAACTGATCTTGAGTTACCTACTGCAACCGCAACTAGATCTGTGGTTGTCAGCACAGCCAATTTTGAACGAAACAATACAAACCAAATCGCTGCTGCACCAGATTCGCTAGCTGAAGTATGGCAAGCGCTAGTGGTTGGGCTGCGTTCCTACATTGAGAAAAACAAATTCAAATCTGTCGTGCTTGGACTTTCTGGCGGCATAGATTCAGCGGTAGTTGCTGCACTCGCAGTTGATGCGCTTGGTGCCAATCGAGTTAATGCGGTTGCGCTGCCAAGCAAATATTCCTCAGCACACTCACTTGCCGATGCAACTGAATTGGCCAACCGAACTGGTATTGGATTTCGAATAGAGCCAATTCAAGATGTGGTTGATGCCTATTTAACTCAACTGAAATTCAACGGACTTGCCGAAGAAAATCTGCAAGCCAGAGTTCGCGGTGCCATTTTGATGGGGATCAGCAATCAAGAGGGGCATTTAGTGCTAGCCACTGGAAACAAATCTGAACTTGCTGTTGGTTATTCAACTATTTACGGTGATGCGGTAGGCGGATTTGCCCCAATTAAAGATGTATCAAAAACTTTAGTATGGGAATTAGCAAAATGGCGCAATCAAAGTGCAACTGCGACTGGCGCACAGCAACCTATCCCAGAAAGCAGCATCAACAAAGAGCCTTCAGCTGAGCTGCGGCCCGATCAAAAAGATTCAGATTCGCTACCTGACTATTTAGTACTCGATCAGATATTGGAAAGCTACGTCGAAGCCGATCAACTAGCACTTAATCAATTTGATCCGCAGTTGGTAAAGCGCGTAATTAGGTTGGTGGATGCGGCAGAGTACAAACGCCGCCAATATCCACCAGGCACCAAAATCAGCGTGCGCGCATTTGGTCGTGATCGCAGGTTACCAATTACTAATCGCTGGATTCAGGAGTAGCTTGTTGCCACGGTGCGGTGTGCGAAACTTTCGGCATCTGCCAAGCCATCACAATAAGCGCAATTAACACCACGGCTGCCCCAATTAAGACAGCAGTGTGGAAACTAGTCATATAAGAATCAATTGCCAACTGCTGGATCTGAGTTGCAACACCAGTTGTTAACTCCCCAGATTGGGTGAGTGCGGAAGTAACGCCAACTGCAGCGCCAACCGAGTCGGTGATTTCAGCTTGAGCTGCGCTCGGCAATGAAATTCCCCTATCACCTAGCGCAGAGGTCATTTGATCGGAATATATGGTTGCCACCACAGTTGAGATGGCCGCGACTCCTAAAGCTGCGCCAACTTGACGAACCGTATTTTGAACTGCTGAACCAGCGCCAGCTCTCGCTGCCGGAATTGCCATAGTCATCTGTGCGGTAGATGGCGCAATGGTGTTTCCTAGACCATAACCCAGCACAAAGAAAATTAATAACATCTGCCAAGTTGCAGTGTCTTGCGTTAGTAGCGTGAATAGCACAAACGCAATTGTGGTAATGGTTAAACCCGAAATTACGACTTTGCGAAACCCAAATTTTGCAACCAGCCTTGCCGAGTTTGGTGCCGCAAGCAGCTGACCTACTGCAACTGGCAGAGTTTGCACACCTGCCTGTAGTGGAGTTAATCCCCGCACTACTTGTTGATAAAAGGCAAGGAATAGCAGGCTTCCGCTCATCGCAGCGAAAGTTAAGGTGGTAGCCAGCAGCGGCACCGCAAATGATTTTATTTTGAACAACGCTAAATCAAGGGTGGCGTGATCGCTGCGATGCTCTAACCAAATGAACAGCACCAAAATTGCGGCACCAGCAATGATGGTTCCCAAGCTTTCCAGCGATAACCATTCACCGGTATCACCAGCATGCACGATGCCGTAAACCAGCGCAATTAAGCCAACGATCGAGAGCAGCGCCCCAATTGGATCTAATTTGCCCGGACTTGGGTTTTTACTCTCTGGCACTAGCCACAAGATTCCCGCTACCCCAATAATGACAACTGGCACGTTAATCAAAAATACTGAACCCCACCAAAACCGCTCCAATAGCAAACCTGCAACTATTGGACCAAGCGCAACCGATGCACCAACTGCTGCAGCCCAAAAACCAATTGCTTTGCCGCGCTCATGCGGTGGAAAGACCACCGTGATAATTGCTAGCGTCACCGGTAAAACAGATGCTGCTCCAATGCCCATCAACCCTCGGGTAAAAATCAGCATTTCTGGCGTAGTTGAAAATGCTGAAATTGCTGAAGCTATACCAAAGAGAATTAACCCAATCATCAAAATTTTCTTCCGGCCATATCGATCGCCCAATACGCCCCAGGTAAATAGCAGGGCAGCAAAAACTAAAACATATGAGTTTATGGCCCAGATCAATTGGGACTGCGATGCCCCCAACGCCAACTGAATTGTCTTGAGCGCCACATTAAGTACGGTGTTATCTAAAATAACTACAACTAACGAAGTAACCAAAACAGCCAAAATTGCCCAACGTTTTGGATTAGGAGCGAGGGTGAGATCAGCGGAATGCGACATAACTTCCTTAACTAATTAGGGATTGAGCATACTGCTGGTTAGGCCCATTTCTCGAAATATTGAATTAAGGCATAATTGCCACAGGGCGGAGACTCAACCTTGAGCTTCGATTCGTTGGAGGATAAATGGACGCTGTGTCCACACTTTATGGCGGCAGCCAATCTCGCATTACAGTCTTAGATTTGCAAAAAGCAAAACAGCAAGGTGATATCTGGCCGATGCTTACGTGCTATGACGCATTGACCGCGAAGTTGTTTGATGATTCAGGAATTCCGGTGCTGTTGGTGGGTGATTCCGCCGCTATGGTGATGTTGGGCTATGACTCAACCGTGCCAATTACGGTAGATGAATTGTTAGTGATGGTAAAGGCAGTCACCCGCAGCGCAAAGCGAGCGCTAGTCGTTGCTGATCTGCCATTTGGTAGCTATCAGGCCGGCATTGCTGATGCCCTTACTAATGCCACTCGGATGATCAAAGAGGGTGGTGCAACTGCCGTTAAATTAGAAGGCGGTGCGCGAATTGCGCCACAGGTAACAGCGCTAGTGGAAGCTGGCATTCCGGTTATGGGTCATCTTGGTCTGACGCCACAATCCGTAAACGTATTTGGTGGTTACAAAGTTCAAGGCAAGGGCGATGATGCCGAAAAGCTAATTGAAGACGCCTTGGCACTACAGGCAGCCGGCGCATTTGCGATCGTGTTGGAAGTAATCCCAGCTCAGTTAGCAAAAGAAGTTTCCGCAAGGTTAAGAATTCCGACCGTTGGAATTGGGGCGGGGGCCGATGTTGATGCGCAGGTCTTGGTGTGGCAAGACCTAATGGGACTTACCCCAGATCCTGCGCCCAAGTTCGTCAAGCGATATTTCAACCTCCGTGATGAGATGAAAATCGCCATTGATCGTTTCGCAACCGAAGTTAAAACCAAAAATTATCCCGAAACGAAACACAGTTATTGATTTCAAAATTGGTAGACATTTTTTGTTTCTAATGTATTGAAATGTTAAAAAAATCAAAAAATTTGCATTTTTTTGCAAAAAAACCGCGACACGCCGCATTTTTTGCCTGCTACTTAATGGATTTAGTTAGGTGTGATAAGGGAAACTTATCCCAGCGCGTCATGGTCCGGATTTGACGCACTTAACCAGGGAGGTAACGTGGCCGTAAAAAAGGCTGCTAAGAAAGCTGCGCCAAAGCGCCGCAAGAAGGCTGCTGCCAAGAAGGCTGCACCAAAGAAGGCTGCACCAAAGCGCCGCAAGAAGGCTGCTGCCAAGAAGGCTGCACCAAAGCGCCGCAAGAAGGCTGCTGCTAAGAAGGCTGCACCAAAGCGCCGCAAGAAGGCTGCTGCCAAGAAGGCTGCACCAAAGCGCCGCAAGAAGGCTGCTGCTAAGAAGGCTGCACCAAAGCGCCGTAAGAAGGCTGCTAAGAAGGCTTAATTTCTCCAAAGCCTATGAAAACCCTCGCCTTCGGGCGGGGGTTTTCGCTTTTTCCAGAACCAACTGACAGCAATAAATACAGTGTGGCATGCTGGGAGTTATGGAACTGCCAGATCGCGGCTCAGAACACCCCAGCAGCGGACTCACCGAAGCCTTCCCACTACCGCAGCGCTTCTTTGATCGCGAAATATCTTGGTTGGCATTTAACGCCCGGGTGCTTGGTATGGCTGCGCAACCACATCGGCCACTATTAGAGCGAGTGCGCTTCTGTAGCATCGTCTCGGCAAACCTAGATGAATTTTTCATGGTCCGCGTAGCTGGCCTAAAGCGACGTGTAACTGCTGGTATCGCCGTTAAATCACCAACTGGCAGATTGCCTAGAGAAATTTTGGCCGAAACGTTGTCATGTAGTTGGGATTTGATGCAAGAGCAATCTCGATTGTTTCAAACTCAGCTGCTGCCACTGCTAGCTGAAGCTGACATTCATCTGCTGCATTGGGGTGAATTAACTGACGCAGAGCACGCGCAATTAGTTGAGTTCTTTGATCGTGAAGTTTTCCCAGTGCTAACTCCGCTGGCAGTGGATCCCGCCCACCCCTTCCCCTACATCTCTGGCCTTTCGTTAAATCTTGCGGTGATGGTTCGCAATCCGCAAACTGGTCAAGAAATGTTTGCTAGGGTCAAAGTTCCGCCACTATTGGACCGATTTATTCAAGTTAGCCCGCAGCGATTTGTTCCGCTGGAAGAAGTGATGGCAGCAAATTTGCCTGAGCTCTTCCCTGGTATGGAAATTGTGCAGCATCACATGTTCCGCGTCACCAGAAATGAAGATGTTGAAGTTGAGGAAGATGATGCCGAGAATCTGCTAGATGCGATGGAAAAAGAGTTATCTCGACGCCGATTTGGCTACGCGGTTCGGCTTGAGGTGCAAGAAAATATTGATCAGCATATTTTGGATTTGTTAGTTGAAGAGTTAGAAATCTCCGAATCTGAGATTGTTCGGTTGCCCGCTCCGCTAGACCTGCGCGGCTTGTCTCTAATTGCTGATTTAAATCGAGATGAACTTAAAGATCCAGCGTTCCAACCTCGCACCAGTCCAGAGTTAGCCGCAATAGAAACTGCCAGCGCGGTGGATATTTTTGAGGCCGTTAAAACTCATGATGCGTTGTTACACCATCCTTATGACTCATTTGCCACTTCAGTCACTCGGTTTATTGAACAAGCTGCCGAAGATCCCAAGGTGTTGGCTATAAAACAGGCGCTGTATCGAACCAGTGGTGACTCTGCCATTGTGGAAGCACTAATTGACGCAGCTGCCGCGGGCAAGCAGGTATTAGCAGTGGTTGAGATTAAGGCTCGGTTTGACGAAGAAAATAACATTCAATGGGCTCGCCGAATGGAGCGCGCTGGTGTGCATGTGGTTTATGGTCAGGTCGGACTTAAGACTCATTGCAAACTAACGTTAGTTGTGCGCAAAGAGGAAGATGGCATCCACCGATATGTCCATCTAGGCACTGGTAATTACCACCCGCGTACCGCTCGTTATTACGAAGATATTGGCCTAATTACCGCTAACCCAACCATTGCAGATGATGTTGCGACGCTATTTAACCAGTTATCAGGATTTGCAAACTCAACCTCATTTGAATCGTTTTATGCTGCTCCAACTTCATTGCGAACTGCACTAGCAGATCTAATTAAACGAGAAATACACAATCAACTTGCCGGAAAACCTGCTGGAATTCGAATCAAGTGCAATGCGATTGTGGATGAGCGGATGACGGATTTGCTTTATCAAGCATCGCAAGCAGGTGTGAAAATTGAATTACTTGTGCGCGGAATGTGTACCCTCAGACCAGGCGTCCCTGGTTTAAGCGAGAACATAACTGTTAAAAGCATTTTGGGAAGATTTTTAGAGCATTCGCGGATCTACGAGTTTACTAATGCTGGCGACCCAGAGATTTTGATTGGCAGCGCCGACATTATGAATCGTAACTTAGATCGTCGAGTTGAAGTGCTACTTAAAGTTCCTTCGCTGGCGCATCGAATCAGACTAAAAGAGTTGCTAGACCTAGCACTCTCCCCAACTACGGCATCATGGCAATTGGATGCTGACGGCAATTGGAACTACCTAAAGGATGATTCTCATATTGATTACCAAGAAGAATTAATTAATCGCTATCACCTGCGAGGTGGAAAGTGATTGAAGCTGCCGGTGTGGTGCTGATCCGAGCAGGAAATGAACCTAAAGTTCTAATCATCCGGCGGGATTACCGAAATGACTGGTCATTGCCCAAAGGAAAATTAGAGCCAGCTGAACTGGCGGCAATTGCTGCAGTGCGTGAAACTTTAGAAGAAACTGGTTACTTAGTTAAACTAGAGACAGCACTTAAACCAATCAGTTATGAATCAAATGGAAGACCAAAAACGGTCTACTACTGGAGTGCATCGGAATTGGCTTTCGATCACAATGTG
>JBIJDU010000026.1:0-15403 GCA_044343935.1 Candidatus Nanopelagicales bacterium | reverse complement strand
AGGTGAACGTGGTCAGACCAGACCACCTGACACCCTGAGGAGGGTGGATGAAACTAATGATTGGGCTTGAAACAACAGTTGGAGATCCAACTGGCGTTTGGGGCGCATTCGCCGATGGAGCGGAATACTTTATTTCGATCTTCCAAGAGGGCGGTGCTGTTCTGCTCAGCTTGATGGGCGGAATTCTTCCAACGCTTATTGTTTTGCTCACAGCCGTAAATGCTTTGGTTCGACTTATTGGACCAGAAAAAATTGAAACCCTTGGTGTTAAGGCATCACAGCCTGGCATCCAGTGGTACCCAGTTCGTTACATGGTTTTGCCGTTCTTGGCAGTGTTCTTCCTGACCAACCCAATGGCATACACCATGGGACGCTTCTTGCCAGAAAAATATAAGCCAGCGTTCTATGACTCAGCTGTGTCTTATGTACACCCAATTACCGGTATCTTCCCGCACGCTAACCCAGGTGAACTTTTCGTTTACCTAGGTATTGCAGCTGGCATCCAGACTCTCGGCTTTGGCCTTGGTGACTTGGCACTTCGCTACCTATTAGTTGGACTTGTAGTTATCTTCATTCGCGGCATTGTGACTGAGTTCATTACTGCTCGAATGATGGCACGTAGAGGAGCGGCAGCCTAATGAACGGAATTAATGCACTGCTAGTAAAAGTTGGCCGTAGCGTTGGTGGCGTTGTTGGAACTTTGTATCAAGCAGGTCGCGAGACTGTTGATACCACAATCCGCAACATCATCCCGTTCATGGCATTTATCTCGTTCATTATCGGCTTGGTGCTAACCACCGGTATTGGTGACTGGATTGCAAACGGAATTAAGGGACTTGCTTCAAGCCTAGTTGGCTTGTTGATTGTTTCTGTTGTTTGTGCGATTCCAATTCTTAGCCCACTGTTGGGCCCAGGCGCTGTTATTGCGCAGATCGTCGGTACCTTGCTAGGTGTTGAAATCGGTCGCGGCAATATCCCAGCGCAGTACTCACTACCAGCTCTATTCGCAATCAACCCACAGGTAGGTTGCGACTTCATTCCAGTAGGTCTTGCCCTTGGTGAAGCAGAGCCAGAGACCGTGGAAGTTGGTGTTCCTGCAGTTCTATTCTCGCGCTTGATCACCGGTCCACTATCTGTAGTGATTGCGTACTTTGCTAGCTTCGGCCTATACAGCTCGAACTAGTTTATTCACAGAGAGGATGGGCGAATTCATTTCGCTCATCCTCTCTTTTATATCTAGAGTTACCCCCTAAGTTCCAGAGAAAGGACTAGAGATGGCTGAGTACAAGGCAGTAAAAATTGAAAAAGGTAAAGGCGGCTGGGGTGGACCCTTGGTTGTAAAACCAACTGCAGATCGACCACTTATTTATTGTGTAACTGGTGGCGGCATTCATCCATTAGCTCAGCACATTGCTGATCTAACTGGGGGTGAAGCATTTGATGGCTTCAAGAGCAGCGCACCGTTTGAAAAGATTGCCGTAGCTGTAATTGACTGTGGTGGCACTGCTCGAGTTGGCGTGTACCCAATGAAAAAAGTTTTAACAGTTGATATTCACGCAACTTCACCTGCTGGCCCGTTAGCGATGTTCATTACCGAAGAACTATTTGTTTCTGGGGTTAAGCCAGAGAATGTGACGCCGGTCGACTAATAATGAGCGAACTGCTTTATCAAACTACCGTTACGTCTATCGGTGAATTAGTACCTAGCTTTGTTGCCGAAGGCATGCTGGTGTTTTTTGGCGAAAATGCGCCAGAGGAACTGCACAGCTTTTGTGTTTTGCACAAAGTTGAGCATGCTAGCGGCGAATTAATGGCAGGCGATCTGGTACTAATTGACGACTATGAATTTGAGGTATTGGCAGTAGGTCCGGTGGCAAGTGAGAACTTGATGAACCTAGGGCATTTAAATCTCAAAGCAAATGGTCGCACTGAAGCTGAGCTACCAGGTGATGTTTGTATTGCGCAAACTGCGCTACCAAATGTTGCGGTTGGCTCTAAATTAACTATTAAAAGGAACTAAGCGATGCAATACCGCGCCGAACTGAAGAAGTTAGCTCAGGCACAAGGTAGAGATTTTCGAATTGCACTTGTTGGTGCTGGCCAGATGGGACGAGGCTTTGCGTCGCAGTCCCATCGCATGGGATTAGCGGTTGCGGTTATTGCAGATATTGATCCAGCCCGAATTCAACAGGCATATCACGATCTGGGTTTAGGTGAAGCAGTTATTTCATCTGATATTGCTGAATTGAATCGCGCAATTGAAAGAGGAAAGCCAGCCGGTACAGCTGATGCTGAAATCGTGACCCAGCTAAATGTCGATGTTGTAGTTGAAGCAACTGGTGTACCAGAGATCGGCGCCAGAGTTGCCTACAACGCACTAATTAACAAGAAACATGTGGCTGTGCTAAATGTCGAATGCGATGTCACTATCGGTCCAATTCTTCGCAAGACTGCAGAAGACAATGGCGTAATTTATTCAGTTTGTCATGGCGATGAACCAGTTGAGGCTAAAGAGTTAGTCGATTTTGCTCTTGATCTTTCGTTTGAAGTGGTTTGTGCTGGAAAAGGAAAGAACAATCCGTTTGAGCCGCTATCGAATCCAGACACCGTTGCAGATCGAGCAAAAGCAAAGCATATGAATCCAAAGATGTTAGCTAGCTTCACTGATGGTTCAAAGACAATGATCGAAATGGCTGCCTTAGCGAATGCCACCGGATTAAAGTTGACCCAGCGCGGAATGATTGGTCCAGCTGCAACGGTAAAAACTCTGCAAGATGTCTTCGCACTTAAAGCAGACGGTGGTGTGCTTGATGAGTCTGGCGTGGTTGAGTATTGCACTGGCGATGTCGCACCTGGCGTCTTTGTTGTAGTTCGAACCGACTCACCATATGTAGCTGAAGAGATGACATACCTTTCGATGGGTAAAGGTCCTTACTTCACCTTGTATCGCCCGCATCATTTAGCAAGTGTTGAAGCTCCAATAACTTTAGCCAAGATTTTTGTTGACGGTAGAACATCATTAGTTAGTGGACAGCGAATGACTGAAGTTATTGCTGCAACTAAGAAAGTGCATCAGGCCGGAGAGAAATTCGATGGTATTGGTGGCTTCTCCGCTCGAGGTGTTACCGACCGAGTTGAAGATGCGCTGCGCGACAACTTAGTTCCAATTGGTCTGCTGCAAGGTGCGGTGGCTAAGCGGGAAATTCCAGTTGGTGCCTACGTCACTTACGATGACGTTGAATTAGACACCACGCAGACCATCTACAAACTGCGCCAGGAACAGGATGCGCTAGGTTTGTAAGGTGAGTAATTCACCAAAACGAATCGCGGTAATTCTGGCTGCTGGTGCTGGAAATCGAATTGGCGCTGGCATAAATAAAGTCTGGCTGCCGCTGGGTGGGCAAGAACTGCTTACCTGGAGTTTTAAGTGGTTGATCGACACTAAACTCTTTTATCGGTATGTCTTAGTAGTTCATCCAACTGAACACGAAAAAGCAAGATCAGTGCTGCGGGCTTATGTTGATGCTCCCGTTGATTTAGTTGATGGCGGAATTACTCGACATGATTCTGAGCGTCATGCGCTGGAATATTTAGCGCCAGCAATTGAAGCTGGCGAATGCGATTTAGTGCTAATTCATGATGGCGCCAGACCGCTTACTTCGCCACAATTAATCACTGAAATTGTCAAGGCTGCCGAAACTTATGGTGGTGCCGTGCCATCGCTGCCAACTTCAGTATTAACCGGTCATGCCAATCAAACTGGCGAAATCATCCGAGTTCAAACGCCTCAAGTGTTCAAAGCCCAGCCACTGCTGAACAGTTATCGAAAAGCCGAGGAAGATGGCTTCCAGGGGTCAGATACCGCGATGTGTATTGAGCAATATGCGCCAGAGCTAGAAATCATGTGTGTCCCAGGCAGCGCACAGAATATTAAAGTCACATATGCCCAAGATTTGATATTAGCCGAGCACATCTTGGCTTCTCACCACTTTAATTTGCATACTAGGAGTCATCATGGATAGTGGTAAGCAAGAGGTAGTGCTGCGCTGTGGCGTCTGCGGCAAAGAGGGCCTGCATGAACTGCATTATGCCGGTCGGTTACTGGCGAGCGCGAAATGTAAATCTTGTGGCACCGTGATGCGACATACCCCAAGAGAACTGCGAAAAACTTACATTAAAGATCTGCAAGATCGCGTTGCAACGAAACCACATCGACTAGCAAAGCGTTTAATTATGGAACCAAGTTACCTATGGCAGGGCTTGCCAGCTGCGCTAAAGCGTCAGCCAAAGAAGTTTATTGACGAAGCAAAGGAATTAAAAAACGTTGAAAAACTTCAGGATGAGGAATGATTTAATCGCTCCCATTCCAGGAACGATTCCACCAGCACCACATCAGATGCCGATCTAACTCGAATAGATTCCAAATCACCTTGAACTAATCCTTGGCTTTCACCCGACTTAAGCCCAAAACTCCAACCATCAGTTGGTTCAGCATCAGAGATGCTTGCGATCCAATAACTCTCCGGTGAAGTTAACGCCTGCACACTATTGCGATCAATTGTTGCTGTGACAAGTCGTTGCGCGTTAATTTGCTTTAACGTATCAACCACCACATGCGCTGGCCGTGCCGCGCCAGCGCCAGCGAGCACCGCTTCTAACGCTAACTGAAATGTATTTATTGAAGTTAATGGCCGGCAAGCATCATGCACAAACAACACCTGCGCATCTTGTGAAACTAGATCTTTTATTTCATTAAGTTGGTTGACAAAGAAAATTGGAAAATTTGGTTTGCGCTTTGCATCTGCCGCATCAAACTCTGCTTTGAGTGAATTCTTAATAGCAATAACTACCCGTGGTTTGCAGGCTGCTGCAGCAGCACGATTTGCTGCCGTTGCTAAGACTGAAGTTTTGCTTAACGGTAAAAATGCATTGTTATCCGAAACCCAGATCACAACCACCGGTTGCGCTGTTAGTGCTCGAGTCACAATTAGTTATTTAGTCTCTTCAAGTACCGCCAAGATGCGAGATTCCGCATCTTCTTCTTTTGAGTGCTCAGCTAGCGCAATCTCACTGCGTAAGATCTGAATAGCTTTTGCCAACATCCGCTTCTCACCAGCGCTTAGGCCACGGTCCTGATCGCGGCGCCAGAGATCTCGCACCACTTCGGAAACCTTGATCACATCGCCCGAGGCTAGTTTTTCTAAATTGGCCTTGTAGCGGCGAGACCAGTTAGTTGGCTCTTCGATATAAGGCTGACGCAGCACGTTAAACACCCGCTCTAGCCCCTCGGCATTAACCACGTCTCGGACGCCCACCAGATCCACGTTATCGGCCGGTACTCGCACCGTTAAGTCGCCTTGGGCCACGCGGAGCACCAAATACTCGCGCTCTTCCCCTTTGATCACACGCTTCTCAATGGCCTCAATGGTGGCTGCCCCGTGGTGTGGATAAACGACTGTTTCGCCGACTTTGAACATAGGTAAGAACTCCTTCAGAGCCCCCGATTCTACCAGCCGATTTTTCCCATTTTTCCCCGCATCCCAAGCCCCAATCTAAGAGGGATTGGGTAGCCTTCCGCCCATGCAACCAACCAAATTGATCGCCGCGCTGCTCACCTTGTTACTGATCGCTGGCTGCGGCACTGGCTTTGATGCTGCCACCCAACAACAAGATCCAACCGGCAATGGCCGCTATGTTGCGGTGGGTGATTTGCAGGTGCAGAACATGACGTTAGTTGCTGGCGAATCGAACGCGGCATTACTACTTAAGATTTTTAATGACAATGTTGAATCGGATCGGTTGCTCCAACTCACTATTAATAATCGAATTGTGTTAACCGATATTGAGATTCCAGCGAACACCAAAGTTGCCTATGGCAATGCGACTAACCCACCACATATTTTTGAGTTAGCCGCTACCCCAGGTGGCTATTTACCAGTTCGGATGCAATTTGAGCGCGCCGGTGTTTATGAAACATCAGTATTGGTGGTTGCACCATTTAATCAATACGAGGGTTTAGTTAACTAAGCTTCAAACTTATAACCAAGTCCTCGCACCGTTAAGAGGTGCACTGGATTTGCTGGATCGATTTCTATCTTGGCGCGAATTCGTTTTACATGCACATCTAAAGTTTTAGTGTCACCAACATAATCAGACCCCCAGATCCGATCAATTAATTGGCCTCGAGTCAGAACCCGACCAGCATTGCGCATCAACATCAACAGTAGATCAAATTCTTTGAGCGGTAATTTAACTTGCTCGCCAGATACTGATACCGCATGGCGCTCTACATCAATTCGAATTGGACCAATCTCGATGACATCGGAGTGATCTTCAGTAACTTCGCCAGTGCGACGCAGCACAGCTTTGATGCGTGCGATTAACTCTCTTGAGCTAAATGGCTTTGTCACATAATCATCAGCGCCAAGTTCAAGTCCTACTACTTTATCGATCTCCGAATCCTTCGCGGTCACCATAATTACTGGCACTTTTGAGCGCTTTCTAATTTCTCGACAAACCTCAGTTCCAGATAAGCCAGGTAACATCAGATCTAGCAGCACAATGTCAGCGCCACCTTTATCAAACTCAACTAGTGCCGCATTACCATCAGCGGCAACGGCAACTTCAAATCCCTCTTTGCGCAGCATGAATGAGATAGCTTCACTGAATGACTCTTCATCCTCAACGACTAACACTTTGGTCATGCCACTACCTCCTGCGAGAGATTTCGGAGAGTTTCTTCAGATGGAGTAGGTAGTCGAAGCGTAAACGTGGAGCCTTTGCCTTCGATGGAATGCAGCACCACATCGCCACCGTGTCCAGTGACAATGTGTTTCACGATGGCAAGACCCAAGCCAGTGCCGCCAGTGGCGCGAGAGCGTGCTGGGTCAATTCGATAAAAGCGCTCAAATACTCTAATCTGATCTCCCTCAGGAATTCCAATTCCCTGATCAGTAACTCTAATCTCAACTAAGTCATCTGAAATTTCCGCAGTAACAGTAACTTTAGTTTTGGGCGGTGAATAATTAACTGCATTCACAATTAAGTTACGAATAGCAGTGGTTAATTGGCGTTCAACACAAGCAACTTTTAATCCGGGTGCAATTTTAGTTACTAGCTCAATCTCTTTTGCTTCGGCAACTGCTCTAACATCACTTACAGCAGCATCGACTAATCGCTTTACCGGTGCAATTGCAGCCTTTTTCAATGGATCATCACTTTGCAATCTAGATAAATCAATTAAGTCATTAACTAAGTTAGTTAGTCGCTGTGCTTCAGCTTGCATTTTTAAGGCAAAGCGCCGCACTGCAGCTGGATCATCAGCTGCTTCTGCTGCTGCTTCACTAAGTAGGGATAGCGCACCAACTGGCGTTTTAAGTTCATGTGACACGTTGGCGACAAAGTCGCGGCGTACAGATTCCACCCGAGTTACATCTGAGACATCTCGCAGAATTAATAAATAACGCTGCTGCGAAATTGGGGCAATGCGAACTAACAGCGAAAGGGATGCTGTCCCCAGCGCCGAGCGCGGAATATCTAATATCCCCGCTGCCGTCTCTGATTTGTTAATTGCGTTGGCTACAAACGCAGAAATATTGGCATGAGTGATCTTGTTGCCAGCAACTAAATCCAGCTCTTCTGCTTCAGCCGATAATGACCGAACCTGCTGTTGTTGATCCAGAATCAGCCAGGCGTCTGGCAGCGCATCAAGCAGCGCAGATTCAGCGGCAGTTGCGGAAATCTCCTGTTTAGCGCCAATTCGACCGCGCTTAACCCAGAAGATGCCAATTAGAAATACTGCAGCTGCTGTTATAAAACCGAGCACAAAGTCCACGTGCGCAGGATAGAGCGCAACTAGGGAGAAGTGAAACTTTGCTGGTTAACGCCAGTCATACAGCACTTAGCCAGCGGGTGAACAAGGCCAGCACTGCCCCATTGGCAATTGGCTAGCCAAACAAGGCAGAATTGCGGCATGTACAACTTGATCTTGCTGCGCCATGGTGAATCTGAGTGGAATGCGCTGAATTTGTTTACCGGCTGGGTAGATGTCGCGTTAAGCGAAAAGGGTAAATCTGAAGCTGTTCGGGCTGGTGAGTTGTTGGTGCAAGCCAATTTGCTACCAACTCAACTTCACACGTCATTGCTTCGCCGCGCAATCACTACCGCTCAACTTGCGCTAGATAAAGCAGATCGACATTGGATTCCAGTTAGCCGCTCGTGGCGACTAAACGAACGACATTATGGTGCACTCCAAGGAAAAGATAAAAAAGCAACGTTAGCCGAATATGGCGAAGAGCAATTTATGCTTTGGCGCAGATCATTTGATGTGCCACCACCACCAATTGCAGCTGATGACAAATATTCCCAAGCTGCCGATCCTAGATATGCCGGTATTGCTAACTTACCAAAAACTGAATGCCTAAAGGATGTAATTGTCCGGATGCTACCTTATTGGCATGAAGCAGTTGTGCCGCAACTTAAAGCTGGGGAATTGGTTTTAATCACCGCACACGGTAATTCACTTAGAGCATTGGTTAAAGAACTTGATGGTATTTCAGATGACGATATCGCTGAACTGAATATTCCAACTGGTATTCCGCTGCATTATGAATTAGATGCAACCTTGAAACCAGTTATTCCCGGCGGCACTTATCTTGATCCCGCTGCAGCTGCTGAAGCGGCGGCAAAAGTTGCTAATCAAGGACGCTAAAACGTTGCATGATACTTTCCAACAGGCTTTCCGCCACCAAGTACGGGTTTTGTTAACAACTCATCTGATGCAGCATTGTTAACGCCCCAGAGTTGAAAGACTCGTGCTGAAACTAAATGACGAACTAAGAAGTTGCCAGAATCAAATTTGAACGCAGCGGTTCTGCCATCTGTTAATGCTAAAACCTCTACTCCCTCCGCACCATCTTTCATAAAACTGCCTGGAATTGCTTGCATTAATTTCGCAATATCGCGGCCCACTCCACTTGCCGCTTCTGGATAAGCCATCACTGCAGTGACGATCTGATTAAGTTCAGATCCAGCTGGTGCGCTCACCGCATGCTGAATCATTTTCGCCAGTCCAGTTAGTGAAACCGCATGCAGCGGACCACCACAACCATCCACACTGCTGATGCGAACTTGTTCGCCCGCTAACTCAGAGAACAACTCAATAATGCGCTGCTGCAATTTATTTGATGGTGCCAAATAAGTTTTTGGATCTAGATCAGAATGCACACAAGCGTTCAACCAAGCGGCATGTTTGCCAGAGCAATTCATCGCAATTGGCGACTTCTCTTTGCGTGCTGCAATCCAGGCCCGTTGCTCTGCCACACCAATTGGGTAATCCGGTGGCGTTTGAAGATCTGCTTCCGTTAATCCAGCTTCTGCCAAAATAGCTCTGACATAACCTAGGTGAGCTTCGCTGCCGCTATGTGATGCCGCTGCAACTGCCGCCGTTTCAGCAGCCAACTTTGCACCGAACTCAAGCGAAACAGCCGCTTGCACACATTTCACGGCACTTCTGGGATAGACCAATTCGGTGATATCGCCAAGTGAATAATCAATATTGCCAGATGGATCTAGCATTACCAATCGTCCGGTATAGATACTCTCCACTAATTCACCGCGAACTAATTGAGCTAAAACCGGATTAGACACGTTCTTTCTCCGGATTAATTATCAGTTGCTGTGTTGCAGTTTTATTATTCACATTCACCGTTGCTGTCGCTAGAGTCGACCGCTTAATTAGTGCCAATGCAATAGGACCCAACTCATAATGCTGTGCTGCAGCACAGATGACACCAACTTCTTCACCATTTACCTTCACTAAATCACCATGAGCGGGTAGTTTGTTATCTCCTGCTTCTAAGTAAAGCAGTGTTAATCGTCGTGGTGGTTTTCCTAAGTTATGCAATCTTGCCACGGTTTCTTGGCCGCGGTAACAGCCTTTACTCAGATGCACACCTGACCCAATCAATCCAATTTCATGGGGCAACGTTTTATGATCAACATCTTTCAGACGCGGAACACCAGCTGCAATCCGAAGCGCGTTATACGCCCAACTGCCGGCAAGTTCTTTGCCAGTTAAATAATTACTTAACTCAGATTTTGCAATTAACACTTCTCGGCCAATGAATTTAGCCGGTCTTGGCATGAGATAACGAGATTGATCACCGCCAGCACTGCTACCTGCACTAGTTAATCCCAACTCACCAAACTCCAGCGGAGTTAACCAAGTTGGCAGATCAGTTATCTCACGAATAGGTTCAAATACCACCGTCAAATCTGTGGCAATTTCAATCTCAACTCGAGACATAAACTTCATCTTGGTTAAGTAATCAACTAGCGCTGACCCGGTGTCGGCTTCTGCAATTAGGTAGCAAGTATCAGCAGTTGCAATTACATGCAGTTCGTGCTCCAGATGACCATGAGGTGAAAGAATTAACGTAGTTGCGCTTTCACCGGGCACCAACTTGGCAACTGAATGTGAACTAATACTGTCCAGCCAGCTCAATCGATCGGGGCCGGTAAGCGCTAGCACAACCCGGTTGCTTAACTCAACTACACCAGCACCTGCTGCCAACACCTTTTGCTCATTAAGCGGATTGCCAAAATGCCATGGAATGTTTTGATCTAGCCACTGCGCAGGAGGCGGAACCGCGACATTGTTCACTTGGCATCCTTGGCACAATTTTCGCAAAGTCCATCAAAGGTAATGTGATACGGATCGATCTGAAAACCATTATCGGCTTTAATCGCAATTAAAGTGGCATCTGCTAACTTGGCTGGAATTGAAAACACTCGCTGGCAATTGCTGCAATGTAAATGGATATGTGGATCGCCATCTACGACATGGTAAGTAGGCGCGCCATGACCCAAGTGCGTATGGGTAATGAGATTGGACTTTTCTAAAACTTCCAGACAGCGATAAATGGTTGAAAGATTTACACCAGGAGCAGTTTTAGTTACTTCAGTCAAAATTTCTTCTGGTGTGCCGTGCCGAATCGTGTCTAATGCAGCGAGCACCAACTGTCGTTGCTGCGTTACTCGCAGCCCAACTGACTTTAACTTATCGCTACGCGTCATGATTATCCATCTTCGTTAATGTTGCTGAAACGTGTGCTGCTGGTTGCTCACCAGTTGTTAAGGTGTCTAACCGCCACAGTAATCTGCCATCTACTAATCCAATTAGTCGCTCACTGCCTCGATACATGGCCGTGTCATCTGGTCGCATGATTCGAATGGTCTGTAATTTAACTCTGGCACCAGTAATAACTGCATTCTCAATTCCAGTTACTTCAACTTCACCAGTTAAAGTCTCAGAGTAGCCATAAGAATGAGTCAGCTGCAAGATCGCGCCATTGTTTGGTGTTGCCCGCCAGATGCCAAACTCAACCGCAGTTGGTTTAATCCGATTTCCAGCTTGGTCTAACAACCAGGATCGGGAGGCATGAGTCAAGAACTCTCTCCCATCACAACCAATGGTGACTTCTTGCGCGAATTGAAATGGAGTTCCCGCTGCTTCGCCACCAACGCCAACGCCTAGCCAGGAGCCAATTAACCAAGACAGATGCGCAATTGGTGCTGGCACCCCGGCAATCAAATCTGGACTAGACATCTGACCTCTCCTTAGCACCAACCCTAACTGCTCTTTGAGATTCCCGAGCGCGGTGGAAGTATCCTGAGCCAGTGGCGACCATTCTGCTGTTAACCGACTCCCCAAGCGCTTCCGCTGAGGTGCTGCCAGCGATTGGCCTGCTCGCCCATCAAGTTCGAGTGCTGCCAGTTGACCCGGCAGTTTTAGTTGATGCCCCAAATGCTGATTTGCTGCTAATTGATGGCAGAAAAGATCTGCCTGGGGTGAGAAGTTTCTGCCGAATGCTGCACGCCACCGGTGCTGGTGCACCAGTTATTTTAATTCTGAATGAAGGCGGCGCAGTTGCCCTACAAAACGACTGGGGGATCAGTGATTTTGTGCTCGACACGATTGGACCAGCCGAGCTAGATGCTCGCATTAGATTAGTTACTACGGCAACTGAACCAGAAACTAATTCTGCTAATGAACAAAAAATTGGTGAATTGGTAATTGATAGCAACGGCTACACCGCAAAACTACGCAGCGAGACGTTAGATCTGACTTATAAGGAATTTGAGTTGCTTAGATTTCTAACCCAGCATCCAGGTCGAGTATTCACCAGATCTCAACTGTTACAAGAGGTTTGGGGTTATGACTATTTCGGTGGTACCAGAACTGTTGATGTGCATGTGCGGCGATTACGCGCCAAACTGGGGCCGGAATACGAAGCCCTGATTGGCACCGTCCGAAATGTTGGCTATCGCTGTGATCTGCCGAGCGGTCGCGAACAACTACAATCTGTTTAATCCACCCCCGCTTTTTTTCTTTTCGATATCTTGTATTCTTTGCCCCGGTCATGAGTTCCAGTTATTAGCCCCGGCTTACTGGACGGCAACCCTCCACCGCGGTGGGGTGCTCCGGGTGAAGACCAGGTCGAAAACTTCGACAAGCGCGGATCTGGTGCCTCAGGTCCAGCGTTATGGATTACAAGAGAGGCTGTTGATGAAAAAACTATTTAAGTTGATCCCAGTTGTAGTTGCTGCATTAGTTTTAACTGCTTGCTCAACTACCGAAGAAACTGATTCGGCAACCAGCGAAGCGACAACTTGCTCAGCTGAATCACTACAAACACTTAGCCCAGGTACCTTGACAATTGCAACTGGTGAACCTGCTTACTACCCATGGGTGATTGATGATGCGCCAGAGAGTGGCGAAGGTTTTGAAGCAGCTGTTGCATATGCGATTGCAACTGAACTTGGTTATGACAACGCTGATGTCACTTGGGTTCGTACCTCATTTGATGCAGCAATTGCGCCAGGACCAAAGACATTCGACTTCAATTTGCAGCAGTATTCAATTACTGATGAGCGAAAAGAAGTTGTGGACTTTGCTGGACCTTACTATCAAGCAAACCAAGCAATTGTTTCTTTTGCTGGCAGCAAACTTGAAGGCTTAACCACAATTCAGGAAGTTACTGACTCTGGTGCAAAACTTGGCGCTGGCGTTGGCACAACTTCACTTGAAGTTGTGGAATCAACATTTGGTCTTTCTGCCTCAGTGTTTAACGATAATGCTGCAGCAGTTACCGCACTTAAGAATCAGCAGATTGACGGTATTGTGATGGATCTACCAACTGCGCTTTATATTGCAGGAGTTGAACTTGATAATGGAATTATCGTTGGTCAAGTTGAGGAAACCGACAGTGCCGATCAGGGCTTTGGTTTGCTACTAGCAAAAGATAGCCCACTAACCGATTGCTTAAACCAAGCAATCGAAGCTCTCCGTAGCAGCGGACAGTTAGCAACTATCACCGAAGAGTGGCTAGCTAACTTCACAGGCGCTCCGGTTCTGCAGTAATGACTCAAAATCAAGGGCGCAGGATTGGGGATAACTCCGATCCTGCGCCTTATGATTTTGGTGGCGCTTGGCAACCTAGTGAAATTGAATTAACTAGACGAATTGCTCGGAAAAAGCGCAATCAACGAAACGCATTAATTGCAGCGATCTCCAGCGCTGCAGTGCTTGGCACATTAATTGTGGTGCTCATTACTTCCCCAGGCTGGATCACGCTTCGAGACACTTTTTTTGATTGGGCATATGGCGTTGAGATATTACCCAAAGTGTTACTTGGCTTTACAACTAATATCACATTAACCGTAATTGCTGGCAGCAGTGTTGCGGTAATTGGCTTGTTAATTGCGCTGATTCGAACGTCTCGAACACCAGCGCTAACCCCGTTTCGATTTTTAGCGATGGTTTATGTCGATGTCTTCCGCGGCATTCCAATGATTTTGGTGATTCTGCTAATTGGTTTTGGCGTACCAGCGCTGCAACTTCGAGGTGTTACAAATAACGTATTAATTCTTGGCACAATCGCTGTCATTATTACTTATTCCGCATATGTGGCTGAGGTGCTCCGCAGCGGAATTCTTACCGTTCATCCAAGTCAGCGTGCTGCGGCAAGATCATTAGGCTTAAGTCATTTTCAAACGCTGCGATTTGTAGTGCTACCGCAAGCAATTAAGCGCGTTACCCCACCATTATTAAATGATTTAGTTGCGCTAATTAAAGACACTGGTTTGATCTCAATTCTAGGTGTAACTGATGCTGTAAGGGCAGCACAGATTCAAACTGCCAAAACTTTCAATTACACGCCATATGTAATGGCGGCGCTCGTTTTCTTAGCAATCACAATTCCGCTCACCCGCGCCACTGACCGCATGCTGCGAAAATCACTTGAGCGACAGAATGCGCAGGGACAAGCATGAGTACGCCAGTATTGAAGGTAGAAAAGCTACGCAAATCTTTTGGTGATGAAGTAGTGCTACAAGATATTTCATTTACCGTACCTGAGCACACCGCTACTGTCTTTATTGGTGCTTCCGGTAGTGGTAAATCAACGCTATTGCGTTGTATCAATTTGTTAGATCAAATTGAAGATGGAGTCATTGAATTAGATGGTGAAGATATCTCAAAAGCAGATATCAATCCTGATGAAGTTCGGAAAAAACTTGGCATGGTTTTTCAGTCATTTAATTTGTTCCCTCATATGACTGTCTTGGAAAACATCACGTTGGCTCCAACTAAGGTGCAAGGTGTTGACTCAGAAAAAGCTACCCATGAAGCATTTGAATTACTTGAGCGCTTTGGCCTGCGCGAGAAAGCTAGTCAATATCCGGATCGATTAAGCGGTGGCCAACAGCAACGCGTGGCAATTATTCGTTCTATTGCTAGACATCCCAGGTTACTTCTGCTAGATGAAATAACGAGTGCATTAGATCCAGTTTTGGTAAATGAAGTGCTCAGCACGGTGCGAGATCTAAAGGGTGAGGGGATGACGATGGTATTGGCTACACATGAAATGGGTTTCGCAAAACAAGTTGCAAATGAAGTTTGCTATCTACACGCCGGAAAAATTCTTGAATGGGGATCTCCGGAGCAGTTATTAGAAAATCCAACTCAGCCGCAAACTCGAGAATTCATTCGACGAGTTCATGATGCTGGCCGACTCTAGACACTCTAAAACTCATCTGCTAACCTCCGCGCCAGGTCATGAGTTCCAGTTATTAGCCCCGGCTTACTGGACGGCAACCCTCCACCGCGGTGGGGTGCTCCGGGTGAAGACCAGGTCGAGAAAACGACAAGCGCGGGTCTAAAAAGTTAGACCCCTCAAACTGAGGAGGTTACTTTGTCATCTTTCGATATTAACAACGCAGCGTTTGAAACCCTACAAATTCATGCTGGTCAGACGCCAGATCCAACAACTGGGGCTAGAGCATTACCGCTTTATCAAACTACCGCATATCAATTCCGCGATACCGAGCATGCCGCAAATCT
>JBIJDU010000025.1:0-15967 GCA_044343935.1 Candidatus Nanopelagicales bacterium | reverse complement strand
TTAGTGCCAGGGAGGGTGTCAGCAGATGCTGCAACGGTAACGACTTCAGCTTCGTCATAGCAAACAAAGAAACCAACGACCTTAGCTTTGGTGCTTGCTTTCATACCAGCCACACCGGCCGCATTGCGACCCTGTGGTCGAACGTCACTTAATTCAAACTGCAGCAATCTCGCATCTTCAGTAATCATCACACCCAGCGGTTCATCCTCCGCTGCAATCCAGCCACAACCCACAACCGAATCGCCAGCTTTTAGATTGATGATCTCAACTGCCTCTTTGTTTGGCAAATCCGTTAAATCTAAGCGTTTGATCACGCCAAGTTCAGTTGCTATTGCCAGCGTTCCAGAAGAATCAAGCGAAGTGATACCAACTATGCGCTCACCGCGCTTGAGCGAAACCAATGAATTGGCCGCTACATTGCTAGCGAGCCCTGCTTTTGCAGTGACTGGAAGATCAACCACATTAATTCTAAGCAATCTACCTTCCGAGCTAATCAAGCCAACTTGAGCTCGGGATCTAGTTTCTAATTGGGCTGCGACCGCATCGTATTTAACTCTTCCCGAACTAGCTGGAATGGCTTGGCCATCTGTTCGCGCCAGTAATCCTGCTTGTGAGAAAAATACTTGACATGGTTGATCCGGAATTTGAATAGATTCCACTTCAGCAGAAATTGGCATGTCATCATCGGTTAAAATTGAAGTTCGACGAGGGATAGCATGTTTTGCGGCCACCTGATCTAACTCAGTTGCGACAGCTTCCTTAAGCTTTTCTGGATCGTTAAGAATGGCAGTTAAGTTTTTGATAGTTGCTTTGAGTTCAGACTTCTCTGTTTCAAGTTCAATGACCGAGAACTTAGTTAATCTTCGAAGTGGCATTTCCAAGATATATTGAGTTTGAACCTCGGATAGATCAAACACTTTCATCAGTTTCTGCTTTGCCGCAGCAGTGTCATCGCTGGCCCGGATTACCGCAATCACTTCATCAATATCAAGTACGGCAAGCAATAGTCCTTCAACCAAGTGCAGCCGATCTTTGGCTAACTTGCGACGATGTTCGCTTCGCCGAGTTACTACCTCGATTCGATGTGCTAAAAAGACGTTTAGTAATTCAATTAAACTTAATGTTTTCGGTTGACCATTAACTAGTGCAACATTATTAATGTTAAAAGCTTCTTCTAGCGGAGTTGTTTTATATAGCTTAGCCAGAACCGCAGTTGGCTGATAACCAGATTTGATTTCAATCACTAGGCGCAACCCGTGATCGTAATCAGTTAAGTCAGTAACGTTAGCAATTCCTTCAATCTTTTTAGAGGTGATTAACTCTTTTATCTTTTCAACCACCCGCTCTGGGCCAATGTTGTACGGGAGTGCAGTGATGACAATTCCCTTGCGGCGTGGATTGACATCTTCGATAGCTGCGCTAGCGCGCATCCTAAAACTACCACGGCCAGTTTCATATGCGTCCATAATTCCAGCAATGCCAACTATCTGACCACCACTTGGAAAATCTGGTCCTGGCATCACTTTCATTAACTGTGCCAACGTAGTTTTTGGTTTAGTCAATAACAATTTCGCTGCAGCAACAGTTTCACCTAAATTATGCGGTGCCATTGATGTTGCCATACCGACCGCGATGCCAGATGCGCCGTTAACTAATAACGCCGGAAATGCCGCTGGAAGAACTTGTGGCTCTTGTTCTCTGCCATCGTAATTTGGCATGAAATCAACCGTGTTTTCGTCTATCGAATCTGTCATGGCCAGCGCAGCTGGGGCCAATCGACATTCGGTGTAACGCATCGCGGCAGGTCCATCATCAACAGAACCGAAGTTGCCATGGCCATCTAGGAACGGCAACGAGAGCGTGAATGGTTGCGCCATTCGAACTAAAGCGTCATAGATTGCGCCATCGCCATGGGGATGCAATCGACCCATTACTTCACCAACGACACGTGCCGATTTCACATGCCCTTTGTCAGGTCGCAATCCCATCTGGGACATTTGATAAAGGATTCGTCGCTGAACTGGCTTTAGGCCATCTCGGGCATCTGGCAAGGCCCGGGAGTAGATAACTGAATAGGCGTATTCCAAGAATGAATCCCGCATCTCATCTGCAACATCTACGTCATAGATCTGCGGGGTAAGTTCAGCTGTCTTGCCAGTCGTCCGTGCCATTTATGAAATTGCCTCCTGCTGGGGGCATCTTGCCACCTAAGTTGAGCTAGATCTGGCATTTAAGGGTGATTTGTGGGGAGTGGGGTTTTTGAGCAGGACTTAACAATTGTGATATCTCTAGAATTTACCTAATCCAGGTAATCATCATTTTTGCTTAAGGAGAAGTGCAAGTGGCTGAGTTGGTCTATTTCTCTGGCACCATGGACAGTGGTAAATCAACTTTGGCGCTGCAAACTCACCACAATCACTCTTCAGCAGGTAGGGCTGGCTTGGTTTTTACCAGAAATGATCGTGCCGGTAAAGCTAGATTGAGCTCTCGCTTAGGGTTAGAAACCGTTGCTATTGAGGCAGATGACAACTTAGATTTCTACCACTTTATTGCGAACGAAGTTGCAGCTGGCAACCGAATTGATTATCTGATTTGCGATGAGGTTCAGTTTTATCAGCCAGGGCAGATCGAACAACTTGCAACTTTAGTAGATGATTTCGGAATTGATATCTTTACATTTGGCATTACTGCTGATTTTCGGACTGAACTTTTCCCTGGCTCTAAACGACTATATGAGTTGGCTGACCGAGTTAGTGTGTTGCAAGTTGAAGCACTTTGTTGGTGCGGGCGCAAAGCCACACACAATGCCCGATTGATTAATGGCGAAATGGTGACCGAGGGCGAACAGGTTGTCGTTGGCGATACTTCGCCAAATTCACCATTCTCAGTTACTTATGAAGTGCTGTGTCGAAATCACCACATGAAAAAAATGCCGTCAAGTTTTGCAACTAAAACTGAATCAAATGAGTAATTACAATTTCATTGATTAAGTCGTTCCAATCCTTTTCCGCTATTGGATCATAAGAGATATCATCAACAGCTCGACCAAGTGAGTAGGCTTGAATGAAGACCGCAAAAACTTGCGGATCAACAGATTTCTTTACCAGGCCCTTGGCCTTAGCTTCCTGGATAATGTCAGCAATTGCGTAAGTGGCACGCTGTTGTTCGCGACCTAACGCTTTTCGGAATCTTTCATTTCCCAGCGTTCTACCCAATGTGCGAGCTCGTTCCAGCCGAAGTGGCGCTAGAGCTGGCCGCTGCGTTGATCTGGTTGACAATCTAATTGTCTCGGCGAGCTCTTCTGGAGTGGTTGCTGATTTAATAGCAGTTTCTAATTTGAAAACTGCTGCATCCACCGATTGAATGAATCTAGAAATTTCAGCTGCTTCGAATAACTCTTCGACATCTTCAAAGTGGTGATAAAGCGATCCTTTTGAGATGCCACTGTGGTGCAAAATCATCTCAACTGTAATTTCATTAGGTCGAAGCTGATCAAGCAACGAAACCGTTGTCTCAATTAGTTTAACTCTAGTTGGATGTGGAGGCGTAAAGTCATTTGCCGAATATCTAAGCGCAGCCACTAGTCATTTCCGCCAAATAGAATCTCGTCCCACGATGGAACGCTGGCTCGTTTTGATTTCTTTCCAGCCGGCTTAACGTCTGGATCGGTCATGACAGGTTCATCTTGATTTACTTCAGCTGGTTCTGGTTCAAAACTAGAAACAGTTTCTGGCTGAGCACTGACAATTGGAGTTGAGGTTAACTCGGTTGCAACTGGTTTGGTTGCGATAGGGGCTGGTGGGGTGACAGCAGCAGCCGGCTTTGATGCGATTGGCGCCGCTGGCACACTGGTAATTGTCGGCTTTGGAATCGCGGTTTCTGATGGCACTGGAACCAATCGAGGTTGATTCGTTGGGGCTAGCCCAATTAGCGTTCTGGCAACATCGTTTAATGGCCAAACACTTTGCGACGCTGTGTCAAAGCCAAATAACGCAATTGCGCCGCCGCGTGTGACTGATACGGTCCAGAAAGTTTCTTCGCCGCGAGTTGCATCCCAAACTAATTCGTCAACAGACTGGCCGCGCTCTAAAAGTAAATTTTCAATCTGATCTCCGAGCGTAATCTCATCGGTATTTCCTTTTATTCTTGCCCGCTGACTGCGCTGCGCGACATAAGCGCGCTCTTGCATCACCGGGCCTTCGAAGCGTCGAACTCTGGCTTCATCAACACCAAATTCAGTTACTAATTGCTCAATGGTCACACCAGCACGAAGCCGGGCTTGAATTTGGGCTGGTCGAAGCTCATCATCGCTGGCAGCTGAGATCGGAGCTAGTGCTTTGCGCAGTGCAACTAGTAGGTCAGCAGATGCTTCGATGGTGAATTCCACCCCATGGGCATCAGCAAAAAGTAGATGCTGGCCATCAGCTGTTAGCCGCAGAAACCGCAATGTGCTCACTATCGCCTCCAAGTGGGGGTAAGTCTAGCCAAGCCAACTGGCTAAAGCGGAGCCTTAGCCACTAATTGGCCGCAGCAACGCTCGGCGGCCAATTAGCGCCCCGAGCAAAATGGCAAATGCAGCGCCAGTGCCGACGGTAAAGGCCCAGCTGGTGCCATGGTTGTCAATTAACCAACCCGAAGTGGCGGCCGCGGTGGCAAAACCAACACCGATTCCGGAATACATCGATGCGATCGCCTCGGTGGTTCGGCCGCTGCCTGCTCGCTGCTGCGCAATAGATGCCGCTGAAATTAATAGCGGTGCAATGCCAAACCCAGCAGCAATACTCATTAGAGCCATGATTGCAAGGCTGTCGACAAATGGCAGGATTAACGCTGGTGGAATCAAGATCGTGGCAATCGCAATTAGCTGATTTGGTAATGTCATCGTGATATCACTACCGCCATAAAAAATGCCACCAACCAAACTTCCAATTGACCACAACGCTAGCAACAGGCCAGCAGCAACTGGCACGCCAGCAAAGTCACTAAATGCAATCATGGTTGTTTCAATTGAACCAAAAAATATTCCGGCAAGAAAATGCACAAATACTAACCAAAGCAAACCATTGTTGAGCACTACCGGTTTTCCGTGCTTGATCTGCGAAGTATTGATTGGTGGCTCGGTATCTCGCATCGAGATTAGCCAACTACCACCAATTAATAAAAATACCACCGCAATTGATTGCGGGGCCGCTGGATGAATGTTCACTGATGTAACTGCAGCAACAGTTGGTCCAATCACAAAAATTATTTCATCAATCATGCTTTCAACTGAGAATGCGGTAATCAAAACTGGACCAGAAACCAACATGGCCGTCCATCGAGCTCGAATCAGTGCACCAATTGATGGCGAGAAAAACCCACTGATCGCAGCGAAGACAAATATCCAAATCGGTGATAAATCTGATGGGATAGTAAAAATAAGGGCACTAGCGGCGAGCGTTACGATTAAAATTTGCCAAGGCAACATTCGATGTTGACCAAGTCGGTCCGTTAACCTCGAGGTAATTGGTCCACCAATTGCAGCAGCCACTGCGCCAGATGCGGAGACTGCGCCAGCCAAGGTGTAATTACCGCGGGCAGATTCCACGTACATCAAAACACCAATACCCACCATTGAGATTGGCATGCGCGCAATGAACCCAGCGAAGGAGAAAGCGCGGGCGCGCGGGTCAGCAAAGGCCAATCGGTATTTGTGCAACATAGGTGGCAAAGTTAGCCCATGAGCGAAACTGAACTGGCACAGGAGTTGCTGGCGCTAGCGCGGCAGGCGGGTACAGCAGCAGCGCAATTAGTTGTAGCTGGCCGCACTGAGGTGATCGCAAAAAAAGCTTCAGTATCGACTAAAACCTCCGCTACTGATCCGGTAACTGAGATGGATCAAGCCGCCGAGCGCTTGATTGTGGCGACGATTAAAGAAGTTAGGCCTACTGATGGATTTATTGGCGAAGAGGGCAGCGACACAACTGGTGCGAGCGGAATCACCTGGGCAATTGATCCAATCGATGGCACGGTCAACTACATGTATGGCCTGCCAGTTTGGACGATATCAATTGCTGCGCTCAAAGATGGTGAATCAATTGCGGGCTGCTTAGTAGCGCCGGATCTGCAAAAAATTTATTATGCAACTAAGGGTGGCGGCGGCTGGGAAGAAGCCGCAGGCATTGCTAAGCCACTTAAAGTTTTACCTGGTGATGATTTAAGCAAATGCTTATTGGCAACTGGTTTTGCCTATCGTAAAGAGCGTCGCGCGGAAATTGCACCAATAATTGCGCAAGTATTGCCGCAGGTAAGAGACTTGCGGCGAATGGGAGCTGCCAGTATTGACATTGTCTCGGTGGCAACTGGTGGTGTTGATGCTTATGTTGAGTCGGGCGTGCGAATTTGGGATTACGCAGCCGCATTATTAATTGCAACTGAAGCTGGTGCTGAATTTATTCATCGCAATCAACCTTGGGGGGAATGGTTGTTAGTTTCTCGACCAGGAATTACTGATCAACTTGAAGCAATTACCAATAAACTTTAAAGCGGAATCTGATACTGCTTGTAATACTTGCCGCGAGCAACGTAGGCATCAGCATTTTCAATAAATTGACCCTCAGTTACGCTTTCCAATTTGAGTTTTGCTGGCACTCCTAGTGCCATTGCATATGATGGCACTTCCATGCTGCCAGGAACTAGTGCATTCGCACCAACAAGTGAATTGCGCCGAACCATTGCGCCGGGCAGCAGCGTTGAGCCAGATCCAATTAAGCAATCATCTTCAACTGTGCAGCCTTCAAGATGAGTGTTATGGCCAACCGTGACGCGCGAGCCAACTTTGGTTGGAAGTTCATCGGTATTATGAATAATGCAACCATCTTGAATTGAGGTGCGCTCACCAACAAATATGCCAGCGCCATCCCCACGCAGCACCGCGCTCGGCCAGACAGTGGTCTCGGCACCGATTTCTACTCGGCCAATGAGCACCGCATCTTGATGGACAAATGCGTCTGGGTGAATGATCGGCTGGTAGTCGCCGAGACGATATAGTGGCATGGTCGCTCCTTTAAGCCCCTATTTTGGTGGGTGAGAGTGCCTTTTGTCGCCAGGTGTGGCACTATCCGCCCGCTGGGGGTGTTTGACCCAGCCAAACCGAATTTCTTAGGAGCGCTCGATGGCAACAGATTACGACGCACCGCGCAAAACGGATGAAGAGTTAGCCGAGGATTCGCTTGAAGAGTTAAAGCAGCGCCATGCGGAAGCTGCGCAGGCAGCAGCAGTTGATGTTGATGAGGCGGAATTAGCAGAGGCAATGGAACTGCCTGGTGCCGATCTATCTGATCAGACGCTTAGTGTGTTGGTAGTGCCAAAGCAAGAGGGTGAGTTTACTTGCTCTCGGTGTTACTTAGTTCATCAGCGAAGCGCGCTTAGCCGTGAGGTTAATGGACAGTTGTATTGCCGCGATTGCGATCTCTAACGAACTGCTGCCAAGAATTCAATTGGTCGCCTGGTTGCGACATACCAAAACCGATAAGGATCGGCTGGATCTGATATTTCTAGTTTGAGATAACTGTGTGCCGAATTTGATCCAAGCACTAACTGGGTGCTTTTAAATTCAGTCCGAAATTGTGCAGGTGTTAAGACGCTGGCCTCTGCAATTAAATGAAGTGGAAGTCGATATTTACCAATCTCGATTTGGTCTGAGACTTTAATTATCCGAGTATTTAAAATCGTACCAACAGCGGTAATGAGAAAGAGCGCAGCGGCTAACGCCGCACCAAGCACGGCTGAAATGGCATAACTGACTGCAACCCCCAGCACTGTAGTTACAACTAAGCCAAAACCAACGATGGCAGGAGCTGGAAGCAAGATTTCTCGATACTTTAATCTCACCGCACCATCTTGCCATTGAATTTCGCGATAAAGCCCATAGGGTGGGGCCGGTGAAAGGAATGCGATGTTGGTGCTAGTTAAGAAGTTAGTTGCCGATGTGCCGTTGCCAAGTTTCGCCCATCCCGGTGATGCAGGCGCTGATTTGGTTTCAACTGAAGATTTAGTTTTAAAACCAGGGGAGCGTGCACTAGTTCCTACTGGCATCAGTATTGCGCTGCCAGCTGGCACAGTTGCTTATGTAATGCCTCGCTCTGGCTTGGCCATTAAGCACGGCATCACAGTGCTCAATGCCCCGGGCACTATTGATGCTGGCTATCGAGGAGAGATTAAAGTCCCGCTTATCAATTTAGATCCAATGAATTCCTTTAGGATCAATCGATTGGACCGTATCGCACAATTAACTGTGCAACAGTTAGCTGAAGTTGAATTTGTGCTCGCAACCGTACTGCCCGGCAGTCATCGAGGCGAAGGTGGCTTTGGCTCAACTGGAGTTAACAGTAACTAGATTTAAGTGCACGAATTTTGCCGCAATTTAGTATGTTTCACCCTAATTGCAATCAAAGGAAATAAGTGACCGAGCCAAAAGAAGTTGACGATGCGGCAGTCTTAATGACTAGAGCATTAGGTGGCTGGCGGGGCTTTATTGCAACTGCTGTGCCAAGCCTGGTGTTTGTCTTGGTTTGGGTATTTACATATGACCTAAACCGATCATTGATTTTTGCCCTAATTGCAGCTGCCATAAGTGGGATCGTTCAGTTGGTTCTGCGCGATACCATGCAGCATGTGCTAAACGGTTTGATCGGGATTGCAATATCTGCTGCCGCTGCCAAGTTCACTGGAAAACCTGAAGATGCGTTTTTACCTGGTTTAGTGATAAATGTTTCTTACGGAATTGTTTATTTTATTGGTCAGTTAATTCGCAAACCTATCTTAGGGTTTGTGGTTGGCGGTCTGATGGGAGATTTGACTGGCTGGCTGAAAGATCCCCGCAAAGTTAAAGCAGCCTGGATAGCTGGCTGGTTCTGGGTTGGCTTGTTCTTGATTCGCATGTTGGTGCAAACACCACTTTATCTGGCAGGTGAAGTCGCAGCGCTTGGATTTGCTCGAGTACTAATGGGATGGCCCGGATTTTTATTGGTCTCAGCGCTCAGTTATAAGGTGATGCGTCCGGCATTTACCCATCTTGCTACGCCAAAGCCAGAGCCAGAGCAAACTTGATTGCCACAGTAGAAGTTCTGCGTTACGCCGCTGGCGGAAATTGTGTTGCCAAACATGAAGGAAGAGTGCTGTTTTTGCGCGGCGTGATACCGGGTGAAGTAGTAACCGTCGAAATTCCAGATCAACCTTCTGCTAAGCGATATGCCTTGGCTACCGTGGTGCAGATTGATAAGCCAGTTGCAAATCGAGTAGCGCCACCATGTCAATATTTTGGTAGTTGCGGTGGTTGTGATTGGCAGCATTTGAGCATTACAGATCAAGCTAAAATGCATTTTGAGGTTATGCAAGATCAATTGTTTAGAATTGGGAAGTTTGATAACTTAACTGTGTTACCAGTTCGCCTTGCTGAGCATGAAACCGGTCTTGGCTATCGCACTAGATCGCGCTTTGCTGTTAGTGATGCGGGCAATTTAGCGATGCGTAAATTTCATAGCAATGACTTGATTGAAATTGATAACTGTTTAATTTCAACAGAAGAATTAAATGCGGTTACTAAGTCAGGTTGGGAGCCAGGCCACGATGTCACTATCGTGCAGGGAAGCCGTGAGGTGCTGGTAGTAACTGATCGGGAGTATGTGCCCGAGATTGAGTTTCAAAATCAATATGGAAGTTGGCAGGTGCCCGCAGGTGATTTTTGGCAAGTACATAAATCCGCGCCGACTATATTGATCGAAGAAGTTTTAACTCGGTTAGATATTGCCAGCGGCGATCGGGTTCTTGATTTGTACGCTGGCGTTGGCTTGTTTGCGCAACCAATTGCTAAGCAGGTAGGCAGCAACGGAAAAGTAGTCGCAGTAGAGTTTGACAACCGAGCGCACCGCAGTGCTGTTAAAAATTTGGCCAAGTTCAGTTGGGCTCAGGCTGTCAATTCTGATGTCGCTAAATATTTAAAGACAGCAGCGGGATTTGATAAAGCAGTAGTTGATCCACCTAGATCTGGCCTTAATAGCTCAGTGATTAAGTCACTGACAAATCTCCCCGAATTAACTCAGGTGTGTTATGTCAGTTGCGATCCCGGAACGCTGGCGCGTGACCTTAGAGAGTTTGCTGATTTAGGCTGGCAAATAGGCGAGATTCAGCCAATGCTGCTTTTCCCTATGACCGCTCACCTTGAGGCGGTAGTCTCGGTTAGTAAATTATCTTGATATCAAGATAATTCCATTAAGATAGCGCCGGAGGAAAAGATGGCTTCGAAGAACAGTTTGAATTCAGCAAAAAAGCTAAAAGTGGGCGACGCTGAACACACTTACTATTCCATCACCGAGATTCCAGGCGCTGCAACATTGCCCTTTAGCTTAAAGGTGCTGTTAGAAAATTTGCTACGTACTGAAGATGGTGCCAATGTCACTAAATCTCAGATTGAGTCACTGGCAAACTGGGAGCCAACTGCCGAGCCAACTGTGGAAATTCAATTCACCCCAGCGCGTGTCATTATGCAAGATTTCACTGGAGTTCCTTGCGTAGTTGATTTGGCCACCATGCGAGAAGCCGTTTCTAACTTAGGTGGCGATCCAAATCGTGTCAATCCACTGGCGCCAGCTGAATTAGTGATTGACCATTCGGTAATTGTTGATTTTTTCAATCGACCAGATGCATTTGATCTAAACGTAAAATTGGAATACGAGCGAAATAACGAGCGCTATAAGTTTTTGCGCTGGGGTCAAGGTGCGTTTGATGAATTTAAAGTGGTGCCACCTGGCACTGGCATTGTGCATCAAGTCAACATTGAGCACTTAGCTCGAGTTGTGATGTCGCGCAATGGTGAGATTTATCCAGATACTTGTGTTGGCACCGACTCACACACCACCATGGTCAACGGTTTAGGTGTGTTGGGTTGGGGTGTTGGCGGTATTGAAGCCGAGGCGGCCATGTTGGGTCAGCCGGTTTCCATGTTGATTCCTCGCGTAGTTGGATTTAAATTGCGCGGCGCACTAAAGCCTGGCGTAACCGCAACTGACTTGGTGTTAGTTATCACTGAGATGCTGCGAGAGCATAAAGTTGTTGGCAAATTTGTTGAGTTTTATGGCGAAGGTGTGCCGCAGGTTCCGCTTGCGAATCGTGCCACGATTGGAAACATGAGTCCGGAATATGGCTCAACTGTGGCAATATTCCCAATTGATGATGAGACGCTAACTTATTTAAAGTTAACTGGCCGCAGTGCACAGCAAGTTGAATTAGTGGAGAAATATGCAAAAGTGCAGGGACTTTGGCATGATCCAAGCAAAGAAGCACGTTACTCCGAGTACATTGAGTTGGATCTAAGCACGGTAGAGCCATCAATTGCCGGTCCAAAGCGACCACAAGATCGAATCTTGTTAAGCGCGGCAAAGCAGACGTTCAACGAATTACTACCTACCTACACTAAAGATGTAACTGCATTGCAGAGCGTGACCACTGAAGGCCAGGCGGTGACGTTAACACATGGCAAAGTGGTTGTTGCCGCGATTACATCTTGCACCAATACCTCAAACCCAGAAGTTATGTTGGGCGCCGGACTGTTAGCACAAAAAGCCGTTGCAAGAGGTTTAACCAGAGCACCTTGGGTTAAGACCTCACTTGCCCCAGGATCGCAAGTAGTAACTGATTACCTCCTAAAAGCTGGAGTAACCCCGGCATTAGATGAATTAGGTTTTGATTTAGTTGGCTATGGTTGCACAACTTGTATTGGCAACTCCGGCCCACTACCAGCTGAAATTAGCAAGGCAGTTCAAGATGGTGATTTAGCCGTAGCGGCAGTATTAAGTGGTAATCGTAACTTTGAAGGACGCATCAACCCTGACGTTAAGTTGAATTTCCTGGCAAGTCCGCTCTTAGTTGTGGCGTATGCAATTGCTGGCACTATGGATATTGATTTAAGCACCGAGCCGCTTGGCTACAGCCCAGATGGCACGCCAGTAATGCTTAGTGATATCTGGCCATCAACTCCTGAAATTCAGGCAGCCATAGCAGCATCAATTGATGTTGATTTATTTAATAATAGATATAAAGAAGTTTTCAAAGGTGATGCAACTTGGCAGAATCTGCCAACGCCAGCTGGTCAAGTTTTTGATTGGGATGCTAATTCCACCTACGTTCGCAAGCCACCTTATTTCGATGAGATGAAATTAGCGCTGACGCCAGTTACTGATATTACTGGCGCAAAAGTGCTGGCAAAACTTGGCGACTCGGTAACTACCGACCATATTTCACCTGCGGGTAGCATCAAGAAAGATTCGCCAGCGGGTGAATACCTGACGGCGCACGGCGTTGACTTTAAGGACTTTAATTCTTATGGATCTCGCCGCGGTAATCATGAGGTGATGATTAGGGGCACTTTTGCCAACATCAGATTAAAGAATGAATTAGCTGATGGCAAAGAAGGTGGGTTCACTAAAGACTTTACCAAGCCAGATCAACCAATTGTGCCAATTTATGATGCAGCTCAAGCGTATGCGCAAGCAGAGTTGCCGTTAGTTGTGTTGGCTGGCAAGGAATATGGATCTGGCTCTTCGCGAGACTGGGCTGCAAAAGGAACCGCACTGCTTGGTGTAAAAGCCGTAATTGCTGAATCCTATGAACGCATCCACCGTTCCAACTTAGTTGGCATGGGTGTGCTGCCGCTGCAATATGCCGATGGTGAAACCGCTGCTTCGTTAGGCTTAACCGGCACTGAGACCTTTACTATCACTGGCATCTCGGAGTTGAATACCGGCAACACACCCAAGCAAGTAAGTGTCGTTGCAACAAAAACTGATGGCAGTGAGATTAAATTCAACGCTTTGGTCCGAATTGATACGCCGCGAGAAGCTGATTACTACCGAAATGGTGGCATCTTGCAGTATGTATTGCGAAATTTGGTTGCGGCTTAACTCAATTCACATTGGTTGCAATTAAATAAATTGCAACCAATGTGATAATTGCGGCAAATATTCGTTGTAATAATTTAGTTGGCAATTTAGTTGCAATTGGTGACATGATCACTGATGCCAATATTGCTGCCGCTGTAAACACCGCAATCTCCAGCAGTGGAATTTGATTCCAAAATTCAAAACGCAACCCAAGTGCCAAGACTGAATTTGCGGTGATGGCAACTAGTGAGGTGCCAGCTGCTACTTTAGTCGGAACTTTCAAGAAAAGCACCAATGCTGGCACGATCAAGAAGCCACCACCAATGCCCAGCAAGCCAGTTAATATCCCAACTCCAGTTGCTGCTACCACAACTGCAAACCAGTTTGGTTTAGTTGTGTCTGACTCTTTAACTTCACGGCAGCACATTGAATATGCTGAGCCAAACATCAAGAACGCAAACAGCACTAGCAGAATGTTTTCGGGAATAAATCGCAGCAGTAGTGTTCCAAGAAAGGTGCCGAGCACGCCAATGGCAGAAAAGGTGAGACCAACCTTTACATTGACTGTGCCAGTTTTTCGACGGCGTAATGCACCAACTAAGGCAGCTGAGCCAACAATTATTGTTGAGCTAGTTGTGGCAGCGGTAGCAGAAAGACCCAACGCGGCAACTAAACCTGGCACAGCAAGAATTGCGCCGCCTGCCCCAATTAAGCCAAGCACGCTACCAACCGTCACACCCAGTAGCAGGCCAAAAAATATGGTCATCTGTTATTCAATTAGCGGAGTGCCAGATGCAGCAGACATTGGCAGTCCAGCTGCTTGCCATGCCAGCATGCCGCCGTCCATATTCATCACGACAGCACCAGTTGGAGCCAGCGCGTTACACACTTGACCTGATCGATTTCCGGAGCGGCAAACAAAAATAACTGGCTTGTCGGTTGGCACAGCAGTGAGATCAAATGAACTAAGCGGATTTAACACAAACTTGTCAAAGTGACCAGCATCCCATTCATGTTGCTCTCGAACATCAATGCCGTAAGCGGCTCCAGAATTGACAAGTTCTAATGTTTGTTGAGGTGAAACTAACTCCATAGTCGCTTCCTTATGCCGTAACTTTAGTGTCAGATGGTGCAATTGGGCTATGGTCTGCTGCGCCTGCAACCAGCGGCAAATCAATTACGCTCAATGCATTTTCATATGGTTTATTAATTAACACGACCGCTAATCCGGCATTTTCCATAATGCTCGCAGCGATGGCAGCTCGATACGCACCAGCGCAATGCACCCAGATGGTTTTATCAGCAGGTAATTCAGATAGGCGATTCATGAGTTCATGCAACGGAATGTGGTGTGAACCGGCAATATGAGAGGCCTTACGTTCGCTATTGCGCCTTACATCTAGCACCAAAATTCCAGGATCTGCTAACACTGCTGGAACATCCTCGAATTTCACCTTTTGCATTGATTTTGTTGATTCAATCTTGGCGATATCACCGACAAAACTTCCTGCCGGACGATCTATCCCAATTCGGACCAATTCGCGCTGTGCTAAAGCAATCTGTTCTGCTTGATCTGAAATTAGGATCAATTCATTTTCATAAGGGAATAGCCAGCCTAGATAAGTAGCAAAAGATCCAGCGATGCCAAAATTCATTGAGCCAGGTAGATGTGCTGCTGCCCAAGAATCTTTATCTCGGAGATCAACAACCCAGCTCTCGCTTGCAATTGCTTTAATTAATTCATCAGTGCTTAGTCGGGTTAACTCCGATAGATCAATTGGGCCAGCACCGGCATGGTTGGCTGGACCCATGTGTTTGTAGTAAGCCGGGAAAGTATCCAGTCCAGCTAAGGTCTCACTAACGAAGCGCTCAACTGACATCTGCAGCGCTGGGTTAAATTTCTTTTCATCGCTAATTGTCGAAGAGGTTCCAGAAGTTGAGGTTGCAGCACAGAATGAACCAAAACCATGAGTTGGAAAAATAGGTGTAGCGTCTTCCAATAGAGCAGCTAGGCGATGCGCCGAGCCATGCTGTAGTTCGGCTAACTTTGGCGCATGGTCTTGGCCCAATAAATCTGGCCGACCAGTTGAACCATGAAGCAATGAGCCACCAGTAAATACACCAACTGACTTTGCATTTTCATCCATCAAAATATAGGACAGGTGAGTGAAGGTATGGCCCGGGGTATGCACAGCTTTGATGGCAAAGTTCCCGATATTGAATTCATCAAGATCTTTCGCAGCAACTCGATTAAAGGAGACCGGGTCATCGGCACTAGTGATGTAATCAACTTGATAATTCCGGGCAAGTACTAGTCCGCCACTGACGTAATCATTGTGCATATGAGTTTCAACTACCGCACCAAGTGCGAGTTCATTTTCCGCAAGTACTTTCTCCACTCGATCGATGTCGCGCTGTGGATCTACCACCAGCGCAGTCTTGCCATCGTGAGCAATGTAGCCGCGATCACCGAGAGCAGGAGTGTCGATATTAATTACCTTTAGGGACATGTTTTTCCTTTCGCGCTGGTAATCTAGCATACCCCTGGGGGTATGTGCTAATATTCCGGTTATTCGAAAGGTGCCCAAGATGCCGGTGTGCTTACTAGCGCTTAAGCAGTGGTCAGCTCGTAATTGGCTGGCGGCTGCGATTGCCTCAATTAGCACAATTTTTATCATTGCAATTCCAACTGCCATGATCGCAAACCCCGTTTTTGGCAGAGCCATTGAAGTTACCAGTTGGTCTTGGCCGGTGTTGATTCTGACCGCCATTTTGGCTGGATTATTGATAGGCAGTTACGTTAGAACTGGTGATATTCCAACCGGCGAGCGCCCGTTGCAATTTGGCACCATTGGTGGCATTTTGAGTTTTTTCGCGGTTGGCTGCCCAGTTTGCAATAAATTAGTGCTGATAGCGCTGGGTACGTCTGGTGCGATGAACTATTTCGCACCGGTGCAACCCTATTTGGCAGGTGCAGGCGTAATTTTTCTGGCTTACGCGCTGAGAACTCGACTACAGAATCAAGGAAGTTGCAGATTGCCGATGGCAAG
>JBIJDU010000012.1:0-44565 GCA_044343935.1 Candidatus Nanopelagicales bacterium | reverse complement strand
CGTCTGGTGCGATGAACTATTTCGCACCGGTGCAACCCTATTTGGCAGGTGCAGGCGTAATTTTTCTGGCTTACGCGCTGAGAACTCGACTACAGAATCAAGGAAGTTGCAGATTGCCGATGGCAAGCTCATCAAATTTAGTAACAACTGTAAGGGGAGAAGATGGCGACAATTGAATTAACCGCAGCTAATTTTGAAACAGAAATCAATAAGGACGGTATTACCTTGGTTGATTTCTGGGCGGAATGGTGTGGGCCGTGTCGTATGTTTGGCCCAATCTTTGAAGAAGCGTCAGAATTACATCCTGACATCACCTTTGGCAAAATTGATACGGAAGCTGAGCGAGGACTGGCAGCAGCCGCAAGTATTACCTCAATCCCAACTTTGATGGCATTTCGTGATGGCATTTTAGTTTTTGCTCAGCCCGGCGCGCTGCCAGCAACTGCTTTGCAGAACTTAATTGATGGCGTAAAGGCGTTAGATATGGACGAGATCCGAAAAGAGCTTGCAGCTGAGCAAGCAAATGGTGAGCAGGTAGAGAAATCATGACTAAAGTGAAAATTGATCAACCAAAACACGCTTTGACGGATGAGGTTACGGTTAAAGATATTGTGAAACGAATCAATCGAGCGCACGGTCAGCTTGGTGCGGTTGCCAGAATGCTGAATGAGGGTAAAGACTGCGAAGCCGTAATTACGCAAATTGCCGCGGTTAGTAAGGCAATTAACTCTGCAGCATTCATGTTGATCTCTGCTAGCCTAAAAGAATGTCTGGTTGAAGATAATCGAGACGTTGATGAAGTTTCTGCGCAGCTACAAAAATTATTTTTGAGTTTGGCATAAGAAAGGTTAAAGATGCGAAAAGTAATAGCCCTTGCGACAGTCCTTCTGATTAGTTTGAGTGCTTGTGCTGGCGAGGACAATGCTGCGGTGACTAACTTAAGTGTTTCAGAATTCGCCAACGTGCTGGCTACTGAAGATGTTGTGATTCTTGATGTCAGGACTCAGGCTGAATTTGCTGACGGGCACATCGCCAATGCGATAAATATTGATGCTCAAAGCGGCAGTTTTGCAGCTGAAATTGAAGGCTTAGATAAGACAAAGACTTATGCGGTTTATTGCCGAAGTGGTAACAGATCAGGTACTGCAACACAGATCATGGCTGAAGCTGGATTTAGCAAGCTTTACAACATGAATGGTGGCACTATCGATTGGACAAACTCCGGGTTCGCGTTAACTACCAACTAAACAGAAAAGGAAAAGCTATATGTGTTCTAGGGTTACCTGTCGCAGTTGCAATAAGCTAACTTGGTCTGGCTGCGGAAATCACATCGAGGAAGCATTAGCTGGTGTGCCAAAGAAAGAAAGATGTCAGTGCGGTAGCGCCTCAGTTGCGACTAAAACTAAGGGCACCGGCTTCTTCTCGAAATTGTTAGGTAAGTAATTGGTGCAAGCTAGTGCTGATCGAGTTCCTGATTAAGCACTAGCTTGTTTCCAGATGTAAAGAATCTATCATTCTGGTTCAGCGGTTGTACTTTCCCAAAACCCCATACTTCCCACTGATTTAAATCTGTAGTTGCGAACATTGCGGTGTTCTCGTCAATTCCGACTGGTAACACACCATCACTAGCTTTGCCCAAGAATTTTGCCATAGGTGTAGGGATCCAGCCAAAATATCGATCAAAGTGCGGCAATATTTTTAAATTACTAACAAATTTCAATCCAGGCGTTGCGGTAGCAGTTAACTTAAATGGATTTGCAACTTCAGCTGCCAATGCCATTGCGCCAGCGCTGCATCCTGCAACAGAACTGCCTGCTTCCCAATTTGCCCTAATTCGTTCGATTAGCGGCGAGTTAATCAAGGATTGCGTTAAATAAATTGGATCACCGCCAGAGAAATAAATCAACGCGGCATCCTCTATCAGCTCCACTAATTTCAAATTATGGGCATCATCTCGATTGAAGGCTTCAATAAAAATAGGTTCAATGCCGATCCGGTTGGCCTGCTGCTCACCAAGTTCGCGCCATCGCTGCAAACTAGCAAAACTCTCTTTACCAGCGGCTGTAGCGAGCTGGACATATCTAGGCGATTTACCTTGATCTATGCCAAGTTGAATCAGATTTGCTTCAAATGGCTCCATGATTGGCAGATATTCACCAGAGCCAACTAGCGCGATCGCTCCTGGCATTAGTCCCCAATCGATATTTCGTGCAAGCATATGCAATAAACTCGAGACTAGACAGCCAGGGGGCATAATGAGTAATCGATCGATTTCATACGCGGGGTTAGCGTTAGCAGCTTTTGCATTTTTGATCAGTTACGGCTGGGGTAGTGATGATCCGAATCAACTAACGGCATCAGAAGCACTAACTTCAGCAGCTGCGGTTTACATTATGGTTTTTGTGGTGCTTAAGTTGTTCGCAAAAATTATCGAAAAGATTAGAGATTAGCTAAAACAAATTTTGGTGCCAATAGTTTCGCAGCCCAGCTTCTAACTCCTAGACTTAATAGTCGTTGCTCAATCTCAGATTGAATCTTAGGTTCATTTTCATCCCAGCAATATCTACGAAGTGAATCTGGCGATACTAAAACTTCTGGTGCGATGCCTAGTTCGCCGGCTAATTCGGTAGCGGCAGGTCGATATTTACTCCATCGAGTAAAAGCTGCTGGATTAATTTCATCCCATGATTTGGGATTTGGAATTGCCTCTTCGCGCCTTGCTGCTTTCGGTAATTCTGCCTCACTTAACTGCTGTGCCGTCAATATCGCGTTCAGCCAGGTATCAAGGTAATCCAGCGCTGCACCTCGCATTGATTTCTTTATCTGTTCTTTGGTTACCGGTTTTCCGGCAGCTTTTGCTAGCGCAACCAGAACGCGATCATTGATGAGCCGGCCAGGCGAAATATCCAATTGCTGCGCCAATTCGTCGCGCTTTAGCCAGAGTTCTCGCACCACTGCTTTTTGTCTTCTGTTGGGTAATTCATGCATTCCAGAGGTGCGCCGCCATTGGTCTATCCTGACGGTATTGGGTTTAAAATTCTTAAGTAGTTCGAACTCTTGGTTTGCCCAATCAAGTCTGTCCTGCTCTTGCAATAACTCTTCTAACTTGGATTTTAACTCTGGCAATAATTCAACATCTAAGGCCGCATAATTTAACCAATCTTGCTGCAATGGTCGGATGGACCAGTTAACGGCTGAATGCTCTTTGGCAAGCGATACTTCAAGCAGTGTTTCGGTTAATGCTGCCAGACCAACTTTTGGCAACCCGGCTAACTTTGCGGCAAGTTCGGTATCAAACAATTCGGGCGGATATAGTCCTAATTCGTTCAGACAGGGCAGGTCTTGGGTTGCAGCATGCAGAATCCAAGGTGTCTGATTCAGTAAATTTTGCAGCGCCGTTAAATCTAAATCGATTGGATCAATTAAAACTATTGGTGCACCGAGTCGATAAAGTTGGATTAAATATGCGCGCTGAAAGTATTTATAGCCTGAAGCTCGCTCGGCATCAATTGCGATGCTGCCAGTGCCGAAATCGAGTTGCTCAATTGCGTGATTTAGTGCTGAAGCGTCCGAAATCAGGGGTAGCACTGGCGTAATTGGTGCTTCACGGATGGGTGGGCGAACCTCAACTTCATCGGACACGACGCTAGCGTAAGCAGTCTCTAGCGTTTTTGAGGGATATGCGCGCAACCAATGTAAATCAGAATCTAGTTACCGAAGTGAAGTAATTCCCTCAGGATCAAGGCCGGCTGCAGTGCAGACTAACTCGCCCCAAGCCAAAATGTGTTGACTCAGCGATGATAAATCAGTCGGACTCCATGAAGCGCGAATTTCAATTGTAGATGGACTTTCCTCGTCAATAGCGCCAAAACCTTTTGCTGAAGTTCTAGTTACAGTGCCAGAGATATCTTCCGCGACCGCGCCGTGTTTGGCTAATGCTTCGTTAAGCCACTGCCAAGCGATTTGCAAAATCAGTGGATCGTCTGCCAACTCAGCTTCAATCTCTGCTTTGATAAAAATGATTACTCGGGCGGTTGCATTCCAAGCTGGATCGCCATCAGGGTTATACAGCACCACAATTCTGGAATCGGCAAAATGCGCTTTTGTTTCAATCTCACCAAGTAGTGAGATGCCAAATGGCGCTAGCTTTTTCGGGGCAGGCGCAGCAATTACCTGCAATTCATCTCGGAAACTGACCTGATTGACCAGATCTTCGAATTCGGCTGGGCTGAGCATGCCTGACGATAAGAGAGCCAACGAGCAATTTCCTAGTTCAACTCGCCCTCAGGAGGGATTTCCTCAGGGTTGGGTTGCCGTTCGGGTGGATGGGGAGATTAGGGAGAAAAGTGGATGGGGAGTGTTGACTTTGGGTAAAAATGGAGTAAAGTGGGTTAAAGTGGAGAATATCCACGAGAAAGTATTAAATCCGGGGGGAGGGAGTGCTGATGTTTCTTGGCACCCACGAACCTCGGTTAGACGACAAAGGCCGCTTGGTTCTGCCCGCAAAGTTTCGAGATGGATTAGCGGCGGGCGTGGTGTTGACCAAAGGTCAAGATCGATCTTTAGTGCTTTGGCCAATGGTGGAGTTCAGTGCTTACGCAGATCGCCTTCGAGAAGCCTCTCGAACCGACGCCCGTGTGCGCAGTTACCTCCGCGTCTTCTTCTCGAGTGCCTTTGACCAAGTTCCGGACAAACAAGGTCGAATTAATGTTCCAACTAGCTTGCGGGAATACGCCGGGCTAGATCGAGAAGTTGTTGTTGTGGGCGCTGACACCACCATTGAAGTTTGGGATTCAAAAACTTGGAATTCCTATCTAACTAATGCTGAACCTAAGTTCGCTGACATCTCGGAGGAGGTTGTGCCAGGAGTTTTCTAATCGATCGGCTTTGGCCTCTCGCCGCTGCACTCCGATACGTCTTCCCCCGTAGCGGAAAGCAGTAGCAGCGGAGAGGGACCTAAGTAGATCGATTCACGTAATTAAACAAGTTCAATCCAGGGGGCAATATGAATCACGTAGTAGGCGTTACCACGAAATCAGTTAGATTTCGGCTTCGCAGCGTTGTTTCTATTAAGCGAAATCGCGTTTTAGTAACCAGTTCGTCACCAGCATTGTTGGCAGTAGGAAAATAATTTGAATACTGCGGTTAGTGCTGACCATGTGCCAGTTATGGTTGATCGAATTGTTGAGTTGTTATCCCCGGCTATTTCGGGCGATGAGGCTTTAATGATTGATGCAACCTTAGGTGCTGCCGGCCACTCTGCCGTATTTTTAAGAATTTTTCCAAACCTAAATTTGATTGGTATTGATCGAGATCCAGCAGCGGCTTCATTAGCTACCAAGAATCTAGTGAGTGAGTTTGGTAGTGGCATTACGGATCGCTTCCAGGTGCTAAACGTGCAATACGATAAGATTGAATCCGAGTTACTGAGCTTAGGCATTTTTGAGATTGATGCAATTTTGTTTGACTTAGGTGTATCAAGCATGCAGCTAGATCAACAAAGTCGTGGCTTTTCCTACGCCAAATCCGCACCGCTGGATATGCGAATGGATGCGACCAAGGGTGTAACTGCTGCCGACATTTTGAACAATTCAGATGTCAGAGAATTAATCCGAATTTTGCGAGTCTATGGTGAAGAGCGTTTCGCTACTCGAATTGCTAATGAAATAGTAAAGGCTCGAACAAAAATTAGGTTTGAAACGACTGATCAATTAGTAGAGCTACTTTATGAAGTAATCCCCGCTCCAGCACGACGAACTGGTGGCCACCCAGCTAAACGAACTTTTCAAGCTTTGCGAATCGCAGTTAATGATGAACTTCAAATTTTAGAGCGAGCTATTCCTGCAGCAATCCGATTACTTAAAGTGGGTGGCCGAATTGCCATCCTTTCTTATCATTCACTTGAAGATCGCATTGTCAAACAGGCACTGAAGCAGGCAATTGGCGAACAACCAAATATTTATCTACCAGTTGCGCCGGCTCCAGATCGACTGCGACTGCTTACCAAGGGCGTGGAGCGACCTGATGCGGCTGAGGTGGCCCGCAATCCGAGAGCAGCAAGTGCAAAATTACGTGCTGCTGAATTGTTGATTAAGGCTGCGGCATGAGCGCCTTAGTTGATTTTGCAACCACAAAAGTAGCCGTACTACGGCCGCATTTAGAAGTTTTAGTAGGAGATAGAACCGAAGTTGCCGCTAGGCGAAGAACTATTTCAGGTTCTGCATTCATAGGCATCGTGCTGACCATGATTGCTGCCTCTATGGTTGGGGTAATTTTTTTACAAACACTTGTCGCAAAGTCAGCATTCCAAAAGGTTGATTTGGTAAAACAGCGCACTGAACTGATAGCAGAGCGAGCTTATTTAATGGAACGGACGGCACAATTGGAATCGCCACAATTGTTGCGAGATCGAGCAGAACGCCTTGGCATGGTGACCCCAGAGCGTCCTACTTATTTGCGCTTGGCTGATCAAAAGTTGTTGGATGGACGTCGGACTCGATGATCGATGAGGCATTAGCGGCCAAGCATCGTCGCCAGTCAAAAGGGCGAATGGGATTCACTACCGTTATCTTTTTCTTAATTTTTTCGCTCTACAGTGCACAATTGATCCGGATTCAAGCGGTAGAAGCAGATGAATTAGCACAGCGAGGCTTAGACAAGCGGCTCCGTGAAGTGGTCGTCCCAGCAATCCGAGGATCTATCACTGACGTAAATGGAGTTTCACTTGCGGCTACTGTGCCTGCATTTAATGTAACTGTTGATCAATTGCGAGTAGTGGAACCGGCTCAAACCGCAAGAGCATTAGCGCCAATATTGAATCTTGAGGTAGCTGATCTCAAGAGTAAACTAATAGGGGAAAAAAGATTCGTTTATTTAGCACGATCTGTTACGACCCAAACGTGGAATCGAATTGCCAATTTAGAACTACCGGGAATCTATTCTGAGCGAACCACTCGACGGGTTTACCCATACTCGGATCTTGCTGGAAATGTAATTGGATTTGTTGGAACCGATGGCCATGGCTTATCCGGTTTAGAAGCTGGCTTAGAAAAGACGCTCGCTGGTAAAGACGGATTAATGCGATTTGAGGGTGGTGCCGCTGGAAGAAAGATTCCGGCTACCGACTCGCGAACCGAGGCTGCCATCGCAGGCACCGGAGTTCGATTAAGCATTGATCGTGATTTGCAGTATGTCGCGCAACAGGCAATTGCTGACAAAGTGAAAGAGGTTAATGCCGACTGGGGAACTGTAGTTGTGTTAGAGCCAGCAACGGGCAGGTTATTGGCATTGGCATCAGTTCCCACCGTTAATCCTGCAATGCCATTAGCATCAAAAATAACTGACCGTAAAAATCGAGCAGTTACTGACATGTTTGAACCTGGGTCAACTGGAAAATTGATGACCTTTGCCGCAGCACTTGAAGAAGGTGTAATTACGCCAACTTCGAAAATTAAAGTGCCACCACGATTGCCTAGACCAACTAAAGTATTTAATGACCATACTCCGCATGGTCATTTGAAATTAACTGCAAACGGTGTATTGGCGCAAAGTTCAAATATTGGAACAATATTAATCGCAGAGAAATTAGCAGAACCAAAGTTACTTCATGATTACTTTGTTAAGTTTGGGGTAGGACAAAAAACGGGCCTGAATTTCCCCGGCGAGACGGCTGGTTCCATCTTGACCCCTAGCGATTGGTCGGTAACTACATTTCCAACCATGTCATTTGGTCAAGGCTATGCGGTAAATGCGGTTCAGATAGCATCAATTTTTGCAACAATTGCAAATAATGGAGTGCGGATGCCAGTTAGTTTAGTAGATGGCTACGTTGGCGCCGATGGAATTTTTGAGCCAGTTCCAGCAAAAACTGGACAGCGAGTAGTTTCAGATCAAACTGCAATTTCGCTACGAAAGATGCTTGAAAGCGTGGTCGGACCCAACGGCACCGCACCGTCAGCCCAAATCAATGGTTATCGGGTGGCGGGCAAAACCGGAACCGCACAGCGTTCTGAGCAATCATGTGGTGGTTGCTACTCCGGCTTTACTGCTTCATTCATCGGAATGGCACCTGCAAATAATCCTAAGATTGTGGTGGCGGTAATTGTCGACAATCCACGAAATGGTCATTATGGCGGCGTGATCGCTGGACCAGTATTTAGGGAAGTTACCAATTTTGCACTCCAGAAGTTGAAAGTTATGCCGCAAGGTGGCAGAGTGGAGAAAATTCCAGCCACTTGGGGCAGATGATGAGTTTCGCGGTTACGTTAGCCCAGCTCGCTGAGCGCTTTGGTGCTGCAATAACTGATCAAACGGAGATTACTCACGTTTATCATAATTCTGCTGATGTAACTTCAGGAAGTATCTTTTTTGCGCTACCAGGCACAATCACTCATGGTGCGAAATATGCCGAAATGGCAATTGCGAATGGGGCTGTTGCGATCATAACTGATACTGATGGTGCTGAAATGATTTCTACCGACATTCCAGTTATTAAAGTGGATAATCCGAGGTATGAATTAGCTCAAGTGGCAAAATTAGTTTATGGCCCACAAATTGCTGATATGCACTTGTGGGGGATAACCGGCACGAATGGCAAAACCACCACAAGTTACATGCTCCGGGTCATGCTGCCACAGCCAGCAGCAGCCATTGGAACTACTGGCGTTGTAACTAATTCAAGCCGAGAACCACTATCTCGAACTACCCCCGAAATTGATGATTTGTATCGATTGCTAATTAGATTACGCAAATGTGGCATAAAGAAAGTAGTGATGGAAGTTTCAAGTCACGCTTTAGTACTGGATCGTGTCACGGGGTTGGAATTTCAAGCAGTTGCTTTCACAAACTTATCTCAGGATCATTTAGATTTTCATGGCACGATGGATGCTTACCTTCAAGCAAAAGCTCGGCTATTTGATACTAAGTTCAGTAAATATGCAGTTGTTTGCACCGATAGCGCAGCAGGGGTTGCTATCGCAGATTTGGCTGAAGCAAATGGCTTGGTTGTTTCCACTGTAACTACCTCAAGTCAAAGTGGCACTTGGTGGACCACCGATACGGTTATTGGAATAGATGAAATTTCAGCAGTAATTCAGCCACTTGGGTTAAAGCTAGAACTGGGCATGGGTGGTGGCTTCAATATTGCTAATGCTTTAACTGCAATTGCGATGGCTGATCAAGTTAGTGAAATATCGCCCACTCAACTCAAAAGATTAGCTGAACTACAGGTGCCAGGCCGGATGCAAACAATTTTTTCAAATGGCATTCACGCGGTAGTTGATTATGCGCATTCGCCAGGAGCAATTGCGGCAGTGGTTGCAGAATTGCGATCCAGCGTCAGTGGAAAATTAATAATTGTGATTGGTGCTGGCGGCGATCGAGATGCTAGCAAGCGACCACTTATGGGTTCGGCGCTAACCGGAGCGGATTTAGTGATTGTCACCGATGACAATCCGCGAACTGAAGATGCTTCACAAATAAGAGCCCAGATTATTTCGGGAATTGATGCGATTGGTGTTTCATATCAAGAGATTGCCGATCGACGAGTTGCGATTTCAGCCGCTGTTGCTGCCGTAAAATCAAGCAATGATTTGGTGGCTGTTTTAGGCAAAGGCCACGAGCAAGGACAGCAGATAGGTAATGAAATTTACTCATTTGATGACTTTGCGGAATTGAGCGCAGCAATCTTGAGTCGAGCAAGCAATGAGTGAGTTAACACTTAAAGAGGTGCTAGAAATTACTGCTGGTGCTGGCTCCAATCTGCCAGATCTATCTTCGGTAGTTACAACTGCAGTTTATGATTCTAGAGAAGCAATTCCAGGGAGCTTGTTTGCCGCATTTCGTGGCGCAACTAGTAATGGACACGATTATGCAACTGCAGCGATTACACAGGGCGCAATAGCTGCGTTAGTTAGTGAACCTATTGCCGCGCCAAGTATCTTGGTTCCCGATGTACTTATCGCCTTAGTTAAATTAGCAAAAGCAAATCGAATTAAGTTAAATTGCCCAGTACTTGCACTAACTGGATCTAGCGGTAAAACTACAACCAAAGATTTATTGATTGATCTGCTTGGTTCACTAGGACCGGTTCTGGCTCCGGCAGGTTCTCGAAACAATGAATTGGGAATGCCGGCCACATTAATTGGTGCAAATAGGAATTCAGCTGCGGTCATTTTGGAAATGGGGGCAAGACATAAAGGCAATATTCGCGAGTTATGTGAAATTGCTCGACCAAATATTGTTGGAATTACTCTCATTGGCTCAGCACACCTAGGCGAGTTTGGTTCGCGAGAAGCGATAATGCACACTAAAGGTGAGATTGTTGAGTTGCTTGCAGATGATGGAGTTGCGGTGCTAAATGCCGACCAAGCCGAATCCAGAGTTATCGCTGGCAAAACAAAGGGAAGAGTTTGGTATGCCGGTTATGCCCCTGGTTCAGATATCCAAATATCTAAGTTATCGCTCGATGCAGCAAGTCGCCCTCGATTCACCCTGCACACTCCCGCGGGCGAAGTAGAAGTAAAACTGAATTTAATCGGTAAACATCAAGCCGAAAATGCGGCAATTGCGGTTGGAATGGCCCTTGCCGCTGGTGTTGGCTTAACTGAGATTGAAGCGGGCTTAGCTACTGCAAAACCTCGCAGTGCACTTAGAATGGCAACTTCAGTGATTTCCGGAATTACCGTGATTGACGATTCTTACAACGCTAATCCAGAGAGCATGAAAGCAGCGCTAGCCGCATTAGGACAGATGGCTTGCTCGGGCAAGCGCATCGCAGTGTTAGGTGAGATGGCTGAATTGGGTACCTCGGCAACACAACTGCATCGAGAAGTCGGCGCGGCATCGGCAAGTGCAGAGCTACTGATTGGCATTGGTCCGTGGGGTAATGAGATTGTCGCAGGTGCAGCAGCGGCAGACTTGCCTAAGCAGCGCCGCATCTCCGTTGCCAATCAAGCTGAGGCATTGGAATTACTTCGACACGAAATAAAAAGTGGAGATCTTGTGTTATTTAAGGCCTCTCGTGCAGCAGGATTTGACTCGGCAGCCGCCAATCTGCGGCAAGTTTTAGCGACAAAGGAGAGTTAGGCCGTGCGACTTATCGTGCTAGCAGCGGTACTCTCACTCGTTACTAGCTTGTTGGCCACACCAGCATTGATTAAGTTTCTTCGAGCCCGTGGTTTAGCGCAAGCCATTAAACAGTCAACAGATGGCGCTATTTACCCAGATCATGAGCATAAACGCGGCACCCCAAGCATGGGCGGCTTGGTCATGATTCTTGCAGTGCTGGTTGGCTACACCGGATCCCATTTAGTGTTCTGGACGCCGCCATCTGCATCTGGCCTATTAGTTATTTACTTAATGCTTGCCCTAGCTGCAATTGGATTTATTGACGATTACAAGAAAGTTTTTAAGCAACACAGTGGTGGCATTAGACCGCGCACCAAACTCATTTTTCAAGCTTTAATTGGATTGAGTTTTGGTTATCTTGCGCTGCAGTTTGCCGACGATCGGGGAGTCGCACCAGCCTCATTAGCAATTTCAGTAGTTCGAGAAACTAATTTGGTTTTACCAACTCTGGTAATGATTTTGTTCATCTGGTTCATGATCACTGCTACTACAAATGCGGTTAACATCACTGATGGTTTAGATGGACTCGCGTCAGGTGCGGCATTTGTAACGTTTGCTGCCTATGCCCTGATGGGCTTTTGGCAATTTGGTCAAAGTTGCGCCAAAGATGATTATGTCAAATGCTATGAAGTTCGCGACCCACTTGATCTTGCCATTATTGCCGCAGCGTTTGCCGCAGCAGTCTTTGGCTTCCTTTGGTTTAATACTTCGCCAGCTTCAATTATCATGGGTGATACCGGATCATTTGCAATCGGTGGCGGAATTGTTGCATTGGCAATTTTCACCCACACCCAACTTCTATTGATTTTGCTTGGTGGATTGTTTGTCATGACTACCGGTTCGGTAGTGGTGCAACGAATTTCGTTCAAGATTCGGGAAAAGCGAATTTTCTTAATGTCTCCGGTGCATCACCATTTCGAACTAAAAGGTTGGCCAGAGCAGCAAATTGTGGTTCGATTCTGGATCTTGCAAGGTCTATTTGTTGGCACTGGAATGGCGGCCTTTTATGCTGAATGGGTAGCTAGATGAAAGATCTCGATGAGATCAATCGAAATTGCAACTTAGCTGGTTGGCGAATTGCTGTGCTTGGCATTGGCGTGGCTGGTTTTGCGTGTGCTGATGCGCTGCTTAGATGTGGTGCCAGCGTTTTTTCATTGGATGAAACAAGTTCCGCAGACTCGCAGCGCAGAGCACAAATCTTGGAGACGTTGGGTGCAACTGTGGTGCTAAGTGCAACTGAGTTGCCAGATGTTGATTTAGTAATCACCTCACCTGGCTTACCGCCAAATCATCCTTGGCTTGCGCATTATGAAAAAAGCCAAACTCCTATTTGGGGGGAGTTGGAATTGGCTTGGCGGTTTCGTGATCCAACTGTGCCATGGTTGTTGATTTCTGGCACTAATGGCAAAACCACAACCACGCTAATGGCAAATTCAATCTTGCTCGCGGCTGGTTTGAAATCTAAAGCAATTGGCAATATTGGCCATCCTGCAATTGATGCCGTGACTGATGGTGAAACATATGATGTCTTTGTGGTTGAAGTAGGAGTTCAGCAATTGCCGTTCGTCTATACCATTTCACCGTTAGCATCAGTAGTACTAAATTTGGCAGAGGATCATCTGGATCACTTTGGCACGATGGCACAATATCGCGGTATGAAGGCGCGTACTTATCAAAATACTGTTGTGGCTGCCATTTACAACGATGAAGATCCAGTTACGATGCAAATGGTGGCAGATGCGGATGTGATTGAGGGATGTCGAGCAATTGGTTTCACTCGTAAGATTCCGGCGCGTTCAATGATCGGTGTGGTCGAAGACCTAATCGTTGATCGAGCCTTTTTAGTGGAGCGCGCAACTTCCGCACAGGAACTTGCTTCGGTATTGGATGTTCATCCATTTGCCCCGCACAATCTCAGTAATGCGTTAGCTGCAGCCGCGCTCACTCGAGCCTATGGTGTACCAGCAAGCGCAGTTAGTGCTGGCCTGCGAAGTTTTCAACCAGCAAAACATCGAATTGAACTTGTTGCGGATGTAAATGGCGTTAAATACATCGATGATTCAAAAGCAACTAATGCTCATGCGGCAGTGCAATCCATCATGGCATACAAAAAAGTGGTCTGGATTGGTGGCGGTGACGCTAAAGGTCAAAATTTATTGGATTTAGTTAAATCAACTGCGGCAAACATGCGCGCTGCGGTGTTACTGGGACAAGATCGTCAGACCTTGTTTGAGATTTTGCGACAGACTGCACCTGATCTACCAATTGTTGTTGTTGATGAGACTGAACCGGCAGCGGCGATGAAGTTAGTAGTGACCTCGGCAAGGGATTTTGCTCAACCAGGAGATACCGTGCTATTGGCACCAGGTTGTGCCTCATGGGACATGTTTAAGAACTACTCGCACCGCGGCGATCTGTTCGCAGCTGAAGTACTTGCGTTAACTTAATTCCAATTTGGCACTGAGATGTATTTGGTTTCCAGAAACTCTTCAATCCCTTCAAAGCCACCTTCTCGACCTAAACCAGATTGCTTAACGCCACCAAATGGCGCTGCTGGATCGCTGACCAATCCTCGATTAATGCCAACCATTCCGGTCTCTAGTAGCTCTGCCATCCGTAAGCCGCGGGCTAAGTTTTCAGTAAAGACATAACCCACCAGACCAAACTCGGTGTCATTAGCAAATGCAATTGCTTCAGCTTCAGTTTCAATACGGGTAACGGCTGCAACTGGGCCAAATATCTCTTCGCCAAGAAGTGGCGAATCCTTTGGCACATCCCCAATCACGGTTGCGGCATAAAAGGCTCCTGGCCCTTCAGTGCCAATGGCACCTAGTACCGCCTTACCGCCTCGCTTCATCGCATCAACAACGAGTTGGGCCACTCGATCATGTGCTTTTCGCGAGACCATTGGCGCTAATGTTGTTGCAGGATCAGTTCCGTGGCCTGGTTTTAGTTTTGCCATCTCACTGCTAAGTCGTGACACAAATTCATCATGCACTTTGGAATGTACGATAAATCGATTAGCGGCGGTGCAAGCCTGGCCACAGTTACGCATTTTGGCAATCATTGCACCTTCAATAGCTTTATCTAAGTCCGCATCTTCCATCACAATAAATGGACCATTTCCACCAAGTTCCATGGAAGAGCGCAGAATTCGGCCAGCAGCCTTTTCTAGCAACATTCGACCAATTGGCGTTGAACCAGTAAACGAGAGTTTTCTTACTTCTGGGTGCGAAAATGCAGCATCAGTGATTTCATTTGGGTTTCGGGTGGTTAGTACGGTTAACACACCAGGTTCAACACCGGCATCAAGAAATACTTGCGCGATGGCGAACGCGGTCAACGGGGTCTCAGTTGCTGGCTTAACGACAACTGCATTTCCAGCAGCGAGTGCGGGTCCAATTTTTCGAGTCATCATTGCCGCAGGGAAGTTCCAAGGTGTAATTAAGTAAGCGATCCCTACCGGTTGTTTAACAGTAAGAATTCGGTGCACCCCAGATGGCGCAGTTCTAAGCTCTCCGCCAATTCGAACTGTCTCTTCAGAGAACCAGCGCAAAAACTCAGCTGCGTAAATCACTTCATTTCGAGCTTCAAGCAGAGTTTTACCGCTTTCCAGCGTCATTAGTAACGCAATATCGTCGGCTCGCTCAACCATTAAGTCAAAAGATCGTCGCAAAATTTCGGCTCGATCACGCGGTGACACTTTGGCCCACTTCCGCTGCGCCAGGTGCATCTCATCGAGCACATTAAGCAGGTCTTTTCCGGTGGCGTTGCCTACTGTTAACAACACTTCGCCATTGGCAGGATCGGTAACTGGAATTGGCTCACCACTGGTGGTGCTCCATTTGCCCGCCAGCAAGGACTGATGTGGGACGGTTTTTAGAACTGATTCCGCACGTGCTTTGTCGGATACCGGTGCAGCAATTGGGAGAGTTGAATTTGTCATGAACGCATCCTCTCACGAGCCGATGGCGACACGCAGCAGATGCTGCCTTGGGTGAGGGTAAAACCATTAGAGACTATGGCCATGGAAAAGCACGCTTCCCCCGTGCCAGCCCAGTCCCAGCCGCGACTGGCGCCTGCGCAGGCCTCATTTCAGCTAATCCGCGGCAGTTCAATGTTGCTGCTATTTATCGGGTTGATTATGGTTTTGAGTTCATCATTTTATGAATCAAAACTTGTTTACGATAGTGAATTCACTATTTTTATCCGTCAAGCGTTTTACGCCATGCTTGGCGCAATTGCGCTGATCGTGCTGGCAAAAATGGATTTGGCAGTTTTGCGCAGATTGACTCCGCTGCTAATGGCGAGCGTGATTTTTTTGTTGGTCTTGGTTTTCGTGCCAGGACTTGGTTCGACAGTTGGCGGTCAGACTAACTGGCTAGATTTCGGATTTGGTATTCGACTACAACCAAGTGAATTTGCCAAGTTTGCCTTGATTGTTTTTGGCGCACACCAATTGGCTAATCGAAAACATCTATTGGGCAGTGCATCAAAGTTTATTTCGCCAGTAATAGCTTCTACCGGCTTAGTTTTACTGCTAATTGTGATTGCGGGCGATGTTGGAAACGCAGTGATAATTGGACTTTCAATTGCGGTGATGTTGTTTGTTGCTAATGCACCGTTGCGGTACTTTGTTTCAGCGGGCTTGATTGGCATTGGGTTAATTGGAATTTTGGCATATTCGCGTCCTTATCGTATGGAACGAATTACGGCATGGCTTAATCCTGAAGCTGATCCAGAAGGAGTTGGCTTTCAAGCAATGCATGCCAAGTTTGCTCTTGCTTCTGGCGGTTTTTTTGGTCAAGGCCTGGGTGCGAGCCGAGAAAAATGGGGGACCTTGCCCGAAGCGCATACCGATTTTATATTTGCGGTAATCGGTGAAGAGTTAGGCCTGCTTGGTGCGCTAACGATTTTGGTACTTTTCATGATTCTCTGCATTGCGATAATTTCATTAGGTCGACATACTGATTCAGATTTCGTTCGTTATGTGTGTGCTGGATCTGTTGGTTGGATTGGCGGCCAAGCCATGATTAATATCGGCGCGGTGCTCGGTGTGTTACCAATCATGGGAGTGCCGCTGCCATTGGTATCAACGGGTGGATCAGCACTAATTCCGACGCTAGCAATGATTGGCTTATTGTTGGCCTTTGCTCAAAACGAAATAACTAGATCTGTGAAGTTTGAAAGTGTAGTGAAGAAATAACGATGCGAGTAGTGCTAGCAGGTGGCGGAACTGCCGGCCATATTGAACCAGCATTAGCAATTGCAGCTGAACTAGAGCGACAGCAACTGGCGACAACCTCAGATATTCACTTTATCGGTGGTTTTCGTGGTTTGGAAGGCCGAATTGTGCCCGCTCGTGGTTATCAATTGCATCAAATTAATGTTATCGGCCTTCCTCGCAAACTTAACTTTCAATTGATCAGTTATCCCTGGCAGTTCATAACGGCCGTATTTAAGTTGTGTATTTTGTTTAACAAAATCAAACCAAATTTCGTGATGGGTTTTGGTGGTTATGTTGCCGCACCTAGCTACGCTGCCGCAAAACTGTTACGAATTCCAATTGTTATTCATGAATCCAATGCACGTCCGGGCGTTACCAATCAACGTGCGGCAAAACATGCAGCGCTAGTGATTGAGAGTTTTCCTAACAGTTTGCCAAACGGAAAGTTGCTAGGAACTCCGATTCGGCATGAGATTGCGGTGCTTGATCGAAGTGCGCATAAGCAAACTGCAAGATCTTATTTTTCTATGCCAACTAACGGAACCTTGATATTGGTTTTTGGTGGCTCGCAAGGAGCAGAGCGAATCAATCAAACAATCTCAGATTTGGCCCCTAAGTTAACTAGCCAAGGTATTCATGTATTGCACATCGTTGGAGATTTGAACTTGTCGAAGTATCAAGGTCATGCAACGGAATTTGCAGGAAAGTACGTTGTGCTGGGTTATTGTGATCGAATGGATCTTGCTTACGCTGCAGCCGATTTAGCAATAACTCGCTCCGGTGCTCTTACGGTAGCTGAACTTGCTTGTGCCGGTTTGCCAGCAATTCTGGTGCCATATCCAGTAGGTAATGGTGAACAAGAATTTAATGCTGCTGAACTAGTTGCAGCGGGCGCTGCCGCACTGCTGCGCAATCAAGACTGCACTGAATCTAAGTTGTCACTGCTGATTGATTCACTACTCGCTGATCAAAGTAAATTAGAGCAGATGGGCAGAAATGCAAAATCGATTGGGCGTCCAACGGCTGCGGCCGACATTGTGGCTGCCCTTAGATCGGTATGTTGATGATGCAGTTACCACGCAGCGGAATTCATATTATTGGTATCGGCGGTGCGGGCATGTCTGCCATTGCGCGGGTGCTGATTGGACAGGGATATCAAGTATCTGGAAGTGATGCGAAGGATTCCAAACGGTTATTGGCATTAGCGCAATTGGGTGTCACCACATTTGTCGGTCATGCACCAGCGAATTTAACAGACGCGCAATTAGTGGTTACTTCAACCGCAATACCTGAATCCAACATTGAAATTCAAATTGCCAAATCAAGAAATATCCCAGTGATTTCTCGTGCATCCGCGCTGCAATTAATTGTAGCTGCTGCACAGGTAGTTGCAGTTGCTGGCACTCACGGCAAAACCACAACTACTTCGATGACAACGGTAGCGCTGCAATCGCTCGGCATGGATCCATCTTTCATTATTGGCAGTGAGTTGAATGAAACTGGTAGCAATGGCCATGCAGGCAGTAATGATTTGTTCTTAGTTGAGGCTGATGAGAGTGATGGCACGTTTCTATCGCTTCAACCTGCCATTGGCGTGATCACAAATATTGAAGCCGATCATCTAGACCGATGGAATTCACTCACTGAAATAGAAGAGGCGTTTTTCAAATTTGGCCGCAACTGCAAAATTGGTGTTGTGATCTGTGTTGATGATCCTGGCGCAGCAAAAGTTGCAGCACAACTTGCGGCCGCTGGAGTCAAGGTACTCAGTTATGGATTTAGTGAGCTAGCTAAGTTGCAACTAACCAACTTGTCGGTTAAGGCTAGTTTGTGGCAATCCCAACTCCACCTTGATGGCGTTGAGTTAGGAGTGCTTAAGTTGCAAGTGCCAGGGCAACACAATTTACTAAATGCCACTGCAGCAATCGGTGTAGGCATCTTGCTTAATCTTGACCCAAAGGCTTTGATGTCAGGACTTGAGATGTTCAGCGGGACCAGAAGACGGTTTGAACTGCGTGGCACTGTGAATCAAATCTCGGTCTATGATGATTATGCGCATCATCCGACTGAAGTTGCAGCAACGCTGCAAGCTGCGCGTGAAGTAGTTGGCGCTGGGAAGATCGTTGTGGTGTTTCAACCATTTAGATATTACCGAGTGAACGCCTTTCTAACTGAATTTGCTGACGCATTGAAATTAGCAGATCGGGTTGCGGTAATGGAAACTTATGCACCAGGCGAAGCAGCCATTGCGGGAGCTGGTGGCGCAGCTGTTGCCGCTGCCATTGAGTTACCTAATTCGGCGGTGACTTTTGAGCCATCATTCCTGAAAGTGGTTGATGTCATAACTAACTGGGTAAGCCCTGGAGATATCGTGTTGACCTTAGGTGCGGGCGATATGGCAATGTTGGCGCCTGAAATTGTGGCTGGCTTGGAACGCAGATTCAATGAGTAAATTGGCAAAGCGAAGCAAACTCAAGCTTTGGTTGATTTCGGTGCTCATCATTTCTGGCACTGCCTCGGTGATTACTTGGGTGGTGCAAACTACATCCGATGCAGTGGTGGGCAGCCTGGAAATTCAGGTGGCTGATGATTCCATTCGTAAGCCAATTGAAAATGTTGCTGCAATCGAAATCGGTGAGCGAATTTCAGACTTAAATCTAAGTGCAGCAGCAGCCCGCGTTAGCACACTACCGCAGGTGCGAAGCGCATCGGTAACTCGAAGATGGCCAGATCGAATTGTGATTTCGGTTGACCTACGACAACCAATTGGTTGGCTGGAATTTCAAGATGAGATTTGGTACTTAGATGAAACGGGCGAGAAATATCTGCCCAGAGTTTCTCAACCAAGAGCTGACTTACCCCAATTCGTTGCCGGCAGTGACAAGTTATTGCTAGCAGCATCGACCGCATTTTTTGACTTACCCAAAAAATTGTTGGATAAGGTGGCTCGTGTTACCGCCGCCACCAATTCCAACATTCGTTTCATTCTTACATCTGATGTCACGATAATCTGGGGAAGCGCTGAACGCGGCGAGCGAAAGTCAGAGGTTTTGACAGTGCTGCTGCAGCGAAAGGCTAAAACCTATGATGTTTCGGCACCAGATCTGCCAACTATTCGGGTGAACTAACCACAGCGGCTGTGCAAGCGTTTGCCAACCTTTACATTTGCTTGCTAGATTCTCAACATGAAGTCCACCATCGAGGAAGTTGCTCAACGTGCTGGTGTGAGCACTGCAACTGTTTCACGGGCATTGCGCGGCTTAGCTAGTGTGACCCCGGAAACTAAGTTTCGAGTTGAGCAGGCAGCGCGCGAACTTGACTATGTTATTTCGCCATCAGCTTCCAGGTTGGCATCTGGCAAAACATCAACAATTGGGGTTATCGCACCATTTTTGGATCGGTGGTACTTTGCTAATTTGATTTCCGGAATTGAGCGAGTAAGTCGTTCAGCTGGTTTCGATATGTTGGTTTACTCGTTGGATCGCTTAGATGAGCGGGAGCGAATCTTTCACCAAAAATTGGTCCGGGAACGAGTCGATGCGCTGTTAGTTTGCGCACTGCCACCTAGCCGCGATGAAATTCAGTTTTTGCAACAAGTGAAAATTCCAGTTGCCCTAATCGGTGCCGAAGTAGAAGGTTGTGCGAGCGTAAAGATTGATGATGTTGGCGGTGCCAAAGCTGCAACTGGACATTTAATTAACATGGGGCATCGACGTATTGGCTTAATTGCTGAATCACCACTTCAGCCAATGTCGTTTACCGCGCCGCGGGATCGAAGAGCTGGCTTCTTGGCAGCGCATCAAGACGCGGGACTGGAATTTGATTCGGCGCTAGAGGCGTTTGGCTCCTTTACTATTGAAAGTGGCGAGCGTGCTATGGATGAACTACTAGCTAAGCCGCATCCACCCACTGCCGTCTTTTGCGAATCAGATGAAATGGCATTTGGCGCAATAAGCGCTATTCAACGTCATGGCTTGCGTACACCGCAAGACATTTCAATAGTTGGCTTTGATGATCATGATTTAGCAAAATATCTAAATTTAACTACAGTGTCACAGCCAGTACAAGTCATGGGTGAAACCGCAACCTGGGTCATTTTGGATCAAGTAAAGAATGCTCGAACTGAACCAAAAGCAGTGGTGATGCCAACCCAATTAATTGTCCGAGGCACCACGGCCCGATTCGAGGGAAAATAAAAAACCGGGGCCAACTTTTGCTGACCCCGGTTTTAGATTGAACTTAATTCAATCGTGGACCTTCTTCAGTGGCATCAAAGAAATGCATTGAAGTTGGCTTCACCTTGATTTTGTCACCACGTCGGATGTTGGAGTCAGAGGCGACTCGCACAGTAATGTCCTTAGCGCCATCGTCATCAATTGTGCCGTAAAGGAATTCATCTGAACCCAGCTCTTCAACCAGATTTACCGTCATCGAAATTCCATCGTTTGAAACTTCTAAGTGCTCTGGTCGAACGCCAACCACTATTCGGTTTCCAGTTGCCTTGCTAGCAGCGGCAGGATCAATATTGATGCTATAGCTGCCAATGCTCACTGAGGTGCCAGATAGCGCACCTTCAAGCAAGTTCATCGCAGGGGAACCAATGAATCCCGCGACGAAAGCATTTGCTGGTCGGTCATAAAGCGCACGTGGCGTATCAACTTGCTGTAAAACACCAAACTTCAGTACTGCAACTCGATCACCCATGGTCATCGCTTCAACCTGATCGTGTGTTACATAAATCGTGGTAACACCAAGGCGCTTTTGCAGGGCAGCAATCTGAGTTCTAGTTTGAACACGTAGTTTTGCGTCAAGGTTTGAAAGTGGTTCATCCATCAAGAACACCTGAGGTTCACGCACAATGGCTCGACCCATCGCAACGCGCTGACGCTGACCGCCAGAAAGTGCTTTTGGCTTGCGATCTAGATATTCTTCCAAATCGAGCAATTTTGCGGCTTCTTCAACCCGGCGGCGAATTTCATCTTTAGCTACACCTGCGATTTGTAGGGCGAATCCCATATTCGCAGCAACAGTCATGTGTGGATAGAGCGCATAATTCTGAAACACCATTGCGATGTCACGATCTTTGGGTGCCACATCAGTGACATCGCGTTCACCGATTTTGATTGCGCCCTGATCGCAAGGTTCAAGACCAGCAATCATGCGAAGTGCGGTTGATTTTCCGCAGCCCGATGGGCCAACTAGCACCAAAAATTCACCATCATTGACAGTGAGATCTAGCGAAGAAACTGCGGGGCGGGCGCCTGGCGTATAAATACGGGACGCACCATCGAATACGACGGGTGCCATTTGACTCCTTAGTTCGGGCCTGCAAGCAGGCGATCTTGTGCGGCAGGTGTCCCCGGCCGTTCGGGGTAGCGAGGAAAACCTAGCGCAGTTATCTCAAAACGGGTAGGGGAAACTGCTCAAGGTGACGCACCGACTTCCTGCGCATAACTGGGTTCTGCTAGTAAATATTGCAGCGCGGGTATTGGTCCAGCCCGCCGCATGGGCTTGTGCTTCATCCGTCGCGGTCGCTGGAACTGACAATTTGGCAGCAATGTCGCGGCACCAATCAATTGAGACTTGATTGCCACCCACAGTTGCGCTACCACCTAACTGAGCAAATACCGCAGCGCACAGATCTTCAGATCCGGTGTAAAACGCAGATTTCAACGCAGCTGGGTCAGTTGCCAATCCTGGTTCAAATTCCATTAATTCATCATCGGAATGCTGATCAGTGTTAGCTGCGGTTTCATCATTAAGTTCTTGCTCGGCTAATGCTTCATCAAACGGTGGCGCGACATTAGGTGGTTGAGGCGGTGCTGGAAAACTAGTGACTTCATTGCTACAACCCGTAATGAGCAATAGCGCAGAAACTGCAAGTACTATGAATTTCACCTGCTGAGGGTGGCAAGTCATTTATAAAAATGCTTGCGACACGCGCGGAAAATGATCTACTAATCAAAGTTGAAGTCGTAATTTCTAAGCACAACAAGTTGAGTTATGTCTAACTCTCAACCTGAGAATTAGAGTTGAATTGATGGAGGCATCATGGCAGCACCGCAGAATTATCTAGCAGTGATCAAGGTAGTAGGCGTTGGCGGCGGTGGTGTTAACGCAGTTAATCGAATGATTGATGTTGGCCTGAGGGGCGTTGAGTTCGTGGCAGTTAACACTGACGCGCAAGCACTATTGATGAGTGATGCTGATGTGAAATTAGATATTGGCCGCGACTTGACTCGAGGTCTTGGCGCAGGAGCCGATCCTGCCATTGGCCGCAAAGCAGCTGAGGATCATGAAGAGGAATTACGAGATGTACTGCGCGGCGCCGATATGGTGTTTGTAACAGCTGGTGAAGGTGGTGGCACTGGAACTGGCGGAGCTCCAGTAGTGGCTCGGATCGCCCGGGAATTAGGTGCACTCACGGTTGGAGTAGTAACTAGGCCGTTTGCCTTTGAAGGGAGACGCCGAGCGCAATCTGCCGAAGATGGAATTGAAGAACTACGTGCTGAAGTTGATACCCTGATTGTGATCCCAAATGATCGATTGTTGCAGTTAAGCAACAAATCTATCAGTGTGGTAGAGGCGTTTAAACACGCTGATCAAGTATTGCTGCACGGTGTATCTGGAATTACCGACCTGATTACCACACCTGGCCTAATTAATCTGGACTTCGCTGACGTTCGCAGTGTGATGAAAGACGCCGGTGCTGCGTTAATGGGCATTGGAGCCGCACGTGGCGAAAACCGCGCACTAGCTGCTGCCGAGATGGCGGTGCGGTCACCGTTGTTAGAAGCTGGGATTGATGGAGCTCGCGGGATTTTGATGAGTATTGCCGGCGGTAGCGATCTTGGATTGTTTGAGATTAATGATGCTGCCAGATTGGTAGCGGAAGCTGGACATCCAGATGCCACCATAATCTTCGGCGCGGTGATTGATGATGCACTTGGCGACGAAGTACGAGTTACGGTAATTGCTGCTGGTTTTGAAAATGGACTACCGGCAGCGAGGCCAGTAAAACGACCAGAGCCAACTGCAATTACTCCTACTTCAGTTTCACCTGCACTAGATGACTCACCAGCAGTGCCAGAATTTGAGAATGTGGGTGCGGTAACCGATGACACTGGTGAAATTGATCTACCTCTAGCAGTTGGTGATTCTGGCGCGAATCGACCACGAGTGGTATTTGATTCAATGGAATCTATTGAAGATGAGCTAGACGTTCCAGACTTTCTAAAGTAGTGATTAACTGGCTAGCTAGCGGAGAGTTTGCAAGCACTGCTTCTTACCGGTTTGCCTCGCGCTTTGGTGGCGTCAGTATTGAACCATTTGCTGAATTAAACGTGGCCAATTGGGTTGGTGATGACCCTAGTTGCGTAGCGAAAAACTTATCTGTCCTAAGTGAGCAAATTGGTATCCCTGTAAAACAAATGCGCCCGGAGCATGGCACCACTGTGCAAGATGTGGTTGGCGATGAAGATTCATTAAAAGTTGCTGACATTTTAGTTACGACAAAATCAAACGTTGGCCTGTTGGCACCAAGTGCAGATTGTGTGTCAATATTTGCAGCCAGCACCAAAAAGAAATTTTTGATGGTTGCGCATGTTGGTTGGCGCGGTGCAGCCGCGGGAATTGCAACTAAGTTAATAACAACTTCCGGACTTTATGACGTCAGACCTGACGATATTGAAATGGTGTTAGGGCCAGCAATTTGTGGTTGGTGCTATCCGGTGTCCAACGAAGTGCATGATGCCGTAGTGGCGCAGTTACCAAATGCTTCAACTAGGAGTTCTACTTTTACTGGAGTAGATTTGCGAATTGGGTTAGCCAGTTACTTTCGTGAATATGGTGTCAGCGTAGTTAACCAACAACCTTGCACATTTGAAACACCGTCACTATTTTCATATCGAAGAAATAACCAAACTGGCAGACAAGCAGCAATCGCATGGCTGAACTAGATCCCACGCGATTTGATCAGCTCGCGCAGAACTTAGCGCACTTAAAGTTACAAATCGATGACACTGCTTTAGCAGCCAATCGCGATCCTGCTGATATCAAGTTAATTGCAGTAACTAAAGGATTCCCAGCCTCTGACTTACTGGCGTTGCATCAACTAGGCGTTACAGATTTTGGTGAATCAAAAGATCAGGAAGTTAGAGCGAAACTGCCTGTCCTTTCTGGCATCTCGCCGCAGTTGCATTTTATTGGGCAACTGCAGCGAAATAAGTTAAAGAGCATTATTAGTTACAGCAGCGTGATCCATAGCGTAGATCGGCCCGAGCTGGTAGCTGCGCTGGTTAAGTTGAAAGCCGACACAAATACGTTCCCCGCAATCATGCTGCAGGTTGATTTAGCCGATCGCACCAATCCCAATCGTGGTGGGGTGACTGCTGATGGATTAGTTGAGTTGGCTGAGCTTGCGCATGGTGCAGGTATAACAGTGCTGGGCTTAATGGCAGTGGCACCGCTGGGTGAGGTAGCCAGTAATGCGTTTGCCAAATTCGATCAAATTGCAAATCAATTCTGTGAATTCTTTCCAACCGCAACTGCCAGATCCATTGGTATGAGTGGGGATTGGCAAACCGCAGTAAGTTATGGAGCGACACACCTTCGAATAGGGGCTGCCTTACTAGGGAATAGGGGCTAATTCAGGTATTTTTGGCGGACACGTATCGCCACGTGCTGGAGGAGGAAATATGGCTAGCGCAGTTCGTCGCATGGCTGTTTATTTAGGCTTGATGGAAGACGGCCTGATGCAAGAAGAAACTCCGACCAATGCTCGTGAATCCCGTCCACTTCGCACTGTCGAATCCTTGCCAGGCGTGGCGCCAATGGTTGCTGAGCCGCCATCGATTGCAGATGGGGTTGCCAAGATAACCACACTTCATCCTCGTTCATATAACGATGCCAAGCGCATTGGCGAAGATTTCCGTCAAGGCATTCCCGTTATCGTTAATTTAACTGAGCTAGGTGAAGTGGATGCTAAGCGTATTGTCGATTTTGCTGCTGGCTTAACTTTTGGTTTAAATGGCCGAATCGAACGGGTAACTTCTAAAGTGTTTTTGCTTTCGCCAGCAAATATTGATGTCGGCGTAACTGCCCGCGCTCAACTTGCTGAAGACGGCTTTTACAACCAGTCCTGATGATTGAATCTGTCTTACTCAGTATTCTGAGACTCTTTTTTTACACCTTGATTATTCGGTTTATTCTCGACTGGGTTCAAGTGTTAGCCCGAAATTGGCGACCGCAAGGTCCAATTTTAGTAATTGCGGAGATCGTTTATTCCATCACAGATCCACCATTGAACTGGATTCGTAGATTTGTTAGGCCTATCCGTATGGGAACTATCCAACTGGATTTAGCGTTTATCGTGTTATTTTTTGGAGTTCAGTTTGCGATGAACTTAGTGCGCGTAATTCTCTAGACGCGCTCCAACCATAGCTCTAAACCGAGCTCAGCATCACTCGCTATCGGAGTTGTTTCTGGTTGAAGTTGCGGACTAAATTCAATTGCTAACACCTCTGCCGTGATGTTGCCTAAGTTCGCGGTAATGGCAGCCGCCACCTCATCGGTAGCAACATACTTAACTACAATTCGATCAGTTACCTCAAAACCCGCGGATTTGCGCGAATCTTGCACTAAACGAATTACTTCGCGGGCAATTCCCTCCGCAATCAATTCACTAGACAACGTGAGGTCTAGCGCTACCGAAATGCCATCGGCAGATGCAACTGACCAGCCAGAAGATGGTGTCTCGGTGATGATGACATCTGTTTGCGAAACCTCGATTTGAGAATCACCAACTTTAAGTTGGACTGAACCATTGCGATTAAGTTCAGCTACTAACTCCCCGGCATCGGCTGTCGCTATTGCAGCTGCCACTTGTTGGGTGGCGGCACCGTGTTTAATTCCAAGATTTTTAAAATTACCCTTCACGCTCCAATTAACCAGTTCGCCCTCACTGCTGATTTCATCTAGTTGTTTGACATTCAACTCGGCGGCAATCTGATCGCGCAATTCGTCAGAAAGCAGTTGCCATGCTGCAGTTGAAATCAGCGCGCGGGCAAGTGGCTGTCTAGTTTTTGTCTTTGATTCAGCGCGAGCAGTTCGACCCAACTCAACTACGCTGCGCACAACTTTCATCTGCTGATCTAATTTGGGATCAATTAATTTGACCTCAACGGTGGGCCAACTTGCTAGATGCACCGACGGAGTTTGCGCGTCGGTAGTTGGAACAAATAAATCCTGCCAAATTTTGTCGGCAATAAAAGGCGTAAAGGGCGCTATTACCAAGGTAAGTGTTCGTAATGATTCGTGCAGTGTGGCTAGTGCAGCAACATCGCCATCCCAGAAGCGGCGACGGTTTCGGCGGACATACCAATTGCTTAGGTCATCAATAAAGTCAGCAATCAATTTGCCACCGCGCTGGGTATCAAATTGATCCAATGCTTCATCAACTTCTAATGCTAATTTATTTGTTTGGCTCACCAGCCAACGATCAATTAATGGTCGGGTAGCTACTTCAGGTACATCTTGATAATTGAAATTAGCAATTCGACCATAGAGCGCCTGAAATGAAGCAGTTGCCCAATAGGTCAGCAGATTTTTTCGGACAATTTCTTGCAATGTGGCATGACCTAACCGCCTAGCTTGCCAAGGGGAGCCGGTTGCAAGCATGAACCAACGCAGTGCATCGGCACCATGTTGATCCATCAAATCCATCGGATTGAGCACGTTGCCAAGACTCTTGCTCATTTTTCTACCAGCTTCATCTTGAATATGACCTAGGCAAACCACATTCTTAAATGAGGATTGATTGAACAGCAAGGTGCCAATTGCCATCTGGGAATAAAACCAGCCTCTAGTTTGATCAATTGCCTCACAAATGTAATCGGCCGGATAATTCTGCTGAAACTCTTTGTGGTTTCGATGTGGCGCACCCCATTGTGCAAATGGCATCGCGCCAGAGTCATACCAAACATCAATTACCTCTGGCACTCGCGTTGCCACTTGATGGCATTGGGGGCACGGGAAAGTTATCTCATCAATAAAGGGCCGATGTGGATCAAGTTCAGTTAAATCCTTGTCAGTGAGTGCGGATAGCTCAGCCCGAGATTCAATTGCAGTTTGGTGACCTTGTTCGCAGCGCCAGATTGGCAGTGGTGTGCCCCAATAGCGGTTTCGAGATAGCGCCCAGTCAATGTTGTTATTTAGCCAATCACCATACCGACCCCATTTGATGTTATTTGGGAACCAATTAGTTTTTTCATTTTGCGCTAACAGATCTGCTTTGATGGCGGTGGTGCGGATGTACCAACTTGGCTGCGCGTAATAAATCAATCTGGTGCTACAGCGCCAACAATGCGGATAAGAGTGAGGATAGGCCGCTTGCTGCCAAAGCAGACCAGCTTTAGCGAGTTCGGCGAGCACCAATTCATCCGCATCTTTAAAGAAGACCCCGCCGACAACTGGAACTGCGGCAGCAAATTTGCCATCAGGATTTACCGGATTAACAACTGGCAAACCAAGTGGTCGACAAAGTTCTAAATCTTCCGCACCAAATGCAGGTGCTTCGTGCACTATGCCAGTGCCATCAGCAGTAGTAACAAAATCAGCATGTAGCACGGTGTGTAAGTGCGGTGAGTCATATTCCGAAAAATCAACCCAATCAAATGGTCGCTGATAATGATGCCCAACTAACGCAGAACCCAGCACAGTTGCCACAATCTCAACTTCTTCGCCCAGCACTGAAGTAACTAGTTCAGTTGCGACCACTAAATGCGCACCATCAACTTTGGCGATGCTGTAATTCAGCTCGTTACCAACGGCGCAAGCAGTGTTAGAAACCAGAGTCCATGGTGTCGTTGTCCAAGCAATTAGCGTTAAATTCTCATACTTTTCAAGCATTGGTCCGCGGGTAATTGGCATCCGGACATAGGCAGATTCATCTACTACATCTCGATATCCCTGTGCTAACTCATGATCAGATAAGCCAGTACCGCATCGCGGGCAATAGGGACTTACTCGATAATCTTCAACTAGCAATCCGCGTTGATGAATTTGCTTTAAGGACCACCAAACTGACTCAATGTAATTCGCATCCATGGTCCAGTAGGCGTTATCAAAATCCACCCAATACCCCATGCGCTCAGTCATCTGGGTAAAGGCATCGACATGGCGCAGCACCGACTCTCGACATTTCGCGTTAAATGCCGCAATGCCATATGTCTCAATATCTTTCTTGCCGCTGAACTTAAGTTCTTTTTCAACCTCAATTTCAACTGGCAAGCCGTGACAATCCCACCCAGCGCGGCGCTCAACATGAAAACCTTTCATGGTGCGATAGCGGGGGAAGATGTCCTTAAATGTTCTAGCTTCAACGTGATGCGCGCCGGGCATGCCATTAGCAGTAGGCGGACCTTCGTAGAACACCCAACGTGGCTTGCCCGCAGATTGCGCCATTGAGCGCGCAAAAATGTCCTGCTGGTTCCAAAACTGCAGCACCTGTGCTTCCAGCGCAGGTAGGTCAACGCGAGGGGCGATCTCGTTGTATCGGGTCATTGCGCTCCAGCGATTAACTTGGTTAGGGCGGCACGATACCGCGTGGCGTAGTCTTACCTTGTCGATCGGGCGCCAAGCCAGCGCCAAATGTCGCTAATCTGAAGTACAGTACCGCGCTGATTAAAATTGGAGGCTGCTATGGCAAAGGACCCAAACGCGCTGCCAACCCGCAAGGGTGAGCGAGCTTGGAGCGAAAAAGACGTTGAATCGGTTCGAAGCGCATTGGCGGCTGACCTGGCGGAGCTAACCGAAGAGATGGCAGCCGCTGAAGCGCAAGCAGCAGCGATTGCCGCTGGCATGGGAGATACCAGCGATGATCAGGCCGAGGCTGGCAGTTACATGGTTGAGCGAGAGTATCAATTGGGCATTATTGAAAATGCCAAGGAACAGTTAATGCAAATCCAAGAAGCCTTGACTCGATTTGATCGTGGCGAATATGGCATCTGCGATAACTGTAATCAACCTATTGGAAAAGCAAGATTGTTGGCGTATCCACGGGCAACTCAATGTGTTGAGTGCAAAAAAGCCGAAGAGGCGCAGGGCTAAGTGAAACGTTACGCCGTACCTATTTTTAGTACGGCAGTGTTGTTGATTCTGGTTGATCAATTGATCAAGCTTTGGGTGCTCGCTGAACTACGTGGCAAATCACCAATTGTGTTGCTGGGTCCAATATCTGAGTCTAGTAATGCCGATTTGTTGCGGTTTGTATTTGTTTCTAACTCTGGTGCTGCATTTGGCTTGGGCCAGAATCTAACTTTTTTTATCTCGCTAATTGCAATAACCGTTGTGGCGGGATTGATCCGCTGGAGTTTCAAAGTTGCTGACCCAGTGTGGGCAGTTGCCGTTACTTTGCTTTTAAGTGGCGCGACAGGCAACTTGATTGATCGAATTTTTCAACCACCGTCACCGCTTCGTGGACATGTTGTTGATTTTATTTCAGTTGGTACATTTCCAGTATTTAATTTTGCTGACATCTGTATTACGTTTGCTGCAATCACTTTAATTTATGCCACAATTTCAAAACGAGATCCTGAAGGCCAAAATGTCAACGGCTAGTTTTGAAGTAATCCGTGAAATTTCTGGCGAGCGGCTAGATGTTGCGATAGCTACATTGATGGAGATTTCACGAACTGCTGCCGCTGACTTGATTGATGACAACCTAGTTAAAGTAAACGGAAAACCTGGTTCAAGAAGTTACCGCGTGCAGTTAGCAGACTTGATTGAAATTTTGCCTCAACCGGCATCGCTGGCCGAACCAGAATTGATTGCCGCAGATTTTGCCGTTGAAATTCCAGTGCTTTATTCCGATGATGATTTAGTTGTGGTGAATAAGCCAGCTGGCGTGGCAGCACATTCCTCAGTTGGTTGGCATGGCCCTAATGTCTTAGAGCGCTTATTGCAGCAAGGGCACCGGATTAGTACAAGTGGCGCGGCAGAGCGTCAGGGGATTGTGCAGCGATTAGATGTTGGCACTAGCGGGGTAATGGTTGTTGCCAAAAGTGAATCCGCATACTCTTCACTTAAACGACAATTTAAAGAACGAAGTGTTTCAAAGATATATTTGACAATCGTGCAGGGATATCCAGACCCTGCCTCTGGCACGATCGATGCACCAATTGGCAGGCATCCTGGGGCTGACTATCGCTTTGCTGTTGTGGCAGGCGGCCGGCCCAGCATTACGCACTACGACACCCTGGAAATGTATCGGTATGCATCGTTACTACGAGTGGAACTAGAAACTGGTCGAACCCATCAGATTCGCGTTCACATGGCAGCAGTTCGCCATCCATGCGTGGGGGATCTCACCTATGGTGCAGACCCAACTCTGGCGGCCAAATTGGGATTAAGAAGACAATGGCTGCATGCTGCAGAACTTGAATTTACTCATCCAACCACCAATGAACGGGTGCAGTTTTCGGCGGAATTGGCACCAGATCTTGCGGCTGCACAAGATCTGTTGGCAAACACATTGAATTGACGGGGCGGCAATGCCACAGTTTGAGTTGGATTTCATTAGGGTAGCAAGACTGGCTTTGGAGGGAAAACAAGATGAGTGACTCGTTTGTGCATTTACATGTACACACGGAGTACTCAATGCTTGATGGTGCGGCCAGATTAGATGATCTAGTTGCTGAAGTTGCACGGCAGCAGATGCCAGCAGTGGCAATTACCGATCATGGTTATTTGTTTGGCGCATATGAGTTTTATAAAAAGAACAAAGCAGCTGGGGTAAATCCAATCATTGGATTAGAGGGTTACTACGCACCCCAAGGAAGAGCAAATCGAACTCCTTTTGAATTTGGCGCAGCAGGGTTAGAAGATGTTTCGGAAGGCTTAACACGAGGAAGTAGTGCCTACACCCACATCACCTTACTAAGTGAAACCACCGAGGGGATGCACAATTTATTCAGGTTATCTTCGCTTGCCAGCCTTGAGGGCTATTACTACAAACCGAGAATGGACTTTGAGTTACTAGAGCGCTATGCACACGGACTAATCGCAACTACTGGTTGTCCAAGCGGTGAAGTAAATCGTTGGTTGCAGGCTGGTAAATATGACAAAGCAAAAGCGACGGCAGCCAAATTACAAGAGATATTTGGGAAAGATAATTTCTTTTGTGAGTTAATGGATCATGGTATTGATATCGAACGACGCCATCGAGATGATTTGCTGCGATTGGCTAAAGAATTGAAACTTCCACTACTTGCCACAAATGACACACATTATGTTCATGCTAAGGATGCGGATGCACATGAAGCGCTGCTTTGTATTGGAACGCGAACTACAATGGCAGATCCCAATCGATTTAAGTTCGATGCCCGAGATTTCTACATCAAATCTGCAGCTGAGATGAAACAAGTTTGGGGTGACTACCCAGAGGCGCTAACTAATACCTTGGCGATAGCTGAACGCTGCCACGTTGAATTTAATGAAGGTGCCAATTTATTGCCGCAGTTTCCAGTGCCGGCCGGGCAGACCGAGGAAACTTGGTTGGTTCAGGAAGTTGAACGTGGACTGCATCAACGTTTTAATGGTAAACCGACGGAACAGCATGTTAAGCAGGCAAAATATGAGGTTTCAGTTGTTTCACAAATGGGATTTCCAGGTTATTTTTTGGTAGTTGCCGATTTAGTTCGTCATGCCAAAGCGAATTCAATTCGAGTTGGTCCGGGTCGTGGCTCTGCCGCTGGCTCAGTAATTTCGTGGGCACTTGGAATTACCGAACTAGACCCAATCAAGCATGGTCTGTTGTTTGAACGATTCTTAAACCCAGAGCGTGTTTCAATGCCTGACATTGACATTGATTTCGATGAGCGTCGTCGCTCTGAAATGATTCGATATGCCACCGATAAGTATGGGGATGATCGAGTAGCTCAAATTGTTACTTATGGCACCATTAAAGCCAAAGCTGCGGTAAAAGATTCCGCTCGAGTGCTTGGTTATCCATATGCCATTTCAGATCGAATCACAAAAGTAATGCCGCAACCAATTATGGGCAAAGATGTTTCACTGAAAGAGATGTTCGATTCCACGCATTCGCGTTACCAAGAAGGCGCGGAATTCCGTAGTTTATATGAAACTGATCCAGATGTGACAAAGGTAGTTGACACAGCACGAGGCTTTGAAGGGCTAAAACGGCAACCGGGTGTTCATGCAGCAGGTGTAATTCTCAGCCGTGAACCACTCCTTGATGTGATTCCGATTTGGCGTCGCGATGACGGTTCCATCATTACTCAATTTGATATGGGTGCCTGTGAAGCACTCGGTTTGCTCAAGATGGATTTCCTTGGGTTACGTAACTTGACGGTTTTAGATGAATGCTTAGCTAACATAAAGCGCAACAAAGGCGAGGAATTTGTGCTCGAGGCTTTAACCCTGGATGATCCTAAAACTTTTGAATTGCTCTCTAAAGGTGAGACCTTAGGAGTGTTCCAGCTTGATGGCGGGCCCATGCGAGCTTTATTAAAGCTGCTGCAACCTGATTCATTTGATGATATCTCAGCTGTTATTGCACTTTATCGACCTGGTCCTATGGGGGCAAATGCACATATTGATTACGCCAACCGGAAAAATGGTAGGGAGCCAAATACACCGCTCCACCCAGAATTAGCTGAACCATTAGCTGAGATCTTGGATGAGACCTACGGTTTAATTGTTTATCAAGAGCAGGTAATGGCGATCGCTCAGAAATTAGCAGGTTACACCTTAGGAACTGCAGATCTGCTGCGCCGAGCGATGGGTAAGAAGCAGAAAGATAAACTGGAAAAGGAATTTGAACCGTTTAAAGCTGGCATGGTGGAGCGCGGTTTCAGTGAAGCAGCGATTAAAAAACTTTGGGACGTATTGGTTCCTTTCAGCGATTACGCTTTTAATAAGGCCCACTCTGCTGGATATGGTTTAGTTTCATATTGGACTGCTTTCTTGAAAGCTAACTATCCAGCGGAATACATGGCAGCGTTGCTGACCAGTGTTAAAGACGATAAAGACAAGATGGCGATTTACTTAAATGAAGCAAGGCGGATGGGAGTAAGCGTGTTGCCGCCTGATGTCAATGCCTCATTTGTTGATTTCACCACGGTGGGTCAAGACGTTCGCTTTGGTCTTTCGGCCGTTCGAAATGTTGGTGAAGGCGTGGTTGAAAGTATTGTTCGGACTCGAGAATCTAAGGGAGTGTTTACATCGTTTCAGGACTTCCTAGATAAAGTTGAATTGAGCGTATGCAATAAACGAGTATTAGAATCACTTATTAAAGCCGGAGCGTTTGACTCGTTGAATCATGCTAGACGAGCATTGCTTGCAATTCATATCGATGCTATTGATGCTGTTACCGATATGAAGCGAGCTGAAGCCGTGGGTCAATTTGATCTATTTGGTGGCATTAATGAACCCAATACCACCAATCAAGTGGTCACTATTCCTGATCTTCCGGAATGGGATAAATCATTGCTCCTCAATTACGAGCGCGAAATGCTTGGTTTGTACGTAAGCGATCATCCACTATTTGGATTAGAGCATGTGATTAGTGCAAATAGTGATGTTTCAATTGCTGATATTCAAAACGACGAATTACCGCATGATCGGGCAGTACAAGTTGCTGGAATGGTTTCTGGGTTACAGCGTAAGGTGACCAAACAAGGCGCTTCTTGGGCGATTGTTACCTTAGAGTCATTAGATGGCGTTATCGATGTAATGGTCTTTCCACAAACTTATTCCCAATATGGGCAATTAATTGCGCCGGATTCAATTATTCAAATTCGAGGTCGACTTGATAAGCGAGAAGAAGATGCTCCCAAGTTTGTCGCACTTGAGATTTCCATTCCGCAATTTCAAGAAATACCAGTTGGCGCTCTTCGCTTGTATGTGCCCGCGCAACGGTTGATTCCACCGCTCGTTGAAAAATTAAAGGCTGTTTTAGCCAGCCACCCAGGCACCACTGAAGTGCAGTTAGAAGTGATTCATGCTGACCACACCACTGCACTGAGGTTAGACGCTAACTTAAGTGTTTCAGTTAGCCCCGGACTCTATGGAGACCTAAAGCAATTGTTGGGAGCAAACTGTTTGACGCCACCAAAAACATTAGTTAGTTAAGACTAACTTGCAGGTCTGGCTCGTATGTTGGAAAACACCTGAGTTGAGAAATTATTGATACCTCACGATTTAAAATTTTAGTTAACTTTTGCAATCTACCCCGTGATGAATGAATCTCAAGTAAGGCTTGCTTTTCATCTAGACTTAACATGGCGGCTGCTGTAATCAAATAGGACAATGTCTGTCCCTCGACTGGCAATTCCTCATTGTCTTGAATAGAGACCCCCAAGAGTTCTCGATATTCATCAAATGCAGTTATGGTTTTGCTTAATACTTCATCATCGGGTTCATCTGCTTGGGTTTCTTCAGGTAGCAGTTCGACGTCAGCTGTGAGGTATGCCAAGTCTTGATACAGTTCAATAATTCTAAACTTTCGATTACCTACAGCGACCATGTCCCATTTTCCATCCGGCAGCAGCTCCATGGATTGAACTTGGGCAATTGTGCCAATGGTATTGATTGAAATATCCGAGGTGCCAACTGTTTTTGGAATTGTTTTGACGATACCAAAATATCGCTCAGTTTCATCTTGTTCCATCAAGTTTTCAGCTAGCTTTAGGTATTTTGGCTCAAAAAGCATCAGGGGCATAACTAGGCCAGGCACCAATACAGTTGGCAACGGAAACAGCGGAATTCGCAGCAGCGGGGCATTAGACGTGGCGTTCTCATCTTGCATAACGAGATTAGCCTAAACCTTCTAGACTAATCCGCATGCTGCAAGTCATGGATCTCACTGGCGTCAACTGGCCAGCTGCTGGTTTATCGAAGAGTTTAGTGCCTCGATCCAGCGTTGACGTTGATTCCGTGATGCCGCAAACTAAGGAGATTATCGCTGCAGTAAAGAGTGGGACAAGCGAGACGGTGCTGGCGCTAACTGAGAAATTCGATGGGATTAGACCACCTGCGTTTCGCGTTCCCAAAGAAATTATCGAAGCAGCAGTTACCGCCGCATCGCCAGACTTCATTGCTGCCCTTAAAACTGCAGCAGCAAGGGTAAGAAAAGTAAGCGAACAGCAGCGTAGAGCTGAAATTGAGATTGAGGTAATTCCAGGAGGTCGCATCACATCTCGATGGGTCGCCATTAATCGAGTTGGTTTATATGTTCCAGGTGGCCGTGCCGTGTATCCATCAAGTGTTGTAATGAATGTAGTTCCGGCCCAAGTGGCTGGCGTTTCCAGCATGATGATGATGAGTCCGCCAAATCGAGATAACAACGGTTGGCCGCATCAATCAATTTTGGCAGCCGCCGGCATCCTGGGGGTAACTGAGATTTATGCAGTGGGCGGTGCACAAGCCATAGCAATGGCAACTTTTGGGATTGGGTGTGCACCAGTTGACTTGATCACTGGACCGGGAAATATTTATGTTACCGCTGCCAAGCGTGCGCTTTCTGGTCAAGTTGGATTTGACTCAGAGGCAGGACCAACTGAAGTTGCAATTATTGCCGATCACACGGCCGACCCTAAATTTGTTGCGGCAGATTTAATTTCTCAGGCAGAGCACGATGTGGTAGCAGCAGCAGTTCTAATCACAACAAGCAAAAAATTGATTAGTGATGTGAACGATCAACTTAAAGTCCAAGTCGCTCAAACTAAGCATATGGATCGGATTACGGCAGCATTATCAGGAATTCAATCATTAGCCATTTTAGTGGAAAGCATCGATCAAGCTATTGCAGTTGCTGACAGTTATGCAGCAGAGCACCTGGAAATACAAACTGAAAATGCTGCGGCAGTTGCTCGACAAATTACAAACGCGGGTGCCATCTTTGTGGGCGATTTCAGTCCAGTTTCGCTGGGAGATTATCTAGCAGGATCCAATCACGTACTTCCAACTGGTGGTTGTGCTTGTCATACTGCCGGTCTGAGCATAGAAACATTTCTGAAATTAGTGAATTTGGTGGAATACACCAAAGCCGCATTAAATGATTCAGCCGAAGAAATTGAAACTCTTGCGTTAAGTGAGGATTTACCGGCGCACTGGGCTGCAATAGCCAAACGAATCAGCGGTGATTAACGATGTCCAGTTTGCCAATCCGGCCTGATTTAGTTGGAAAGAGTGCCTATGGTGCTCCTCAGTTGGATGTTCCCATCAAACTTAACACTAATGAAAATCCATTTGAGCATGACGGAAAGTTTGCCGCAGATGTAGCAAGCGAATTGGAAATCGTAATGGCGAACGCCAATCGCTATCCAGATCGCGATGCAATTAAGTTGAGAGAAAAATTGGCGCAATATTTGAGCGATGCAACCGGAGTCTCGATTTCACCAGAGCAGGTTTGGCCGGCAAATGGCAGCAATGAAGTGTTAATGCAGCTGTTCCAACTCTTTGGTGGACCAGGCCGTGTCGCAGTTGGATTTGAACCTTCGTATTCAATGCATCCAATTATTTCACAGTTGACTAACACTAGTTGGATGTCAATTCATCGTGATCAAGACTTTGAGATATCTAACGTGGAGCTGAGTGGTGTTGAAACCCAGGTAAATGTGATTCTGGTCTGCACTCCTAATAACCCCACTGGCAATATCACTAGTTTAGAAATCATTAAGCAGCTACATGATTCAACTTCTGCCATGGTGATTGTCGATGAAGCATATGCAGAGTTTTCGGATTCGCCTTCGGCTGTGACGTTAATCCAAGAATGTCCTCGCTTAGCCGTGGTGCGAACTATGAGTAAAGCATTCGGTTTTGCTGGCGTTCGACTTGGTTATGTGGTGGGGTCAACTGAACTCATCGCGGCGCTGCAGTTAGTTCGATTGCCCTACCATTTATCAAGTTTGACCCAACAAGCAGCTATTTCAGCGTTAGCCACTGCCAAATCTCTCCACCTAAAAGTTGAACAACTCATCGAAGAACGTAACCAGATGACGGCTGTCCTGTTGGAGATGGGATTTAAGGCAGTAGATTCTCATGCCAATTTTATTCTTTTTGGCAAGTTTAGAAATCAGGTTGAAGTCTGGGAATATTTGTTAAATAAAGGAATTTTGGTGCGTGATGTTGGTATTCCAGGATGGCTTCGGGTAACTTGTGGAACATCGACCGAGAATTCTGCTTTTTTAGCCGCGATGGCTGAATTGAAAGATTCCAAGTCCGAATAGGGGAGCGAATGAGCCGAAGTGCAAAAGTAGTACGTGCCACCAAAGAGACTAAAGTTGAATTAGAGCTGAATTTGGATGGCACTGGGAAGTCGGAAATCTCAACCGGAGTTGGTTTCTTTGATCATATGCTAGAGCAAATAGCAAAACACGGAGCTCTTGATCTAACCGTACGAACGATTGGTGATACCCATGTTGATTCTCACCATTCAGTTGAAGATACTGCAATCGCTTTTGGCCAAGCGCTTCGAGAATCTTTAGGAGACAAAGTAGGTATTCGCCGGTTTGGGAACGCATTGATTCCGTTGGATGAAGCCCTCGCCCAGGTAGTTGTTGATCTCAGTGGTCGCCCTTATTGCGTTCATGAAGAACCACAGTTAGTGGAACTTATTGGTGATTACGACACAACCATGACCAAGCATGTTTTTGAATCAATTACAGCAGAAGCAAAAATTTGCTTACATATAAAAATGTTAAGCGGTAGGAATAGCCATCATATCATTGAAGCGCAGTGTAAAGGGTTTGGTCGTGCGCTAAGAGATGCAGCTTCAATAGATAATCGAACTATCGGAGTGCCTTCGACTAAAGGCAGTTTGTGACCAAACCAGAAGTTACCATTCTGGATTATGGTTCTGGAAATATTCGGTCGGCTGAGCAAGCTTTAGTCAAAGCTGGTGCAACTGTCGTAGTTAGTAATGACTTAACCTTATGCCTGTCGGCTGCTGGTTTAGTAGTGCCAGGAGTTGGTGCGTTTGAGCATTGCGTGCGAGCCGTTGTCGATTTAGGTGCAGATCGAATTATTGACCAACGTTTGATTGCAAATCGACCAGTTTTTGGTATTTGCGTAGGTATGCAGATGATGTTTGAAACTGGCGTGGAAGGTGGTAGCGAATCTAATGGGTTGGGTCAATGGCCAGGAAAAGTGGAAAGGCTTACAGCCAAGGTGACTCCGCATATGGGTTGGAATTCGGTTTCTTCACCTAAGCAAAGTGTTTTATTCAATGGCATATCCGATGAGTATTTCTATTTTGTTCATAGTTATGCGGTAACAGAATTTCCACTCGTTGAAAACTCCACCTTAGTTCCGCCATTAGTTAGTTACACCGCGTATGAAAGTAGGTTCGTTTCAGCAGTTGAAAATGGCCCGCTATCAGCAGTTCAGTTTCATCCGGAGAAATCCGGCGATGCCGGCATTGAACTTTTACGAAATTGGATGGGGACGCTGTGAAATCAAGACTCGAATTGTTACCTGCGATCGATATTGCTGATGGTAAAGCAGTGAGATTGGTTAAGGGCGAGCTGGGAACGCAAACTAATTACGGTTCACCAATTGATCAAGCATTGGACTTTCAGTCAGCTGGTGCCGAATGGATTCACTTAGTTGATCTGGATGCGGCTTTTGGTCGCGGGAGTAATTTTGAACTTATAAAAGAAGTAATATCAAAAGTAGATCTGCAGGTTGAATTGTCAGGTGGCATCAGAGATGATGAATCACTTGATAGGGCGCTTAGCACAAATTGTGCTCGAGTTAATTTAGGAACAGCTGCATTAGAGAATCCCGATTGGACCGCCTCAATAATTGCAGACCATGGAGATCGCATTGCAGTTGGACTTGATGTGCGAGGGGAGACTCTTGCTGCCCGAGGTTGGGTTAAGGATGGCGGCAACCTTTGGGAAGTCTTGGCTCGACTGGATGCCGCAGGTTGCGCTAGATACGTGGTAACTGATGTGAATCGAGATGGCACATTAGATGGACCAAACTTTGAGTTATTGAAACAAGTTTGCGCTGCCACAGATAAACCCATAATTGCATCTGGCGGAGTATCTGGACTTCACGATTTGGCTCAACTCAAGGAGATGGTGCCACTAGGTGTTGAAGGCGCGATTGTTGGTAAAGCCTTATATGCAAAAAAGTTTGAATTAGCTGAAGCGTTAGTTATTGCTAGTTAATTTGATCGCGATAGCCACTTTTTTGTCAACTTTGCCACGCTCGACCTTCATCAAGGTGCGGAATAACCAGCCGTAAGTTAGTTGCAACCAATTAATTGTGACTCTGGTGAATTCTGGCCCCAGCACTCTAGCTCGAGCTCGCAGCATCGGACCATTTGCGACGCCATCATGGCCACAATCTGCAATCCGAACTTCCGGGTTGGCCTTGATTCGAGCTACTTTTGCTGAGTTTGCATCCGCAACCACATATTCCAATCCACCAACGGTTGTGGCCCAGACCCTGGTTGTTTTTGAAGTGCCATCTGCGTCGTAACTAGTTAACGCGATGTAACGGCCAGGTCCTAACTTGGCAGGCGGCTTATGATCCATGACTTCAGCGTAGCGCGGGGCTGCTGAACTGGTGGGTAAACACGGATACCATTCCCTGATGACGCTGTGTACCCGAGTAATTGCCTGTCTCGATGTCGCAGGCGGTCGTGTTGTTAAAGGGATTAATTTTAACGGTTTGCGCGATGCTGGTGATCCAGTTGAACTCGCGCGAACCTATAACAATGAAGGAATCGATGAACTTGTATTTCTAGACATCATGGCTTCCAGTGAAAACCGAGCAATAATTTTGGATGTAGTTGCCGCTACTGCCGCTGAGGTGTTTATTCCGCTCACTGTTGGTGGCGGCATTTCGTCAGTTGATCAGGTTGATAAATTACTTAGGGCAGGTGCAGATAAAGTTTCGCTTAATACCTCTGCCATTGGAAAGCCCAGTTTATTAACCGAAATTGGTGACAAATTTGGTGCGCAAGTTATTGTCCTGAGCATTGACACTAAACGCAGCACTGATACGAAATCTGGATTTGAGTTAACTACTCATGGCGGAAAGCGTTCAACTGGGTTGGATTTATTAGATTGGGTGGAGACCACAACCAAAATAGGAATTGGTGAAATTTTATTAAATTCAATTGATTTTGATGGCACAAAAGCGGGCTTTGACTTGGAATTGATACAACTTGTAAAGCAGTACAGCACGGTGCCAATAATCGCATCAGGTGGGGCTGGCCAAGTTGCTGATTTTCCGGCGGCAGTAAAAGCCGGTGCAGATGCTGTACTTGCCGCAAGTTTGTTTCATTTCGGAGATGTAACTGTTGCCGAAGTAAAGCGGTCGCTAGCTGAGGTTACACAAGTAAGAGTTTAAAAGCCGAATTTGACTCGTTCAAAAGTGGCAATTGCGGCTGGACTGCCATGGAGAGACACCTGTGCATGAGGTTGTCTGCCACTTAGATAAAGCAGAATCTCAATTGGTTCACCGTGTAATTCAACTGTGGTATTGCCACGCTTTAACCAGATTTGTTGGCCAGTACCATCAAGCATTACGACACCAACTGGTGAGCGACGTAATGCCAGCAGTGAGAATTTAGGCAGACGCCGTTTAATTTCAAGTTGCAATTCTTCAATTCCCACTCGTGGTTGCCAATTTGGTTGTGCCCTGCGGACATCCTCATGATGAATAACAAATTCGATCAAATTTGCAAAGTTATCAACACCTGGTAGCGCAAATGGACTTAATGCTCCTGGGCCAGACTTGAAAGTTTGAATGAGTTCGTCGTAGCTGCGACTGGCTAAGTCTCGCTCCACTTTTTCGCGCCAGGATTTTAGGAAGGGAAATACGATTCCGGCAGCGGCGTCGGGACGACGCTCTCTGATGATCAAGTGAACCAGTAAATCCTTGGTATTCCAACCTTCGCATAACGTTGCCTGCTTTTCGCCCGCTTGAGCAAACGCGTGTGCCAGCGAGATCCGCTCGCTTCGATTAAGGGAGTTAGGTGCTGATGCCATGGTGACAGGGTACGCGATGGGCGGCAGATCGCATCTGCGAACATTGACCCATGACACAGCAGTCCCTGTCGGTTGACATTTCCTCCTTAAAGTTTGACGCTGGCGGTCTGATCCCAGCGATAGTGCAGGACGCAAAGACCAATCAGGTACTAATGCTGGCTTACATGAATCATGAGGCTCTGACCCAAACAATTGCGAGTGCAAAAGCTACTTTCTGGTCCAGAAGGCGAAATGAGATTTGGGTTAAAGGGGCTACCTCAGGAAATTATTTAAATGTTGAAAGTGTTAGTTTTGATTGTGACCATGATGCACTGCTTTTGACCGTAACACCTAATGGTCCTACCTGTCACACCGGAAGCACCAGTTGCTTTGAGGTGACTAATGCCAATCATTAATGCATTTTCAGGCGAGAATTCCCTCTCGCTTGCAGAATTTCAAAAGTTAGCTACCGAACATCGGGTAATTCCAGTAACGAGACAACTACTTGCTGATGACAGTACTCCGATTTCGCTCTATCAAAAATTAACCAGAAACCAGCCTGGAACTTTTTTACTCGAGTCGGCTGAGAATGACAAATCGTGGTCACGATGGTCATTCATTGGGGTTCGCAGCGCTGCCCATTTGACTGTCGACAGCACCGGTGCACATTGGCAGGGTCGCGTTCCAGTTGGTTTAGTTGATCATCACGAACCAGTCACCGCGATCAAAATAGCGCTTGCTGCACTCACTACTAAACGATTTCCAGATCTGCCACCGTTAACCGGAGGATTAGTTGGCGCATTTGGATATGACTTTGTTCGTCGGGTGGAGTCTTCAGTTGCTGAATCTAAGCGTGTAAGTGAGTTACCGGAAGCAGTTTTGTTACTAACAACTGATATGGCTGCGGTAGATCATCACACCGGATCTATCTGGCTTATTGCAAACGCTGTTAATTTTGATAACTCAGCTGAACGAGTTGTTGATGCATATCAAGATTGTTTGAATCGGCTTGATCAGATGCAGCGCGATCTTGCTCGACCAAGTGGACTTAGCCCCATTGCAATTGAACCAAGGCAGATAACGATTGAAACAATAGACTCAGATGAAGAGTTTGAGGCAGCTGCCAAAAAAGCTAAGGAATATATTTTTGCAGGAGATGCATTTCAAATAGTCCTTTCACGTCAGTTTAGAACAAAGGTTTCAGCTTCTTCATTAGATATTTACCGAACTTTGCGCGCTACCAATCCCAGCCCCTATATGTATCACTTTAATTTGCCAATTGGATCTGCCGCTGGAATTCAGATCGTTGGTGCAAGCCCCGAGGCTTTGTTGAAAGTTACCGACGGGGAGTGCATGTTGCATCCAATTGCCGGAACTCGACCACGAGGCAAATCATCAGCGCAGGATTTAGCGTATGAATTAGATCTGTTAAATGATGCAAAAGAAAGAGCAGAGCACTTGATGTTGGTTGATCTTGGCCGCAATGATCTGGGCAAAGTATCGGAACCAGGATCCGTCGCTGTCACGGAATTCATGAAAATTGAGCGATACAGTCATGTTATGCATATTGTTTCCACCGTCACCTCAGTTTTAGCAAAAAGTAAAACCGCATTTGATGCGTTGATTGGCACATTTCCAGCGGGAACGTTGTCTGGTGCGCCAAAGCCGCGAGCAATGCAATTAATAGACGAGCTGGAGCAGGGGCCACGAGGATTTTATGCTGGCTGCGTGGGCTACATTGATTTCGCCGGAAATTTAGATATGGCAATCACGATCCGTACTGTCGTAATTGATGGCGTCATCGCAACTGCTCAAGCTGGCGCTGGAATAGTCGCTGATTCAGATCCGGCAGCCGAGAATCAAGAGTGTAAAAATAAAGTAAAGGCAGTGCTAAATGCGATTGCACTGGCGGAGGGGGGTCGATCGATATGAGATCACAGGCGAGCGCGGCACTGGGTGTTGTTCTAATTTGGTTGATAACTAATAACTTGGCATTAACTGCTGTAGTTGTTGCAGCTGATCTGGGAGAGAGAACTGAAGAGATATTGTTCAAGGAAGCCAACCCAATAATTGGCCAGTTGGCGTTAGTTGCACTGGTTGCTTCAGCGGTGATTTGGCTTACGGGGGGATTGCTCCGTAAGGCCTTGAGTGCCGTAGCTGCTGCCGTGCTTGGCTATCTGAGTTTTCTCACCATAAGTCTCGTGATTTCGCCGGAGCAGCGAGTAGCGGATCAAATTTCGCTGACAGGCGAGATTGCACGAATTGACTTTGGTCTCACCGCTTATTTGTTGATTTTGATTTCAACGATTTCAGCATTGCTTTATCTGGGTTCAATTAAAACTTATTCAGCAGACAAAGCCCAGCGACCAAGATTGAAGTCTGATCGCGATACCTGGCGTGCCCAAGATGAGGGCAAAGACGACACGGTCTAACCTGACCCCGCTGATTTATTTACAAGCTCTAACGGTCATAATCTGCCAAAGAAGAGTAGGAGCCAACACCGAAATGAATTCCCAAACAAACCGAAATAATGAACACGGCCAAACTTTGGCCGCGTGGGTGTTAACAGTAACTGTGATTATTGGCTCGGCCTTGATTGCACTTGGTATTTTTATTGCGAATGCTGCACTTTGGCAGATCGGCATTGTCGTTGCTGTGGTTGGATCTATCGTAAGTTATGTTTTACATCAACTTGGATACGGACAGAAGCCCCGACCATGAGCGTTCTTAGCGAAATCATCGAGGGAGTGCTGCAAGATGTTGCAGCACGCAAACTTGAGGTTTCTATTGAAGAACTACAAGAACGTGCCCGCAAGCAGGTGCCTGCGTTAGATCCAAAGCCAGTGTTAGCTGGTGAAGACGTTGCGGTGATTGCTGAAGTAAAACGAAAGAGCCCGAGTCGCGGGGATTTAGCTGCAATCGCTGATCCAGCCGCCTTGGCCGCGGAGTATCAGGCGGGCGGTGCGCATTGCATTTCAGTTTTAACCGAGCAGCGAAAATTCGGTGGTTCTATTGATGATCTAAAGGCGGTAAGGGCAAGTGTGGATATACCTGTGTTGCGTAAAGACTTTATTGTTACGGGCTATCAACTCTGGGAGGCTCGTGCAGCAGGTGCCGACATGGTGCTGCTTATTGTTGCTGCACTAGAACAGGAAGCGCTTGTTTCGCTAATTGAGCGGACTATATCGTTAGGTATGACACCATTAG
>JBIJDU010000035.1:0-5861 GCA_044343935.1 Candidatus Nanopelagicales bacterium | reverse complement strand
CTTTGGCCGGAATGGACCTGTTTGTAAGAACGTATGCGCGCTTGCGAATGGCGCACCACGTTCCATTCCCATATCCGCCCAATCCTGTGGCGTGGTCAATTTCTCAGTGATGATTTCATCACCAAAGTCTATGTAACCGCGTTCTTCGAGAACGCGAACCATTTCATCGCGATAGCGTGGACCTAATGTTTTCCAATCGTATTTTGCATCTAGATTTGGGGTAGGGAATAGTACGTAATAGATTTCTTTACCAGTTGGAGCTAGTGACGGATCGGTAAATGTTGGGTTTGTAACTAGCAAACTTGGATCTGACATTAGTTTCTTCTTATCAATCAGATCATCAAATACACCTCGCCAGGAATTACCGAAGTGGATGTTATGGTGCTTAGTCTTAGTGAATTTCGCACTAGAACCAGCAAGCAACACTGCACAAGAAGGCGAATACGAGAGTCTCGAAACTTGCCAGGGTGTTTCACCCAGTAAATCACGCCAGGCAACTGGCAGATCTGGATTAAGAATGACAACGTCTGCCGCAATTCGCTCACCTGTTTTAGTAATCACGGCAGTTGCTCTACGAGATGTGCGTTCAACCTGCACTACCTCAGTATCATAAATGAAATTCACACCATGTTTTGCTGCAGCGGCAGCCATTGCGCGCGGGATAGCGTGCATTCCTCCTTCTGGAAAAAACACGCCAGAAACTGAATCCATATATGCAATCACAGCATAAATTGCTAATGCTTGATACGGCGATAAGCCGGCATACATTGCTTGGAAGGAATAAACGCGCTCGGTCCGAGGATCTTTTAAGTAGTCCCTTACTTTTGGAGCGAGTTTTCGAAATGCGCCGATTTGGATCAATCGCAATAAATTCGGAGTCAGCAAATCAAATGGGGTATCAATGTTGCGATCGATAAAATCACGCATCTCATACTGATAAAGCTTGCTGACAAAATCCACATATTTCAAATAGCCAGCGGCCTCATCTGGTCCAATTACTGTTTCAATCTCAGCTGCCATCTGAGCTGGATCGGAATGAACATCTAGCACCGAACCGTCTGGATAGAACGAGCGATACAGTGGTTCAACTGGTTTCAGTGTTAACCATTCGCTCATCTCCTCGCCTAACGCATCAAAGCAATCAGCAATTAGATCTGGCATAGTCAAAACTGTCGGACCAGTGTCAAATGAGAAGCCGCTGTCCTGGTAAATGCCAGCTCGACCACCAGGCACGCTCTCGCGTTCGATGACAGTAACTTCCTTGCCCGCTCCTCGCAGTCGCATTGCGGCTGATAATCCAGCTAGGCCAGCCCCAACAATTACTACGTGATCGTTAGGTCCAGTGACCGTTCTCGGATTGCGCTTAAGCGCGTTAAGTAAGTTTTCCATTGGCTAAACTTTGCGTGAAGTGGCGGCATCCGCCAGTTGAAGTAGTAGTTGCTGCACTGAATCAGGAATTTCAGGTGATTTTGCGGCATTTTTGGCCCGCTGCGTCATTTGGGCGATTCTTGCTTCAACCCGGTCAAGTGCGCCGGTATCGCAGATCACCTCCCGCAGTATGGCAATCTCACGATCGTCAATTGCTGGATTTCCTAGGTGATAATCAATTTGCTCATGCTGGGCAGCGCTGGCTGTCGCTAGTGCTTCGGCAATTAAAACTGTTTGCTTCCCTTCCCGAAGATCATCACCTGCGGGTTTTCCGGTTTCTTCTGGATCGCCATAAACACCTAACACATCATCGCGAAGTTGGAATGCTTCGCCCAACGTTAAGCCATACTCGGATAGCACCGAGATTAGTGATGCCGAACCACCAGCCAACGTTGCGCCAAGAATTAGCGGCTTTTCAATTGTGTATTTTGCTGACTTCAATCTAATTACATCAAATGCTCGGTCAATAGAGCCACCACCGCGTGCTTGTTCTAATAGATCAAGATATTGACCAATCATTAACTCAGTGCGCATTAAGTCATACACTTTTTTACCGGCAGATTTCGCTTCATCAGACAAATTCGCCTCCACTAAAAGCTCATCAGCCCAGGAGAGACACAAGTCACCGAGCAATATTGCAGCGCCAACACCAAATGTTTCACTTGAGCCTAGCCACCGATGGCCACGATGATATGTAGCGAATTCACGATGAGTCGCTGGCTTGCCACGACGTGTGTCAGAGGAGTCCATCACATCATCATGAATAAGGGCACATGCTTGCAAGAATTCAAGCGCAGCAGCAGATTGATATGCCCCTTGATTGGGCAATTGGCCGGTTGCCAACCATCCCGCGAGTAAAAAGGTTGGCCGCAATCGTTTTCCACTTGAGACAAATTCGGTAACTGAATCAATTAGCACCATAGATTCAGTGTTGATTTGGGACATAGTTTGCCGCTGCTGGATCAAGAAGGTAGCTAACTCAGCTTCGATGCCGCGGCGCAGTTCCTCAATAGATGGCGTCACGCGGGAAACCGTACAGGGGAAGCTGGATACAGGTAACCTTCCGTCCATGAGTCTTGCCAAACCAGGCGGAGTTTCCTTCGAATTCTTCCCACCAGCCAGCGACGTTGGGGAGGCCAATCTGTGGCAGTCGATTGGGGATCTCGCACCAATAAGTCCAGATTTTGTTTCGGTTACCTATGGGGCCGGCGGCTCCACACGAGATCGGACCTTGCGAGTAACTCAGCGAATCAAATCTGAGACCCAACTCCTTCCGGTGGCTCACCTAACTTGTGTCGGGGCGGCGGCATCAGAACTGACCGGTCTGATTAAGACGCTGCAGCAAGCGGGTGTGACTTCGCTAATGGCATTACGGGGGGATCCACCAGGAGGCATTGACCAAACTTGGCAACCTCATCCTGCCGGCTTGAAATATGCAGTTGAGTTAGTTGCCCTAGCAAACAAATTGGGAGTTGCTGAAATAGGCGTTGCCGCGTTTCCAGATAAACATCCAGAGTCACCTTCATTTGAATTTGATATTGAAGTGTTAAAAGCAAAACAAGATGCTGGCGCAAGCTTTGCAATAACCCAACTATTTTTTGACTTAGATTCTTATTTCAAGTTAGTAGATCGCGCTGAATCTGCCGGAGTTACCATTCCAATTCGTCCTGGCATTATGCCTTTAACCGATCCTAAACAAATCGAAAAATTTTCAGCTCTAGCTGGCGCACCTATGCCAACCGCAGTCAGGGAGTATTTCGCCAACGTAACTGCTAATGCAGATGACACGGTGAAGCGAGGCGTAGAGTTTGCCACTGATTTTGCCAAGAAGTTGATAGCAGGTGGCGCACCTGGCATTCATCTTTACACCATGAATAAATCAGCAGCAGTTAAGCAAGTTAGTTTGAATTTGATGTCATGACTAAAGCGCAATATTTATCTGCTTGGCAAAATTCCCACTCAGCGCCAAATATTTTTGTTATTCGTGGCTTTCTTACTGTGGTTTATTTTCTCGCGCGAATTTTGATTTCACTCCGAGTTACCCCAAATGGTGCCACACTTCTTGGCGGAATTGTTGGCAGTTTTGCTGCCGTGTTAGTAATTGGCGGCAATTGGTTGTGGGCAGCAGCTATTGCGGTAATTAGTAGTCTGCTCGACGGGGTTGACGGTGCGATTGCAGAAATAACTAATCGAAAAACGAAGTTTGGTTCGGTGCTCGATGCCGTGGTTGATCGAATTGTTGAGCTAGTTTGGTTTACTTCACTAATTGCGTGGGGAGCGGATATCACGGCTGTGGTGATATTGGGCTTAACAATATTGCTCATGGAATACCTGCGAGCAAAAGCTAATTCGCTTGGTTTGGCTGGCGCAGGCTTAATCACTATTGCCGAGCGGCCCACTCGAGTGATCATGTTTGCCATGCTATGTATTGGTGTTGCCAGCATCGGTACCGACAATCAAGCGCTCACTATTGGCAGCTGGACATTGATTGGCATAACCTGGCTGGCATTGGTGCAGTTATTTCTGCGCTTTTCCAATCAATTGCGCCACAATTCGAGCAGATAACCCAACTAGCGGTAAACCACCGCCAGGATGAGAACTTCCCCCTACTAAATACAAGCCAGTTACCGCGCCAATATTGCTCGGCCGCAGGAATGCGGAGAGAACCCCATTGCTACTGCTGCCATAAATCGAACCGCCAGGAGCGGCGTAGCGATCCTCTAGATCTGCTGGAGTTAATGTTTCGCGCCAGAGAATTCGATCTTTTATCTTTACGCCCCGCGCCGCTAATTTTTCAATTATTAGATCGGCATATCTCTCGCTAAGTTCAGCATCTTTCCAATTGAGCTGCTGGCTATGTCTGGGCGCATTGACCAAAATGAACCACGACTCACTTTGAGAGTTTGGTCGCATTTGATCGTCATCTGGTACGCAGGCATAGATTGTTGGATCGGACACCGGTTTAGGTGAACTTCCAAATATTTGGTCAAACTCGTCATCGTAATTTTCTGGGAACCATATGTTGTGATGCCCAATTCCTTCAGTTTTACCAGACACGGCCAACAGCAAGATAAATCCAGCAAGTGATGGGGTAGTGCGTTTTAATTTTCGATATCGTTTGGCAGCATTGGGATGCTTTAATAACTTGCCATACAGCAATGAAGCATCGCAGTTTGCTATGACAAAGTCAGCAGCAAACGACGTGCCTGATGCTTTTACTGCAGATACTGCATCACTTTTTGTTTCTATCTCAGTTACTTCAGTATTGAATTTAAATTGAACACCTAAATCCACACATCGCTGGTAAACCGCATCAGCTAACTTAGTGATGCCACCGGCTATGTGCCATGCCCCAAATACCTGCTCAACATATGGAATAGTAACTAGCGCCGCTGGCGTTTTTCTTGGATCTGAACCAGTGTATGTGGCATAACGATCCAGAATGAACTGTAATTTCTGATCGGTAAATAACTTTTTCCCCATGCTGCGAAGCGTCTGCCATGGTTTTATCACAAAAATATCTCTAGGATTCTTTACTAATTTAAACAAATCAGTTAAGCCCGTTAGTGGTGATTCTAAAATTTGAGTTCGAGTAAGTTGCCAAGCAAGTGATCCGCGCTTAATCATCGCCAGCCACTCTTTTTGAGCTGCCGGACCGAGGGCTTCACCCAGCGCAACTGCAATTGCGCCCGGATCCGCGGGTGGCAAATTGACCACAGTGCCATCGGCAAACTGATATCTAAATGCTCGTTCGGGCGCAACGATCGAGATGGCTTCATCTAATGGCTTCCCGGTTCGATCAAACAAATCCCGATAAATACTCGGAATGGTAAACAACGATGGTCCTAGATCGAACACAAAGCCATCTTTTTGATAGCGTGAGAGCTTGCCACCATACTTAGAACTGCGCTCAATCACAGTTACTTGATGCCCTAGCGCTTGTAATCTTGCAGCCGCGGACAGGCCGCCCATACCGGCCCCAATTACGATGATTTGGCTCACGGTAATTTCTTTCCGCGCCAAGTTAACTTATTGCGCAACTTACGATACCAGGATAGTTCAGTTAGTCCAGCATAACCCAAAATCGCCAATGGGTGAGTCATAACATCTGGAAACATTCTAGATTTTGTTCGTTTTGCAATCAGATATCTAGATAAAACAGCAGCAAGATATCCAATTGCGCCGGCTCGTTGAATCCGTAACGGCGATTTAGTTACCGCTGCTAATGGTGGTATTACATAACTTAAAATTAAAAAGGCACTTAATAATCTCGATTGCGGTTTTCCGCCTACTGCGCTCCAGAGAGATTTTGCATAGCCGTCAGTTAATTCGGTAACATTTCGGTACATTCTGGTTTTAGCTAATTCGGTACCATCTATTACAACACCGGATCCACCAAAACTCTTTATTGTTCGCAGCAGTGCAATGTCATC
>JBIJDU010000034.1:0-5866 GCA_044343935.1 Candidatus Nanopelagicales bacterium | reverse complement strand
ATTTTGCATAGCCGTCAGTTAATTCGGTAACATTTCGGTACATTCTGGTTTTAGCTAATTCGGTACCATCTATTACAACACCGGATCCACCAAAACTCTTTATTGTTCGCAGCAGTGCAATGTCATCGAACACGGCGTCCGGATTGGCACTATGGCCACCACTAGCGTGGTATTTCGCGGCATCAACCAAAATAAACTGGCCATTTGCGGCAGAAAGTGCTGGGTTCTTTGAACGTTCAGCAATTCGCAGCGGCAGAAAAGTCAACCAACTCCATTGCAGCAGAGGTTGGATAAGTCGCTCCGACCATGTGATTGCAGTTTGCTTTGGGTATGGCGAAATCAAATCAAGTTTATAGCCACGCAGCGTTGTTACACCTTGAGCAATTGCAGTAGGCGCGAAGCTAACATCAGCATCAATAAATACTAAAACCGAACCTGTTGCCATTTTACTCATTTGGTAGCAACTCCAAGATTTAGAAACCCATCCAGTTGGAGCTGGTTGGTCATTGGTAATAACTTTTACCTGAAACTTTGAATTTCGAGTTAAATGATTTATCACTTCTACAGTTTGATCAGTTGACCCATCGTCTCGAATGATTAGCTCAAAATCAAGAAGTTCTTCTTGCGCTTGCAATGACTGCAGGGTGGGTGCAATTCGATCTGCTTCATTCAATACCGGTAGCAACACACTGACTTTTTCATAAATCGGGACGGCTGGCTTTGGTCGTCTTATTAGTTTCAAATTAATAAGGCTATGAATTGCGCCTAGTACGGCAAAAGTGGAACCGATTAACACGATCCGGTGGATGATGGATGTAAAAAACTGACTCACGCCGCCCACGATAGTAGTTAGTTATCGGAAGCGAACGTACTGGGTGAAGATGGCTGGCGCAGCCAGCAGTGACATTCCCACAAAGACATAGAGTGCCACGACGGGTTCACCTAAGAAAACTAAATTAGATAACGCGCCACCGAGCCATTGCCAAGAATAAATAAATAGCGGTAGCGCTAGTGGTCGGTACTTTCGGCGAGGTAGTCGATCCAAAATAGAGAAAAGTAAAAAAGTACTGATAATCCAACCAATAAAATTTGTAACCGGAATGCCGTCAAGTCCTGGTAACGATGGTTCTGGATTTACCCAGGTCCAATGCCCTTCACCGACCATCCATGGATCTAGCAAGAAGTCCCAAGCTGTTAAACCAACTGTGGCAAAAAATAAAACCACTAATGGTCGCTGCGATAATGATCTTGCAAGCATCAATGTTGGAATCGCCATGGAATACCAAGCAACTGGAACAATCAATGGAACGTTAGCAACTTGTACACCTAACGTAGTTGCATATTCATACTCACCAAATGGAATACCAGTTGAAACTCCGATTAGTTCTAAAAAGTAGGTAAAGAACAACACGATTAAAAATGAAGTTATTGTCCAGATTGGACCATTTGCCCCAACTGACCATAAGAAAACTGCAGTTGCAGTTGTCGCAACAATTCCGATCGTGAATGGATGACGTGCCTCACCGGAAAGCAACACCCAAGTGATCATTAAGCCAATTGCAACTAAAAACACCAACCACGGCACAACTCGCAACGGTGATGGTTTGTTGGCATCGTTCCATCGACCGGTGTATAGCCGTTCACTCATGGTTCCTGCTTAAATGGGATTGCTGTGGCTAAGGCTACGCCATTGAGCGAGCCTTCGACAGCAATTACCGCAAACCGGGCAAATAGTTCTTCGCTGTACCATTCCAATTCGTGAGTTTTGTTGATCACTTCACGATGTTCGTGCTTGCGCTGGGCAAATTCAGTCAGTGCCTTATTAGATTTCCAGATGCTCACGGTTCCCTGCAGGCCAATTGGAGCCTCACCAATTCCAAACGCCGTCAGCAAACCAGCGGACGCATGAAGTGATTTTGACACTGGTGGGACCTCGGCTTGAAATTTGCGCCATAATCGAGCTTTGATTCGAGCACGAGTAATTGACAGCACTGGTCCATCCCAGCGGCGCGGGGTGGGATCACCAAACGGCTGTTGCTTCTGCCAAGTACCCTTACTCGAAATAGGCGCTAAAAACAACGTTCCAACTTCCACCGCATTCTTGCGCCATCCCAAAGAAATTTTATGTGAGTTGAAATTGGTCGCAGCATCCATTTTTGGCCATACCGTTAAAATTACCCAACGGCGAACATCAGCATCTTTAGTGGTAAATGTCTGGCCATTTCCAGTACCAAGTAATCGATAAAAGTAAAGGTCATTAGTGGCGAATCGAAAATTAATGCGATCAATCGCCATTCGAATAAATGCCACAAGTATGTTCTTAACTTCGTAATGGTCCAACCGAACTGTTAAGTTCGGATTTTCCGCTGCGAGATAATCTGGGCGATGCATGGTTAAAGTGTATGGTGCAAATGTAAATGTTTACACCAAGGAAAGGCTTACCTAGACTGAGTTGCTGGGAGCTAAAACCCTCCTGCCATCTAAGATGTGATGCCAGGAGGGTGAATTGCGAATCTATGCTGCCGATGTGGTGTTGCCAACCGGCGTATTTCCAGCGGTCGTAGAGATTTCTAACGGCAAAATAGTGAGCATTGATTCTGGCGCCTTAATTGATCCCAATTCGGCAGATTTAAGGATAGATACTGGCTATTTGTCTGCTGGATTAATTGATCTACAAATAAATGGTGCATACGGCACCGATTTTATGGCTGCCAACCCTTCGGATTGGGAACGAATTTTGACTCAGTTGCCCCAATCTGGTGTTACTGCAATTTATCCGACCGTGATTACCGCACCGATTACAGATTTGGTGAATTGGTTTAATTCGAACCGTTCCCAAGTTAAGACATATTCAGATAGAACTGCCGTGCTTGGTTTTCACCTTGAAGGACCTTTTTTGAGCATGAAGCGAAAAGGGGCACATCGCGCTGAATGCATAGTTGATCCAACAGACGAAGCGATTGAATCACTTATTTCAGCAGCTCAAGATTCATTAAAGATCATCACCATTGCGCCTGAGTTAGAAAATGCAACTTCAGCTATCAAGAATATAATTGCCCGTGGGGTAAAAGTCAGTGTTGGACATAGCGATGCCACCGCAGATCAGGTGGCATTAGCAGGCGATCTCGGTGCAACACTTATTACTCATTTATTTAATGCTCAATCGCCAGTAAGTCATCGAGATACTGGTGTCGCAGGTCAGGCGTTAATTGATGAAAGATTTACGTTAGGGCTTATAGTGGATCTGCATCACGTCGTAGCACAAAGCGTGCTATTAGCCTTTAAAGCTGCTCCATCGCGAGTTTGTTTAGTTACTGATGCTATTTCAGCGCTTGGCATGCCTGCAGGTGAATATGAACTTGCTGGCGAAAGTGTTATCGTGAAAGCGGGTCAGCCACCAGTTCGATCGGATGGCACTTTGGCAGGTTCGGCGATTCGATTGGATCATGCAATTTCAAATTGCATCAAGATCGGCATTAGCCCAGCGACTGCAATTGCGGCTGCCACAAAAGTTCCAGCTGCGGCAATGGGATTGAGTGACCGTGGCACGATTGAGGTTGGCAAGCGAGCTGATTTGGTTTGGTTGAATTACGCAAATGATTTATTAGAGACGCAGCGAACTTGGATTTCTGGCAACGAGGTATTTTCTAAATGACAACCATTATGCGCAGTGAAATTTTTTCCCAACCAACTGCAGTTTCGGCGACCATTTCTCATACCCGAACTCTGGCGACACAAATTAGGGAACTGGTTGTCCGAAATCAAGTTTCAAATGTTATTTTTTTTGCTCGTGGCACTAGTGACAACGTTGCGATGTATGGCTTTTATTTATTTGCAAATCATTGCGGCATCTCTGCTACCAGCGGCCATCCATCGCTAGCAACTGCCTATCGCGCCAATGTTTCCCTGAAAAATACGTTAGCAATTGGCATCTCACAATCTGGCCGTACCGAAGAGATTGTGGAATCACTGCGTTGGGCAAAAGCTGCTGGTGCTGCAACTATTGGATTAACCAATACGCCAGATAGCCCCATTTTTGCTGCCGCTGACATCACAGTGCTAACCCAAGCGGGAGAAGAGCTTGCAGTACCAGCGACTAAGACTTTCACTAGTGCACTTGTCGCGCTGGCAGTTATTGCTGAGGCAATATCACCTGATTCATTCAGTGCTGGCCTAATTGATCAGTTACCAACACAGATCGAACATACCTTCCGGCAGGAATCTGTAATCTCTGAAATTGCAAAAAGTTTGATCGATCAAGATACCGCGGTGATTACTGGCAGGGGATATTCAGTTGCTGTTGCCAGTGAAATCGCACTTAAACTACAAGAGTCTTGTTATTTGGTTTCGTTGGGATTGTCAGCCGCAGATTTGCAGCATGGACCAAAAGCTATTGTGGATCATCGATTGCCGGTGCTGGCATTTCTTGCTGGTCCAACTTCACCAGTTAATAACACGGTAGTGGAATTGGTGTCAAAACTAAAGGATGTTGCTGCTGGTGTGATTGCAATTGGGCCAAGTAATTGTGGTTTAGCATCTGATCAACACATTGTCATTCCGGATACAACTGAGAGTTTAATGCCTATTTTGATGGCCCCACCGGCTCAGTTGATGGTTGAGGCAACTGCCATTGCTAAAGGACTTAATCCGGACTTGCCGCGAGGATTAACAAAAGTTACGCAAACTTAATTTGCCGCTAATGGTTCAGCGCTGACCACTACTGCTGCCGCCCCAGTCATGGCAACTAACTCTTTTAATGTAGTTGGGTAAACCCAATAAGGATGTCCGCCCGCAGCCCAAACTTCAGAAAACATTCCTAGATCCAAATCTACAATCGTGGGAATCTCAGTGAGGTGACCTACTGGCGAAACGCCACCGATGGCAAATCCAGTAGTTGATTTAACTAACTCTGCATCTGCTTTTACGATCTCAGTAACACCAAAAGCAGTTGCGATTAGGTCTAAATCCACCCGGTGACCACCAGAGGACAAAACCAAAACGGGATACTGCGCCGTTGGCGTCTTTGCTAAGAAAACTAATGAATTAACAATTTGCGACACTGTCACGCCAAGAGCAGCTGCAGCTTCCGCTGAAGTTCGCGCCGACTGTGCCAGCTTTCGAACCAAATCAGGGTTGCCACCTAACTGGGCTAATGCTGTTTTAACACGAAGCACTGATGGGTGAATTTCGTCAGACATGGTTGAACTCTAATGAGTTTATCGCCAATTCCCAGCAACACCGTAGGTTTCCTGCGATACTTAGCGTCATGCGACTGCCGAATCGAACCGATTATGCAATTAGAGCCAGTTTGGAGTTAGCAGCAAATCCAGATACCGCCCTGACCGTTGCAGCACTTGCAAAATCGCAACGAATCCCAGTTCGTTATTTAGGTGCAATCATGACGCAACTACGTAAAGCTGGCATAGTAATTGCCCGGCGCGGACCTGATGGTGGGTATGAATTAGCAAAATCGGCAACTAAAATCATGGTTGCCGATGTAATTCGAGCAGTCGATGGTGCCCTCACTGAAGTAGGTGGGGCAAGACCTGAGAATCTCAGATATTCGGGCGCATCAGCTGGCTTGGCACAAGTTTGGATTGCCATTAGGGCAGCCGAGCGGCAGATTCTGGATCAGGTGTCGCTAGCCGCTGTAGTAACTGGAAAATTGCCTAAGTCGGTCATTGCACTGTTGCAGAGCTCAGAAGCTTAGACATACCTAAGTATTTAACATTAAAACTGTAGAAAATAAGTAATATTCAGTCATGACCACTCTGCTACTAGTTTCAATTGCCGGATTTATTGCGCAAATGATTGATGGCGCAATGGGAATGGCATTTGGGGTTATCTCCACCACCGTACTTATCTC
>JBIJDU010000024.1:0-17161 GCA_044343935.1 Candidatus Nanopelagicales bacterium | reverse complement strand
GCTCGGTATCCCATTAAGCCACCTCTTTCGGCAGTTGAGCGTACTCTTCTTCAGTTAAGTATTTCTTTAACTCGGCCTTCTCAAATAGTGCCAATAAATCTGGTGGCAGCATTGGCAAATCTTTAATCTCTACCTTAATTTCACGGCCCGCAAGCGAGCACACTACGTTCTTGTTGCGCCAGGTGGGATCCATGGCTTGGAAATCATCTCTGGTGTGACCGCCGCGAGACTCTTTCCGAGTCATCGCTGATTTTGCAATAGACATGGAAACTAGATACATATTCTCCAGGTCCAACACCAAATGCCAACCTGGGTTGTATTCCTTGCCACCTGTTACCCCAACTTTTGCCAATCGGTCATTTAATGCCACCAGCTTTGTTAGTGCATCTTCAAGTTCACTTCCAACTCGAATAATGCCAACTAAGTCATTCATCACTTGCTGTAGATCTTGATGAATGGTGTAAGGATTTTCATTTCCACCATTTGATAGTGGCGCATAGGTCTTGCGCTCTGCTGCTGCTACCGCGGCATCAGCTAACTTTGGCCGGGCCGCAAGTTTTGCGACATATGACGCAGCACCAGCGCCGGCGCGCTTACCAAATACCAACAAGTCAGATAGCGAGTTACCGCCTAGGCGATTTGCGCCATGCATGCCAGCGGCCACTTCACCTGCAGCAAACAAGCCAGGCACCCCAACTGCCGCAGTGGTTTCTGGCTCTACTTCAACGCCTCCCATGACATAGTGACAAGTAGGACCAACTTCCATAGGTTCTTTAGTGATATCAACATCTGCCAACTCTTTGAATTGGTGATACATCGCAGGAAGACGGCGGCGAATCGTCTCCGCATCTAACCGCTTTGACACATCCAAGAACACACCACCATGAGGTGAGCCACGTCCTGCTTTAACTTCCGAATTGATAGCTCGCGCAACTTCATCGCGAGGAAGTAGTTCTGGCGGACGGCGATTGTTGTCTGGATCGGTATACCAACGATCAGCTTCAGCCTCGGTGTCAGCGTATTTATCTTTGAATACTTCTGGAATGTAATCAAACATAAAGCGGCGGCCTTCTGAGTTAGTTAGCACACCACCTTCACCACGAACCGATTCAGTTACCAAAATTCCCTTAACTGATAGCGGCCAGACCATGCCAGTTGGATGGAACTGAACAAACTCCATATCAATTAAATTGCCACCAGCACGAAGAGCTAATCCAACACCGTCACCAGTGCCTTCCCACGAATTACTGGTTACTTTAAATGATTTGCCCAAGCCGCCAGTTGCAATTACAACTGCAGCAGCATCAAATACCACTGGATCGCCAGTTTCGCGCCAATAACCAAATGCGCCCGCGATCTCGCCATTATCGCTTTTTAGTAATTCGGTGATGGTGCACTCTTGAAACACTCGAAGTTTGGCTTCATATTCACCAAACTCTTTTTTATCCTGCTGCTGCAACCAAACAATTCGCTGCTGCAACGTACGGATTAGTTCTAAGCCAGTGCGGTCACCAACGTGAGCTAGTCGAGGATATTCGTGACCGCCGAAGTTACGCTGTGAGATTTTGCCATCTTTGGTGCGATCAAACAACGCACCGTAAGTTTCCAACTCCCAAACTCGCATTGGTGATTCCTGCGCGTGCAGTTGAGCCATCCGCCAGTTGTTATGGAATTTACTACCACGCATGGTGTCGCGGAAATGAACCTGCCAGCCGTCATTACTGTTCATATTAGCCATGGCGGCAGCAATGCCACCCTCAGCCATCACAGTGTGCGCCTTACCAAACATTGATTTGCTAATCAGTGCAACTGACATGCCAGCCTCACGCGCTTCAATTGCCGCACGCATACCAGCACCGCCAGCACCGATAATTACAACGTCATAATTGTGGCGTTCCATTTTTATCCGTTCGCTCCGCTTTAAAAAAGATAGAAGTTAGTAAATAGGCCAGTTGAAACACTTCGAACATAAAAATCAGTGAATGCCACCCAAAGCAATGAGATCCAGGCGAACAGTGGATGCTTAGTGTTTAACTTACTTACCCAAGTCCACATTTTATATCTGACTGGATTTTTCGAAAAGTTCTTTAATCGACCACCAAGAGTGTGTCGACAAGTGTGGCAAGAAAGTGAATACAACCAGAGCAAGGTGGCGTTAATAACTAGCACCAACGTGCCCACGCTGACATGACCCCATTCATACTCGTCGTTACGGAAGGCCAAAATTGCATCGTAAGTCAAAATCACATTTAGGAACAAACCTAAGAAGAAGAAGTAACGGTGAGCGTTTTGCAGGATGAGCGGCGCGCGTGTTTCACCAGTGTATTTCTTATGTGGTTCACCAACTGCACAAGCTGGTGGCGAAAGCCAAAATGATCGATAGTAACTGCGTCGGTAGTAATAGCAGGTCATTCGGAAACCAAGTGGAATAAACAAAATTAGAAATGCTGGTGACAAGGTATACCAGCTACCAATTGGCTGACCAATATCTGATGACCCCGGAACACAGGCAACCGCTAAACATGGTGAGTAAAACGGTGACAGCAACGGAGTGGCATAGTAATGTGCGTTTTCAAAAGCCCTAATGGTTGAGTAAATAACAAATGAGATCAAAACGCCAAAGGTCACCAGCGGCTGTAGCCACCATTTATCGGTGCGAAGCGTTCGTTCTGTAATTCTGGCGCGACCAGCGGAGAGCATGCCGTCTTTCATTCCCACTCCAGTTTCTAATTTGGCGTAAGACTAGCCACTAGCGCAAATCTAGGTAAGTTGAAGCGGCCAAATAATCGAGTTGAAGAACTGTGATCTAAATCTCAAGGGGACTCAGGCAGCAGCCCTAGCCGCTGATTTACTGCAGTCATGGTCGAACTAGCAACCGCTCTAGCCTTCTGCGCCCCGGTTTGGATTTGCTGTTGCAGCGTCGACGGGTCATTTAGTAACTGCTGGGTAGTGTCGCGAATGGGTTCAATTCGCGACACCAATGCATCCGCAACCTGCTGCTTGAACGCGCCATAGCCAAGTCCAGCCACCTGGGCTGCGGTCGCTTCCAGCGTTGAATCAGTTGCTGCCGCAAGTAGGCCAATTAGATTTGCGATACCAGGTTTGGCGACGGGATCAAAACTAACTTCCCGATCGCTATCGGTTACGGCTGACTTTATCTTTTTGGTAATTTGATCATTACTGTCCATCAGAAACACCGCACCAGCTGGTGAGGACTTACTCATCTTCGCGGTTGGATCTTGTAAATCTAATACTCGGGAATTACCAACTACAGTCATGGTCTCTGGAATTCTAAAAGTTTCGCCATAAGTTGAATTAAAGCGCTGCGCTAAATCTCGAGTTAACTCCAAATGTTGTCGCTGATCATCGCCAACGGGAACCCGGCTGGGTTGGTAAAGCAAAATATCAGCGGCTTGCAAGATTGGATAGGTAAATAATCCAACGGTAGAACGATCAGTTCCTTCTTTTTGTGACTTATCTTTAAACTGCGTCATTCTCGATGCTTCACCAAAGCCAGCCAGACACGAAAGAACCCAAGCTAGCTGAGAATGCTCAGCTAGGTGACTTTGCACAAATACGGTTGCTTTGTTCGGATCAATGCCAATCGCAAATAGCTGCGCAACTGAAGCAAGCGTTCGCTGCTTTATAGCAGTTGGATCATGATTAACAGTAAGGGCGTGTAGGTCTACAACACAGTAAAAACAATCATGAGTTTGTTGCAGATCTACCCATTGCGTTAGCGCACCAAACCAATTTCCGACATGGAATGAATCCATCGTTGGTTGTATTCCCGATAACACTCGCTCATTAGCACCGATCACAGTGTAAATACTCCCATACGTTGGACTAGAAACTAGTCAACATCTTCAATTGTCGCGGCAGCAACAACAACTTTTAATCTAGAGATACGCCGAGCTTCAACTTTGGTAACTTCAAATTTCGCATTCTCGAATTCAACTTCATCGCCAACCTCAGGCAATCTGCCAATCTGTGCTACCGCCCAGCCTGCGACAGTTTCATAAGGGCCATCGGGTAACTCAACTGAAGTCATCTCGGTAAAGTCTTCTAGATTTAGTAGTCCGTCGATATCGTATTCGCCGCTAGCGCCTTGAATTGATGGTTTTTCGATTTCATCATATTCGTCGTGAATTTCACCAATTACTTCTTCAACTATATCCTCTAGCGAGACAATCCCTGCGGTACCACCGTACTCATCAACCACAATTGCTAAATGCTGCCCAGCTTGACGCATTTCATGCATAGCACTGAGCACCGATTTGGTGCCAGGAAATTTCAAGATATCTCTGGCAATATCTCGAACTCGAATAGAACGCTCACGCATCTCTGGGTTGAGCAAATCGCGCACGTGCACAAATCCCAGCACATCATCAAAACCATCACCTGCAACTGGATATCGAGAGAATGCTTTGTCATTTACCCACTGCGCTGCTTTAAAGATTGGAGTATCAGCTTCAATGAACTCAACTTCAGTTCTTGGCAACATAATTTCACGAACCTCTTTATCCGCCAGTGAAAAAACATCTGCCAAAATTGCTCGCTCTTGTTCGGAGATATTTTCCTGAGAAGCAACTAAATCTCTCAGTTCAGCAGCATCAATCTCACCTCGCTTGCGGTGCGGATCAACTCCAAAAATCCGAACAATTAAGTTAGTCGAGAATGAAAGCAGAGCAATAAATGGCTTGGACAATCGCGCCAATATTTCAACTGGAACTGCCAGAACCATTGCAAAACCAACCGTGTGGTGAAGTGCCAAGCGTTTTGGTACTAGCTCACCTAACACAAGTGACACAAATGAAATTGCTAAGGTGATAAGGATAAAAGCTGCAGTTTCAGCAACGGATTCAGATAAATTAAATGATTCAAACCACGGCGCAACATCTGGTGCCAAGCTTGAGGCGCCGAATCCTGCTGAGATGAATCCAGCCAACGTAACGCCGACCTGAACTGCAGCCAAAAATCTGTTTGGTGCCGAGATTAACTTTGCTACTAATTTTGCTCGGCGGCCGGTAAATTGAGAAATCTGACTTTCCCGAATTGAGATCAAACTTATTTCGGCAGCGGCGAATACACCGCCGATTAATACGAAAAACAAAACAATAAGGATGTCTCTGACCGGATCTGCCATCTGGTTAGTTCATTGCTTTCTCTAGGTTTTCTGCAACCGCGGCTAGGAATTCCTCAGTTGATAAGTATGGCTGGTCAGGACCAATTAATAAACTCAAATCCTTGGTCATCTTTCCCGCTTCAACGGTTTGAATGCATACCCGCTCTAAGGTCTCGGCGAACCGAGTTACCTCTGGGGTGCCATCCATTTTGCCTCGGTAACTCAAACCCTGGGTCCAAGCAAAAATAGACGCAATTGGATTTGTTGAGGTTGGCTTACCCTGCTGATGCATTCGGTAATGTCGAGTTACCGTGCCATGAGCAGCTTCCGCTTCAACTGTTTTACCATCTGGTGTCATCAGCACACTGGTCATCAAACCAAGTGAACCAAAGCCTTGCGCGACAGTGTCTGACTGCACGTCTCCGTCATAATTTTTGCATGCCCAGACATAGCCACCTTCCCACTTCATTGCAGCAGCTACCATGTCATCAATTAACCGGTGCTCATAAGTCAGTCCAGCTTTTTCAAAATCACTCTTGAATTCAGTTTCATAAACTTCTTGGAAGATGTCTTTGAATCTGCCATCGTAAGCTTTCAAAATTGTGTTCTTGGTAGACAGATAAACTGGGAAATTCCGACTCAAGCCATATCGCAATGATGCTCGAGCAAAGTCACGAATCGAATCATCCAAGTTATACATCGCCATGGCTACGCCACCTGATGGAAAGTCATAAACATTCAATTCCATTGGTGCCGAACCATCAGCTGGGGTGTAGGTCAACGTGAGTGACCCAGCTCCAGGAACCTTGATATCAGTTGCGCGATACTGATCACCAAAAGCATGACGACCTACCACGATTGGTTTAGTCCAACCTGGCACCAATCTAGGGATGTTGCTGATAATGATAGGTTCACGAAAAATTACGCCACCCAAAATATTTCTAATGGTGCCGTTTGGCGACTTCCACATTTTTTTCAAACCAAACTCTTGAACTCGAGCCTCATCTGGAGTGATGGTGGCGCACTTAACGCCAACGCCATATTGCTTAATCGCATTGGCGGAGTCAATCGTTACTTGATCATCAGTAGCGTCACGATTTTCAATACTTAAGTCGTAATACTTTAAATCGATATCAAGGTAAGGCAGAATCAATCGATCTTTGATGAATTGCCAGATAATTCTGGTCATTTCATCTCCATCTAATTCCACAACTGGATTTACAACCTTGATCTTCCCCACTGCACTCTCCTGTTTATTTTGATTTAGTTACTACAAAGATTGAACATCGGCTTGTTTGGTACGAACTGCTTCCGCCGCAACCAACAGTTCTGCTTTCTCCGATTCAGTTAACGCAGTTTCGACAACTTCTGTTACACCATTTCGTCCGATCTTGGCTTCAACACCAAGGTAAACCCCAGAGATGCTATACTCGCCATCAATCCAAGCACAAACTGGCATTACTGAATTGGAATCTTCAATTACCGCGCGTGCCATTCGTGCTGCGGCAGCAGAAGGGGCGTAATAGGCAGAACCCGTTTTAAGTAGTGCCACAATTTCAGCACCACCATTTCTGGTGCGCACAACCAACTCTTCAATTTTTTCAGCTGGAAGTAATTCGCTCAGCGGCTTTCCATTAACTAGACAACGTGATGGCACTGGCACCATGGTGTCGCCATGCGAACCTAACGTTAGCGTCTGCACGCTGCCTACTGGCACATTCAATGTTTCAGCCACAAAATAAGTGAAGCGAGCGGTGTCCAACATGCCAGCTTGTCCCATTACTTTGTTCTTAGCAAAACCAGTAGCTAATTGAGTTAAGGCAGTCATTTCATCTAATGGATTAGAAACCACAATAACTACTGCGTTTGGTGCATGTTTGGCTATCTGCTCAGCCACTGATCGAACAATTTTTGCATTAACTTCAATTAAGTCCATTCGGCTCATCCCCGGCTTGCGCGGTAGCCCTGCCGTGATTACCACAACATCAGACCCAGCAATTGCTTCGTAGCCTGCACCTTCAGCGGTGGTGGTCTGGCCAACAACCAACGTTTCAAATCCTTCAATGCCACGCGACTGATTCATATCCAGCGCAAGACCTTCGGCTTTACCTTCAAGAATGTCAGTTAGCACTACTTTTTCAAAAATGTCATACTCGGCTAATCGCAGCGCGGTAGTTGAACCATAAAAACCTGCGCCAATGACTGAAACGACCCCTGAGCGAGCCATGGATTTCCTCCGTTATTTGGGTAAATTCGTATGCTGAAGCATACCTGCCTGCCAGATTGAGCTAACTGGCTCAACCGGTGGGAATCACCAGCGCCAGCAAAAATAATGAGGTGGCAAAGGCTAGATAAAGCAGCACATCTAGCCGTTTACTTCGAACCTGAAGTAGCCGGTCAGCCACACCAAGCCCCCTTGCAAAAGCCAGCAATAAGGCTGCTGCTGCAAAAACAAATACACCAAATTTAAAAAAGTCAGCCAAAATCAAAACTACTGCTATCCCACTTAACAATACGGTAAAGCTCCAAATCAAGTGGGACTTAATCCAACTGATCATCTGCGCTCCGCTGCCTCAATCACATTTAATAACAGCATCGCGCGAGTCATGGGACCTACGCCACCTGGCACTGGCGCATGCCACGCACTCTTCGCAATAGCTTGCAATGAAATGTCACCAATTAAGCCAGCTGCTGTTCTAGATATCCCAACATCAACTAAAACCGAATCTGGTTTTACCCAATCGCCCAAAATCATGCCAGGATTTCCTACGGCAGCAATAACAATGTCGGCTGATTTTGTGTACTTTGAAATATCTTTTGTACCCGTGTGACAAAGCACCACGGTGGCATTTTCAGTTTTTCTAGTTAGCAACAGCCCAAGTGGCCGACCTACGGTGGTACCGCGACCAACCACTACAACTTCTTTGCCAGCAATAGAGATCCCATAATGATTCAATAAATAAATGATGCCGCGTGGTGTGCATGGCAGTGGTGCTGCTACTCCTAAAACTAAATTTCCTAAATTAACTGGATGCAGGCCATCAGCGTCTTTTGCTGGATCAATTGCAGATAACACGGTGCCAACATCAACATTCTTTGGTAACGGCAATTGCACAATCATTCCAGTACAGCCTGGATCTTGATTCAGTTTTTCTATCTCAGCAATTATTTCCGCTTGCGTTGCAGTCGCCGGCAAAACAATTTGGATTGAAGCAATTCCAACTTCAGCGCAATCACGATGTTTACCAGCAACATATGAATGACTTGCTGGATCATCACCTACTAATATCGTGGCAAGACCGGGTTTGCTTGGTAATTTTGCAACCCGTTCAATTAATTCAGTTTTGACTTTTTTCGCTACTGCCTTGCCATCTAGGACTTTGCTCATGGCTGAATCATCTCAATGCCAGAAGTGTCGAACGCCAGTGAGGTACATGGTGATTCCAGCTTCAGCAGCCGCTGCGATTACTTCCGGATCTCTCACTGATCCACCTGGCTGCACGATTGCCCTAACTCCTGCGGCGATTAACTCTGATACGCCATCAGCAAATGGGAAGAAGGCATCACTTGCGGCAACTGCACCATGGGCCCGATCTCCGGCTCGAGAAACAGCAAGGCGAACCGAATCAACTCGATTCACTTGTCCCATACCAATACCAACTGTTGCTAAATCTTTCGCTAAGACAATGGCATTTGATTTAACGGCACGGACGCTCCGCCAAGCGAACTGCAAATCCGCCAACACTAGATCGGTAGCGGGCGATCCAGAGACTAATTGCCAATTCGCTGACTCATCGCCAGCGCTTTGAAAATGATCTGGTTGTTGGACTAAAAAGCCGCCACTAATTTGTTTGATTTCAATCGGATCAGATCCAGCAGTAACTTGTAATAACCGTAAATTCTTTCGGTTCGCAAATATTTCTAAAGCTGTAGTTGAAAAACTTGGTGCAGCAATTACCTCAGTAAAAATTTCGGAGTTAAGGCTTGCAAACTCCTCATCAACTTCTCGATTTGTGGCAATAACTGCCCCGAAAGCAGAGACTGGATCGCAATCATGTGCCTTTCGGTATGCCGCTGCAATCGTTTTTGCTGTGGCTAAACCACACGGATTGGTGTGCTTAATAATTGCAACTGTCGGCTCAAGATGCGCTTGTGCTGCCCGCCAAGCGGCATCCGCATCTACTAAATTATTGAACGAAAGATCTTTTCCTTGCAATTGCTTAGCGCCTGCTATGCCATAGTTAGAAGTTAGATAAAGCGCGGCATGTTGTTGTGGATTCTCGCCATATCTGAGGTCTTGAGTCTTACTGCCAACTAGGCTGACAAATCCCATTTCTGATTTTGTTAACCAAGTTGCAATTGCGCTGTCATATTTTGCAGTGTGTGCAAAAGCCGCCTTTGCTAAATCTAATCTGGTCTCATAACTAAATCCGCCGCTTGCGAGTTGTTCAATGACCAATCCATATTGTTCCGGATCGGTTACCACGGCAATTGAGTTGAAATTCTTTGCCGCAGCCCGAACCATCGCTGGGCCACCAATATCAATATTTTCAATTGCGGTTGCAAAATCTGCACCTGCCGCAATAGTTTCGCTAAACGGATATAAATTAACCACTACCAAATCAAAGGCCGCAATATCCGCGCTTTGTAATTGCGCCAGATGAGAACTATTTGACTTATCAGCCAAGATTCCAGCATGAATATTTGGATGGAGCGTCTTCACTCGGCCATCTAGCATCTCAGCAAAATTTGTTACTTTTGAAACGTCAGTTACTTCAGCGCCAAGTTCTCTAATTTTTGCCGCAGTACTGCCAGTTGAAACAATTTCGACTTTTGCCGAAATCAATGCGGTCACTAGTTCAGCCAAGCCGGACTTATTCGAAACGGAAATCAACGCCCGAGTGATTGGTAGCAAATTAGTCATCGCTCAATCCCGCCCAAAGGTCTTCTTGTTGGCATAACTTAACCACAACTGATACCAATTGGTCACGTTCGACAACTTTAATGCGCTCATGTAGCGAAGATTCGGTGTCATCAGGCAGAATCTGAACTACTTGTTGCGCAATTATTTCTCCAGTATCTACCCCCGCGTCAACAAAGTGCACTGTCGCACCAGTTTGAGAGACGCCAGCCGCGAGAGCATCTGCTACCGCATGGCCGCCTGGGAAATTTGGCAGTAGCGATGGATGTGCATTTATGATTGGTATCAACTTAAAAAGATCTGACTTAATTATTCGCATAAACCCAGCTGAAACAACTAAATCTGGAGCAAAATTCATTACTACTGTTTTTAACTCTTGCTGCCATAAGTCAGCACTTAGCCCCCCTGTAGGCAATGCGATAGCTGTAATACCAGCTGATTGGGCCCTAGTTAGTGCAACCGCAGTTGGGTTATCACTAATAACGGCAGATATCTGATAGGTAATCCCATGATCTGGCGCATCAATTAAAGCTTGTAACAGACTACCGCTCCCTGATGCCAACACAACTAACTTACGCATCAGATTTTCTCGACATCCTAGAGCGAATCCATCGTCGACTACTTTCTAATACCAACACTAAGCAAAAAGCGGGAGCAATGGTTATGAATACTCCACCAATCATGGGTAGCCACTGTGGACCAAAAACTGCAAGGCGTCCAGGACCTATTGCGCCGCCACCAACCAAACTTAGCAAAACCGTAGTTATCACGATGACAGATAAACCAGCCAATACATTAGTAAAAATTGTTCGAAAGCTTTCATTATGTAGCGACCACCACATTAATGAAACCAGAAAAACCGAAATAAAAATTGGCACTAACAATATGTACCAGCCATCATTAACTGCTGTGGCTGGCAGTGCTGCTAACCAAGGTAGCGCCGGTAGCGCAGTTTGATCGATCACAGCAAACGATGCCGCCGAATCCACTCCAGTTGCAACCCCGGGGCCAAGTAGCCAGGCATACCCCCAGATCATGGCAATTGGTAAATAACCAAAAGTTAACAACCAAGTTAAAAACTTTTCCGAATTCGTATCAGCAATTGATGCGGTAACTTCGAGCGCACTCGCCAGATTTAAACCAAGCAGGACAACTGCAAGAACCAATCCAATTAGTAACAAAATTGCCGTGTTTAAAAATCCAACCCGAATCCCAAACTTAATCGAACTTGGTAATGCATATCTGGGCCAGCCATAAATTTTGATGGCAGCAAAGCCGGTTGCAGCCAACGCAATCATCGCCATAACAAAAACTGTTTGAAATGGTGGGATGGCGAAGACATCGTCACTAATTAACCAAGCCAACAAAAAGCCAATCAGCGAATTTAATAGCACAACTGGCGCAGCGATTGCTGTGAAATTTGGCCAACTGAACGGAACTATCCGAAAAATTCTTATTGCGGCGCGACGCAGAACAAGTATTGGAAACAAAATTGTTAATAGCGGCAGCAGATCAATCCGAACTGAGGTGATGATGATGGGTACACCATGACTCACTGGCCAGGCCAGAAATGATGCTCGCACTGCCGTGCCTAACGATCCAGCACCTGATGCCCCGAGCGTCCAAACCAACAAAATTGGCAGTGCTGAAATCACCACACCAAAACTAATAGCCCAAAGCGCCGCAATAGTTGAAGGAATAACTAGATCGCGAGGATTAACCGCCGGATCTGTTGCCGCCATAACTACTTCAAGTTGTTCATTATTTGACGCATTAACTCAGCTGCTTGTGATGGTGTTTTACCTACCTTCACACCAACTGCCTCTAATGCGTCTTGCTTTGCTTGTGCAGTGCCAGCTGAACCAGAAACAATTGCACCAGCATGTCCCATGGTCTTTCCTTCTGGCGCGGTGAAGCCGGCAACATAACCAACAACTGGTTTGGTGACATTATCTTTAATGAAAGCAGCAGCGCGCTCTTCCGCATCGCCACCAATTTCACCAATCATAACTATTGCGTCCGTATCTGGATCTGCTTCAAATGCCTTTAGGCAATCAATATGAGTGGTACCAATCACTGGGTCACCACCAATACCAACTGCAGTTGAAATACCAAAATCACGTAGTTCATACATCATCTGATAAGTGAGCGTGCCTGATTTGCTGACTAATCCAATTCGACCTTTCTTAGTGATATCTGACGGAATAATTCCTGCGTTAGATTCACCCGGACTAATAATGCCTGGGCAATTAGGTCCAATTAATCGAGTGGCGCCAGATGTCAATGCGTGATTGACAAAAGCCACGCTGTCATGAACTGGGATTCCCTCAGTTATCACTACACATAATTCAATCTTGGCATCAATTGCTTCCATCACTGCCGCTTTAGCGAATTTAGGTGGTACGAAAATCACTGAAACATTGGCACCAGTTGCTGCCATTGCTTCGCCAACAGAATTAAAAACTGGAACTGAAGTGCCATCAAAATCAACCAACTGGCCACCTTTGCCAGGCGTTACGCCAGCGACAACTTTGGCACCTGACTTCAGCATGCGACTGGTGTGTTTTGAGCCTTCACTGCCGGTCATGCCCTGCACCAAAATCTTGGAGTTTGAGTTCAAGAAAATTGACATTTATTAATCCCCTATTTTCCAGCTGCTAATTGCGCAACCAAACGAGCGCCTTCATCCATGGTCTCTGCCATATGTACGCCAGGCAGCGCGGCATTGGCCAAAATTTCACGGCCGGCAATCGCATTGTTGCCATCTAATCTGACAACCAGCGGAACTGAGATCTGCTTACCTTGCTGCTGCAACAGATCAACTGCTTGCACAATTCCATTTGCAACCGCATCGCAAGCAGTAATGCCGCCAAAGACATTAACAAATACTGACTTAACCGCCGGATCGCTCAAGATAATACTCAAGCCATTAGCCATGACCTGCGCTGATGCCCCACCACCAATATCCAAGAAGTTAGCTGGCTTAACTCCGCCAAACTCTTCTCCGGCATAAGCAACGACATCAAGTGTGCTCATTACCAATCCGGCACCATTACCGATGATGCCTACTTCGCCAGTTAGCTTCACATAGTTCAGATCTTTTTCTTTAGCGGCCGCTTCTAACGGATCTTCCGCATTCTTATCAACTAATGCTTCATGGTCTGGATGACGAAACGCGGCATTGTCATCTAGCGAAACTTTGCCATCTAGCGCAATGATTTCGCCCTTTGGTGTTTGCACCAGTGGATTTACCTCCACCAAAGTGGCATCTTCATTTACAAATACCAGCCACATCGCTTGCAGCATCTCAACGACTTGATCTTGAATCTCAGCTGGGAACTTGGCAGCAACCGCAATTTCAGTCGCAACTTCTTTAGTCACGCCCACACTTGCAGATACTGGAATCTTTGCGAGCGCATCTGGATTTGTTGCAGCCACTTCCTCAATTTCAACGCCACCTTCAACGCTTGCCATTGCCAGGAAGGTGCGATTAGCGCGATCCAATAGAAATGAAACGTAAAATTCTTTCGCAATATCTTCAGCTGGTGTGATTAACACCTGATTAACCTGATGACCTTTGATGTTCAGTTTCAAAATATCTGCTGCTCGTTGCTGCGCTTCATCAGGCGTCTTTGCTAATTTCACCCCACCAGCTTTGCCGCGGCCACCAACTTTTACCTGCGCCTTAACAACGACCATGCCACCAAATTTCTCGGCAGCTGTTTTTGCGGCACTTGCGGTGGTTACTACTTCGCCGCTCTGAGTGTTAACTCCATGTTTTGCAAATAATTGCTTCGCCTGAAACTCATAGAGATCCACGCAGAACCACCTTTCTAAAAAGTTGGAAAATCAAACTTTAGTTTCATCGCCAGAGGCTGTTGCCAGCCACCGAACAATACTTTCAATTGGCGTGCCAGGAGTGAATACCGCTGCAACACCGAGTTTCGTTAACTCATCAATGTCATCTTCGGGAATGATCCCACCGAGAAAAACCAAAATATCCGATGCGCCAGCATCGTTTAACAACTCCAGCACTTCTGGCACCAACGTCATATGAGCGCCCGACAACACCGAGAGTCCAATTGCGGCTGCATCTTCGGCAATAGCGGTAGCGGCAATTTGGGCTGGGGTTTGATGCAGCCCGGTGTAGATCACATCATGGCCAGCATCGCGCAAGCCTCGAGCGATGACTTTTGCGCCGCGGTCATGCCCATCAAGACCTGGCTTTGCGATCACGATTCTTGCCACTTGCCAATCCTAGGTGGCAGTAACTCCCTCACGAATTTGGCGGCTGTGGCCTATCCCACAAGGTTTATCCACATCCTGTCCACAGATTACTCACCCCCGGATTTCGCCATCAGGCCCAGTTGGGGTATTCTTAAAACTACCTGAAAGCGCCCACCGGGCAAAACCGATCGCTGGAGGAAACCACGTGAGAAATTCACGCGCGTTCAAAGTTGTAACTGTTCCAATCGCTATGGCGGCGCTATTGGCGACCTCAATTTCGGTCACCTCACTTGCCGCAACAAAGAACGAAGAAGCGAAGCAGATTGCAGCTGCCCAGGATCGAATTGAAGCGTCTCGGCTAAGTACCAGAACTGTCGCAGTCGAAACTGACCGTGAGATTGCCCTTGCCCGCGCGGTCGAGCAGACCACCCGTTCGTTGGTCCGGCAGCAAAAGAAACTCACCAAGATGGCCAAGATCGAGGCCAAAGAGCGAAAAGCTGAACTTGCCCGATTGGCGGCAGAGCGGTTACTACGCGAATCGCGTGCGATGCAGTTCCGGATTGTTATTCCTAAGAATTTAAATCTACCAGCAACTTTTACCTCAGCTAAGCGAAATCCAGTTCCAGGAACTAGAACTACTGCCTACTTTGGCCAGCGCGGTTGGCGTTGGCACGGCGGCGTTCACACTGGATTAGATTTTGATGGCTATTACGGTCAATCGGTTAAAGCAGCCGCAGATGGCGTAGTAATCGCACGCGGCTGGGATGGTTCCTACGGTTACAGCGTTTTGATCGCGCATGGCGGTCAAGTAACCACTCGCTACGCCCACCTCTCGAGCATGGCTGTATCAGTTGGTAAGCGAGTCAAGGCCGGCGAGCACATTGGCAAAATGGGTTCTACCGGTAATGCATCTGGCACGCACCTTCATTTTGAGGTCGCGATCAAGGATCGATTGGTTAATCCAGCGCTCTGGCTGCGCACCAACTAAAGCTTCTCCACTGGTGCATATCTAAGTAGTAACCGCTTCTCACCGGCAGTACCAAAATCAATTGTGGCAGTTGCGTTATCGCCGTTGCCGGCAACTGATAAAACTTTGCCCAAGCCAAATTGGGTGTGATTAACGCGATCTCCAATTACTAATTCAATGGCACTTCGCTGTGGTGTGGCTTTTGCGATTCGAGTAGTCATGGATTCAGAACTAGTGCTGTGCACTGGATCTTCGCGCAGGTAACGAATCAACTCAGCTGGGATCTCATCAATAAATCGAGAGGCTGGATTGTGTTGTGGCGCGCCCCATGCTGATCGGCGGATTGCCCTTGAGATAAACAACCGCTGCATTGCTCGGGTAAGCCCAACATAAGCAAGTCGGCGCTCTTCTTGTAGTTCAGTAGCATTTCCCAGGGCTCGAATATGCGGAAAGATGCCATCTTCCATACCAGTTAAAAATACAACTGGAAACTCCAAACCTTTTGCGGTGTGCAGTGTCATCAACGTCACCAACCCAGCTTCATCATCTGGAATTTCGTCTGAATCTGCAACCAGCGAAGTTCGCTCTAGAAAGCCAGCTAAACCAGCCGCATCTTCGCTTTGATCATAATTAGCCGCTACCGCTTCCAATTCAGCTAAATTCTCTAATCTAACTTCATCTTGCGGATCGCCCGATTGCGCCAATTCGGCGGTGTAGCCAGTTTGCTCGAGCACTGCTTGCAGCACAACGGCGGCCCCTGCCCCGCTTTCCACCAGCACCACCAAGTCTGATATCAGCTGATGAAATTCCTGCATACTTGCTTGTGCTCTGGCAGTTAAGCCCGGAATTTGATCTGCAACTGCCAAAGCAGCAAACATCGGAATTGATTTGCGCTGCGCAAAATCACCAAGCAAAGTTTCAGCTTTATCACCTATGCCGCGCCGCGGCACATTCAATACTCGCCGTAGCGAAATATCATCTGCTGGATTTGAGATTAACTTCAAATAAGCAAGACCGTCTTTAATCTCAGCTCGTTCATAAAACTTCAGGCCACCTACAACTCGATAAGGAATATCAGATCGAATAAATACTTCTTCAATTGCTCGCGATTGGGCATTAGTGCGGTAAAACACGGCAACATCAGAGTATTTCAATTCAAAATCTGATAGTTGCTTAATTTCATTAACAATAAATCTGGCTTCATCGTGTTCATCATCAGCTATGTAAAACCCAATCAAGTCGCCATCGCCAGCTTGAGTCCATAGTCGCTTTGGCTTACGCTCCGTATTGCGAGCAATTACTGCATTTGCCGCACTTAAAATATTTTGAGTGCTTCGATAATTCTGCTCTAACACAATCGTTCTTGCAGTTGGATAATCCTGTTCAAAATCCTGAATATTTCTAATAGTTGCACCGCGGAACGCATAAATACTTTGATCGGCATCGCCCACCACGCATAGTTGGGCTGGCGGAATTGTCTCCTTCTCAGTGCCAACTAATTCGCGCACCAACACATACTGTGCGGTGTTGGTATCTTGGTACTCATCAACTAAGACATGTCGATATTTCCGACGATAGAACTCTCTAATGCCCGGATTAGATTGCAGTAGCGCAACGGTATGGCCGATCAAATCGTCAAAATCAACGGCATTAGATCTCGCCAGTCGTTGTTGATATTCCCGATAAATGGTAGCGAGGGTGCGTCGCGGTCCATCTTCCTCGGCAATTTTGGAAAAATCCTCGTAATCCACTAATTCATTCTTGAGGTTTGAAATTTGGGCTTGCATTGCTCTTGGTTGAAAGAACTTAGTATTGATATCTAAATCTCGAATTATTAACGTAATTAAGCGCAGCGAATCTGCCTGATCGTAAATTGTGAAAGTTGAGCTCAGTCCTAACGCTGCGCCGTCTCGGCGCAGGA
>JBIJDU010000033.1:0-6646 GCA_044343935.1 Candidatus Nanopelagicales bacterium | reverse complement strand
AACTCTTTCAGGTGGCGAAGCACAGCGTGTCAAGTTGGCAACAGAATTACAACGGCGCTCATCTGGCAAAACCTTCTATGTTTTGGATGAGCCAACGACCGGACTGCACTTTGAGGACGTTCGTAAATTACTGGAAGTACTAAATCGCTTAGTCGATCAAGGTAATACAGTTGTGGTAATTGAACATAATTTGGATGTAATTCGAGTCAGTGATTGGGTAATTGATCTCGGCCCAGAGGGTGGTTCAAGAGGTGGCGAGATAGTTGCAACTGGCACCCCGGAAGAAGTGGCTAAAGTTGAATCTAGCCACACCGGTAAATTTCTGGCCATGGCATTAAAGAGTCATTAGATGAAACGGTATCCCTGGCAGCCAAACACCAGTGAGATTCCTACTAGCGCTGGTGTCTATAGATTCATAACTAATCTACCTGAAGGTGAAGCTGTACTTTATATAGGTAAAGCAAAGAATCTTCGTTCAAGACTGAGTTCCTATTTCCAAGCATCGTCAGCACTGCCGCAGCGAACTGCGAGCATGCTGCAGCAAGCAGATTTGGTCACCTGGACCGTTGTCGAAAATGAAGCGGAGGCGCTTAAGTTAGAACACACTTTAATTCAACATCATAAACCGCGCTATAACATTAGATTCCGTGATGATAAGTCATATCCATTCATTGCTGTAACAGCTAAGGATTCAGTGCCAAGGATTTTCTCAACACGGAAAAAGAGTAAATCTGGTGCCCGTTATTTCGGACCATATCCCAATTCTAGGGAGGTTAGAACCGCGATAGATTCGCTATTAAAGGTTTACCCTGTGCGATCTTGTTCGAATGGTGTATATAAGACTCATCAGCGAAATGAAAGAGCATGTTTACTTGGCCACATCGGAAAATGTATTGCTCCTTGCTTGTCAGCTACTAAGGAGCAAGAACACCGGATCCTGGTTGATTCACTTATTAAATTTCTTGATGGTGGGAATCGGGAATTGCTTGACTCGTTAGAATCAAAAATGCGAATTGCAAGTGAATCTGAGCATTATGAAGAAGCTGGGAAGTATCGAGACCAGTATCTTGCGATCGAATCAATACTGCAAAAGAGTTCCGTTAGTTTAGAGCGTAACTTATCAGCTGATTTCGTCGGTGTGGCAAGCACCGATCTGGATCTTATTATTTCGGTAATTCAAGTCCGAAATGGACGAGTAGTATCTGAAGAGCGAGTATTAGCAGATTTGTATGCCAGATCTGAAAAGGCTGATTTAGTGGTTGAGTTCATTATCAATCGATATAGTGATCAGGAGAATTCCCCGAAGCAGATATTTGTTTCAGGCGTTGAATTAAATACTGAGGTGATTTCATCAGCCTTGAGTCTCATTTCTGGCCGTAAATTTGATGTTGCAATTCCAATTCGAGGAGAAAAGGCACGAATTGGCATGCTGGCAGTAACAAATGCTGAAACTGCCTTAGTCATGCAAAAAAGGTCTGTTCTCTATGATTTGAATAGTAGAACTCAGGCGCTGCAGAACATTGCAGATGCTTTGAATCTAAAGCACTCGCCGCTTCGAATTGAGTGCGTAGATGTATCTCACCTGCAAGGTACTAGCCGGGTTGCAGCCGTTGTTGTGTTTGAAGATGGCTTGCCCGCTCGATCTGAATATCGTTCTTATGTACTGCAGCAGCCGGGGGATGATCTGGCAGGAATTCGGGAAGTAATTGAACGCAGAATCGATAGATTCAAGAATGCACGCGCCAGATACCCACTTGGACTTTTAGTCATTGATGGTGGCCCATGGCAAGCTCAAGCTGCATTTGAGGTTCTGCAAGCACATGGGCTGGATATTCCAGTAGTTGGATTGGCTAAGCGATTGGAAGAATTATGGTTTCCTGCCGCAACTACACCAATCCTGCTGCCCCGAGACTCGCAAGCGCTCTATTTACTGCAGCAAATACGAGATGAAACTCACCGGCGCGCAATAACCCATCACCGAAACCGCAGGAGCAAACAAGCGGTTAGCAGTATCCTGGATGAAGTTGTCGGAATTGGACCAGAGAGGCGAAAAATGCTACTGAAGCACTTTGGCGGTGCAACTGGGTTAAGAGCAGCAGGCGTATCTGATCTAATTTTAGTTAAAGGAATAAGTCCTAAATTGGCTGAAGATATTTACAATTATTTGCATTCAGCAACCGAATCTCTGCCAGAATCAGACGGTGAGGATAATTAAATGAGAATAGTCTTCGTTACGGGGTTATCCGGTGCCGGTCGCTCCACAGCCGCTCGAGCACTTGAAGATCAGGGTTACCACGTGATGGATAACTTACCGCCATCTCTTGTTACCGAAGCAATTTCAGCACTATCCAACAAAGTAGATCGTGCCGCAATCGTAATTGATGTTAGAGCTGGCGCGATTACAGAGACAGCGGCCGCACTTACAAACATCCCAATATCAGGACTGGATAGATCTACTCTTTTTTTAGATGCCGATGACGCTGAGTTGGTTCATCGATTCGAAGGAAGCAGGCGACCTCATCCGCTTCAAACTGAAACTGGACTATTGCGTGCGATTGAAACTGAGCGAGAATTGTTGTCAGATCTGCGTGCGAACTCTGACCTAGTTATAGATAGTACTGGCTTGTCTCCACATGAGCTCAGAAGCAAAGTTGCGGCTGCTTTTGGCAATATTGAGGAAATCAAAGTAGTTATCAGTTTAGTTTCGTTCGGCTTTAAACGCGGCGTTCCGATTGATTCTGACCTGGTATTTGATGCTCGGTTTTTACCCAATCCGCATTGGGATGCCGAATTGAGACCGTTAGATGGCAGGGCTGCGTCAGTTAATGACTTTGTTATGGGACATCCCGGCAGCATTGCTTACCTTGCTGCGATTGAGCAAGTAGTGGACATTGTTTCGGCTGGCTATTTGAGTGATGGTAAAAGGTATTTGACAGTTGCGATAGGTTGCACAGGTGGAAGGCATAGATCAGTTGCGCTAGTTGAAAATCTGGCTACCCGATTAGTTGGACCGGGTATTGAAACTTATGTCTATCACCGTGATTGTGACCGCGAATAAAGAAGGGTAGTGAAGCTTCGTATGGCGATGACATCCGCAGTTAAGGATGAACTGGCTAGATTGGCAATATCCAAAACTTCTAATCGTAAAGCTGAAGTGACTGCCATACTTCGATATGCAGGTTCGCTGCATATCGTAAAAGGCGCAATTGTTGTGGAAGCAGATTTGGATAGCGGTGCAACTGCGAGAAGGCTCAGGCAGGACATTTTTGATCTATATAAGCATGAGGCTGAATTAAGTACAGTTTCGGGCGGTTCATTAAAGAAAAACACTCGATATATTGTTCGGGTCACCAATGGCGGCGAAGCATTAGCCCGCCAAACTGGATTAGTTGATACCAATTTGCGGCCAATTCGAGGATTACCGGCAACAATCGTGAATGGCGACATCTCTGATTGCGAAGCGGTTTGGCGCGGCGCATTTCTGGCACGCGGTTCATTAACCGAGCCAGGACGATCATCATCAATGGAAATCGCTTGTCCAGGGCCGGAAGCCGCGCTAGCGCTAGTTGGCGCAGCGCGACGATTAGGAATTGCATCAAGAGCGCGAGAGGTAAGATCTGTTGATCGAGTTGTGATTCGAGATGGGGATGCGATCAGCGCGATTCTCACTCGCATTGGCGCCCATGCCGCTGTAGCAGTTTGGGAGGAACGCAGAGTAAGACGCGAAGTAAGGGCCGCCGCAAATCGGTTAGCCAATTTTGATGACGCCAATATGCGCAGGTCAGCTAGAGCAGCAGTAGCAGCCGGGGCTAGAGTGAATCGAGCGCTTGAGCTTCTTGGAAGCGATATCCCAGATCATCTATTGGCAGCAGGAAGATTGCGATTGGATCATCCACAAGCAAGCCTAGAAGAGTTAGGTGGCTTTGCTGACCCGCCATTGACGAAAGATGCTGTTGCTGGACGGATTCGGCGGTTATTGGCCATGGCTGATAAACGGGCACGAGATTTAGGTATCCCCGATACCGAATCTGCAGTTAGCCAAGAAATTTTGGAGATGGACTAAAAGGTTTTTGGAAACAAGGTAAGGTTTCCATCTGAAATTGAGGAGACGTCGTGTCGGTAAAAATTGGAATTAACGGGTTTGGCCGAATCGGTCGAAATTTCTTTCGAGCTATTGTTGACCAGGAACGATATGGCGTTTCGGTGGGTGGAAATTGGTTAGCTCCGTCAGATTTAGAGATCGTTGCTATCAATGATTTAACCGACACTAAAACGCTAGCCCATCTGCTCAAATACGACAGCACTCTTGGACGTTTCAGCGGCACTGTGTCCTACGGTGATGATGAAATCGTGGTCAATGACGAGGTAATTAAGGTAAGTAAAGAGAAAGATCCAGCTGACCTGCCTTGGGGTAGATATGGCGTTGACATAGTTATTGAAAGTACTGGAATTTTCGTCAATGAAATGGCCAGAAAGCATTTAGACGCCGGTGCCAAGAAAGTTATCATTTCCGCTCCTGCAAAAAATGAAGATATAACCATTGTTCTAGGGGTAAATGATCACCTGTATGACAATTCCACTCACCATGTTGTCAGCAATGCATCTTGCACCACTAATTGCTTAGCGCCGATGGCAAAAGTGATTCATGAAGAGTTTGGCATTGTTAAAGGGTTAATGACAACAATTCATGCTTACACTAATGATCAACGAATTTTGGATTTTGCACATAGCGATTTACGTCGAGCCAGAGCCGCAGCTATCAACATGATTCCAACCACCACGGGTGCAGCAAAAGCTATCTCACTGGTTTTACCCGAACTTAAGGGGAAGTTAGATGGCTATGCCATGCGCGTGCCAGTTCCTACTGGTAGCGCGACAGATCTAACTGTTAATTTGGCCAAAAAGGCTTCGGTTGATGAGATCAATGCTGCTCTTAAAAACGCAGCTGAAGGCAGTTTAAAGGGAATTCTGTCCTACACGACCGATCCGATTGTGAGCACAGATATTGTCACAGATCCACACTCATCTATTGTTGATGCTGCGCTAACGTCAGTTATGGATGACATGGCCAAAGTTGTTTCTTGGTATGACAATGAGTGGGGTTATAGCAATCGATTAGTCGATCTAACTAGATTAATTGCAGCCAAACTTTAATATGCGCACTCTTGATTCGGTAACGCTGACAAACAAACATGTCTTAATGCGAGTTGACTTCAACTTGCCTATTCGTGATGGCGAAATTACCGATGATGGTCGAATTAGAGCGGTGTTGCCAACAATCAATGAAATGTTATTGCAACAACCCGCTTCGATTACTTTAGTTGCGCATCTTGGGCGTCCCGATGGCGAAATAGATCTGAAGTATTCGCTTGCACCAGCTGCGCATCGCTTGGCAGAATTGCTGGCTCAGCCTGTAGCACTAGTAAGTCATAGTGATTATTTCCAAGGTGGCTCACTTAGTTCAGGTGTTCAAGTATTAGAGAACATTAGATTTGACCCTAGAGAAACTAGTAAAAGTGACGAGGATCGCGCAGCGCTAGCCCAATTATTGAGCAAGAATGCAGATGTTTTTGTGTCAGATGGTTTTGGTGTAGTTCATCGAAAGCAAGCTAGCGTATATGATGTAGCTAAATTGTTACCTGCGGTTGCTGGAAGATTAATTCAAAAAGAAGTTGAAGTATTCAATCAAGTTTTAACTTCACCGGCGCGCCCTTATACCGTTATTTTGGGTGGTGCAAAGGTGTCTGATAAGTTGAAAGTTGTAAGTAATTTGTTAGATCAGGCAGATTCATTGTTGATTGGCGGGGGAATGGCTTACACCTTTCTTCATGCCATGGGGTTGGACGTTGGTAAGTCATTACTCGATCTTGATTCCATAAATGAAGTAAAGCAATGCATCGCGCTGGCTGAGGCTAATAATGTGGATTTACTCCTGCCCGTAGATCTGGTTACTGCATCTGAATTTTCCGAAACAGCGCAAATTGCAACGGTGTCGGTTGAAGATATCGATCCAGAATGGATGGGTTTAGACATTGGACCTAAGACCAGGGAGCTATTCGCTAGTCGAATATCAGAATCAGCAACAGTTGTCTGGAATGGCCCAGTTGGCGTCTTTGAAATGGCGCCATTTAGTGCGGGTACCACAGCGATTGCAAATGCGATGGCAGCATGTGACGCATTCACCGTTATCGGCGGTGGTGATTCCGCGGCAGCAATTCGCCAACTTGGTATACCTGATGAGAAATTTAGCCATGTTTCAACTGGTGGCGGCGCTTCACTGGAATACCTTGAAGGAAAACAATTACCAGGCCTACTGGTATTAATGGAGGAGCATTGAGCAGGAAGCCTTTTATTGCTGGCAATTGGAAGATGAATCTAAACCATCTTGAAGCAATTGTGCATGTGCAACGTCTTGCTTTTTCGTTGAAGGAAGCAGATTTTGATGAAGTGGATATCGCAGTGTTTCCGCCATTCACAGATATTCGGTCGGTTCAAACATTGGTTGATGCTGACAAACTCAGGTTATCTTATGGTGGGCAGGATTGTGGTATCGCAGATTCTGGTGCCTTTACGGGTCAAGTATCAGCGGCATTCTTGGCAAAACTAGGTTGCAGTTACGTTGTATTGGGACATAGCGAACGGCGTG
>JBIJDU010000002.1:0-121607 GCA_044343935.1 Candidatus Nanopelagicales bacterium | reverse complement strand
TGTTGGCAATCAAGGTACGAGTTAACCCATGAAGTGACTTAGCTACTCGCTCGTCATTTGGTCGCTTTACCGCAATTGAGCCATCATCATTTTTCGCAACCGTGATTGGTGCGGCAACGGTGTGGCTAAGCGTGCCTTTTGGTCCAGCAACAGTTACTAAATCACCTGCAATAGTGACTGTAACGCCGGTTGGAACAATTACTGGATTTTTACCAATACGACTCATCGCATACCCCGCTTACCAGACGTAGGCAAGAACTTCTCCGCCTACGCCTTTCTTTGCTGCCTGCTTATCTGTAAGCAAGCCAGATGAGGTTGAGATGATGGCAATACCTAAGCCACCTAGAACTTTTGGTAGTTCAGTTGATTTGGCATATACCCGCAAACCTGGCTTGCTAATGCGACGAACGCCTGCAATGGATCGCTCGCGATTAGGTCCGTATTTCAGATCGATTGTTAGGGTTTTACCAACTTCAGCATCTTCCGTCTTGAAGCCTGCGATATAACCTTCATTCAACAGAATCTGTGCCAACCCCTCCTTCATTTTGGAGTGCGGCATCGACAACGTATCGTGATGTGCGGAGTTAGCATTTCGCACTCGCGACAACATGTCGGCGATTGGATCGGTCATGGTCATGGCCGGTTATCTCTTTCCTGCTGCGGTATCCGATTGAATTTCAATCAGACCTACAACAAAGTTATTTACCAACTGCTCTTGGTGATACCAGGTAGTTCACCACGATGTGCCATCCCGCGGAAACGAACACGAGAGACACCAAACTTTCGGAGGTAACCACGTGGACGTCCATCCACGGTGTCACGATTTCGCAATCTAGTGGCAGAGGCATTGCGTGGCTGCTTCTGCAGTTCCGCAACAGCTGCTGCCTTTTGCTCAGCCGTAGCTGTTTCGCTTTTCACGATTGCTTTTAGCTCAGCGCGACGCTTGGCATAGCGCTCAACAACTTCTTCGCGCTGTAAGTTGCGGTGAATCTTGCTTAGTTTTGCCATGATTTATGCCTCTTTAAACGGGAAGCCAAAGCTGCGAAGCAACTCCCGGCCTTCCTCATCAGTAGTTGCGGTAGTAACGATGGTGATATCCATGCCACGGACTCGATCAATCTTGTCCTGCAGAATTTCATGGAAAACGCTCTGCTCGGTTAAACCAAAGGTGTAATTGCCATGGCCATCAAACTGCTTTGGCGAAAGACCACGGAAGTCACGAATACGAGGCAGCGCTACCGACAGCAGGCGATCTAAAAATTCCCACATCCGATCACCACGCAGTGTTACGTGCGCACCAATTGGCATACCTTCACGAAGTTTGAACTGCGCAATCGATTTGCGTGCACGATTTACTAGTGGCTTCTGGCCGGATATTGCAGTTAGGTCGCGAATCGCACCTTCAATCATCTTGCTATCGCGTGCCGCATCTCCCACACCCATGTTGATCACAATCTTGGTCAAAGTTGGTGTCTGCATCACGTTTTCGTAGCCGAACTTTTCTTTCAAGCTCGGTGCGATTTCGGCGCGATACTGCTGCTTTAGTCGAGGTAATGTTTTAGTAGTCATTACAGTTCCTTACCTGATCTTCTCGCGATGCGAGTGGCACGAGTTGATTCATAAGTGGTGCCATTGCTGCGAGTCTTAGTTACTGTTTCGCGCTTCTTAGCAACTCTGGTGCCGCGGTTGTCTTTTGGATCTACCACCATAACGTTAGAAACATGCAATGGTGCTTCCTTGGTTTGAATACCGCCAGTGGTGCCGCCACGATTCGTTTGACCTACTTTGGTGTGGCGCTTTACTCGATTAACACCTTCAACAATGACGCGTTCTTTCTTGATGTCAACTGAAAGCACTCGGCCAGTAGCGCCTTTATCTTTGCCGCTGATTACCTGAACGGTGTCGCCTTTTTTAACGTTAAGCGCCATGATTACAACACCTCCGGAGCAAGTGAGATGATCTTCATGAATCGCTTGTCACGAAGTTCGCGAGCAACCGGACCGAAGATACGAGTTCCTTGCGGTTCGCCATCACCTTTGATGATCACAGCTGCGTTCTCATCAAATCGAATGTATGAACCATCAGGACGACGAATGGATCGGACAGTTCGCACCACTACTGCTTTCACGACCTGTCCTTTTTTAACTGAACCGCCAGGCACGGCATCTTTAACTGAGCAGACGATGATGTCGCCTACGCCAGCATAACGACGAGAGGATCCGCCCAGCACTCGAATGCAGAGCAATTCTTTTGCTCCAGTGTTGTCAGCGACTCTTAATCGCGACTCTTGCTGTATCACTTCTTACTCACTTTCGGTTAGTAACAGAAATCTGTTACTTAGCCTTCTCGAGGATCTCAACCATGCGCCAGCGCTTGGTTGCAGATAGTGGACGGGTTTCCATTAGCAGCACGCGATCGCCCACGCCAGCGGCGTTTGCTTCATCATGTGCCTTAAGTTTGCTAGTGCGACGAACAACTTTGCCGTACAGCGGATGCTTAAAGCGATCTTCTACCGCAACCACGATGGTTTTATCCATTTTGTCGCTAACCACTAAACCTTCCCGGGTTTTGCGATTTGATCGATCACTCATGCCGCACCTCCAACTGTGGTAATACCAAGTTCGCGCTCGCGCAAAATGGTGTAGATGCGGGCGATATCGCGGCGTACTGCTTTTAGTCGGCCGTGATTTTCTAGCTGACCGGTTGCTCCTTGGAATCGCAAGTTAAACAACTCTTGCTTTGCTTCAAGCAACTTCTCAGCTAACGCATCATCAGATAGCACGCGTAGATCTTGAATATCAGTTCCTACTGCCATCTTTACTCACCTACTTCGCGTCGAATGATTCGACATTTCATTGGAAGCTTGTGTGCTGCACGCAGCAACGCTTCACGAGCAACTTGCTCGGTTGGGAATGAAACTTCAAACATAACTCGGCCTGGCTTTACGTTTGCTACCCAAAACTCAGGGGAACCTTTACCAGAACCCATTCGAGTTTCAGCTGGCTTCTTGGTTAATGGTCGGTCCGGGAAAATATTGATCCAGACTCGGCCACCACGCTTTAAGTGACGGGTGATTGCAATACGGCTTGCTTCAATTTGTCGGTTAGTGACATAAGCCGGTTCTAATGCTTGCAAGCCATATTCACCAAAAGTAACTTCATTGCCGCCGGTTGCTTTACCCGAGCGCTTTGGGTGATGCTGCTTACGGTGCTTAACTTTGCGCGGAATTAACATTATTACGCCTCCGTCGCTGCTGGTTGGGCTGGTGCTGCCGCGGCTGCTTCAGCATTTCGTGGCTTACCGCCGCGACGACCTGGGGTTGGTCCACCACCAGTTCCTGGCACGCGAGTTGCTGCAGCTGCTGCTGCTTCTTTCTCCGCGCGAGTAATGGGTGCGTCACCGCGGTAGATCCAAACTTTCACACCAATTCGACCAAATGTGGTGTGTGCCTCATAGAAACCATAATGAATGTCAGCTCGAAGTGTGTGCAGTGGGACTCGTCCTTCACGATAGAACTCAGTTCGGCTCATTTCAGCGCCGCCCAATCGACCAGATACCTGGATTCGAATTCCTTGTGCACCTGACTTCATTGTGGTCTGCATTGCCTTACGCATCGCGCGACGGAAAGAAACACGGCTAGCTAACTGCTCCGCTACACCTTGCGCAACCAACTGAGCATCAACTTCAGAGTTCTTAACTTCCAAAATGTTTAGCTGAACCTGCTTGCCAGTTAGTTTTTCGAGATCACCACGAATGCGATCTGCCTCTTGACCACGGCGACCAATCACAATTCCTGGTCGAGCAGTATGAATATCAACGCGAACTCGCTCACGAGTGCGCTCAATTTCAACGCGAGAGATACCTGCGCGCTCCATGCCTTTAGCCAGCATCTTGCGAATCTTTACGTCTTCAGCAACGTAATCCACATAGCGCTGTCCGGCTTTGGTGCTATCAGCGAACCAACGGCTTGAGAAATCCGCAGAATAACCAAGGCGGAAGCCGTGCGGGTTAATTTTCTGGCCCACTGTTATTTCTCCTTCTTGGTAGTTGATTTCTTAGCAGCGGTTTTCTTCGCAGCTGCTTTCTTAGCCGGAGCGGCTTTCTTAGCCGGAGCCGCCTTTTTAGCAGGAGCTGCTTTCTTTGCTGCCGTCTTCTTCGCTGGGGCAGCTTCATCATTAGTTGATTGTGCCTTTGGTGCTGCCTTAACTGCTGGCGCTTGCGAGATTGGTCGCTTCTTAACGCGAGGTTCTTTCGTTAGTCGCTCTGGTCCATTTGCAACCGCGAACGCATCGCCAACAACAACGGTGATGTGAGAGGTGCGCTTTAGGATTTCAAATGCACGGCCCTGGGCGCGTGGTTGGAATCGCTTAAGTGTTGGTCCTTCATCAACAAATGCTTCAGTCACAAAGAGCGCATCTGGATTCATATTGAAGTTATTGGTGGCGTTTGCAACTGCGCTACCAAGCACTTTGCCGATTGGCTCGCTCACTGACTGTGGTGCGAAGTGCAGCAAAGCTTGCGCATCAGATGTCGCCATACCGCGAATCTGATTAATAATGCGCCGAGCCTTCTGCGGCGTTACACGAACGTATCGCGCCTGTGCCTTGGCTTCCATTTCTACCTCTCTGTTTTCTTTCTAATTCTTACTTGCCCGCAGCGCGATCAGTTTTTGCGTGACCACGGAAAGTTCTAGTTGGCGCAAACTCACCTAGTTTGTGACCAATCATGTTCTCAGTTACGAAAACTGGTACATGCTTCTTGCCATCATGAACCGCGATGGTGTGTCCCAACATGTCAGGTGTGATCATGGAACGACGTGACCAAGTCTTGATAACAGTCTTGGTACCAGCTGCGTTCTGCGCATCAACTTTTTTTGATAAGTGCAGATCCACAAATGGACCTTTTCTAAGGCTTCTTGGCATTGCTCAATACTCCTAGCGACTCTTGTTCGACTTGCGACGACGGACAATGAACTTGTTGCTTGCTTTCTTGCGGCTGCGAGTGCGACCTTCTGGCTTACCCTTTGGATTAACTGGGTGACGACCACCAGAAGTTTTACCTTCACCACCACCGTGTGGGTGATCAACTGGGTTCATTGCAACACCACGAACTGTTGGGCGAACACCCTTCCAGCGCATACGTCCTGCTTTACCCCAATTGATATTGCTCTGCTCTGCGTTACCAACTTCACCAACAGTTGCGCGGCAACGAAGATCAACGGAACGAATTTCACCGCTTGGCAGACGCAACTGCGCATACGGCCCATCTTTTGCAACCAACTGAATTGACGAACCAGCACCGCGCGCAAGCTTGGCGCCGCCTCCTGGCTTTAATTCAACGGCGTGAATTACGGTACCAACTGGGATATTACGAAGTGGCAGGTTATTTCCTGGCTTGATATCTGCCGCTGGACCGGTCTCAATTGCATCACCTTGCGAAATTTTGTTTGGCGCAATGATGTAACGCTTTTCGCCATCTGCGTAATGCAGCAGCGCAATTCGAGCAGTGCGATTTGGATCATATTCAATGTGTGCAACTTTTGCTGGCACACCATCTTTATCGGCACGCTTGAAATCAATTACGCGATAAGCACGCTTATGACCGCCACCTTGGTGGCGAGCAGTTACCCGACCCTGGGCGTTTCGGCCACCCTTACTGTGCACGGGACGAACCAGCGACTTTTCTGGCTGAGTACGAGTTACTTCAACAAAGTCGGCCACACTTGAGCCACGACGGCCCGGTGTAGTCGGCTTATATTTACGAATTGCCATGTTATTCCTCGTTCGCTCTACGCTGGGGTTCCGAATAGATCAATGCGATCACCATCAGCCAAGCTCACAATCGCGCGCTTGGTATCAGATCGCTGACCAATTCCGAATCGAGTACGTGACTTCTTTCCTGGTCGGTTCAAAGTATTCACGCTGGTGACCTTCACCTTGAAAATTTCTTCAACAGCTTGCTTAATCTGAGTTTTGTTAGCATCTTTGCGAACAATGAAGGTGTACTTGTTCTGATCTAACAATGCATAACTCTTCTCGGACACAACTGGCTTCAGCAAAATATCGCGACCATCAGAGATTTTCATTATTCATCTCCTTTGCTTACGCTAGTGCGATTTGCGGTGTGAGTTAAGAAATCTTCTAACGACTTAGTTGTGAAAACTACGTCATCTGAATTCAAGATGTCATAAACATTTAGCTGATCTGGCACCAAGATATGAACGCTTGGTAGATTGCGCAGCGACAACCAAGTTACATTGTCGGTGCGATCCAAAATAACTAGCGTCTTCTTGCGGTCAGTTAGAGATGACAGCATCTTTAGCGCGCTCTTAGTTGATGGTGTTTCGCCATCAATGAAGTTAGTAACTACATGTACCCGACCATTAGCAGCACGATCTGAGAGTGCACTACGCAATGCCGCAAACTTCATTTTCTTTGGCGTGCGCTGGTCATACTTGCGCGGGGTTGGACCATGCACGGTGCCACCACCACGATAGTGCGGCGCACGAATCGAACCTTGACGGGCGTTACCAGTGCCCTTTTGCTTGTATGGCTTTCGGCCACCACCAGAAATTTCATTTCTAGTTTTTACATCCGCTGTTCCCTGGCGAGCCGCAGCAAGCTGTGCCACAACTACTTGATGCATCAGCGGCACATTTACCTGTGCTTCAAAAATTTCAGCTGGCAGTTCTACCGTACCGCTTTTGGTACCTGCTGCAGTTAACACGTCAACTGTTGCCATTGTCATCAACCCTTCGAAGCGGTGCGAACTAGAACCACACTGCCCTTAGATCCTGGAACTGCACCGCGAACCAAAATCAATCCGCGCTCAGTATCAACTGCTTGAACTTTCAGCATTGGCACAGTTACTCGGGTAGTACCCATGTGACCTGCCATGCGAGTGCCGCGAAATACGCGAGCTGGCGTAGAACATGCACCAATTGATCCTGGGGATCGGTGCTTTGCCTGCACACCGTGGCTAGCGCGCAGACCATGGAAACCATGTCGCTTCATTGCGCCCGCAAAACCTTTACCTTTATTTGTGCCAGTGACATCAACCATCTGACCTGGTTCAAATACATCTGGACCTAGCGTTTGACCTAACTGATATTCAGTTGCATCAGTGGTGCGAAGTTCCGCAATGTGTCGCTTTGGGGTAACTCCAGCTTTCGCGAAGTGACCAAGCATTGGCCGAGTTGCTTTGCGTGGCTCCATTTCGCCAAACGCAATCTGCACTGCGGAGTATCCATCTGTCTCTGGGGTGCGCACACTTGTTACCACGTTGTTAGCAGCACGAATTACTGTGACTGGCACAACTTGGTTGTTCTCATCCCAAACCTGTGTCATGCCTAGCTTCTCACCAAGCACGCCTTTGACTACCGATTTCATGATCTTGATTCCTATTTCTGAATTAAAGTTTGATCTCGATGTCGACACCGGCTGGTAGATCTAGCCGCATTAACGAGTCAACAGTCTTTGGGGTTGGGTCAAGGATGTCGATCAAGCGCTTGTGAGTGCGCATTTCAAAGTGCTCGCGAGAGTCCTTGTATTTGTGTGGTGAACGAATAACGCAGAACACGTTCTTCTCGGTTGGTAGCGGAACAGGTCCTGCCACCTTGGCACCGGTACGCGTAACTGTCTCAACGATTTTCTTCGCTGAGCTATCAATGACCTCATGGTCATAGGCCTTGAGCCTGATGCGGATCTTCTGTCCGGCCATTTGCCTGGTGCCTTTCCTTAAAACTTCTGCTAGCTATTCGAGTTTGGTGTCCCAGGCGCGGCTTACGCCGCGCCTGGGCTAATTAATTACTTAAGAATCTTGGTAACACGGCCAGCACCTACGGTGCGGCCACCTTCACGGATTGCGAAGCGAAGTCCTTCTTCCATGGCGATTGGCTGGATTAGCTCAACCTTCATGTCAGTGTTATCGCCTGGCATAACCATTTCCTTGCCACCTGGTAGGTGTACAACACCAGTTACGTCAGTGGTACGGAAATAGAACTGTGGTCGGTAGTTATCGAAGAATGGGGTGTGACGGCCACCTTCATCCTTGCTCAAGATGTAAGCCTGAGCTTCGAATTCAGTGTGAGGTGTTACTGAGCCTGGCTTGCAAAGCACCATGCCGCGCTCTACATCTTCACGCTTGGTACCACGAAGTAGTACACCAACGTTTTCACCAGCTTGACCTTCGTCTAGCAACTTGCGGAACATTTCCACACCAGTTACTACAGTCTTTTGAGATGCATCGCGAATACCAACGATTTCGATTTCTTCGTTGACTTTAACAATGCCGCGCTCGATACGACCAGTTACTACAGTGCCTCGACCAGTAATGGTGAACACGTCTTCAACTGGCATCAAGAATGGCTTATCAACTTCACGAGCAGGAGTTGCAATGAAGCTGTCAACAGCTGCCATTAGCTCCATGATCGCATCTCCCCATTTAGCATCGCCGTTTAGTGCAGGTAGTGCAGCTACGCGAACAATTGGGGTGTCTTTGCCTGGGAATTCATATTGAGTTAGTAGATCGCGAACTTCTTCTTCAACCAACATCAATAGGTCTTCGTCATCAACCATGTCTGACTTGTTTAGTGCTACCACGATTGCTGGCACACCTACCTGACGAGCGAGTAGAACGTGCTCTTTGGTCTGTGGCATTGGGCCGTCAGTTGCAGCAACCACCAAGATTGCGCCGTCCATCTGGGCAGCACCGGTGATCATGTTCTTGATGTAGTCAGCGTGACCTGGGCAGTCAACGTGTGCATAGTGACGTGCCTCAGTCTGGTACTCGATGTGAGCAATAGAAATGGTGATACCGCGCTGACGCTCTTCCGGTGCCTTATCGATTTGATCGAATGGGGTGAACGGGTTTACGTCTGGGTATCGATCATGCAGCACCTTTGAAATTGCTGCGGTCAATGTGGTCTTGCCATGGTCAATGTGACCGATGGTTCCGATATTGACGTGCGGCTTTGTCCGCTCGAACTTCGCCTTTGCCACTGGGTCCTCCTAGACCTGCGTTGTCCGGCCGCCCGACAACGCCGGTATGGCCATTCTGTTTCCTGTTACTGCACCAACTGATCGGGCAACCAGTTGGTTTGCAAAAGTTAGAAGCTATTCGCCTTTAACTTTTGCGATGATCTCTTTCGACACATGTTCTGGAACTTGTGCGTAAGAGTCAAACTCCATGGTGTAGCTCGCACGCCCTTGAGTGCGGCTACGTAGATCGCCCACATATCCGAACATCTCAGATAGTGGAACTAGTGCGCGTACCACTTTTGCACCGCTTCGCTCATCCATCGCCTGAATCTGGCCACGGCGTGAGTTCAAGTCACCGATGACATCTCCCATGAAATCTTCTGGGGTGACAACTTCAACTGACATCAGCGGTTCAAGTAATACTGGACCTGCTTTGCGAGCACCTTCTTTGAATGCCATAGAACCGGCAATCTTGAACGCAAGCTCGGATGAGTCAACATCATGGTAAGCACCATCTTGCAATGTGACTTTTACGTTAACCATTGGATAACCAGCAAGCACACCAGTTTGCATTGCTTCCTGGCAGCCGTTATCAACTGATGGAATATATTCACGTGGAATACGACCACCAGTAACTGAGTTAACGAATTCGTAGTTAGCTTCAGAACCAACTAGCGGTTCAACGTCCATGATCACGCGGCCGAACTGACCGGCACCACCGGACTGCTTCTTGTGAGTGTAATCAATCTTCTCGACTTTGCGAGTCAGAGTCTCACGATAGGCAACTTGTGGTCGACCTACGTTTGCTTCAACTTTGAACTCACGACGCATGCGATCAACTAGCACCTCAAGGTGAAGTTCACCCATACCTTCAATAATGGTCTGGCCAGTTTCTTCATCACCATGAACACGGAAAGTTGGATCCTCTTCCGCCAAACGCTGAATTGCTACACCAAGTTTTTCTTGGTCACCCTTGGTCTTTGGTTCAATAGCAACTGAGATAACTGGATCTGGGAAGTTCATTGACTCCAACACAATTGGATTGGCTGGATCGCAAAGTGTTTCACCAGTTGTAGTGTCTTTCAGACCCATTACCGCAACAATATGACCGGCAGTTGCGCTCTCGCGTTCTTCACGCTTGTTTGCGTGCATCTGATAAATCTTGCCAATGCGCTCTTTGCGATCTTTAACTGAATTAAGTAACTGAGTTCCTGACTCCAAGGTGCCAGAATAAATTCGAAGATAAGTCAATTTACCCAAGTGTGGGTCAGTCATGATCTTAAATGCCAACGCAGCAAGTGGTTCTTTTTCATCTGGCTTACGTGATGCTTCAGCTTGCTCCTTGCCTGGCTTAAATCCAGTTACCGCACCAATATCAAGCGGGCTTGGCAGGTAACGAACTACCGCATCCAACATTGGTTGCACACCTTTGTTCTTAAATGCTGAGCCAGTAAGAATTGGGTTTAACTTGTCCGCCAAAGTGGCACGACGAATTGCTGCAATAATCTCATCTTCAGATGGTTCTTTATCTTCCAACACCATCTCCATAATGGCATCATCATTATCAGCAAGAATCTCAAGTAGTAACGCACGGTATTCATTCGCCTTATCGACCAGATCAGCTGGAATATCTTCAACTGAATACTCGTCGCCCTTGCCTTCAGTGCGCCAAACATTTGCTTTCATCGCAATTAGATCAACTACACCAATGAAGTCGCCTTCAGCACCAATTGGAATTTGAAGTACTAGTGCAGTTGAATTCAAGCGATCTTTAATCATCTCAACGCAGCGATAGAAATCGGCACCAGTTCGATCTAGTTTGTTAACAAAGCAAATTCGAGGAACGTTATAGCGGTCAGCCTGACGCCAAACAGTTTCAGACTGTGGCTCAACACCGGCAACACCGTCAAATACTGCAACAGCACCATCTAGTACGCGAAGCGAACGCTCTACTTCAACGGTGAAGTCAACGTGACCTGGGGTATCAATAATGTTGATAACGTGGTTCTTCCATTGGCAAGTAGTAGCAGCAGAAGTAATGGTGATGCCGCGCTCTTGCTCTTGCTCCATCCAGTCCATGGTGGCTGCGCCTTCATGAACTTCACCAATTTTGTAGTTGATACCGGTGTAGAAAAGGATGCGCTCAGTTGTGGTGGTTTTACCAGCATCAATGTGCGCCATGATGCCGATGTTTCGCACCATCGATAGATCAACCAATGTTTGTGTTGACACGGTATCGCTTCCTTCTTATTACCAGCGGTAGTGAGCGAACGCCTTGTTCGCTTCTGCCATCTTGTGAACATCTTCACGGCGCTTAACAGCTGCGCCTAGTCCATTAGATGCATCCAAAATTTCATTCATCAAGCGCTCAGTCATGCTCTTCTCGCGGCGCTGTGATGCGTATTCAACTAACCAACGCATGCCAAGCGTCATGGCGCGGGCTGGCTTTACTTCAACTGGAACTTGGTAAGTCGCGCCACCAACACGGCGAGATCGAACTTCAACAGTTGGCTTAACATTCTCTAGCGCACGCTTCAAGGTTGCAATTGGATCATTGCCTGATTTTTCTTTGCAGCCAGCAAGCGCACCGTAAACGATGGTTTCAGCAGTTGAGCGCTTACCATCGGTAAGTACGCGATTAACTAACTGCGAAACAATTGGCGAACCGTAAACTGGATCAAGAACTAGTGGGCGACGCGGAGCTGGACCTTTACGTGGCATTATGCCTTCTCCTTCTTCGCACCATAACGGCTTCGTGCTTGCTTACGATCTTTGACACCTTGGGTATCAAGAGCGCCACGAATAATCTTGTAACGAACACCTGGTAGATCTTTCACACGACCGCCACGAACTAAAACAATTGAATGCTCTTGCAAGTTATGACCAACACCTGGGATGTATGCCGTAACTTCAATTCCTGAAGTTAGACGCACACGAGCAACTTTGCGCAACGCAGAGTTCGGCTTCTTTGGTGTAGTGGTGTAAACACGAGTACAAACACCACGGCGCTGAGGTGAACTCTTAAGCGCAGGTGCCTTCGACTTGAACGCTTTATCTTCGCGTCCTTTGCGAACCAACTGCTGAATAGTTGGCACAGTCACTCCCTATCTGTTGCGTCTTAACTGCAATCCCCCACACCCGCGGTCGGGTGTGTCGCCGATTTTGGGCGCATGAAACCAAGGCCCTAATCGATGGGTTACCAACTAACGATTGTTAGTGGCTTTACAGCTTGGCTCGAACTGCTTCGAGCGCGGAGGAGAAAAATACCCCACCCCCCTAGCGGGGTCAAAGTCGGGGGGCGGAAAGCAAAAGGGGCCGATTTCTCGGCCCCTCGCTTACCTCAATTATTGCCGCTGGTCATAGCCCCCAAAGTCATATTCCTCAAGCGGAACTGCTTCAGACTGGGTCTCGGTGAAGCCAAAATACGGCAGATCGTCGTAGGTGCTAAGCGACGCATACATGCTTGACTTGGCCTCCTCGGTTGGTTCGACCTTCACGTTTCGGTATCTGGCAAGACCAGTACCCGCTGGGATCAACTTGCCCAGGATCACGTTCTCCTTCAAACCAAGCAGCGGATCGCTCTTGCCCTGAATTGCCGCTTCGGTCAACACGCGAGTGGTTTCCTGGAAGGAGGCAGCTGAAAGCCAAGAGTCAGTTGCAAGAGATGCCTTAGTAATACCAAGCATTACTGGACGACCTTGAGCTGGCTGCAAGCCTTCGGCAACTGCAGTGCGGTTCGCGGATTCGAAACTGGCTCGATCAACTAATTCACCAGCTAGCAGATCAGTGTCACCTGATTCCAGAATAGTTACGCGCTTTAGCATCTGGCGGCAGATGATCTCAATGTGTTTATCGTGAATTGATACACCTTGGGAGCGATACACCTGCTGTACCTGATCAACTAAGTGAGATTGCACCGCACGGATACCAAGCACATCCAAGATCTGCTTTGGATCTAACGGACCAACCACTAGCGGCGTGCCAACTTCTACCTGAGCACCATCTTCAACTAACAGACGTTGACGCTTTGGTACCGAGAAAGCTTCTTCTTGACCATCTGGTCCATGCACAGTAATTTTTCGGATGCGCTCGGCTTCCTCGATCTTTACGATGCCGGTAAATGGCGCAATTGGTGCAACTGCCTTTGGTGTTCGAGCTTCAAACAACTCAACTACACGTGGTAGACCCTGAGTAATGTCATCACCAGCAACACCACCAGTGTGGAAGGTACGCATGGTTAACTGAGTACCAGGCTCACCAATTGATTGTGCCGCAATAATTCCAACTGCTTCACCAACATCAACCAATTTGCCTGCTGCCAATGAACGGCCGTAGCAAGTAGCGCAAGTACCGTACTTGCTTTCGCAAGTAAAGACGGTACGAGCACGAACTTCAGCAATGCCAGCAGCAACCAATGATTCAATTACTGGCATAGTCAGCTCAGTATTTGCTGCAGCAACAACTTTGCCATCTGCAACTGCATCTTGTGCTAAATAACGAGAAGCAACTGATGATTCAACGTTATCTAGCATTACTAACTTACCGCTAGCGTCTTTAGTTGCAATCTCTTTTGGCATACCGCGATCAGTGCCGCAATCCTCTTCGCGGATGATCACATCTTGCGATACGTCAACCAAACGACGAGTTAGGTAACCAGAGTCCGCAGTTCTAAGGGCAGTATCAGCCAGACCCTTACGAGCGCCGTGAGTCGAGATAAAGTATTCCAACACCGAAAGTCCTTCACGGAAGTTGGACTTAATTGGTCGAGGAATAATTTCACCCTTTGGATTTGATACCAGACCACGCATGCCAGCCAACTGACGCAACTGCAGCATGTTTCCGCGAGCACCAGAGGCAACCATCTTGCGAAGTGGGTTGCTCTCATGGAAGTTTGCATCCATGGCACGCGCAATATCTTCAGTTGCGCGCGTCCAGATCTCAATTAACTCTTGACGTCGCTCGGTATCAGATACCAATCCACGCTCGTAGTTCTTTTCTACCTTCGCAGCTTTTTCTTCAGCTGCAACTAGCAACTTAGCTTTCTCCGCCGGAGCCACGATGTCATCAAATGACACAGTTACACCAGATCGAGTCGCCCAGTAGAAACCAAGATCTTTTAGCTTATCCAGCGCGGTTGCAACATCAATGCGCTCGTATCGATCAGCAAGCTCATTAACAATGGCGCCTAGTACCTTCTTATCGACTTCCTTGTTCACAAATTCGAAGTCAACTGGTAGTGCATCATTGAACAATGCTCGACCAAGTGTGGTTTCCAGGGTGTATGGCTTACCAGCTACATAGGTTGCTGGAACCGCAGCCTTTGGTGGCACAACATCGCCAGCAACACGAAGTTTGATCTGCGCTCTAATACTTAAAACACCGCGATCAAACGCCATCATCGCTTCATCAACAGATGAATAAGCGCCACCTTCACCTTTTTCGCCAGCCGATGAGCCAGTTAAGAAGTAAATACCAAGCACCATGTCCTGGGTTGGTGTGGTAATTGGCTTGCCATTTGCTGGTGACAAAATATTATTGCTAGAAAGCATCAAAATTCGCGCTTCTGCCTGAGCTTCTGCAGATAGCGGCAAGTGCACCGCCATCTGATCACCGTCGAAGTCAGCGTTAAACGCAGTAGTTACTAGCGGGTGAATCTGAATTGCTTTACCTTCAATTAGCAGCGGTTCAAATGCTTGAATGCCAAGTCGGTGCAGCGTTGGTGCACGGTTTAACAGCACTGGATGCTCAGCAATTACTTCTTCCAAAACATCCCAAACTACTGAACGAGAGCGCTCCACCATTCGCTTTGCACTCTTAATGTTCTGCGCATGATTTAGATCAACCAATCGCTTCATTACGAACGGTTTGAACAACTCCAACGCCATCTGCTTAGGCAGACCGCATTGATGCAGCTTCAACTGTGGACCAACCACAATTACCGAACGGCCAGAATAATCAACACGCTTACCAAGCAAGTTTTGACGGAAGCGTCCTTGCTTACCTTTCAACATATCTGAAAGTGACTTCAGTGCACGGTTGCCAGGTCCAGTTACTGGTCGACCACGGCGTCCGTTATCAAATAGGGCATCAACAGCTTCTTGCAACATTCGCTTTTCATTGTTGACGATAATTTCTGGTGCACCTAAGTCAATCAATCGCTTCAATCGATTGTTACGGTTAATTACTCGGCGATAGAGATCGTTTAGATCTGAAGTTGCAAATCGGCCACCATCTAGTTGAACCATTGGACGTAGATCTGGTGGAATAACTGGAACCGCATCAAGCACCATGCCGCGCTGGCTACCGGAGGTATTAATAAACGCATTAATTACCTTTAGTCGCTTTAGTGCACGAGTTTTCTTGGCGCCTTTGCCAGTTCGAGCAACTTCGCGAAGCAGCTCTGCATTGCCTTCAAGATCAAAAGTTTCCAAGCGACGCTTAATTGCTTGCGCGCCCATGGAGCCCGAGAAGTAATCGCCATAACGATCGCGCATTTCGCGGAATAGCATTTCGTCACCCTCAAGGTCTTGCACCTTAAGATTTCGGAATCGCTCAAACACGCGAGTTAGTCGATCGATCTCGGCATCAGCTTCAGCGCGGATTCGCTTAACATCACGCTCCGCACCTTCTTTGACTTTTCGCTTGATTTCCGCTTTAGCATCTTCTGCTTCCAGTTCTGCCAAATCCTGCTCGTGCTTCTTGATGCGTTCATTGATGTCTTCGTCACGACGCTTAGCCCAACGTTTTTTCTCAGCTTCAATGTCAGCTTCAAGTCGTGGCAGATCAGCATGACGCTTCTCCGCATCAACATCGGTGACCATATAAGCGGCGAAGTAGATTACTTTTTCTAGATCCTTTGGCGCTAAATCTAGCAAGTAACCAAGTCGACTTGGTACGCCTTTGAAGTACCAGATGTGAGTTACTGGAGCAGCTAACTCAATGTGACCCATTCGTTCACGACGAACTTTGGCACGAGTTACTTCAACACCGCATCGCTCGCAAATAATTCCTTTGAAGCGAACACGCTTATATTTACCGCAATAGCATTCCCAGTCTCTGGTTGGACCGAAAATCTTCTCGCAGAACAAACCGTCCTTCTCAGGCTTCAAGGTTCGGTAGTTAATCGTCTCTGGCTTCTTTACTTCGCCGAATGACCAGCTGCGCACATCTTCTGGCGTGGCCAACCCGATTCGAAGTCCGTCGAAGAAGTTGATATCTAGCACTGTGTTTTCCTTAATTATCTAGTAGTGGATTTATTCAGTGTTATCTGAGGACTTTCCTCAGACCTCCTCGACACTGCTTGGCTCACGCCGAGACAGATCGATACCGAGTTCCTCCGCAGTGCGGAAGACCTCTTCGTCTTGATCTTTCATCTCAATTGCTGCGCCATCAGTTGATAGCACCTCAACGTTGAGACACAACGATTGCATTTCCTTCATCAACACCTTGAAGGATTCTGGAATACCAGGCTCTGGGATGTTTTCACCCTTAACGATAGCTTCATAAACTTTCACACGACCGAGCACGTCGTCAGACTTGATGGTTAGAAGTTCTTGCAGTGCGTAAGAAGCACCATATGCTTCCAGCGCCCATACTTCCATCTCACCAAATCGCTGGCCACCGAACTGTGCTTTACCACCAAGTGGTTGCTGCGTGATCATGCTGTAAGGACCAGTTGATCGGGCGTGGATCTTGTCATCAACTAAGTGATGCAGCTTCAAGATGTACATGTAACCAACCGCAATTGGCTCTGGGAATGGTTCGCCGGAACGGCCATCAAACAATTGTGCTTTTCCAGTTTCATTAACTAACTGAAAACCAGTGTCCGCTGGTGTTGTGGACTGCAACAAACCAGTTAACTCATCTTCGCGAACACCATTAAATACTGGTGTGGCAATTCGAGTTCGTTTTGGCGCAGTGCGGGCTTCAGCAGAAACATTTTCGGCCCAGTTTGGACTGCCTTCAATGTTCCAACCAGTTGCCGCAACCCAACCAAGGTGAGTTTCCAATACCTGACCTAAATTCATTCGGCTTGGTACACCAAGAGGATTAAGCACGATATCTACTGGCGTGCCATCAGCTAGGAATGGCATATCTTCAGCTGGCAAGATTCGAGCAATAACACCCTTGTTGCCATGGCGACCAGCAAGCTTGTCGCCTTCAGTGATCTTGCGTTTCTGAGCCAGATAAACGCGAACTAATTGGTTAACCCCAGCTGCTAACTCATCACCATCAGCTGAATCAAATTCACGAACTGCAATAACAGTTCCGCCTTCACCATGTGGCACCTTAAGTGAGGTATCGCGAACTTCACGCGCCTTCTCGCCGAAGATGGCACGTAGCAAACGCTCTTCAGGTGTTAGCTCAGTTTCACCCTTAGGTGTTACCTTGCCAACTAGCACATCGCCTGGTACCACTTCAGCGCCAATTCGAATAATGCCGCGCTCATCTAGATCCTTGAGCACTTCTTCTGAAACATTTGGAATGTCACGAGTAATTTCTTCTGGCCCAAGCTTGGTATCACGAGCATCAATTTCATATTCTTCAATGTGAATTGAAGTAAGTACGTCATCTTGTACCAATCGCTGGCTCAAAATAATCGCATCTTCGTAGTTGTGACCTTCCCATGACATAAATGCCACCAGCAAGTTCTTTCCTAACGCCATCTCGCCTAAGTCAGTTGAGGGGCCGTCAGCAATTACTTCATTTGCTGCAACTTGATCGCCTTCTGAAACAGTTGGTCGTTGGTTGTAGCAAGTACCTTGGTTGGAACGATCAAACTTGCGAAGTCGATAAACATCTTCACCATCTTTCGTGGCAACTTTGATCACATCTGCTGAAACATAAGAAACTGTTCCAGCTTTGGTTGCCAAGATCACATCGCCAGCATCAACTGCTGCACGCAGCTCCATGCCAGTTCCAACAAACGGTGCTTCAGTCTTGATTAGTGGTACTGCCTGACGTTGCATGTTTGCACCCATCAAGGCGCGGTTAGCGTCATCGTGTTCCAAGAATGGAATCATTGATGTTGCAACTGACCAAAGTTGATGTGGTGAAACATCCATATAATCAACATCGGCTGCAGGTACGAATTCAACTTCGCCACCCTTGCGACGAACTAACACGCGCTCATCTTTGAATGCATTCTTGCTATCAAGTTCAGCGTTTGCCTGAGCAATAACGTGTAGATCTTCATCGTGAGCAGTTAGGTAGTCAACCTTGTCAGTAACCACACCGTTAACAACTTTTCGGTAAGGCGTCTCAACAAAGCCGAACTCATTAATGCGAGCGAAAGTTGCCAGTGATCCAATCAAACCAATGTTTGGACCTTCTGGTGTTTCAATCGGACACATCCGGCCATAGTGAGATGGGTGAACGTCACGAACTTCGAAGCCAGCGCGTTCACGTGACAAACCACCAGGGCCAAGCGCTGACAAACGTCGCTTGTGAGTTAGACCAGAAATTGGGTTGGTCTGGTCCATAAATTGTGACAACTGTGATGTGCCAAAGAACTCTTTTAGCGCAGCTACCACTGGACGAATGTTGATCAAGGTCTGTGGCGTAATTGCTTCTACATCTTGAGTTGTCATTCGTTCCCGAACAACGCGCTCCATTCGAGACAAACCAGTTCGAATCTGATTCTGGATTAACTCACCGACAGAGCGAAGGCGACGATTACCAAAGTGGTCAATGTCATCAAACGCAATAGCAACAGTTCCGCGTTGTGACTTCATCTCAGTTTCACCTGCATGAAGTCGAACTAGATATTCAACTGTGGTCAAGATATCTTCTAGCGAAAGCACCGAATCAGTAAGTTCAGCATTGGTGCCAAGTTTGTGATTCAATTTAAAGCGACCAACTTTTGCTAAGTCATAGCGCTTGCGATTGAAGTACAAGTTATCTAACAATTGACGTGATGCTTCTACTGTTGGTGGTTCGCCCGGACGTAGCTTTCGGTAAAGATCCAATAGTGCATCATCTTGGGTGCCAGGTAATTCTTTTTCAAAGTAATTAGCCATAGTTGGGAATTGGCCAAAGCGCTCTTTAATAACTTCGCTTGGCACACCAATAGCACGCAAGAAAGTGGTTGCTGGTTGACGGCGCTTGCGATCAACACGAACTCCTACGGTGTCCTTCTTGTCGATATCAAACTCTAGCCATGCACCACGGCTTGGAATAATTTTTGAGGTAAACAGATCCTTTTCAGTTGCCTTGTCAACTTCATGTTCAAAATAAACACCAGGCGAGCGGACCAACTGAGAGACAACCACACGCTCAGTTCCATTGATAATAAATGTGCCTCGATTTGTCATCAGTGGGAAATCGCCCATGAAGACGGTTTGGGATTTAATTTCCCCAGTTTCATTGTTCATGAATTCTGCAGTTACGAATAGTGCGGCGGAATAAGTAGCGTCCTTGTCGCGGCACTGTTCAATAGTGTTCTTTGGTGGCTCAAAGCGATGGTCACGGAAAGAAAGTGACATGGTGCCAGCAATATCTTCAATTGGTGAGATCTCTTCAAAGATTTCTTCCAGACCGCTTTGTCGCGGAACTTCGGTCTTGCCAGAGTCAATTGCTGCTTGAACGCGAGCACGCCATGCTGGATCGCCAATCAACCATTCAAATGATTCGCGTTGGAGATCTAAGAGATTTGGAACTTCAAGTGTTTCTTTAACTTTGCCAAATGAAACACGTACGGCTTTGGATGAGACTTTTGTGGTCGAGGCAGCCAAGGCAATCCTTCCGAACTGTTAAGGAATATTCATGCCAATGCTTGTCCGACACCGAGAACACCCAAGGCATGAACACTGGGGTGCCATATATGAGTCTGGACGAGGAAGGAAAATCTTAGAGGGCAGTTTGTCAAGTCCACGCTTGGGGGTCTTGTCCCTCACAAAAATGCAAAAGGGGCCGGAAAATCCGGCCCCCCTCACAATTGAACTTACTTTACTGAGACCTTAGCGCCGGCAGCCTCTAGTGCAGCCTTTGCCTTGTCAGCATCGTCTTTCTTTGCACCTTCAAGAACTGGCTTTGGTGCTGCTTCAACTAGATCCTTAGCTTCCTTTAGACCTAAATTGGTTAGCGCACGAACTTCCTTGATCACTGCGATCTTGTTAGCTCCGCCATCTTCGAGAATGACATCAAATGCATCCTTCTCTTCCGCGCCACCGGCGTCGCCGCCGCCAGCAGCTGGTGCTGCTGCAACTGCAACTGGTGCTGCAGCTGTAACACCAAAGGTGTCTTCAAACAATTTAACAAACTCTGACAACTCGATAAGGCTCATCTCTTTGAAAGCCTCGAGCAGTTGATCAGTGCTCATCTTCGCCATGTTGGCGTCCTTTCACTAACCCGGCCGAGGGCCGGAACTTGATTGTTGGGCTCAGCCCTCGGTTTGCTCTGCAGCGTCTGCTGCGGAGTTGTTGCTCTCTGCAGCATCAACTGCAGAAACTTCTTCGGTTGCTTCGGCTGCAGGTGCAGCTGCTTCAACTACTGGTGCAGCTGGCGCTGCTGGCGCTGGTGCGGTGGCACCTTTCAATACAGATGGATCTGACTCTGCTTTTACGCGAAGTGCATCAATTGCCCGCGCTGCTTGGGAAAGCGGCGCATTAAATAGGTATGCAGCTTTGGTAAGTGAAGCAAGCATTGCGCCAGCCATCTTGGATAGTAGAACTTCACGTGATTCAAGATTAGCTAATTTCTTAACATCATCTGCTGAAATAACTTTGCCTTCAAACACACCACCTTTAATAACGAGCAGTGGATTAGTTTTAGCAAAATCACGAATCCCCTTTGCCGTCTCAACTGCATCGCCTTTAACGAAGGCAATTGCACTTGGACCAACAAGTAGATCGTCTAGACCTTCAATCCCAGCATCTTTAGCAGCGCGCTTGGTCAAAGTGTTCTTCGCGACAATGTAAGAAGCATTGGCTGCCAAGTCGCGACGTAACTGCTTTAATTGAGCAACAGTCAAGCCTCGATATTCAGTCAACACTGCAGCATCTGCACTACGGAATGACTCTGTCAGTTCCGCAACAGCAGCGCTCTTGTCTGGCCGTGCCATTTGGCTCCTTCCAAATCAAACAAAAAACCCCGTGCAGCCGGGCACGGGGTGAACTCAATTACTTGAGTCAACGTACTCGCCTGCGTGGGCGCCCTTAGGGCCTTAGTGGTCACTTGCGTAACCAACCTACGGTCTGTGGCAGAGGAGAACTGTAAAGCCAAGGGGGTGCTGCAATGCAGGCACCCCCTAGAAAGGAGAAACTAATTGACCGTGCCGCTAATAATGAGCGTCACAGGAGCTCGTCGTGAGACCCCAGCCGCACTCAAAGAAATTGAGCAACTACCTCTTGCAATTCCCCGAATAAAGATTCGGGAAAATGGCGTGCTTGCACTTACTAATTCATTACCAGTGACAATGCAAGTAGTTGGCGTCAGAGAAGTTGCTGAAATAAGCCCATTTAGCGCTGATAGCCCACTCATTAGAGCTCGATCTACAGTTGTTAACCGCGCTGTAACCAGAGAACTACTTGTTGAGACTCGCAGACTTGGCATCGTCGTTGCAGTAATTAGTTGTGCTGCTTTGCGCCAGTTAAACGTCTGGCTAACTGGTGCTGCAGGTAGGTAATATTCATTTCCGAGTTGATTTGCAACAACGGTACAGGTTGCGGTTTCTACATCTGGCAGTTCAGCTGCAGTAACAACCACAAACTGTTCTTTCTGTGGCTCTAAAATTCGACAAATTTGTGGTGTCGTAACTGAATAAGTAACTAATAGTTTAGATGAACTAAACGCCCTAAGCGAAATGCCAGCGCCAAACTCCCGATTTGCTATTTCTGGGAATGAAATAGTTTGACTCCATTTTTCAGCTGGAATTGCAGGTGGCGGAGTTAAGCCTGACAATGTTGTTGACCAAATAGTTTCAGCTGCAGCTCTCGTGTCTTTCCCAGCAAATGAGAATCTAACTCTGCAGCTACCGTTATCAATTCCCTTAACAAAGGATCTTGTATTAATTCCTCTTGCGCCTTGATCAACTGTTTCTACTCTTGACACCGAGCAAATAGTTGGCGTCAGTGACGTCACATCTAACAAATGCCCAAGTGAATTCAATCCGCTCATCAGCGAGCGATTTACAGTAGAAATCTCACCCCAAACAAAATTTCCTTCAGCTGTTATTGGGCCAGTTGGAATTACTCGGATCGTCATTGCAACTTTGTTGAAACTAAAACTTCTAGTAACTCTTGGCGCTGGATCAAAACTCGTATTTCCTGGTTGATCAGCAGCAATAGTGCAAGTGTCGCTGTTTGCGGAAGAAACCGGACTTCGATACTGCACCATTGCGCCTGCGGTGGCATTGAGAATGTAACAAACCGAAGGCGTTAACGATGTAAAGGTGATCGGTAAATTAGATGAAGCCGATGCAACTAATGCCTGCGCTGGACCATATTCAATATTGGCTAGTGAATTAAATGTAATTGTCTGGGACTGCTTTCCCGGACCTGGCTGTGGTTGTGGCTGTGGTTGTGGCTGTGGTTGTGGCTGTGGCTGTGGTTGTGGCTGTGGTGCGACATTCAAAGTGTCAAAAGACGAAATCGGTCCAAGCAAAGTCTGGCCAGAGAAGGGTCCAGTGAAAATTCGCACTATTGGACGGTAGTAATAAGTTGTGCTTGGCGTAAGTCCAGATAAATTTAATGAAATCGTCACGTCATTGGCATGAGTAACCGCGTTGGGCGTTGCATCTAATGTTGTAGTGCCACTCGAGAGAGTTGGGTCAGTTCCATATACATAGCTCCAACGGGTATTGCTACCACCGGCATTAACGGTTGAATTTACTCTTGCAGCGTATCCGGTTTGATTAGATACAAAATTTCGACGAAATTCAGCCTTTACTGGTGTCACAATGCTGTATTGAATCGCACCACGAGTGACACCCGAATCATTTGAGGCCTCAAAGCGATAGTAATAGCCCAGACCTGGAACCAATCCCTTTACAACTGCAGATACATTCTGATCTATTTCACCAGTTATTGGACTTGTTGGAATTATGAACGAGGTAGTACCGGTTGAAAGCGAGCTGCTTCTGCCATAGCTGAATCTAACTGTGGTTGTCTGGCCCTTGGGGTTAACAATTCCAGTAAAAGTCTGCTCAACACTATTTGCTGAAGTAGAAAGTTTTTCAGTCACCACGGTAGGTGCAACTCCAAGTGCCACTTTTGCCGTAAATGAACGAGTTTCACTTTGAGTAGTTGCTGAACTATTAATTGCAATAACTTTGTAGAAATAGGTCTTACCGCTTACTAAGAACGAAACTGGAACACTAACTGGAGTCGCTGTGTTGCCACTTACTGTCTCTGGTATCGCAACTACTGTAACAACATCTTTGGCGAAGGCGCTGTCCTGCGAATAAACAAAATTTACCCTTGAAGTTGCATTTCCAGCCATGACGGTTCCATGTAATCGTGCGCTATATGAAGTAACTTCAGTAGGTTCTATTGCAGTGACAACTGGGGCAACAACTGGTGGTGGCGTAGTTTTAAAGGATTCTGTCAAGCTCTTGATTGTTTTACTTGGTGTCGTCATTGTTAACTGTACAAAGTAAGTTGTGGCTGATTGCAAACCAGACAAATTAGCAATTGCGGTAACTGGATCTGTGCCACTTACTTCCGTAGGTGAAATTGGCGCAACCACGGCATTGGCCATAGCTGGATCGGTTGCAATAGCTAGATTTAGTTTTGCGGTTTCTGATCCAGGAGTTATCTTGAAACTAACTTGAGCCGATTGATGTGAAATCCCGGTGATGTTGGCAAGTGATAGCGAGGGATCTGTAATTATTGGTTTTCCATCTGATGGCGATACAAATAGCAACTTATTTATCGTGTTTATTGGCAATCCCTGAATTGCATCAGCGGTTGCTTCTGCTGCCAAGTGAGAGGTCAGCTCAGTTACTGTCCCGGAATTGCTAAATCCAAAATAAACCGCGGCGGCGCCAGCCACATGAGGGGCGGCCATTGATGTGCCACTGATGGTGCGAACTGATGTTTCACTGTCCCACCATGCACCAGTAATGGATGAACCAGGGGCGTGAATATCCACACATGGACCATGATTTGAAAAGGATGACTTAAAGTCACGAATATCAGTTGAACCAACAGTTATTGCTGATGGCGCACGTGCTGGTGATGCAGTACACGCATCGGCGTTGTTGTTACCGGCTGCAACTACAACTGCGATACCAGCATTTGTTAACCGTTGCACAGCACTATCCAAAATGGATGATGCACCGCCGCCAAGACTCATATTTACGACAGCTTTCGATTTTGAGTTAACATTTTGTGGGCTCAAAATCCAATCTAGACCAGCAACTACTCCAGACATTGATCCAGAACCGTTGCAACCCAAAACCCTTACCGCCACAATTGATGCATTCTTAGCTACGCCGTAACTTGTACCGGCAGCAGTTGAGGCTACGTGAGTGCCGTGACCATTACAATCATTAAATCCATTCCCATCAGAAAAACCAGAATAGCCGGTGCCAGACAATCTTGTACCAAAATCTTGATGCTTAGACACTCCAGTATCTACCACATAAACCGTGGCACCTGTTCCTGCTGACCTATATCCATAAGAACTAGTCGCTGATGACGAGATCGTGGTGCGCTGATCAATTCGATCTAAACCCCAGGAAGGTGTTGGCGATTGAGTTTGATTTGTTCCCAACGACATTGGGATATCTTCTTCAATCGTAAGTACGTTTGGAACTAATTTCAATAATCGAACTGCCGCAACTGGTAATTCGATTTTAAAACCATCAAACACATATTGATATCGATCTTCAACCTTGCCGCCCGCTTTAAGTATTGCACTCTCAACTGCAGCCTTTGCCGTAGGTGTGATTTGAACCAAATAGGTGGCCTTTGGGCCTAAGGAAAATGAATTGGCCGGAGTGCTTGCCGTAACCACAATGGCAGCTGAAGCAACCATTGAAATCAGCGCGCGAAACAACGATCGATAGTTCAACATTATTGGGCCCTTTCGACGAGCCGAAGATATCGGGATTCTATGACAAGTTAGTACCTAAAAGGAACAATTTGGACAAAAAATCCCCCCACACCTGACCGTGTGGGGGATTTCCGAAATCTATTCGGCGTCCTCGCTGTCAGCGCCACTTTTCACGCCTGGGTCAACTTTTATACCAGGGCCAAATGTGGTGGATACGGTGCAAGATTGAATGTAGCGACCTTTTGAGCTTGATGGCTTAAGTCGCACAATCTCATCGATCGCAGCATTGAAGTTCTCTTTCAACTGATCTGCGCTGAAGTTTGCTTTACCAATTACGAAATGCAGATTGGCTTGCTTATCAGTTCGGAATTCAATCTTTCCGCCTTTAATGTCAGATACTGCTTTGGCAACATCCATCGTCACCGTGCCAGTTTTTGGATTTGGCATTAAGCCACGTGGGCCTAGAACTTTACCTAATGTGCCAACTTTGCCCATCATGTCAGGAGTTGCTACCGCGGAATCAAAATCAGTCCAACCACCGGCAACTTTAGCAACAAGTTCATCGCCACCAACCTCGTCCGCTCCTGCCGCGCGAGCTTCATCAGCTTTTACACCAGCGGCAAACACAATCACGCGGGCAGTTTTTCCAGTGCCGTGTGGCAAGTTAACCGTGCCACGCACCATCTGCTCAGCTTTTCGAACATCAACACCTAGTTTGATTGAAACGTCAACTGTATGTGGTTTGCCATTGGCAGTTTTGCGGGCAATTTCCATTGCTTCTGCTGCGTTGTATTGGGTATCTGGCTTAATAAGTTCGGCAGATTTGCGCCAAACCTTGCTCTTCTTCATGTCTTGCCTCTCGTTCGTGGTGCAATCGAACTAGTACCGTTACTAGCTCTCCCACTGGCAGCATCGCTGCCGTTCGAAGTTGCCTTCGAAAATCTATTCGTTAATCGTCACGCCCATAGAGCGCGCAGTGCCTTCGATGATCTTCATCGCAGCATCAATGTCATTGGCGTTTAAATCGCTCATCTTTACTTCAGCAATTTCCTTTACCTGTGACTTTGTTAATGAACCAACTTTGTTGCGCAGTGGATTGTCAGCGCCTTTTTCAATGCCGGCATACTTCAAAATCAATCGAGCAGCAGGTGGAGTCTTAAGAATGAAGGTAAAAGAACGATCTTCATAAACGGTGATCTCAACTGGGATCACCTGTCCCTTCTGCGCTTCAGTTGCTGCGTTGTAAGCCTTGCAGAACTCCATGATGTTCACGCCATGCTGACCCAATGCTGGACCAATTGGAGGTGCGGGGTTAGCAGCTCCGGCCTGGATTTGAAGCTTGATTAGACCGGATACTTTTTTCGACGGTGCCATGTTGTTCCTTTTCCTTACCTAAAACTAACTCTTTGCAATCTGACCAAAGCTAAGTTCAACCGGAGTCTCTCGGCCGAAGATCTCAACTAGTCCAATTATCTTTTGGGTATCTGCATTGATTTCAGAGATGGTTGCTTGCAATGTGGCAAATGGTCCATCTATAACTGTGACTGAATCTCCCACATTGAAATCCAGCACTGCAACATTTTTAGCCGACTTGGCTTTACCGCCACCCTTAGTAGCAACAGCAGCTGGTGATTCGAGGCGAGGAGCCAGAATGTCTGCAACCTCTTCAAGTGTCAATGGCATTGGTTGGGCGTTATGCGCTACTGCACCAGCAAACTTTGTAACCCCTGGGGTGTGTCGAACTACACCCCATGATTCATCAGTCATATGCATGCGAACCAGTACATAGCCTGGAAAGCGATTCTTCAATACGTTCTTGCGAACGCCATTTTTAATTTCAACAACCATGTCAGTTGGAACTTCAACTTGGAAAATTTCATCTTCCATGTTCATGGTGTGAATGCGTGATTCTAAATTTGCTTTGACGCGCTTTTCCATTCCGGAATAAGACTGCAGCACATACCACTTGCCCTCTTTAGTCTTCATGGATTCCATGAATTCAGCAACAGGATCTAGCGGCACTTCAACTTCAGCAGCTGGCGTATCAACTTGTTCTGCTGGTTGTTCAGCAACTTCAGTTGCAACTTCCTCAAGAACACCTTCTGCAGGTTCAGCAACCACAGGAACTATTTCAGCAACAGTCTCCGGAACAACTTCTTCAGTTGCAAGTGACTCTACTGATTGATATTCAAACGGGCTGTTGGTTGTCATTTTTTAATATCTCGCTTATGAACCAAACAGGAATAGCGTGATCTGGCCGAAACCAAAATCAAGGACAGTAATAAATGCAGTAATGAACAAAATAAATATCAAAACAACTGTGGTGTAAACACTTAGTTCACGTCGGGTTGGCCAAATTACTTTACGAAGTTCAACTGAAATGTCATGCAGAAAAGCACGCGCACGGCCAAATACACCTTTGCGCGCTTCACCTTCGTGTGAAGGTAATACTTCTGACTCGCTCACTTCGCCTCTTTCGTTACCAACCCAAACTAGCGCCTCCGTATTAATACGGACTCGCTAGGCCAAGGGGACCTGCAGGGCCGGAGGGACTCGAACCCCCAACCGCCGGTTTTGGAGACCGGAACTCTACCAATTGAGCTACGACCCTCGGACGGCCCAGTCGCCATAAGGCAACTGGGCAGAAGCGAGAGTGTAATGCGTGGGTGTTTTGAGCCCTTCGCTCAGTCTCCCCTTCATCTGCCACAATCCGCCCCATGTCTAAGAATCGAATCTCAGCTCGGATCGCAGCTATCAGCGAATCAGCCACCTTGGCCGTAGATGCAAAGGCTAAGGCGCTCAAGGCCCAGGGTCGCCCAGTTATCGGATTTGGTGCGGGCGAACCAGACTTTCCAACACCAGCACTAATCGTTGATGCCGCAATTGCAGCGGCAAAAAATCCTGCCATGCATCGTTACAGTCCAACTAATGGTTTGCCAGCGCTGCGCGAAGCAATCGCTGCTAAAACGCTGCGTGATTCGAACTTAACCATTGATCCAGCGCAAGTGTTAGTTACTAACGGTGGCAAGCAAGCGCTGTATAACACATTTGCTACCTTGCTTGATCCAGGCGATGAAGTAATTGTGATCGCGCCATATTGGACCACTTATCCAGAAGCAATTGCGCTTGCTGGTGGAAAAACTGTTGTAGTAATGACTGATGAAACTTCTGGTTATCGCGCAACCATTGATCAACTCAATTCGGCATTGACCCCAAAAACTAAAATATTGTTGATGGTCTCCCCATCAAATCCAACTGGCGCAGTTTATTCGCCAACGCAGCTAAAAGAGATTGGCGATTGGGCAGTTGCAAATGATCTTTGGGTAGTAACCGATGAAATTTACGAACACCTTGTTTATGGCGATGCCAAATTTGCCTCAATGCCAGTTTTGACACCAGGGTTAATGGATAAGTGCGTAATCATCAATGGCGTTGCAAAAACATATGCCATGACTGGTTGGCGCGTCGGTTGGATGATCGGGCCAAAGGATGTCATCAAGGCCGCAACTAATCTGCAGTCACACGCAACTAGTAATGTGAACAATATTGCCCAAGCAGCAGCACTTGCTGCTGTTGCTGGAGATTTAACTGCAGTGGCAGAGATGCGCACAGCATTTGATCGTCGACGTCAATTAATTGTGTCTGAACTAAATAAAGTAAATGGTTTTAATTGCCCGATGCCAGAAGGTGCGTTTTATGCATATCCATCTGTTAAAGATGTGATTGGTAGAACCATTAATGGCAAGCAAGTAACTTCATCTGCTGAATTAGCTGCAATTATTTTGGATGAAGTTGAAGTTGCGGTGGTACCGGGTGAAGCATTTGGTACGCCTGGCTACCTGCGCCTAAGTTACGCATTGGGTGATGCGGATATTGCTGAAGGTGTGGCGCGAATTCAAAAGTTGCTTAACTAACGCTCATGAATTCAATATTGTCTTCGGCTCAATTTGTAAGATTAAGCCAAACTCTTGTTGAACTTTACTTCTAATCAAATTAGCTAGATCCATAATTTGATCAAATGTAGCATTCCCTAAATTACATATCGCCAACGTGTGCTTTGTTGAAATTGCTGCATTCTCTGATCTATAACCGCGCTCAAATCCTGATTGCGAAATTAGCCAGGCGGCAGATATTTTCCAACTTCCGTCAGGTTGCTGCCAGGCAGGAACTTCTCTTGGAAGTTGCTCATACTGTGCTGCGGACACTCTTGGATTTAAGAAAAAAGAACCAACCGAGTAAGTGTCGCGATCGGTTGGATTAAGCACCATCCCTTTACTGGCTCGCAGTTCACGCACTGCTTGCATTACCAACTTGGCAGCTGCGCCATCTCCCACTGAGACATTTAATTTAGTTGCTAACTCATCATATTTAATTGGAATTTGGTCAGTTTTGGTCAACTTGAACTGCACGCTTAACACGACAAATCTATCTGGTACTTCTTTAAAGATACTATCTCGATAACTGAAATTACACTCAGATTTAGATAGATAAACTTCTCTACTTAATTCACGATCATAAACCTTTACGGTATCGATTAATTCACTAACCTCAGTGCCATAGGCACCGACATTTTGAATTGGCGTTGCGCCAACCGTGCCAGGAATTCCAGTTAATGGTGCAAGCTCACCATAACCGGTTGCCACCCCCCAAGAAACAAAATCATCCCAATTCTCTCCAGCAGCAACGTCAACAATTCCGCTCTGATCACTGATACCGGTCGTTTCAATTTTTATGACTCTGCCAGCAAATCCGCTATCTGAAATCAATAGGTTGCTGCCGCCGCCCAGCAGTAGCAGCGGTCCCAAATAATCTAACGCTGAGATCAGCTCAATCTCAGTTTTTACGATTACAAATTCAGCTGCCGGCCCACCAACGCCAATTGTGGTGTGTGGTGCCAGTGGCACTTGAGTTTGAATCTCAACCATGCCCGCAGCCTAATCTGAACCGATTTGGTTATGGCGTATGTCGGTAAGTTTCTGGCTGATTAAGCAATGTGACAAGAGCGCTATAGCGATTGGCATCATTGCTGTATCGATCGTTAAATGGGAGATCCTGCGGGCCTGATAGCACCAATACTTTGTCAGCAACTCTTACCATCTCTTCGCCAAGTGGCGGCTCGTTTGGGTTTTGAATCTCTTCCCAGACCGAAACTGGCAGCACCCAAGCAAATGAACCAAATCGCTGCTGACCATCTTCGGCGTTGTAATAGATATAACTAGCGTTGAAGGCAGAAAGCTGTTCAGCGGTTTGATCCATTTGTATTTCAAATTCAATTAAATCTGCCAAAAAGCCTGGTAACGTCAAACTAAACTCAGAATCAGCAATTCTAATTTCTCGGTTTTCTTTTTGTGCAACCACTTCAATTGTGAAAGATTGACCCAAGCCATCTTTCTCCGCATATAAATTAGCTGTACCTAATTTGAGTGCAGTAACTGCAAAATTTGTCTGCATGGTGCCATCATCAATCGCTGGTTGTAACTCAACAATATCTGGTGAATTGTTTTGCATGGTCCAATTCATTGGCTCATCTAAAACAATCACTACAACTTCGCCAACTTCGATTTCACCGGCAGGGATCATGTAATCAAGCATCACCGGCGCTGGAAGTTCTGGATCTGGCATTGGGCTAGCATCATCAATACTTGTGCTGCACCCAGCTAATACCACCGAACCAACAAAGACCCCAAGAACCAAAAAAATGATTGATTTGCGATACCGGTGCAATTTATTCCTGACTCCTAGCAGAAGGTGATTCTCGAATACTTAATACCTTACTCTGCTGCTGCAAAAACACCGATCAACGCGGTACCAGAATCTCAGTTTTCCCTCTAAAGCGCTTCAGCAGACGGTTGTAATTCTTCTTGGATTCGCTATCTCGATACTCCGGATCAGTGTCGTAATAGCCGTGATGCCTACCTTGAATTATCGGCAACTCTTCGGTCGGCGTTAACAATCGATAGCCAGCGTCTCGAAGCGCCAGCGACCATTCTAAATCCGCATTTCGATAGAACCGAGCGTCTTTGTGCGGCGGATGAGCAAGACCCAATTCACGTTTCACCATCATCAAATATCCAAGTAACTGATCTACTTCACCACTTGCTGATACTGATTCAAACCAATTCGAATCTAGATCGATATTCGCGCCGCGCCAACCAACTGCGGCAATATCATCTGCTGAATCTAGTAACGCAGCCAACGGGGTGAGTGCGTCTGCTTGTAACACCGATGAGATATCGGCAATTACAACATATTCAGTGGTAGCAGCCTTCAGGATTGCGAGCACCGCTTTGCTCCAGCCCAGCTTTTCAACCCGAATCAACTCAATTCGCGCTGGCTGAGCCAGCATCAGCTGCTCTGCTTGCTTGCTCGATTCATCGGTTGCAATATCTAGCAGTAGTAACTGAGCATCAGTATGTGTTAGGTAACCATTAACACAAGTTGCTAGCTCCTCAGCCCAGCCATCAACAATTAAGCCAACTGTGATACCTGGTTTAATTTCAGTTGCGGTGGGTAACTCGGCGGCACTAATTCGCTTGATATTACTCATTTGAATACAACAGTTAACTTAGTTTGATTGAGAACTTTTTCTTCACCACAAGTAGTCTCAATGGTAAAGAACAAGGAATCTTCTGCTTTTGCGCTAACTGCGGCGCTAACCGAAACTAATGCGCCAATTTCATCATCTGGTACCACAATTGCATTGGTGAATTTAGTAGAGTAACTTGAAACATAAGCGCCAGCTGGTAAGTGATCAGTAACTACGCGCGCAACTGCGCCCATGGTGTGCATGCCATGTGCAATCACACCGGGCAATCCAACTGAAGTAGCAACTCGATCGCTGTAATGAATTGGGTTGAAATCCATACTTGCGCCAGCATATTTAACCAAATCAGATCGCTTCACCCGATACTGCAACAGCGTCAAGTTATCGCCAACATTTAATGACCTTAAATTAATCACTATTCAGCCCTCGCAACTAACAAAGAGGTGCTAGTGGTTACCAATTTATCTTTTGCATCTGAAATTCTTGCCACAAAAGTAACGAAATCATTTCCCATTTTATTTTTAACATCAGCAACCGTAAGTCGAACACTTAACAAATCACCAGCAACAATTGGTCGATTATGTTCAAATTTTTGATCAGCATGCACTACGCGGGCATAATTCAAATTTAGTTTTGGATCATTCATGGCATAAGTCATAGCCTGCATCACCAATGAAATTGCAAAAGTTGGCGGCGCAATAACAGTTTTAGAAAATTCTGGAACTTTGTCGCCAATGGCAACACAGAAGTTTTGGATATCAGCAACAGTAACTTGCAGCGGATCTGATGCTGGGTATTCAAACCCAATCAACTCAAGGTTTGCTGCCATAGCAACCGCGATTAGCGAGTTTCTTTATGAACCGTGTGCTTCTTACAGAATGGGCAGAACTTTGACAGTTCAAGACGATCTGGATCGTTACGACGATTCTTCTTCGTCATGTAATTGCGATTTTTGCAATCCTGGCAGGCCATCGTTACTTTCGGCCGTACGTCACTCTTTGCCATTTCTACCTTCTTTATCGATCCAGGGGTGAAGTATGCCTTGACCCGTAAAACTCTTTGTAGCGAGGGCGGGAGTCGAACCCGCGACACAGCGATTATGAGCCGCTTGCTCTACCACCTGAGCTACCCCGCTTTGTCCAGCTGTTTTGCCGTCCGAGCCCCCAAACGGAATCGAACCGTTGACCTTTTCCTTACCATGGAAACGCTCTACCGACTGAGCTATGGGGGCGGTAAGCCGGCAAGGATACAGGGTGACCCCCCAAGCACCGGCAGGGCGCTGGTGCCAGATTCTGCAACTATTCATCTAATTGATGAAGTGCTAACTTTGTTATTCTGGATCGCAACTAACCGACGCTAACGAGCCGGAAGTCCCAAAGAAATTGGTGATCTGATCTTTCAGGCAGGTATTGCCATTAAATGCAATCGCGTGACCAGTGCCAGTAAATGTGACCAGCGGAGACTTGAGCTGGCGGGCAACCTTCACCGCTCCAACATACGGCGTGGCGTTGTCACCCTGCGAAGCAATAATCAAAATCTGCTTGCCAGACTCGTTGACTGGACCTGGCACTTTGGCTGGTGGATCTGGGATTGAATCGTCATCAAATGCCAACCAGCTCCATTCACAACCCTGCCGGGCGGAACTCCAGATAAACCCATTTGGCGGGGTATATAAATAATGTACCAATGGTGCGGCTGCTTGGTATTTCTTATCAAATTCTTTTAGTTCGTCTAGTGAATCAAAATCACGAGAGTCAATATCTAAACAATTAACAATATACAAAATCTCACTCATATTTGACCGCTCTTTAGTTTCTGGGTCATATCCATTAAATAGCAGCCCATAAAACTCAAAGATCCAACTATCGTTTTTCTCAATTAACTCAATCATGCCCTCGCGGAAATCGCTGTAAACATCATCCAACTCAAAGTAGGACATCTGACTTAAGCCATCCATAATCATATTGGCGCTTGCCACAGTTGCATCAGGATTTAAACTCGATTGCTGCACGCCCCAATAGCCTAAGACCTTGCCATCATCAGCTGCAATTAATTTCTGTTTAATTAACTCAGCAACTTCCATCACTGAATTCCCTGGGCACTTCGAGTCAGCTGCACATTCAGCAAATAACCGTTCGAATGAATCGTTAAAGCCTTTACCCTGCTGTAGTGAATCTTCATCATTATCAAGTCCAATTAGAACGGGACTATCCAACATCACTTTTCCAATATTCTCCGGGTAAGCGCGAAGATATTCCATGGCTAACGTGGTGCCATAAGATGAACCAATGAAGTTAAGTGGTTGATCAGTTAACACTGCTCGCATCAACTCAATATCTTGCACTGTGTTTTCAGTGGTGATAGTCCACCAGTATGGATTTGCAGCAGCGCAATCGGCTGTAAATTCTTGATCTGCTGCAATAAATTCATCGGCTTCAGCTTGTGACTCAATGTATAGATCGAATTTATAGTAACTCTCTAGATCTGCTTCATCGTCACATCTAACTGGTGAAGAGAAGCCAACTCCGCGCGGATCAAAACCAATTATGAAATACTCCTGATCCAGCACGTCTGGAAAATCTATAGTTTGAATTGCCTCAATACCAGACGCGCCCGGTCCGCCTGGGTTGTAGAACACAACCTGGTCTGCTCGGCTTCCCATGCCCATCATTGCAACAGTTTTGCTACCAAGGGATAAGTCATCATATGAAATTGGCACTTCTATTTCGGCACAAGTGACATTGTCTTTATCAAAATCACTAAAGCGATAGTCTTTTTTTAAGAAGTAATCGTCCGGACAAATCTGCCACTGCACATTTTGCGATAAATAATCAGATAGATCGGCCGAATTTGTGGTGGTGGCACAGCTAGCTAGCACCAACAAACTAATTACCGAAATAGACCTTATTCGCATCAACATCCCCCTGGGATAGTTATATCGGTAAATCCTGACAATCTGCTTTGACAATACGGCAGCGATAGGTAAATGAAACGTAACTGGTGGTAGGTAGTGGATTTGAACCACTGAAGGCATAAGCCGGCGGATTTACAGTCCGCTCCCATTGGCCACTCGGGCAACCTACCAAGACCGCGAAGGCTACACGAGCCACTTGCCTCACAAATCAAGGCCTAGGATTGGGTAACTATGCCCCGCACCCCGCAACAAGATGAGCGCTACGGCGTAATTTCCGGACTAGGGGCGTACTTAATGTGGGGGCTGCTGCCGCTGTTCTGGCCGCTGTTAAAACCAGCCACTGCCTTCGAGATTCTGGGCCACCGAATTATCTGGAGCTTGTTGTTTGTGCTGCTACTCATGCAGTTAACGCATAGTTGGCCGGTTGTGAAAACAACTTTGCAAAATCGAAAGTTATCTTTGTTGATCGTGTTTGCCAGTTTCTTTGTTGCAACTAATTGGGGCGTTTACATCTGGGCAGTTAATGACAATCACGTGGTGGAAACTTCACTCGGCTATTTCATAAATCCGCTAGTTTCGGTGCTGCTCGGTATGGTGTTTTTTGGCGAACGATTGCGTACCTTACAAAAAATAGCAGTTGGTATTGCTGCAGTTGCCGTCTTAGTGCTTAGCTTTGATTATGGCCGGCTGCCCTGGATCGCGCTAGTACTGGCTGGTTCTTTTGGTATATATGGAGGCTTAAAAAAGCAGATTAATTTGCCAGCAGTGCCTGGCTTACTAATGGAAACTGCACTGTTATTGCCGATAACGATCGGATACCTAAGTTGGTTGTATCGTGATGCTGAGGCAGTTTTGTTTTCAAACCCGACCCTATTGATTCTCGCCATTATCTCCGGCCCACTAACAGCATTGCCGCTATTACTGTTTGGCACCGCAACTACTCGAGTTCCATTAACCTGGTTAGGCGTGATGCAATATGTGGCACCCACGATGCAATTCATCATTGGGGTTTGGGTGTTTAGCGAACCACTTAGCGAAGTTCGCATAATTGGTTTTGTTATTGTTTGGAGCGCGTTATTAATTTTCTCAATTGATGCTTGGCGAGCAAATAAACTCAGACAAAGCTCACAATTTTAGAAATTAGCGCCCGCAAACTTGCCACTAATTACAAGTTTGCGGTTAAGCCGCCATCAATCAGAAATGCTGAACCAACCACAAAACTGGCGTCATCAGAAGCCAAATAGGTGATTCCTGCTGCGATTTCTTCCGGGTTCGCCGTTCTGCCAAGCACCTTTGGGTCCTGCACAAAACCAAGTTCATCTAGTGTTTTTCCCAGTGAACTTGCATGCTTAAGGGACATCGCCGTATTCACGCCACCAACCACAACAGAATTTACTCTGATTCCATCTTTGATGTAATCAATTGCCATTTGTCGACTTAACGCAACTACCGCACCCTTGCTAGCTGCATAAACTGGAACCGAATCCATGGTCGCAAAGGCATGAACTGACGCAATATTTATGATCGATCCACCCTTGGATCTCATGTGCGGAATGCAATATTTTGAGGTCAAGTACAACGCTTTTACATTTACCGCCATAACTTTGTCCCAGGTTTCTTCTGGCAAATCCTCAATTTTGTGGTAATCAAAAACACCAGCATTATTAATCAAAATATCTACCTGATCATGCGCTTTTGTAATTTGATCAACAACAGATTTCACTTCATCATTGTCAGACACATCAACCCGGTAAAATGTTGCCTTATTCCCATTTCCACGCATTTGACGCTGCCACTCTTGGCCTTTAACGTCATCTAATCCCAGCCCGAAAACTTCGGCACCCTCTTGCGCAAACCGTGAAGCAGTCGCATTGCCAATACCGGATTCAGCACCAGTAACTATACATACCTTGCCTAGAAATCGATTAGGAATAATCAATCTAACTAACCTTTCGCCTTAACTGTTCCACTACTAGAGTTGCAAGCACGATAGCACCGGTAATTACTGTTTGCCACCATGGATCAATACCAACTGCAACCATGCCACTAGCAATTGTCTGCATCAATGCTAAGCCAAAAAGTAACCCAATGATTGAACCTCTACCACCAAATAAACTAGTTCCACCAAGAACAATCGCAGCAATCGCGGTCAATTCCCATCCCTGACCCAATGAGAAATAAATCGAACCAAAGTGGAACACACTGACTGCGCCAGCTAGTCCTGCTCCTGCACCTGTTAATGCGAACAATATGGTCTTAACCCGCTTTACTTGGGTACCACTGGTTCTTGCTGCTTCTTTATTACTACCAATTGATGAAACAACAACCCCGAAATGGGTTCGTTTCAAAATTATATGTCCAACTACGATCATTAAAATAAATACGATGATACTGAAGTTTGATAAGAAGAATGACTCACGGAAAACAATTCCATCCGCCTCCCACGAATCACGATATCCAGGAATTGGTTTTCCGCCAGGAATATAAGTGGCTAAGCTTTTTGCAATAAAGAGCATAGCGATTGTTGCTATGAATGATGGTACGTTTCCAACTAAGACAATAAATGCATTGATCAAGCCGATAACCAACCCGACAAATACTCCGATCAAAAGTCCTGCCCATGGCGAGCGATCGTCTGCAACGCCTTCTCCGCCAATTACAAACTGTGCCGCAAGGGTCCCAGCTAAAGCAGCGTTTGCACCAACAGAAATATCGAATTCACCAGATGTGATCAAAATAGTTAGAAATACAGCTGCTATTCCAACGAACACCATTCCTTGCACTACAGACAAAATACTGGCGCCATTAATGAAAGCTGGATTCTGGATTGCGAAGAGTGCAATTATCAGAATCAGAAACGCTGCTCGCAATGAACTCGCTTTTAGATTATCTGATAACCCTTTAGTCGTTGAAACTGTCATCTCAAGCCTCTCGATTCTTTACTACGTACTTAGTTGGATGAATCCTTGGTAGCACCAATTGCCATTAGCATTAAATCTTTTTCTTTATCTAGACCACCTGTCATCTCACCTACTAATTCACCACCACTGAAAACAATCACTCGGTGACTCATTGCAAGTAATTCTGGAAACTCGCTTGAGATCAAAAGAACTGCATAACCCTCATTGGCATACTCGACGATTGTTTTGTAAATCTCAGCCTTAGAAGCAATATCAACACCTTTAGTTGGCTCATCAAGCATCAAGATTCTTGGTTCGGTAATTAAAGATTTACCAAGAACAACTTTTTGCTGATTGCCACCGCTTAAACTTGAGATCGGTGCTTCTAGGTTTTGAGGTTTCACCTGTAAGCTCTGCAGAAAGACTTGAGCGCGACTTCGCTCGGAACCTTTCATTAAGAAGCTAAGATTTGTAAGAATATTTAAAATACTCGCCGTGAAATTCTCTTTAATCGCTAGGTTAAAGAAAAGCCCTTCAGCTTTTCGATCTTCAGTGATATAGCCAAATCCATGCGATATCGATTCAGAGACACTGCGAGTTCTGATTGGATTGCCTTCAACCTCAACAGCACCATTCAGAATTCGATAGTGTCCAAATAGTGATTTAGCAATTTCAGTTCGGCCTGAGCCAACTAAGCCGCCGATACCAAGAATCTCTCCTTTTCTCAATTCAAACGAAAATGGCTTCAGTAACGGTTTACCTGGTTTGCGAGGATTTTCAATAACTAGATCTGTCACCTTTAAAACTACGGGAGCATCGCTTCCTACCAATTTCTGTGATGGATAAAGGTCACCTAAATCTCTGCCGATCATGTGAGAAACCAACACATCAACTTCAAATTCAGATTTCTCAACCTGACAAACGATTTTTCCATCTCTAAGGATGGATACCGAATCACATAACTCAATAATTTCATCCATTTTATGTGTGATAAATACTGTGGTGATACCCAGCGATTTTAGAGTGCGAGTCACTTGGAAAAGATTCTTAATTTCATCACCTGTGAGAGATGAAGTCGGTTCATCTAAAACCAAAACTTCAGGCTTGAGATAAATGGCCCTAGCTATCATTAAAATTTGTTTTTCAGCAAGGGTCAATGAAGCCACCAGCTTATCTGGCTGAAGTGGAATGTTGTAGGAGTCTAAGAATGCAGCAACCTTGCTTACTGCACCGCTTTTGTTATAGGGCTTAAGTGGACTCTTTGACATCTCAGGAAGCAAAATATTTTCAGCTACTGTAAGTGTGTCAGCTACAGTAGTCTCTTGCGGAACAATAGAAATTCCTACAGATTGAGCATCTAGCGCAGAGTGCAACTCAACTGGTTTCCCATCAATAATGATTTGTCCGGAGTAAGTTCCAGTTGGGTAAAGTCCACTCAAAATCTTCATCAGGGTGGATTTACCTGCACCATTTTGACCTATCAGTCCGTGAATCGTTCCCTTTTTTACCTTCAGATCTACGTTACTAAGCGCAATTGTGTTTCCGAAAGACTTGCTGATATCAATCATTTCTAGTGCAAAATCTGAATTACTTGTCATTTTTCAATTCCTCCGGATTAGAGAAAGGTCAGGTGGCTGAATCTTTCTACAGCCACCTGACCTTACTCAGATTGTTAAACGAATTGCAACTTACTCTTCTGCCGCTACGCGAGCGTCAATTGCATCAACAACTGCGTAGTATGGTGCCAAACCATCAGCAAGGATGATCGGCGATGGTAGATCGTTAGCAAACTGTGCTGGCGGATTTCCGCAGATTGCATTTGCGACGATATCTACTGCCATCTGATGCTCTTCATAGCCTGGCTGAGCAGCCAAACCAAGAATCTTGCCATCGCGAACAGCATCCATATTTGGTCTAGTCATGTCTGGACCAATCATGTTGACCTGTCGGCCTGTTTCATCAACCGCACCTGCCCATGCAACTGGACCTGCACCAGTGGTTGAAATAGCACCAGTAACATCTGGATTAGCAGTTAGCAAAGCAACGATCTTTGAAATTGATGATGGTAGATCAAAGCCTTCTTCAACAGCAGGCAATACCTTGATGTCTGGATAAAGCTCATTCATCTTTGCGGTGAATGCAGCAGCTACGCCATCTTCAACTGGGTTGAATCCGCCCTGTGTAATAGCAGCAGTTCCGGTTCCACCCATCTTCTCACCAATAACTTCAGCTGCAGCTGCGCCCCACTCAGCAGGATTAAATGCAGCGTAGGCAATAACACCTGGATATTCGCCTTCCTTAACCTGAACGTGACCAATAACAGCTGGAATACCAGCATCACCAAAACGCTTGATCAGATCTTTCTGAGCTGGATCAACGAAACCTAGAACTAGTCCATCAGTTCCGGTAGCCAAAATACCTTCACCAAGTGCAACAGCCTTGGTCCAGTCTGCTTCGTCTGGTGAGGCAATTGTTACTTCACCGAAACCAAGTGCATTTGCTTGATCATAGAAGCCCTGCTGCCAGAGACGCAGTGTTGGGTGACCTTTCAATACTGACAAGTAGTGAATCTTCTTTTCGCTCAAATCACAAGGTGGCTCTGACAGTGGCGTATACACGGCAGCTGCTGCTGTTTGACCAGCATCTTCAGTTGTACCAGTATCTGTTGCCTCTTCAGAACTGCTTGAGCAAGCTGCAACAACCAAGAGTGATGCAACCGTCAAAGTCATGATCTTAAGCCAAGATTTGATTCCCTTTGATTCTTGAACCATCCGTACCTCTCCCTTTTGGTATCTGCCGATTCGAAACTCAGGTGAAATTACCTTGTTCATTCGGACAGTTTTATCCATTTACTTTTCAGCAACTGGACGACTGAACTCTTCTCTTTTTACTTACTGAATTCAACCTCTGCAACGTCTTCGTTACCTAACTGTAATCACCTATGAGAACAACATTTTCCGAAATCGATCTCGGCTAGAGAATGTGAAATCGATTTACCTTTTTTGTCCGGTTGTCTTGACTTTTTACCGATTTACTCGTTCAATTCAATCAAGTGCAGCGAATGCGTGAATCGCATCAAGACAGGACTATTCATGGCGACAGTTCAAGGTATCACCGAAAAAAAACAGAATAAAAATGCGCGACGCATACCTCCAGAGGTAGTTTTGCTTATCGTTTTGATTTTGACTATGGCTTTTTTTGGATTACAAAATAGTAATTTTCTAACTGTTGCAAGCTTGCGGATATTGCTTCTCTCAGTAGTTTTCACCGGAATCATTCTTATCGGACAAAGTCTTCTCATTATTGCTGGAGAGTTTGATCTCTCGGTTGGTGCCATAGCTTCGCTTGGTGCAGTGTCAACAGCCATAATGCTTGCGGATTGGAACGTTAACTTTTGGGTTGCAATTATTCTGGGAACTTTAATTGGTGGGCTCGTCGGCCTATTAAATGGTGCGATTACCATCGTTATTGGAATCCCCGCTTTCGTAACAACCTTAGCGATGCTTTTCCTTGCTCGAGGCTTTGGATATGTGCTGTCAGGAGGAGATCCTGTTTACCCACTTCCAGGAAATCCAGGGGTTTTGGCCAAAACTGAAATTCTCGGCTTGGTTTCTTCAGCTTGGATTTTCTTGTTTCTATTCTTCATTGCCGACCTATACATTCGAACAAGTTCTATTGGTAGAAAAATTTATTTGGTAGGTGGCAATCCGGTTGCGGCGAAGATGTCTGGCATCCGAGTGGAAAAAATCAAGATTGGTTTGTTCATGTTGACTGGCGCGCTCTCAGCTTTTGCTGGAATTTTGCTCATGAGCAGAAGTGAACGAGCAGACAACGTTACTGGTCTTGGATGGGAGTTAGCCGTTATCGCTGCTGCTGCAGTGGGTGGAATTAGATTAGAAGGTGGTAGAGGCAGTTTGACTGGCGCTTTCTTAGGTTTAATACTCCTTCAAGTGATTCTGCAAGGACTAATCACAATTGGCACTAATGCAATGCTGCTCGATGCAGTAAAGGGTGTTGTTATGGTAATTGCGGTTTGGCTGGCGTTTCGTAAATCGCCACAGACCTAGGCTGATTTGGAGAACAAAATGAAGATTGAAATTTTTGATGATCGGCGATGCACTCTTGGTGAAGGACCAACGTCTAGTGGTGATTCGAATTCTCGAATTATGTGGGTTGACATAATCGGAAAAAGGATTCTTAGCAAAGATATTCTGACAGGTCAGGTAACTGAAAAATCTACCAATGAAGAGGTTGGGTTTGCTCTTCCTGGCGAGGGATCTGGTGTTGTCGTTGGGTATGCCAGCGGTGCAAAATTCATAACTGACAATGGTGGCGAATTTGACCTACCGAGTTGGCGTGAAATTACTCCCGATAGCGAGGAAACTCCAGTACGTTGGAATGATGCCAAAGTATCGCCACATCGACAACTGTTTGCTGGAACGATGGCGTTTGATGCAACTCCTGGTGCCGGAGGCCTTTACCGAATTGATTCAAAAGGGCGTGAGATTCAAGAGCTAATTCCGCAGGTTTCAATAAGTAATGGACTGGACTGGTCACCAAAAAAAGATAAGTTCTATTACATCGATACGCTGAAGTATTCCGTGGTCGAATATGACTATAGCGAAAAAGGCATATCAAATCCTAGAATTTTGATTTCCTTTGACAATGGTGATGTATTACCTGATGGCATGTGTGTTGATGCTGAGGGCGGGATATGGGTGGCGTTTTGGAACGGTGGACGAATTAATCGTTACGAACCAAATGGCAATCTTTCAGGAAGTTACCCGCTACCTGTAAAGAATGTTACCTCTTGTGCATTTGGCGGACCGAACTTAGACACATTGATTATTACAACCGCCGCCCTCACGGATGAAGATAATCCAGATTCAGGAAAAACTTTCATGGCTAATCCCGGCGTCAAAGGTCAACCGTTTAATCTTTTTCCAATTCCGTCAACGTAATCGCGAAATTCCAGGTTTGAATTTCACCAGGTTGGATTGTTCTCGAAGCTCCTAGCGCAATATTTTCATCCAAGCTATCTGAAATACCGATCATTGGCTCAATAGCAATCCAAGTGGCAGGGTGAGGACCAGGTGGCCAAGCGGTCAAATTTGAACATATACCGACATGACTTACTTCTGAACTAAAAGTGAACTCTAGCCCGGCAGCCAAGTCGTCATTAATTAGTGTTAACTTCTCAAGTTCAGATGTAGTCACAACTACTTTGTCGGTTACCCCTAAGGTCGGAATCACTATTGATAAATCAACAGATTCACCGATGGCTGATTCCACGATAGGCCAAGTTAGCTCCTTAAGATGACCTTGATAGCCGTCATCTCCGTCTGATCCAATTCGGCCACCAAAACCAAATTCTTTATACATTTTCTGTCCAGATGGAAGCAATACTCGATATCTATTTGGCAATTTAAACAAAGGGTGAGCCGACCACATGTAGTCAAAAGACTTGTTTCCATTATTGGTTACTCGATAATTAAACTCAATTGTGTCTCGATTTAGACTTATCTCTCGCTCGAACATCAGTGGCATAGCGGTTAACTCAACACTCCCACTTAGGTGATTATTCTCTACGGTTACCTGCCACGGCTTAGCCCAAATCTCGCCATGATCACAAAGCGTTACATTTGGATCATGGGGATAATTCGACAACCCAATGTTTGGAAAACATTCATCAAATCCACTTATGTCATATGATGAATAATCATCGCAATACGCTGGCTTTCTAACGGGACGATTACTGTCTTGCCATAACCATTCAAAGTCGCATCGTAAAAACTCTAATTTAGTTATCTTGCAACCAATTTCAGGTAGTAAGGTAAGTCGGATCTCTTCTGTCTCCAGGACTACTTCTCTTAGTGGGTTTGTCACATTCATAATCCTAATCACTACCACTTACTGGTTTTCTGCATCACGTCCGTCCGATTCTTGAATTCTGGCTTAAGGCGTAAACCCAACCCAGGTTCCTCACTCGGATACAGCCGACCATCCTGGAACTTTGGCAGACCGTCAACAATCTCTTGATACCAGCCGAAATAATACGCTCTAACAAATTCTTGAAATTCAATATTTGGACTTGTGAGCGCTAGATTTAACCCTGAAGTCAACCCCACAGGACCGGTACAGTCATGCGGCGATACTAAAATTCCATAATTATCAGCAAGATCGATTATTCGTCTACCAGCTGATAATCCTCCAGCCCAAAGTGGATCTACCATCAAGTGATCCAAAACCTGTAACTCCAGTAATTTATGATATTCATATTTGGTACCAATTGTTTCGCCAAAGGTAAGGTCAGCATCAGTCATAGTTCTAAACTTCTGTAATCCTTTGTGACTGCCAATTCTGATTGCATCTTCATACCAAAAAATGTCAATGTCAGACGTGGATTTAATTATTTTTAGTGCAACTGACGGAGACCAAAGACTATGCATCTCGAGCATAATCTTAAAATCTGGTCCAGCAGCATTTCGTATGTTTTCCAAAACTTTGACACCAGCTGCCAGAGCTGCTGAATCAATAAACCTTCCTCCAGAATCAACAGCTGCTTGATCAAATGGCCATACTTTCAGGGCTCGAAACCCCATTTCGCCAAGTTCATCGACTAATCTCTTCTGATCGTATAAGAACATATTTAAGTCTTCAAACTCACTTCCAACATTTGCACCAAGCTGAGATGCTCTATCTCGTTCGACATTACTACTGACTCTGGCATATCCTGGCCCAGCACAAGTGTTATAAGTTTCTACTGAGTCTCGAACCAATCCGCCAAGTGCTTTGTGTAATGGCAAGTTCAACGATTTACTAAAAATATCCCACAATGCAATGTCTATTGATGAATGGGCTCTGACAGAAATACTAGAACCACTGTATCCAATAAAATCATTACTTAATTTCTCAAAAATTCCAGAAATATTGGTGGGGTCTTGTCCTAAGAGTCTAGGGGCAACGCTTTCATGGATGAAAGTTTCAATTGTTTGTGATCCAATGCAATTTTCACTAACCCCTACCAAGCCACTGTCGGTTTCCAATTCAATGAAAAGCATGGCTGGAAACTCAGCAACTCGATAAGTTCGAATTTCCATGAGCTTCATAGATTCCTCCAAAAACAATTATTCTCTAAACTTAAACTAAGGAACAGGTTGTTTCAACCCAGTGAGATCGATAACCTTGTTTGATCCGATAGAGTTTTTGTTTAATTCTGACGATTTATAGTGGCATCGCACATGGAAACAAGAATATCTCTGGTCTCTAAATTCGAGATATTTTGGATCGCAATTTTTGCCTTCTCAGCCCATGTTCGGGCAACTTCATTCGCATCCTGAATAGCTCTATGTCCACGAATTTCAACCAGTAATTGTGGCAACATTTCTGAGGTTACGTCATCGCATAGCGCCAAGATTAGTTCTTTATCGGCTGGGTGATTTGCTCTTTTAATTAGTAAGGGAACTAAAGTTGGAACCCCTTCTAATAAGTCAGTGCCAGGAACTTTTCCTGAGTACTTCGAGTCACTAGTTAGATCAATAATGTCATCAATTAGCTGGAAGGCAACGCCTATTGCTTCGCCATAATTTCGCATAGCTGCAATATCACTTGCGTTTGCACCTGAAAACTCTGCCCCAAATTGGGCAGCAGTAGCTATGAGAGAGCCCGTTTTTTCTGAAAGAACTGCTAAGTGGTGTTCCACTGGATCAATGCCAGGAGCAGGACCAACGGTTTCCATTAATTGCCCTGTCACAAGTCGTTCAAAAGTTTGTGCTTGAAGTCTGACTGCATCAGGCCCCAAATCTGCTACCAATTCCGATGCGCGTGCGAATAAAAAATCTCCCGAGAGGATGGCCGCGGCATTGCCGAATCTTGAATTTGCAGATGCTGCACCGCGACGTAACTTAGCTTCATCCATCACATCATCGTGATAAAGCGTTGCAAGATGAGTAAGCTCAATAACTACAGCTGCCTTTATTACCTCTAACTTATTGATATCGCCAAGTGTCGCGGCCAAAATACTAATCAAAGGTCTAAAGCGTTTGCCGCCAGCAGTAACTAGGTGAGTTGTCATCTGATTTATGAAATCAATGTCCGACTTGCAGGTTTCAACTAACAATTCTTCAACTGCCGCAAGTCGATTTGAAACTAATTCCTCAAGTTCTGAAGAAATCAGGTCAACTGGTAATCCAGTCTGATTTAAATTAACCATTACCGGATGAATAACGGTGTTTGCGAAATTAAATCAAGCAACGGTTGTGGATAGACGCCCAGAATCAGCGTGATTAAAACTGATGCAACCAACGCAACTACCGTGAAGCTGCTTGGGATCGCAACTGCAACTTCATCGCTGGTGGCGGTGCGGAAATACATGATAACCACAATTCGTAGATAAAACACCACCGCAATTGCACTTGCTAACACGGCAAGTAAGACCAGCGGGGTTTGATTTACTTGAACTGCTGCTGCGAATACCGAGAATTTAGCAATAAAACCAGAGGTGATTGGAAACCCAGCCAAGGCTAACATCATAAATGTCATCGCAACGGCGGTTAGCGGCGATTTAGTTGCTAGGCCGCGCCAAGCATCAATTCCACTTGCTTCGCCGTTGGCATCTCTTACCAATGAAACCAGCAAGAACACTCCAATTGTGGTAAATGCATAAGCGGCTAAATAAAACAGAACCGACACAATGCCGGCATTAGTGCCAGAAATTATGCCCACTAGTAGGAAACCAGCATGTGCGACTGACGAATAAGCCAACATTCGCTTAATGTCCGACTGCACGAGCGCTGCTAATACTCCAACAAACATGGTGATTGCGGCAATCACCCACAGAATTGGCCGCCAGTCCCAAATCAACGTACCAAATGCCGAATAAAGCAAACGAAGCATGGCACCAAAAGCCGCGACCTTTACCCCCGCTGCCATAAATGCAGTTAGCGTGGTTGGTGCTCCCTGATAAACATCTGGTGTCCACTGATGAAATGGTGCCGAGCCAACTTTGAACAACATGCCTACCAAAATCAGAATGACACCAGTAATCAGTAGCGTTGCCGTTTGTGGTCTACCCGGAATAGCAGATGCAATATCATCAAAATTTATGGCGCCAGTTGCGCCATAAACTAAGGCGGAACCAAACAAGAAAAAAGCCGAGGCATACGCGCCTAGCACGAAATATTTCAGCGCTGCTTCTTGCGAAAGCAATCTGCGTCGCCGTGCCATTCCTGCCATCAAATAAAGCGGTAGTGACATTACCTCAAGTGCAATAAACATAGTTAGCAGATCGTTTGCCACCACAAATAACTGCATACCACCAACCGCAAACAGGAAAAGCGTCCAGATTTCAGTCGAGTACCAACCAGCTGCGGTGAATGCTCGCTCATCTGAACTTCCAGGAATCGCTGATGCTCTGGCAGCAAAAGCATCACCAGATGGATCAACTTTGTTTTCTGCTAAGCCTGCAGCACCAAGCAGCGCAACTAACGCAATAGTTGCCTGTAACACTACGCCTGGACCGTCAATCGCAACCGCAGCGCCGGCAGTTAATGTTTCGGTTCCTAACAACATAGCGGCTGCAGCAAATGATGCAATTAGTGCACCAAAAACGAGCGTTAACTGCAATGGTCGTCGATACCTTCGCGGCGCGAACGTCTCAACCAGTAATGAAAACACACCCGCTGCCAACAAAATTGTAAATGGCGAGATCGCAAACCAATCAATTGAAGGCTGTATGAAAACCTCAGTTGGCATCAACATTAGTTACCACCTTCAATAAGCGCTTCCGGGTCTACTTGATTTACTTGTTCCATCACTTTCGCTGAAGTTGGGTTCAAAATATCAAATGCTGGTTGTGGCACAAATCCCAACGCAATAGTTAAGGCAACAATTGGCGAGAGTGCAATTACTTCTCGTCCTGAAATATCCTTGATACCAGTTACTGCATCAGATGGATGACCAGTCATAGTTCGCTGATACAACCAGAGCGCATAAACCGCCGCCACCACAATGCCTAATGTTGCAACTGCAGCTAGCACTGGATACCTGGCAAACGTTCCTAGCAATACCGTGAATTCAGCAATAAAGCTAGCAAGTCCTGGTAGCGCAACTGAAGAAAGTGCGCCAAACAAGATAAAGCCCGCGAGCAGTGGTGTGGTTTGGAATGCACCAGCATGATCATCAATATTGCTGCTTGAAGTTCGGCGCATTAAGTAGCCAGCAGCCAAAAACAGTGCCGCGGTCGATAAGCCATGTGACAGCATGTAGAACATCGCACCTGAGATGCCTTGCGTGGTGAAGGCAAAAATTCCAAGCACAATAAAACCAAAGTGTGAAATAGAGACATAAGCCATTAATCGCTTCATGTCGCGCGAACCAATTGCCATCACAGCGCCATAGAAAATGCTCAAAACTGCAAGCGTTAATGCAATTGGGGCTAATTCAACTGATGCGTCTGGGAAAATTGGTAACAAAAAGCGCAGCATGCCGTAAGTGCCAACTTTGTCCAGAATTCCGATTAGCAACACCGCTACCGCTGGACTTGATGAGCCAGCAGCATCTGGCAGCCAAGAATGCAGCGGAACTAATGGTGCCTTAATGGCAAAGGCAAAGAAGAAGGCGGCAAATAGCCAGCGCTGTGATTCAATGCTTAAATCAAGGTTAGCTAGATATTCCAAACCGAATGAACCAAAACCAGTTATCTGAATACTCTGCACCCAAACGCTAATTACGCCAGCTAACAGTACCAAGCCACCAACTAACGAGAAGATTAAGAATTTAACAGCTGCTTTACGTCGATCAGCGTTGCCATATCGACCAATTAGGAAATACATTGGAATTAGCATTACTTCAAAGAATACATAGAACATAAACAGATCAGTTGCAACAAACACAGCAGTTACAAAAGATTGCAACATCAGCACCAGCGCAAAGAACTTTCCAGCGGCTTCATCTGTGACATCGCGCCATGCTGCTAGCAGCACAACTGGTACCAAGATAGAAACTAGTCCAAGCATTACTAATCCCAGGCCATCTACACCAACGGACCAGCTAACACCAAACGCGCCAATCCATTCATAGTTCTCTACCAATTGGAATTGATCATTAGTGCCTAACTCAAATTGCAGACCAGCAAATACATACAGCACAAAGGTGAGCAAAGAAAAGCCAAGTGCGACAGATTTAATACGGGCCGCACCTAACGCTGCTGGAATAGCAAACACCAAAAGCGAGCCGAGCAACGGCAGCAAAATTAACATTGATAAGTAAGGCAAATTAGTCATGACTTATAGCCTCACAATCGCAGCTAGCAGCAGCATTAATGACGCACCAAGCAACATAGCTAACGCATAGTTTCTAGTGTAGCCAGTTTGAGTAGCGCGGATGATGTTGCTTAGCCCAAGTGTGATTCGGCCAATAAATCGAACTGAACCTTCTACTACTGCGTTATCAACTGTTGTTGTTCCACTAACCACTTTCTGGCCACCTCGCATGAATACTGCTTCATTAATTGCATCACCATAAAGATCGCTACGCGCTGCTTTGGTAAATATCGAAACATTTGTTGGCGCAACTCGATCGGCTTGCTTTAAATACATTCGAATTGCAATGGCAACACCGATTGCAACTGTAGTTAGCGTCATCGCTATTAGAACTGGAATAGCAATTGGTGGCTCTGGCGTCTGATAACCCGTAACAGGTGCTAGCCAATGCTTTAAGGAATCGTTGAAGGTTAATAAATAACCACTTGCAACTGAACCAACTGCCAACAAAATCATTGGGATAGTCATAGTGGCTGGGGATTCATGCGGATGTGCGTCATCTTCCCAACGTTTGTTTGAGAAGAAAGTCATTAGTATCAACCGGGACATATAAAACGCAGTTATGCCAGCACCAAGTAAAGTTGCTACACCGGCAATTATGCTGCGATCAAAAGCTGCTTCAATGATCAAATCTTTAGAGTAAAACCCGGCAAATGGCGGAACACCTAAAATTGCTAAATAACCTACAAAAAATGTACCGAAGGTAATTAACATTATTGTCCGAAGCGCACCATATTTACGCATGTCCACTTCATCATTCATCGCATGCATTACTGAGCCAGCACCAAGGAACATGCCGGCCTTGAAAAAGCCGTGAGTTAACAAATGCATGATGGCGTAGACATAACCAATTGGTCCTAAACCAGCGGCTAGCACCATGTAACCAATCTGACTCATCGTCGATGCCGCTAATGCTTTCTTAATGTCATCTTTAGCCATGCCAATGAATGCACCAGCTAGTAAGGTCACCGCACCGACCACAATTACTGCGTTCTGTGCAGCAACTGATAAGTCATAAATTGAATTTGATCGGACAATTAAGTAAACGCCAGCGGTCACCATAGTGGCGGCGTGAATCAATGCTGATACCGGAGTTGGACCTTCCATTGCATCAAGCAACCAGCTCTGCAGCGGCACCTGCGCGCTTTTGCCAGCAGCGCCGATCAGCAAGAACAAGCCAATTAAAAACAGAACGGTTGCCGAGCCTTGCTCTGCTTTCTCTGAGATGCCAGCAAAAGTAACAGTATGGAAGGCAACAAACATCAACATAATTGCGAGCGAGAGGCCAACATCGCCAACTCGGTTAACCACAAATGCTTTTTTAGCTGCCGCTGCTGCCGATGGCTTGTGCTGGTAATAACCAATCAGCAAATATGAGGCTAGCCCAACACCTTCCCAACCAACATAAAGCAATAGGTAGTTATCAGCGAGCACTAGTAGCAACATGGCTGCCACGAACAAATTCAAGTAACCAAAGAAACGTCGTTTACCCGGATCATGATCCATATAGCCAAGCGAGTAAATATGAATTAATGATCCCACACCGGTAATCAACAGCACAAAACTCATTGAAAGCGGATCTAACTGCAAACCAAAGGGCACCTGGAAACTGCCAATGTTGATCCATTCAAATAACACTAAATTCTGACTTCGTAATTCTTCTGGCAGCGACAGCAGTTCCAGCCATAGGTAAACTGCAAAACCAAAACTTGCAATCGGCATTAACACAGCTAGCAACGGACCAAAACTGTTAGTGCGGTTTCCGCCCAATAACAAAACCAGCGCACCAAAAAGTGGTAGCGCAATCAGCAGCCATAGGTTAGCAAAACCACCCGTTGCTACCTGATTGGTCAGGCTTGGGCTAATTGCTTCCAGCGCAAATGAGTATCGCACTTATCTCCTTGTTAGGCCCGCAGTAGATTCGCTTCGTCGATCGAAGCGGTCTTTCTTGTTCTAAAAATCGCCATGATGATCGCTAGGCCAATTACAACCTCTGCGGCTGCAACCACCATCACGAAGAAGGCAACAACTTGACCATCAAAGTTGCCATTCGCTCGAGCAAACGCAACGAAAGCAAGGTTTGCTGCATTGAGCATCAACTCAATTGACATGAACATAACAATTGCATTTCGTCTAACCAAAACACCAACGGCACCAATTGCGAATAGGATGGCGGAGAGGATTACGTAGTTAGTTACGTCCATCTTCCCCTCCTTCAATCACAACATTGCCTTGCGACAAATCAACGATTTGCTGAGTATCAACTTGATCAACTTCGCGTACTGAACCTCGCGCCTGCAGCGGTGCTGGCACTGAGTTGGTCGCAATGGAGCCATCTGGTAACAGCGCTGGCGTATCAACCGCATTATGTCTAGCATAGACACCAGAAGGCGGTAGCGGACCTGGGTGTTTTCCAGTTAAGGCATAGTCAGCAAATCTTGCTTGTTGCTGTTCTCGCTGATTTAGTTTTGGCGTGATTCGCTCTCGATGTGCGAGCACCATGGCACCTACTGCTGCGGTCACCAACAATGCTGCAGTTACTTCAAGTGCTAACACGTATTTACCAAACATCAAATTTGCAATTGCTTGCACATTACCACCAGCAAAAGTTGCATCCAGTGAATTTCCAGATGCAATCACCGCACCACCGATGCTGCTAGTTAGTAGCAAGCCAAGTGCCACCGCAACTGCAATTGCTGCAACGCGCTGCCCGCGCAGTGTCTCAGTTAATGAATCAGAAGAATCCACACCAACAATCATCAAAACAAACAAGAACAGCATCATTACCGCACCGGTATACACGATTATCTGCACCATTCCTAAAAACGGCGCGGATAACTGTAAGTAAAGTACAGCCAAGTTGATCATGGTTAGTGCCACAAACAGCGCCGAGTGAACAGCTCGTTTTGATAGCAACATACCCAGCGCACCTGCTACTGCCAGAGTTGCTGAGACCGCAAAAACTAAGCTCACGCCTGCTCGCTCTCTGCAAATTGCGCAGGTGTCGCACCTGTTACCTTGCCTGAGTAGTAGTCACGATCTGATAATCCTTCAACCATCTGATGTGGCGGCTGCGCCATGCCTGGCAATAGTGGTGCCAATAGATCTTGCTTTTCATAAATTAATTTAGCTCTTGAGTTATCTGCTAACTCGTATTCATTTGTCATTGTTAGGGCACGAGTTGGGCAGGCCTCAATACATAAGCCACATAAAATGCAACGCAAATAATTGATTTGGTAAACCTTGCCGTAGCGCTCCCCGGGTGAGAATCGCGCTTCTTCAGTGTTATCTGCGCCTTCCACATAAATTGCATCTGCTGGACAGGCCCAAGCACAAAGCTCACAGCCAATGCATTTTTCTAAGCCGTCTGGATAACGGTTAAGTTGGTGACGTCCATGGAAGCGAGGCTTCGGTGGATAGATGTGTTTTTCTTCTGGATATTGTTCTGTGATTGGTTTACGGAACATCATGGAAAAAGTAAGCCAAAAACCTCGAACAACTTGTGGCAATCTAGCCATCACTACCTCGCTTATTCTCAACTTCTGGTCGGTTGGTGCGGTCAGTTCGCGCAGCGCTCATTGGTGGAACTGGAAAACTTGGTGTGGCAGTTTCAGATTCCACCGCTTCCTTTTTAGATTTTCGATATTCCAAAATCAAACTAATCAACAACAGTGCGGCAACTGGTGCCGCTAACCAAGTTAACAGCCTAGTGTTTGAAATAAGATCCTCAGAAATAGCAACGCGCGCTGCTGCAACTACAAACACCCAACCTAGCGCTACCGGAATTAGTACTTTCCAACCAAAATCCATGAATTGGTCATAACGCAATCTTGGCAATGTGCCGCGCAACCAAATAAAGATAAATATGAATGCCAACACTTTGCCAAAGAACCAAACCAGCGGCAACCAGCCTTCGTTAGCGCCGGGGATCATTGAGAATGGGAATGGTGCTCGCCAGCCACCTAAGAAAAGTGTTGTCGCAAGTGCCGATACTGTCACCATATTTACATATTCTGCCAAGAAAAATAGGGCGAACTTTAATGATGAATACTCGGTATGGAAACCACCAACAAGTTCACCTTCAGCTTCTGGTAAATCAAACGGTGCACGGTTAGTTTCACCCACCATCGATGTGGTGTAAATAATGAATGATGGCAGCAGCAATACTGCATACCAAATTCGCTCTTGTGCGGTAACAATTTCTGATGTCGACATTGAGCCGGCATAAAGGAATACTGCGACAAATGAAAGTCCCATTGCAATTTCATAAGACACCATCTGAGCTGATGAGCGCAACCCACCAAGCAAAGAATAGGTAGAGCCGGAAGCCCAACCAGCTAGCACAATGCCATAAATTCCAATTGAGGTAACTGCTAAGACATAAAGCACTGATACGGAGAAATCAGTTAACTGCAACGGAGTTAGGTTACCAAATATTGAAACCATTGGGCCAAATGGGATTACAGCCATTGCCATAAATGCTGTAGTTACTGAAATAACTGGTGCCAATAAGAAAACCGCTTTTGAGGCGTTCTTTGGAATAATGTCTTCTTTCAAGGCAAGCTTTAAGCCATCCATCAAACTTTGCAATAAACCAAATGGGCCTACTCGATTCGGACCTAATCTAAATTGCATTCGAGCCACAACTCGGCGTTCGGCCCAGATGCTAAAGAGCACTAGCAGTACCAGCACTACGAAAACTGCTAATACTTTAAGCGTGACTAACCACCATGGATCTAAGCCAAAGTCATTTAAGGTTGGATTCAATTTAGACAACATAAGCACCGCCATCTTTAGCGATTACGGCATCGCCGATGCTAATCCCTAGATTTATTAACGGTGTTGAGCCATCACTATTTAATGGCACCCAAATTGTCTCTGCCGCAACATCACCAATTTCTAGCGGCAATACCATCTTGCCATTAGCTGATTCCAAAACAACTAGATTGCCATCAACTAGACCATGGGCTGCAGCGGTTTCTTTGCTAACTTTGGCAACTGCTTCTCGTGCAGTTGCTGCCAAATGAGCCTCGCCTTTCTGCAAACTTCCGTTATCAATTAGCTGTCGCAATCCTGCTAGCACAAGGCCAGCGGTTGTTTTGCTTGCAACTGGTGTCATCTCAGTTCCAGCCGGATCTGACTTAATCCCAGTTAATGATTTATGAAGTGCAGCAGGTTTGGCACCATCAGCAAAAGTCACGCCTAATTTTTCTGCGATTAGATGAAGCACCCGAGCATCAGTTAGCGCAAGCGATTGATGCAGGGCAGCAGCAAAAGAACGCTCTCGACCTTCCCAGCTGACAAATGTGCCTTCACGCTCAGTGATGACACCAACTGGTAGCACCACATCAGCATATTCAGTAACTGATGAATAATGCGGTTCTAGCGAAACTACAAATGTGTTTGACAATGCTGCTTTAAATTCATCGTGGTAGGCAACATCAAAAATATCAACACCGCCAACAACCAAAGCATCAAGTCTTCCAAGTGCAGCGGCCTTAATCATGCTCGATTGATCCAGACCGGCTTCACTTGGTAGTTGCGGTATGCCCCACTCAACTGCAACTTCTGCTCGGTCTGCTGCGTTTGAAACTAACTTGCCACCAGGTAATAGACCAGGCAGTAATCCCGCTTCAACTGCACCACGATCGCCAGCACGTCTTGGGATCCACGCAAATTTCGCACCAGTTGCTTTAACTAATGAAATTACCGCGCTGTAGGTGCCAGCAACCGCTGCTGCTCGCTCGCCAACCAAAACAATTGCGTTCTGGCCTACGAGTTGATCTTTAAGTGATGCTATTGCCTCGGCTTCAGTACCTGGCTTTACCAATCTAACGTCAGCATTTAACTTAGTAAATCCAATGTGACTTGCATTGTCTATCGCAATAACTTTCAACTTATTATGTCGAACTGCTTTGCGAAGCCTTAATTGCACAATTGGTGATTCATTCTCAGCTTCAAATGAAACCAGCACCACTACATCAGCAGTTTCTAAATCTCGATAAGTCACATTCATTCGAGTTGCTGCCACATGGTTTGCTAGAAAGTCTGCTTCCTCTTCCGACGCAGTTCTATTTCGGAAATCAACATTGTTTGTTTGCAAGACCGCACGAGCAAAACGTGAATATGCATAAGCATCTTCTTGTGGCAAACGACCACCAGTAAGAACACCTGCGCGCTTGTTAGCTAATCCAGTTGCCGCAAAACTAATTGCCTCAGGCCAAGAAGCGGCACGAAGTTCACCGTTTTCCCGAATAAGCGGTGTCGCAATTCGATCAACTGTGGTGTGAGTGAAAGCAAAGCGACCTTTATCGCAATTCCATTCCTCATTAACTTCAGGATCATTTGATGCTAACCGACGCATAATTTTGCCGCGACGGATATCGGTTCGAGTTGAACATCCAGATGAGCAATGCTCACAAATTGTGTTATGTGAAATTAAATCAAATGGACGAGAACGGAATCGGTAAGTTGCACTCGTTAACGCACCAACTGGACAAATTTGAATTGTATTGCCGCCGTAATACGATTCAAATGGGCGATCATCAGCAGTTCCCACTTGCTGTCTGGCACCACGCTCAAGTAGTTCTAACGTTGGATCTCCCGCAATTTCGTCTGCAAATCTGGTGCAGCGTGCACAAGAAACACAGCGCTCCCGATCCAACAAAATCTCTGAATTAATGTTTATTGGCTTTTCAAATAATCGCTTTGTGCCTTCTTCGAATCTTGAGTCAGCTCGACCATTGGTCATCGCTTGATTCTGAAGTGGGCACTCGCCACCCTTATCGCAAACTGGGCAATCAAGTGGATGGTTGAGCAGCAAGAACTCCATCACACCTTCTTGTGCTTTCGCTGCAACTTCAGATGATTGCTGAGTTCTTACCACCATGCCATCAGTTAACGGAATTGCGCAGGAAGGTTGTGGCTTTGGCATGCCATCAATTTCAACTAAGCACATTCGACAAGCTGCAACTGGCTCTAGTGATGGATGATCACAGAACCGAGGAATCTGCACCCCAAGTTGTTCAGCAGCACGGATTATCAGTGTTCCTTTTGGAACTCTTACTTCAACACCATCAATATTGGCAGTGATTAACTCAACTTGACTGTTTGTATTTGAGTTAGCAGTGACGGTCACTTTGCACCTACTAACTTAGTTTCAAACTCTTCCCGGAAATATTTAAGCGCGGCTGGAATTGGCGTTGCTGCCGCATCACCAAGAGCACAGAAACTTCGACCAGAAATTTGAGCAGAGATATCAACCAACAAATCTAGATCAGAAATCTCGCCTTTTCCTTTCTCCAGTCGCTTCAAAATATCAACCATGAAATAAGTTCCTTCGCGACATGGTGTGCACTTTCCGCATGATTCATGTTTGTAAAACTCGATCCAACGCACTACCGCCTGGGTCACACTACGAGAAGTGTCAAACACCATCGGGGTTCCAGTGCCAAGCATGGTGCCGTGAGCTGCCATATCTTCATAAGTTAACGGAACATCTAAATGCTCTGGTGTTAACAGTGGTACGGATGATCCACCAGGTACAAAAAATTTAACTGGCCGATCGCTAACCATGCCGCCGGCATAATCAATTAATTCTCGCATTGTGATACCAAGCGGAGCTTCAAAAATTCCCGGGCTCTTTACGTCGCCAGATACTGCGAACAATTTAATGCCTGGTGATTTTTCGGTACCAAATGATTTGTACCAAGCTGCACCGTTATTAATAATCGCAGGTACTGAAGCAATAGTCTCGGCATTGTTAACCACAGTTGGTGAGGCATAAAGACCAGCAACCGCTGGGAATGGCGGTTTTAATCTTGGTTGACCGCGGCGGCCTTCGAGTGAATCGAGTAGTGCCGTTTCTTCGCCACAGATATAAGCGCCAGCACCAGAGTGGACTACCACCTCAAGATCAAAACCCGAACCTAAAATATTTTTACCAAGTAGTTTCGCTTCGTATGCTGCTGCAACTGCTTGTCGAACTCGGCGAATTGGATGAGGCGTTTCGCCACGAATATAAATGAAGGCATGATTCGCTCGAATTGCATATGACGCGATGATCACACCTTCAACAAGTGAATGTGGATTTGCCATCATCAACGGAATATCTTTGCAAGCACCTGGTTCAGATTCATCCGCATTAACAACTAAATAGTGCGGTTTGCCATCACCTTGTGGCACAAAGCCCCACTTCATACCGGTTGGGAAACCAGCTCCACCACGACCACGCAATCCAGATTCTTTAACTTCACCAATTACTGCGTCTGGACCTATCTCAAATGCTTTCTTCAGTGCGCTGTAACCACCATGGCGTTGATAGCCAACTAATGTATGCGAATCTGCTTCATCCCAATGTGCCGTTAAGTTTGGAACTAACTTTGTCATTAGTTACCTGCCTTTTTTGCCGCATTCAAACCAGCGAGCATTGCCGCATCAGTTGCCGGTTCATCTACTAAACCATCATCAAAACCTGCGATGCTGCGACTTGCTTCTTTAAAGGTTCGAACCCTTGGCCCGCGAGTCGATTTCACATCAGCACCTGACTTCAAATCTGAAATCAATTTTGCTGCGCTCTGCTCATCCATGTCATCCATGAATTCCCAGTTAACAGTCATCACTGGTGCATGCGTGCAAGCTGCTTGGCATTCAATTCGCTCTAATGTAATTTGTCCATCAGTAGTGGTTTCATCATGACCGACCCCAAGATCGTTAGAAATGCGTTTCCAGATGGCATCGCCACCTTTCATGGCACACATTGAGTTAACACAAACTCCGATATGGTGCTTACCAACTGGATAGCGCTTAAACATTGTATAAAACGAAGCAACCGCTGAAACCTCAGCTGTAGTTAATCCAACTTCTGCTGCACAAGCATCAATTCCAGCTTGAGTAATGTAACCATCCACTGATTGCACTAAATGCAGCATTGGCAATAGTGCTGAGCGTGGTTCTGGGTAACGCGAAATTAATTCGCGCATTTCAGCTCTAGTTTGCTCATTAATTGTCATTAACGATCAACTCCACCCATAACTGGATCAATGCTTGCGATCGCTGCCACTAAATCAGCCACTTGTCCGCCTTCGCAGATAGCTGGGATTGCTTGCAAGTTCGTAAATGATGGATCTCGGAAATGCACCCGATATGGTCTTGTGCCACCATCAGAAACCATGTGCACACCTAACTCACCACGAGGTGATTCCACCGCTTGATATACCTGACCAACCGGGACCTCAAAACCTTCAGTAACTAACTTGAAGTGATGAATTAACGATTCCATCGAGGTGCCCATAATCTGCTTGATGTGCTCAAGTGAATTACCCATACCGTCGCCACCAATGGAAAGTTGGGCCGGCCACGCAATTTTCTTATCGCCCACCATTACTGGCCCTGGTGCTAATCGATCCAGACACTGCTCCACAATTTGTAGTGACTGCTCCATCTCAGCTAAGCGCAACAAGAATCGACCGTATGCGTCTGCGCTTTCAACAGTTGGAATTTGGAAGTCATAAGTTTCATAACCGCAATATGGATTTGTCTTTCGCAAGTCCCAAGCAAGTCCAGTTGAGCGCAATGTTGGACCAGTTACACCAAGCGCTAAACAGCCATCCAGATCAAGCACACCAACATCTTTGGTTCGCGCCAACCAAACACTATTGCCAACCAATAGGTTCTCAGTGTCTTTAAAGCCTTTTCGAATCAGTGGAATTGCTTCGCGAATTTTCTCGATGGCATCAGGTGGTAGGTCTTGTGCTAACCCACCTGGCCGAATGTAAGCGTGGTTCATTCGCAAGCCACTTACTAATTCAAAAATGTCCAACACAATTTCACGCTCACGGAATGCTAAGAACATTGCAGTCAAAGCACCAAGTTCCAAGCCACCTGTGCCAAGTGCAACCAAGTGAGATGAGATTCGATTAAGTTCCATTAACATCACGCGAATTGTGGTGGCGCGCGCTGGCACGTCATTTGTAATTCCAAGAAGCTTTTCAACTGCTAAGCAATAAGCTGTCTCCGAATAGAAACTAGATAAGTAATCCATTCGGGTTACAAAAGTTACGCCTTGAGTCCAAGTTCTAAACTCTAAATTCTTTTCAATTCCAGTATGTAAATAGCCAATTGCTGGTCGAACTTCAGTAACTGTTTCACCTTCAAGTTCAACAATTAACCGAAGCACGCCGTGAGTTGATGGGTGCTGCGGCCCCATATTTACAACGACTCGCTCAGCTTCCCCTGCTGGTGCCGCTTTGACCTGATCCCAATCACCACCGGACAAGGTGTAAACGCGTCCTTGTGAAGTTTCTTGACCTTCAGTTGCTGTTTCAAAAATCAAATTGTCTTGGGTCATTTCGAGTACATCCGTCGCTGATCTGGCGCTGGAATTGTTGCACCCTTATATTCAACTGGCACACCACCAAGTGGATAGTCCTTGCGCTGTGGATGACCAACCCAATCATCTGGCATTTCAATTCGAGTTAGCGCTGGATGGCCATCAAAAATAATGCCGAAGAAGTCGTACGTTTCTCGCTCATGCCAGTTATTAGTTGGGTAAACATCAACTGTTGATGGGATATGAGGATCAACGTCTGGCGCTGTTGTTTCTAATCTAATTTGGCGGTTATGCGTCATCGAACGAATGTGGTAAACCGCATGCAATTCCGCATCAGTTTGGTGTGGGTAGTGAACACCGCTCACGCCCATGCTCATTTCAAACATTAGTCGTGGCTCATCTCGCAATAGCTGCATCACAGTTTTAATGTGATGTCGATGCACATTGATAGTTAATTCATTTCGATCTACGACAACTCGTTCAATTACATCAGCTGGTTTCAAATCTTTAGCGGCTAATGCTTGCTCAAGTGCTGCCACAACGTCTTCAAACCAACCAGGCAGCGGCCGAGATGCTGCTGGTGGTAGATAAATCCGTCTAACTAAACCACCGAATCCGGAAGTGTCACCACTGCCGCGCACGCCAAATGAACCTTCGCGCACATCAACTAATGGCAGCTCAGTTGCGCCTTGCGGCACTAATGGATTGTTGGACTCGGTCATGCCAACAATCCCTTCATTTCAATTAGTGGCTTGGTATTGAGCGCTATTTCCTCTTGTGCCACAATTTCCTTAACTCGGTTTACACCAAGCTTGGTGTTCTGAATTTGATCATGTAGTTTCAAAATTGCGTCAATTAACATCTCTGGCCGCGGCGGACAGCCGGGCAAATAAACATCAACTGGAACTACGTGATCAACACCTTGCAAAATCGCATAGTTATTAAACATGCCGCCACTTGATGCGCATACGCCCATTGAAATCACCCATTTTGGGTTTGGCATTTGATCATAAATCTGACGAAGCACTGGCGCCATTTTTTGGCTTACTCGGCCAGCAACAATCATCAAGTCTGCTTGTCTGGGGGAAGCGCGGAAAGTTTCCATACCAAATCGAGCAATGTCATATCGACCAGCGCCAATTGCCATCATCTCAATTGCGCAACATGCTAAACCAAAGGTGGCTGGCCAAAGTGAATTGCGACGAACATAACCAACTAATTGCTCAACACTTGAGAGCAGAACGCCAGAAGGTAGTTTTTCTTCAACACCCATTTAGTCCCATTCCAATCCGCCGCGTCGCCAGTCATAGAAAAAGGCGAGCGTCACAATCAACAAGAACAATCCAATTGCACCTAAGCCAAATACGCCCAGTGTGCCATAGTTAACTGCCCATGGATACAAGAACATAATTTCAATATCAAAAATAATAAACATCATTGCCGTTAAGTAATATCGAATTGGATATTTGCCGCCACCCATTGGTTGCGGTGTTGCTTCTATCCCACATTCATACGCATCGAGTTTGGCTTTGTTGTATTTCTTTGGTCCAATAATTGCCGACGCAATAACCGAGAATGCGCCAAAGCCAAAGGCTAAAAGCCCCAGACCGACGATCGGCCAGGCTAATTCCACAGGAATCTCCTTCTCGGCAAATTTCTATTAACTCCCCTAATCCTAGGGGGCGACTAGGGCTCACAGCCTGCCCATTACTGTGGCTGTTCCCACATCATTTAGTTGTGGGCTTAACGCCCCGATGCAGCGCCACAATGCCACCCGTTAACGACCGCCAAGCCACCTCAGTCCAGCCAATCTGCTGAATTTGTGAGGCAAATTGGGCTTGATTGGGCCATGCCAGGATGGATTCAGCCAGATATTGATAGGCAACTGGGTTGCTCGAAAACTTGCCAGCTACCTTAGGGAGCGCCCGAATTAAGTAGTTTTGATAAATCTTACGAAACCAACCGACCTCTGGGGTAGAAAACTCACAAATGACCAATCTGCCACCAGGTTTGGTAACTCGATACATTTCTTGCAGTGCTTTAGTCACATCATTCACATTTCGGATGCCAAATGAAATTGTCACGGCATCAAAAGTTTCATCAGCGAATGGCAACGTCAGTGCATCGCCGGCAACAAAGGTTAATTGCGGATGACGTTTTTTTCCTACTTCTAGCATTCCAATTGATAGATCACATGCAATTGCAGTAGCTCCAGTTTCTGCAATTGCTGCCGTCGAGGTGCCAGTACCAGCAGCTAAGTCCAATATCAGCTCGCCAGATGTTGGCTTAATTGCTCGCACCGTGGCGCGGCGCCAACTTTTAGTTTGACCCAACGAGAGCAGATCATTCATTAGGTCATAGCGATTTGCTACCCGATCAAACATTGCCTGAACTTCATCGGGTTGTTTAGTTAGGTCAGCTCGAAAGTTATCCACGAGGCAATCTTGCCCTACCTACTCAAGCGCGCAGAATTGGCCGGTTGGCTCTAGGCTTATTTGGTGAGCAATGCCGCAATAGTTGAGCAATTAGCACCTAGCCTTAACTTCCAAACCAAAGAAATTTCAGATCCAGGCGATCTGCTGCGGTTGCTGCCCAAATCAACCGCAAATCAAAAAATTGCAGTTTGGCTGCGCGAACGAACTGGCATGATCGCAATCGGTGAAACAATTTCATTTGAAATTTTGGGGCAAGAAAGATTCTCACGCGCCCATCGTTGGTGGCGCGATTTGGTGAAAAATTCAAAAGTAACTGATGATGTAAAAGTCACTGGAACTGGTGCTTTTGCATTTGCGTCATTTGGTTTTAGAGCACAACCAATACCGAGTGTTTTGATTGTGCCAAAAGTTGTTATTGGCAAAACTGATGGCAAGAATTGGATCACCACCAGTGATGGCACCGACCCAATCGAAGCGTTAGCCGCGCTCAAAAAACCCCATTTAGCGCCAACTGCACCAGGGGCAATTGAAATAGTTGGTGGCACACTGCCCGAAGCTAGATGGGGCGAAATTGTTGCTGAGTTGGTTGCAAAAATTAATCACGGTGATATCGACAAAGTAGTTCTTGCCAGAGATTTAGTTGTTAAGACCCAAAATTCAATTGATGTCCGATATCTAATTGAGAACCTCGCCAACACTTTTCCAGATTGCTGGACTTATTATGTTGATGGCTTAGTTGGTGCTACCCCAGAGATGCTGCTTCGCAAACGAGGTAATGGGATTATTTCTCGAGTTCTTGCCGGCACCATTACGCAGAACAAAGATGAAAACAACAATGAATTACTTCAAGCGAAATTGTTGGCAAGCGACAAAGATCAACATGAGCATGACTATGCAGTTCAATCAGTCTCCGCAGCGCTCGCAGTTCATTGTACCGATTTAGTTGTGCCAAATTCACCTACTGTGCTGCAGTTAGCAAATGTTGCCCACCTATCAACCGAAGTAACCGCGGTGGTAGCAGATAACGCACCAGCTTTAGTACTAGCAGGTTCACTGCATCCAACTGCAGCTGTTTGCGGTACACCAACTGAGCGCGCTCGCGATCTCATTGCCGAAGTAGAAGGAATGGATCGTGGCAGATATGCCGGACCGGTTGGCTGGATTGATGGCAATGGCGATGGTGATTTAGGACTTGCGATTCGATGTGCACAAGTTGAGACAAATTCACTTCGACTCTATGCCGGTTGTGGGGTTGTTGCCGGCTCCACCCCAGAGTCTGAATTAGCCGAGTCAGCGGCAAAATTTAAAGCGATACTCAACGCGTTAAATTAACAATCTCTTTTCTGAGATTAGCCTCAATCTCTCGATCAACACCAGAAATTACAACCGCTGATAAGCCTGGAGCATCTTTAACAAGGCTTGCTAACTGAGAAGTGCTATTAACCTCAGTTACCTCAATGCCGAAGCCGCGTAGCAACTCTGCGATGTTGACTTGATGTGGCGTGCCAAACACTCGCTCAAATCCCGCAACTCCTCGTTGTTCAATCGTGCTAAAAACCCCACCCCCATTGTTATCAACTACCACTAACCGTAAATTGGGCATGAACTCAGTTTTTGGAATGGTCAAACTCGCTAAATCATGAAGCAGCGCAACATCACCCAACAAACAGTAAGCCTGCCCACCACCAGTTCGCTGCCAAGCAATTGACGCTCCAATTGCAGAAGCCACAATGCCGTCAATTCCGTTTACCCCACGATTAGCGGTGAGTAGGCCAATTGAGTTCGGTTTCATTAAATAATCTAAATCACGCAAACTCAAACTTGCTGCTGCGTGAAGTAGATTTTGTGATTTCAAATTAGTCAGCAGCGTATCTGCAACATTTAGTCCACCTAGTGCACCTGATGAAACTATTTTATCGATTTCTGTTCTTAATGTACTTGCCTGGTCATGCCAATTGTTTAGCCAATCATGTCCAATAGCAGAAAGTGAATCAAGATCAAGTTCTCCGTTGCTTTGCGCTACTGCTGTGACATTGGTTAACGCAGTTGGCACCTTTACCGCAATTCTTGGTTTGGTATTAATTAGAGAATTAATGCCGCGAGCTAAACCAGCACGCCCAACGGTCAGCACTACTTCAATTTGATCAGTGAATTTTGCAGCGACTAATGCACCACTAGGAATTAAATTCGGGTGAAGCGTGCCGACCGGCTCAGCGATTAGTGGCCAATTCAACTTTTGTGCGATCTCACCAGCATGTTCAATCTCATCACCACTACAAATCACTACGCCACGTTTGCCATTTAGTAAATGTGCTGCGACAAACCTTTCCATCTTTCTTGAGTTAATCGCAGGAGCTGCTGTTGGTCCCTGCCATGGGTCAGTTGGTAGCAATGGTTCATTAAATCTTGGGTTCAAATGAATCACGCCAGATTGTTTTAACGCTAACTGAATTTCGTTGCACCACATCTCTGCCGGCCAAGCACTATCGAGATCAACCACATTTTTTGTTGCAGCTAAGAACAATTCAAGCTGTTCAATTGTTTGGTTTGCGCCAGTGTTAACTAGATCTTTTGGTCGATCCGCTGTGATGGCAATTAACTCAACATCGGATTGCGCTGCCTCAATCAATGCGGGGAGCAAATGTGCGCCAGCAGTACCACTGGTTACGACTACTGCTGTTTTTCGTTTAGTTACTTTTGCAAGTCCTAGCGCGGTAAATGCAGCTGAACGTTCATCAATTCTTACCGTGACGGTTAAGCCAGGGGCAGCTAGGGCAGCAAGTGAAATGGGTCCATTTCGCGAACCAGGCGCAATAACTAAATCTGTTACGCCCGCTGCAATTAACTCAGAAACTAAGGTGCGAGCCTGTGCGGTAGCGCTCACATCGGCACCTCTTCTAAGTAATTAGCAGCAGCAGTCAATCGCTGGGTTAGTTCTGCCAACTCTACTGAACCAACTCGAGCAGTTGCTTCAGATAGGAGTTGCTCATCGAGTATCGGTTCTGAAACCTTAATCACTCCCTGCATTGGCAACAGACTTGGCATTACTAAATCCTGCTCGAGTAATACTGATGTACCAAGGCCGCTGGGCAGCGGTTCAGTTGGCAATAGCGCAGCCACGTATGCCACATAACTTAGGCCAATGCTGGTATCCAATGAGCCAGAAACAATTACCGGAAGATCAAGTCTTGCCGCTAAGTTAAGAGTTGGCTCACTACCGCCGAGTGGAATTGGTTTTAACACGGCAATATCTGCGGCACCTCTAATTTCAGTTAGCAACTCTTCAGTGATGTTCGCTGCAAGTCGAATCGACTCATCAACTGCAATGAGCACGCCCTTACCCTTAACCGCTTTACATTGGGCAAGCGTGGCGCAAGGTTGTTCAATAACGGCAACCTCAAGCGCTGCAAATTCTCTAATTAATTCTGCAGCTTCAGTTTCACTGTAACTGCCATTTGCATCAACTCGTAATGTGACATTTGAAAATTCAGACCTAATGGCGCGCACTCGATTTAATTGATCACTATCGCCAACTTTAATTTTTAAAGTATTGACTTGATATTTGTCTAGTAAATCTGCTGCCCATGAAACTGCTGCTGCTGGATCAAGCGCTGGCACAATGCCATTAGCTGCAATTTCATTTCGATTTAGTTGCTGACGAGGTTGGTCAGCGGCTTCAAGCGCTGCAGCTAACCATTTAGCCGCGGCTGCTTGTGCATAATCTGCAAAAGGTGCCCACTCGCCAATGCCATGTTTGCCTCGAATTACAAAACCAATTCGATGATTAACTGATCTAAATTGCGTTGTTAACCCAACCTTAAAGGGTTGGACTCGTGCAAGTAGATCTTCAATCACGGGCGTTTTGGAAACTTACTGAAATCTGGTTTACGTTTCTGTTGATAAGCGTTTCTGCCTTCTTGTGCTTCTTCAGACATGTAATACAACAATGTGGCATCGCCAGCGAGTTGCTGAATTCCAGCTAAGCCGTCATCTGCAGCATTCATACTTGCTTTCAACATACGTAATGAAAGTGGTGAGTGCTGCAGCATTTCTTTTGCCCACTTAACTGTTTCAACTTCTAATTCTTCAATTGGAACCACCGCATTCACTAAGCCCCAATCAAGCGCAGTCTTTGCATCGTATTGACGGCATAGATACCAAACTTCCCGAGCACGTTTTTGGCCAATATGTTGCGCCAACAAGCCAGAGCCATAACCGCCATCAAATGAACCAACCTTTGGACCAGTCTGTCCAAATCTCGCATTCTCAGCTGCGATTGATAGATCACAAACCACATGTAACACATGTCCGCCACCGATTGCATAACCTGCCACCATAGCAATTACCGGTTTTGGTAATCGGCGGATTTGAATTTGAAGATCCAACACATTGAGCCGACCAATTCCTTTTTCGGCTAACTTATCGCTGCCAATGTAGCCGTCATCGCCACGAATCATCTGGTCACCACCAGAACAAAAGGCTAAATCGCCTTTGCCAGTCAAAATCACAACGCCAACTGATTCATCATCGCGGGCGATATCAAATGCTTGCATCAATTCAGTAACTGTTTGTGGTCTAAATGCATTGCGCACTTTTGGACGATTAATCGTGATCTTGGCGATGCCGTCAGCACGGTGATATTCGATGTCCTGCCATTGGCCGATTGCTTCCCAATCCGCTCCTGGCTTCGCTGAGCTATGGGCCGGATCAACAGTCATTTGGCTTCCCCCTGAATCGGATCGGTATTGCCCTACCCTAAGACCGATGACAAAACCTGGCTTGTTGACCGTGACCGCAACCGATACCGCTGCGGTGATTTCGGCATTGCGGCAGGTGATAGCACAAACTGCCGCGGTGGCAGTGCTACCTAGTGCTGATTCCGCTCGCGGCCGAGCCATTATCGAAGCTGTTGACCCAAAGCAACCAGTTGCTGCAGATATCGGAATTGTGGCAACAACATCAGGGTCAACTGGAAAACCTAAAGGTGTGTTAATTAGTTACCACGCTATTAACGCATCAATTTCTGCAGTAAATCAAGAACTTGGTATAACACCGCAATGGCATTTGGTGCTTCCCATGCAACATATTGCTGGCACCATGACTGCGCTTCGTGGATTAGCAGATGATTCGAAACTCTATCAACCAACAATTAATGCAGCAGACCCAACTCAATTAGCAGCGTATGCCAAATCCATTAAAGATTTATCTGGATTACATGCCATCACATTAGTGCCAGAGCATTTAAATCGATTGGCCGTTATTAGTGAGTTAGCTTCACTTCGCTATTTCCACAAGGTCATTATTGGTGCTGGTAAATTGGATTTTAATTTAAAGCATCAACTTTTGGATTTAGGTGTTGCAACCGTTAGTTCATATGGTCTAACTGAGACCTGTGGCGGCGTAGTTTGGGACGGTAAACCTTTAACCTCGGTCAACTTAGCCATTAACGAGCAAGGCGAAGTTTTAATAAGTTCTGACATGAATGCCAGCGGCTATCGCAACTCATCTGCTGATCTATCAATAATAAATACGCATGACCTGGGAAGTTTAGATTCGGGCAAACTAGAAATCTTAGGTAGGTCGGACAATCTCATCAAGATAAAAGGACATTTTGTTGACTTAGTTGCAACTAGTTCTCTTGTAACTGAGTTGGTTAGCGCGGACGCAGTTGCACTATTGATTAATGACGTAGTTCACATCTTTATTGCTGCTACTGACCTTAATTCAAATGCTCTTTCAACTCAATTAGTAGATCAGCTTGGCGATGGTCTTAAGGGATGTAAGATTGTGATTCGAGAAAATTTGCCACGGACTGATTTAGGCAAAATTGATACCTTCACGCTGCGACTGGAGATAACTGATGTCTGAAGCCAAGAACAAATGGCTGTTGGGTGCCCGCCCTAAAACTTTAGGTGCAGCTATTGCACCGGTGCTTGTTGGAACTGCTATCGCAGCACCGGTTGGTGACCTTTCAGTAATTAATGGTTTACTTGCGTTACTTGTTGGTTTAGCCATGCAAGTTGGCGTGAATTACGCAAATGATTACAGCGATGGTATTAGAGGTATTGACGCTGTTCGAGTTGGTCCAGTGCGATTAGTTGCAAGTGGACTCGCCACTGCTACTGAAGTAAAACGTGCGGCCATAATCTCGTTCTTAATTGCAGCATTTGCTGGTTTGTTCCTTGCTTACCTAGTTAACTGGTGGCTGATAGCAATTGGTGCTGCCTCAATTGTTGCTGCCTGGTTTTACACCGGTGGCAAATCACCCTACGGCTATCGGGGTTTTGGCGAAATTTCAGTTTTTGTTTTCTTTGGGCTAGTTGCCACGGTTGGCAGTTTTTATGTTCAAGCTGAAGTAATTTCACTTCCAGCACTCGCCGCTGGCACCAGCCTTGGCCTACTCTCAATGGCGCTACTGATTGTGAATAATCTGCGAGATTTAGTTACGGACAAGGCTGTCAACAAACAAACATTGGCAGTTAAATTAGGTGACCGAAAAACTCGTTTGTTTTATCTGATCTCAGTTATTGGTGCGATCATGATTTCAATGACGCTTGCACTAGCTGCACCAGTTGCAGCGCTATCTGGTTTATTGATATTGGTAGCAATGCAACCCATCCGAGATGTGGTCGCTGGCGCGACTGGAAAAGATTTAATTCAAACCTTACAGCAAACCAATCGGCTACTTATTTGGCTCGGAATCGTCTTGGCGATCAGCTTCTTGCTTGCGTAACTGCTCGTCCAGCCAGGCATCTTCTGCGGCAGCTGCTGCATCGATTTTGGCATCGAGTTTTTTCTTGGTATTAAACAATCCAACCGAAACTCGATCACGTAAGCCATCTAGTAGAAATAAACTGGCAACTGCGGACACTAAGAAACCAACAATTATCAACACATAGCCACGCAATCCTGCGTAATAGCCAACTGCAATAAACAGCGCCAACAAACCAAGCCGTGCTAATGAATACAAGATTGTCGATATAAATGTGTTATTCACTATTACAACCCACCATAACTGTGTAGCCCATCAAACAAGATATTTACGCCAAAGAAATTAAACACGTACGTTAAGTAGCCAATGATTGCTAGCGCCGCTGCTTTGTTGCGCCAACCAACTGTCACTCTGGCATGCAAATAAGCGGCATATGCGATCCAGGTAATCAGCGCCCAAGTTTCTTTTGGATCCCAACCCCAGAATCGACCCCAAGCTTCTTCGGCCCAAATAGCGCCAGCCAGCACCGCAAATGTCCAAACCGCAAATCCCCAAGCAGTCATGCGATAAGAAAGTAATTCCAGATCATTTTCGTTTGGTAGTTTTTTAGCGAAACTGGAATTTGATTTAGATGCAATCAATTGTCCAACGGCAAATGCAAATCCAAGTGAAAAACCGCCGCCGGCGATAATCGCTGACGCAACATGGATAACCAGCCAACCAGATTTAAGCGCTGGCACTAAGTCAGATACCGCAACATATAGAACCGTTTGCGCCAAACCTAACGAAAGCAATGCTGGCATTAACACAAATACTGCAATGCCAGATAGGTCTTGATTACGCGCAACAATTAAATAGACCACCAAGACCGCCAGCGTGCCAGCAATGGCATATTCATACATATTGCCCCAGGGTGCGCGAGCTGCAGCAATTCCTCGTGTCACTACGCCAACTGTCAGAAACAAAGTTGCTAAGTACGTTAAATAGATTGATAGCTTTGCAAACTTGGCTGGGTTCTTACTGCCAATCAATTTAATAAATGATACATATGTTGCTAAAGTCAAAAACACACTCGAGATCAGAATCGACCAATTACTAACTATGCCTAAGTCCATTTATGGTTTCTCCTCAACGGCAGAGCATAACTGCTTAAGTAATGCCAGATCTGAATCCAATCCAGGTTGATCGCTCCGACTTAGAGCTGCAATTTGATAGCTGCCATCAGGTAATTGCTTCAACCAAATGCGCCTACTTCTCACATAAAGTCCACTAATTAAGCCAATTAACGCCAAGATCGAAAATCCCAGCGCCCATGGTCCACCGGGACTGCGCGCGACATCAAATGTGACGAATCGCTCAACCCCAACAAACTTAACTGAGCCCAATCCGCCGGGTAATTCCCAAGTTTCACCTGGCCTAATTGAGCTCAAACCGATCCGGTCTAAACCTTCAACTTCAAGTCGAAAGACATTTTGTGGCACACCGCTATCCAATCCAAGATCACCTTGCCAAGCGGCCAGCAATAAAACTGGATTGTCCGGACTTGGGAAAATTGAAATCGGCTGTCCTGAAAAATCTGCAGTTGGTAAAAATGCTGTGATAAATCCCAATCCATTTTCACCATCTGGCAGCTTTATGGCTCCCTCTGAACTGAAATTGCCATCACGTGGCAACATAATCACTGAATCTGAAAAAATTACTTCGCCGTCAGCATCGGTTACCTCAACTCGCGGTGCATAGCCATGTCCAACCAAAAACCATTTTGAGCCCTCTATTCGAAGTGGCCTATTGACTTCAATAACTAAGTCTCTAGTTTCCGTTGCACTCTGCACTGAAACATCAGCGGCAAAAACTCTCGCGGCGCCACGCTGCACTTCACCGCGTTCAAATTCAGCGGTAAATTTATTTAGTCGCACTGTTATCGCAGGTAAATCTGCAACACCAACAGCTGTGCCAAAACTTAACGAACTAAATTGAGTTGGCGTACTTGCAACTGCAGTTCCTTCTCGAACCAGCATCTGACCTCGGTAGGAGAAAAGCACGCCAATCCCAACTGCCAAAATAATTCCAACTACCGCTAAGTGAAAGGCTAAGTTGCCAACTTCACGCAAATAACCTTTTTCAGCAGCAATGTACCTTTTCTCTCGATCGACTCGAACCCGCCAGTTATTTTTCACCAATCCAGCACTAACTTTGTCCGCATAAGCATCAAATGGCTGATTTAATTCAACATTTTCATATTGAGTTAATCGTTCAAAATTTGCTGGTGCAGCTGGTGGTTGAGTTTTTAGCGCATGGTAATGCTTAACTGATCTCGGTAAAATACAACCCACTAAAGAGATCAAAAGCAGTAAATAAACGGCAGAAAACCAAACGGAACTGAAGACATTAAAGAAGCCAAGTCTTAAGAGAATGTTTCCAAGCGTTGGCGAATCTTCAATCCATTGCGTAACACCAAACGCGTCGACGTTTTGCTGTGGCAGCACCGAACCTGGAATAGAGACCACTACTAATAGCAGAAGTAGCAACAGCGCGGTTCGCATACTGGTTAACTGGCGCCACAGATATCTGCCTAATTCTTTGGGAGTTAACTCAAAATTTTCACTCATAGCAGCACCGTAAATCCAGCATATTGCTGTTGCAGCCAAGCCATCAGATCATTCCAAATGCCAGTTAATAACAATGCTCCCAGCAGTATGAGAAAGCCGCTGCCGATTCGCATGAACAACTGCTGCCTTGCTCTTAGCTTCTGCGTAATTGCGATGGACTTATGTGCTACCAACGAAAGCAGCAAAAACGGTAAGCCCAAGCCAAGGCCATAGCTAATTGATAGCAGCGCACCTTTGACTGCGGTAGCTTCAGTCAGCGCTAACGTCTGCACCGCCGCCAAAGTTGGTCCAATACATGGCGTCCAACCGATGGCAAACACCACACCAAGAAGTACTGGCTGTGATGCATTGGCAGTTTTCAAAGGTAACTTAAATTGCATCTGGGTTACTTTGCCAAAACCAGCAAAAACTAATCCCAGTAAAATTAAAATCACACCAAAAATTTGATTTAACAGAACTTGATACTCAATCAAATACGAACCCAATTGACCAAACGCTAAACCAAATGAGGCAAAAATTGCCGTGAAAGTGAAAATGAAAACTAAAGTTGGCAATACTGGTCTTGTTTTAGTCACTGAATTACCCAGCACGGCAAGATATCCAGGTATTAGCGGCAGCACGCATGGACTTAGAAATGAAACTAAACCTGCAAGTGCGGCAACAATTATGGCCAGTGGCAAGAATCCACTTACAACTACTTCACCCATTGTTTACTTCATCAACTACTTGAACCAACAGTGATCTAGAAACCACACCCAAGATCCGAGCGCTCGGACGACCAGATTTGTCCAAAACAATTGTGGTTGGGATAGCGCTCATCGGAAGTGTATTGCGAAAAACTAATTGCTTGGAACCGTCTGGATCAATAATTGATGGGTAAGTAATACCAAAAAATTCTTCGAATGCCCGAGCCGCCGGATCATTATCTCTAGTGTTGATGCCTAGCATTTGAACTTCTGGATTTTCTATATTAAAGGCCTTCAGTTCCGGCGCCTCTTGTCGGCAAGGTGCGCACCAAGATGCCCAAACATTAATCACAACATTTTTACCTAGAAATTCTGTAACTGATAATTCTTCACCAGTTAATGTGATGCCAGATAACTCGAGCGGTTCGCCACGTTCTTCAACTGGTAACACTGTGGTGGTGCCATCGCCGGAAACAAATGCGGTGTTATTGCTACCACCAGCGCTACAACCAGCAAGCACCAATAAAACTGCAATACTCAAAGCAGAGTTACGCACCCACCCCGCCGGTCGACTCGTGATAGAGCGCGGCTGCCGGTTCCAAATATGAGACGCTAGCCAACTGGTCATTATGAAATTTAAGTGTAGTGACAGATGCTAAGTTGCACTCACGGTGTGAAGGTATATGGACAAATCTGTGATTTAGGTAACCAAGTCTTGCCACCCAAATCGGTAATTGGTGGCTAACTAGCACTGCCTCATGACCTAAAGCCGCAACACGCGCCGACTCAACTGCGATCTGCATTCGAGCATATATCTCTTGATAGGGCTCGCCCCAGCTAGGTCGAAATGGATTCCATAGATGCGGCCAGGAAGATGGCTTGCGCAATACCCCGTCCGAAAAGGACACTCGATGACCTTCAAAAACATTGGTTGCTTCCAACAAATTCAAATCTGTTGCGATCGGCAAGTTCTTCACTCGACCAATGGGCGCAGCAGTTTGCATAGCCCGCTCTAGCGGTGAGGAAGCTAAATGAGTTAGGTCTGCATCAGCAAAATGTTCAGCCACCAAATCTGCCATGGCTTGACCGCGCTCAGAGAGTTTAAATCCTGGAATTCGACCATAAAGAATTTTTTCGGGGTTGAATACCTCGCCGTGGCGAACTAGATGAACCAGAGTGGTAGTCATTTAACTCCGTTTGCGAGTTAATCTTTTAACGGAAGGGCGCCAGACTACTTCACCTTGCTCAACTGCTGCAAGACGTAGTTTTTCGCCGTGTTCAATTAATGCTGCAATTGTTGCTGGCAAAGTAGTCTCTTCAGCTAACACATCAACAGTCAGGCCCATTTCTTGTGCTGCTTGTGCAGTTTGCTCACCGATGCAAGCAATAACGGTAGTTGGATGCGGCTTACCAGCAATACCAACTAAGTTGCGAACGGTGCTAGCAGAACTAAACAAAACCGCATCAAACCCACCGCTCTTGATTGCATCCCGAATGGCTGGTGCTGGAGGTGCTGCTCGTACCGTACGAAAGGCGGTAATTTCTTCAACTTCCCAGCCTAATGAAATCATGGTTGTTGAAAGGGATTCCACTGCCACATCTGCGCGCGGAATTAAAACTCGATTCATCGGATCTTGGAACTGATCAAACACTGGCCACAGGTTTGCTAGGCCAGCATTCGTATCATCTGGTGAAATCAAATCTGGATTAATGCCAATCTCTTTAAGTATTGCTACCGTATCGGCGCCTACCGCACCAATTCGAATACCGGAGAATGCTCTGGCATCAAGTCCATACTCATCTAATCTCACTTTGATTGCCTTAACCGCATGTGGACTGGTGAATACCAACCATTGGTAGCGGCCTGATACCAAACCATGAACTGCTTTTTCCATTTGTTGTGGCGCCCGTGGTGGTTCGACGCTCAATGTTGGCACTTCAGTACAAGTAGCTCCAGCTTTTGCCAATAGCGCTGGCACGTCAACGGAGAATTCCTTGGTTTTTGGCAGCAGAACTTTCCAACCAAAAAGTGATCGAGTTTCAAACCAAGCATTGCGATTGATCTGGCCTGCAGCTTCTGAGATAACTGCATGCGCTGGACCTTGCAATTTATGTGACTTAATTTGATCTACGGCATCACCAATGGTCATGCGATAACTGCGTTGATCTAGTGTCATTGCATTTTGCACCAAAACCATCGGGGTATTCTCGATTCGTCCGGCAGCAACTAAATCTGAGGCAAATCGACCTATTTCATTAGTGGTACCGCGCAAAATCAAAGTTGTTTTATTACCTAAGTAGTTGCTTAATTCATATGAGTCTTTGGCATCTAACAAATGAATGGATTCTGTTTTTGCTGGATCAAACATTGCGCCGGCATAAAAACCCACAGCAAAATCAACTGGCACAGTTGGGAATATTTCAAAATCAATATCTGACTTATGAAGTATTGCCAGTTCCTCATGTAGTGAACCGCGCAGAATGCCATCACCAAAAAACACTCGAACCACATCATGGCCTTCTTTTGCGGCAGCGACTGCAGCTTTTGCTAAATCAGCTGGTTGATCACCCACTACCGATACCACTGGTGCTATAGGTGTAACTACTTCAACCAATGATGGATCAACAATGACCGACTTAGCGTCATTAATTGCATCAAGTGCGGCTGCAGTTAGCGCCTTTAGATCGCAATCTGGCAAGGCGATAAAGGAAATCCGACCAGCGAATTTTGGGGATGTCATATTGCTATTACCTCATTTGCTTTGGTTTGTTCATGAAATGTCAATATCTGAAGTTCACTTGCTAAATCAATCTGCCTTACATCAACGCCGCTTGGCACAGCAAGGGTTACTGGCGCAAAAGTCATGATGGAATAAATTCCAGCATTTACCAACGTGTCACAAACACTTTGTGCCGCTGCCGCTGGTGTAGTGATAACTGCAATTTGAATATTATTTTCTCGAATAAAAGTTGAAAGACCAGCAACATCTTTAATGAAGATTTTTTGACCTTCTGAAATCTCCACAACTTTTCCAATAATCTCTGGTGCGGCATCAAATAAGGCAGATATTTTGAAACCTCGATTAGTAAAGCCAGCATATTTTGCAAGCGACATACCTAAATTGCCGCAACCAACAATTACAATTGGCCACTGCTTATCCACGCCCAATGTCGCAGATAGCGCTTGAATTAAAACCACGACGTCATAACCAACACCACGCGTGCCATGGCCGCCCAGATGAGATAGATCTTTGCGAAGTTGCGCGCTAGTTACGTTAACTGCTTCAGCTAACTCTTCGGAAGAAATAACTTCAACCCCACGCGACTTAAATTCAGTTAAAGCCCGCAAGTACATAGGTAGCCGCTCTACCGTGGCCGCGGGTAATCCAACGGCCTTTCCGGGCGTGCGCTGTTGCGCCAAGATGGCTCCTGATGATCTGGGTTTCAGGGGCAACGGTAATTAGAAACTAGAAAAAATCAAAATTCCTCACAACTTAGGCGGTTGCAGCGCGGAAATTAAGGTCTGCGGCAATATTTGCCATACCGCAATCTCGCTGCCATCAACCAGCACTACTGGGACAAACTCGGCATGTTGTGCGGCTAATTGCGGATAATCGGTAACAACTAATTCTTCGAATTTTTCGCCTAATTCGGCACACACTGCGACAACCACTTCGCGGGCACTATCGCATAAATGGCAATTGGGTTTAGTGATTAACTGCACCCGTGGCACAGAAATTACTTCTTGTTACGTCGCTGAACACGGGTCTTGCGCAGCAGCTTGCGATGCTTCTTCTTTGCCATTCGCTTGCGGCGCTTTTTGATAACTGATCCCACGGTTCACCTCTTGGGTTGGACTGAGTGCCGAATGCTACTAAACCAAGGGGTGTGCTGTTGCTGCTACCCCAGTTCGGCTGCCCGTTGTTTTGCTGCGGCCACCGCCTGCGCAACTAATTGGCTGAACCCGCCTGCAGCAAAAACACTAAGCGCGGCTTCAGTGGTGCCTCCTGGCGATGTCACCCGTTCGCGCAGCGTGCTCGCACTCTCACCAGTTTTGGCGATCAATGCTGCCGCACCCGCGACTGTTTCAATCACAGCCGCCGTCGCATCCGCCTCAGAAATGCCCTGCGAGATTGCGGCCGCAACTAATGCTTCGATTAACAAAAACACATAAGCGGGACCTGAGCCATGAATTGCGGTAAAGCTGTCTTGTAGTTCTTCTGGGATAACCATAACTTTTCCAGCGGCAGCTAAAAACTCAGTAGCTCGCTTCAGATGTATTGCATCTGTATTTTCTAAAACCGACAAAGTGCTTAAGCCGCTACCAACTAGCGCTGGGGTATTGGGCATACACCTCACCGGTGTTGCATTTGGCACAAGTTGAGTTAATTTATCTAACGTAACTCCAGCCGCAATAGACAAAACGGTTTGTGACTTAGTCAATTTTGGATTTAATTCAATGAGCACCTTTGAAATATCTTGCGGTTTAACAGCAATCACGATTAATTCAGCACTTGAAATTGTGCTGTCATCTGCTAATGCGACATTGAGCGATTTCTTTGCTGCCATAACTTTAGTTTCATCTTTGTCAGTAACTGAAATTTCTAACTGGGCATCAGCTGTTTTTGCGGCAGCAATTAGCGCGGTACCCATCGCACCAACACCTATGACAACCACGTTTCGCATCTGCGCTCCGTTCAACTCAGTGAATCAATGTGGCGAAGCAAGATTCCCTCTCGCAGCGCCCATGGACAGATCTCTATCTCCTCAATATCAAGCAAATCTACCGCTGCCGCAGCCACCATGGCACCAGCGGCTAGTTGAGTGGCTCGGGCTTTACTAACCCCGGGCAAAGTAGTTCGCTGCTGCACACTCATCGATGAAATTTTCGAAGCAATGCTTGCCAACTTGTCCGCTGGCAATAATCGCTTCACATATGGACCAGCAGCACTGGGTGCAGCACCAGCAATTCGGGCCAGTGATCGAAATGTTTTGCTGGTGCCAACGACATGATCAGCACCATGCTCAGTTGTTATCTCATCAATTACGTTTTCAATTTGGTCATAAATGTATTCATTTAGCGCATTTAACTGCCTTGCAGTTGGCGGATCACTTAACTTAAAGTCTCTCGTTAATCGACCAGCACCAAGTGGCAGTGATAACGCAGTGTCAGGCAGTTCGCCTAACCCAATTGCTAACTCAAATGAGCCGCCGCCAATATCTAGATTTAATAATGTGCCGCTAGACCAACCAAACCAACGTCTCGTTGCTAGAAAAGTAAGTCGTGCTTCATCTGCCCCAGAAAGCACAGATATTTTCTGATTAGCTTTACTCGAAACTTTATCTAAAACTTCTTGACCATTTGATGCTTCTCTAATTGCGCTAGTAGCAAAAGCCAAGATCTCACGACAACCATTTGATTTTGCAGCAATGGTAAGTTCAGAAATCACTTCAGTTAAGTGGTTTGCCATCTTGGCATCAAAAGCACCATTATCAGTTAGATGTCGGATTAGTCCTAATGGCTCTTTAATTGAAAATGCGGGTAGTGGTGCGGCACCTGGCGCGACATCGCACACCAAAAGGTGCACAGTATTGCTTCCTATGTCCAACACGCCTAGCCGCATAGGCTGACGGTACTCCTTGTCTAGGCTATTCCCCGTGAAAGAAACTTCGCTGACCGCGCCGCGCCACTGGGTGGAATTTCAAGACCCAGATGAGCCGTTACAGATATATCGCATTGACTTAACTTGGCTAACCTCAAAATGGAACTGCATTTACGGCCGCGGCTGTAAAGGGATTGAAAAAGGCCGACCTAATGATGGCTGCTGTACCCATGGTGCGCACTTCTCCGAAAAGGCAGACCACAAAAATGTAAAAAAGTGGGTTGCCAAATTATCTGATGAAGATTGGCAGCACCGCGAGATTGGAATAAAAAAAGGTTGGACCGAAAAAGAAGATGGTGCTGACAAAACTAAAGTAGTTGATGGCGCTTGTATTTTTCTAAATCGGCCTGGCTTTGAAGGTGGTGATGGTTGTGCCTTTCATCGACTTGCACTGCGAATTGGCGAACAGCCAGCAGATCTCAAACCAGAGGTTTGTTGGCAGCTACCGATTCGTCGAGATTATGAGCGTCGCAAATTCGAAGATAAAACTGAACAACTAGTTGTGCTAATTACGGAATACGATCGTCGCAGTTGGGGCGAAGGTGGCGTTGAGCTAAATTGGTATTGCTCAAGTAATCCCGAAGCTCATAACGCAGCCGAACCAGTTTATGTATCTGAGCGATACACTTTGATTAAGTTAATGAGCCAAAAGGCCTATGACATCTTGGTAGAGCACTGTAAAGCTCATGAAGCGGCAATTGAGTCGGTGCGCGACAACAAGGGACGGAAGTTGATTCCGCTTCATCCAGCGACAGCTGTCTGGGAGCGCAAGTAGTCTGCTCCCGTGGCTAAGACTAAATCGCAATTCAAATGCACTGAATGTGGCTGGGAGTCAGCAAAGTGGGTAGGTCGCTGCGGCGAATGCCAGGCATGGTCAACTTTGATCGAAGCTGGCCGAACTTTAGGCAGCACGCAACCAGTTAAGTTAACCCAATACGCAGTACCAATTACTGATACCCAAATCATGGAAGCAAATAAAACTTCCACTCAGATTGCCGAACTTGACCGAGTGCTCGGTGGCGGAATAGTGCCCGGCTCAGTTATTTTGTTAGCTGGCGAACCTGGTATTGGTAAATCAACTCTATTGTTGGAAGTTGCAGCTGCATGGGCAAAATCTGTTGGTGACTCACTCTACTTATCTGCTGAGGAATCTGCCGCGCAAGTAAAGCTGCGCGCGGAGCGAATTGCTGCCGTACATGATCGACTTTATTTGGCGGCTGAAACAGATTTAGCATCAATTTTAGGATTAATTGAGCATCATCAGCCAAAGTTAGTAATCGTCGATTCAATTCAAACGATCTCTTCTAGTGAATTAGATGGTGCTGCCGGTGGTGTCGCGCAAGTACGCGAATCGGCAGCTGCATTAATTAGTGCTGCTAAGCGCTCCCAAACTGCAATCATCTTGGTTGGCCATGTCACCAAGGAAGGAACTATTGCTGGTCCTCGCATGCTTGAACATATTGTTGACGTGGTGCTTAATTTTGATGGTGACCGGCATACCAGTTTGCGAATCCTAAGATCTGTTAAAAATAGATATGGAGCAACTGATGAAATCGGTTGTTTTGATTTAGCAGAATCTGGCTTAGTTGAAGTTAAAGATCCCAGCGAACTATTCCGCACTAGTCGCAAAGAACCAATTGCTGGCACCTGTTTAACAGTCAGCATGGAAGGGCAGCGACCACTAATAACTGAATTGCAAGCATTAGTTGCAACTTCCTCATTAGCTTCACCTCGACGGGCAACTAGCGGAGTTGATTCAGCTCGGGTATCTATGGTGCTCGCCGTATTAGAGCGAAAAGCTGGTATCAAGGTTGCCAAGGATGACTGTTATGTTGCAACAGTTGGCGGATTAAAAATTGTTGAGCCTGCCGCTGATCTCGCAATCGCGCTAAGTATTGCAAGTGCGGCAAAAGAGAAACCAATTGATCCCACAATGGTAGCAATTGGTGAGATTGGCTTAACTGGCGAGATTCGCCGGGCTACAAATGTGAATCGCCGTTTATCTGAAGCTGAGCGTCTTGGAATGTTGCATGCAATTGTGCCAGCCGGAACAAGTTATAGCGGAAAGTTAAAAGTGCATCAGGTAGATGACTTAGCTGATGCAATAGCTGTTCTAAATCAACTTGCTAAATAACAAACCCCCAACTTCGGATCCAAGTTGGGGGTTTGTAAGTTCTCTAATTATTCAGCAGAACTGCCAGCTGGCTCCACTGGGGGAACATCAGGAAGTTCACCTTTAGCAGTGCCAGCGAACGTAAAGGCAGCATCATCGCCCTCACCTTGCGCATCAACTACAACTAGTTGACCAGGCACTAACTCACTGAACAAAATCTTCTCGCTCAACACATCTTCGATCTCGCGTTGCACAGTACGTCGAAGTGGTCTCGCGCCCAACAGTGGGTCATAGCCCTTCTTAGCCAAGAGTGCCTTTGCAGCTGGAGTTAACTCCAAGCCCATATCCTTATCCTTCAAGCGCTCATCGACTTTGGCCAACATCAAATCAACTATGTTGACAATCTCAGCTTCAGTTAACTGATGGAATACGACAATGTCATCAATTCGGTTCAGGAATTCAGGGCGGAAGTGCTGCTTCAACTCTTCATTGACTTTTAGCTTCATCCGTTCATAGTTTGTCTTATCATCATTCACGTTAGCAAAGCCCAAGCCGGCACCCTTCATGATGTCGCGTGAACCTAGGTTTGTAGTCATGATGATTACCGTGTTCTTGAAATCAACTACTCGACCTTGAGCATCAGTCAATCGACCGTCTTCCAAAATCTGCAGAAGTGAATTGAAGATATCTGGATGTGCTTTTTCAATTTCATCAAACAGCACTACCGAGAATGGACGTCGACGAACCTTTTCCGTTAGCTGGCCACCTTCTTCGTAGCCAACATATCCTGGTGGTGACCCAAATAGTCGAGAAACCGTGTGTTTCTCCGAGTATTCACTCATGTCTAACTGAATTAATGATGACTCGTCGCCAAACAGGAATTCCGATAGTGCTTTGCTCAACTCAGTTTTACCAACACCAGAAGGTCCGGCGAAGATAAATGATCCGCCTGGTCGTTTTGGATCTTTCAATCCAGCACGAGTTCGACGAATCGCTTTGCTCAGCGCAATGATGGCGTCGTTCTGGCCAATTACTCGCTTGTGAAGTTCATCTTCCATCCGCATTAAGCGCTGTGATTCTTCTTCAGTCAACTTAACAATTGGAATTCCGGTAGCAGTTGCGAGCACTTCAGCAATTAACTCTTCATCAACTTCAGCAACAACATCAAGATCGCCAGACTTCCACTCGCGCTCTCGCTCAGCTTTGGCTGCAATTAATTGCTTCTCTTTATCCCGAAGTGATGCAGCTTTTTCAAAGTCTTGCGCATCAATTGCACTTTCCTTTTCGCGACGTGCCTCTGAAATTCGGGTATCGAATTCGCGAAGATCTGGGGGTGCAGTCATACGACGAATACGCAATCTAGAACCAGCTTCATCAATTAAATCAATTGCTTTGTCTGGTAGGAATCGATCGTTGATGTATCGATCAGCGAGTGTTGCTGCTGCCACAAGGGCAGCATCAGTGATTGTTACTCGGTGATGAGTCTCATAACGATCACGCAATCCCTTAAGAATTTCAATGCTGTGCGCAAGTGATGGCTCAGCAACTTGAATTGGTTGGAATCGTCGCTCGAGTGCCGCATCTTTTTCAATGTGTTTGCGATATTCATCTAATGTGGTCGCACCAATGGTTTGGAGTTCGCCTCGGGCCAACATTGGCTTAAGAATGCTGGCCGCATCAATTGCACCTTCGGCAGCACCGGCACCAACCAACGTGTGAATTTCATCAATGAACAAAATGATGTCACCGCGAGTTCTGATTTCTTTCAAAACTTTCTTTAAGCGCTCTTCAAAATCGCCGCGGTATCTGGAACCGGCAACTAACGCACCAAGATCTAGGGAATAGATCTGCTTGTCTTTGAGTGTTTCAGGTACCTCGCCACGAACTACATTTTGCGCTAAACCTTCTACAACAGCAGTCTTGCCAACGCCTGGCTCGCCAATTAGGACTGGATTGTTTTTAGTACGACGAGAGAGCACTTGCATCACTCGTTCAATTTCTTTTTCACGACCAATAACTGGATCTAGCGAACCTTCACGTGCAGCTTGAGTCAAGTTGCGACCAAATTGATCAAGCACCAATGAAGTAGATGGGGTTCCCTCAGTTGGGCCGCCTGAAGTTGCTGGTTCTTTTCCTTGGTAGCCACTTAGTAATTGAATTACTTGCTGGCGAACGCGATGTAAATCTGCCCCCAACTTAACTAACACTTGTGCAGCAACACCTTCACCTTCACGAATTAGGCCAAGCAGGATGTGTTCAGTGCCGATGTAGTTATGTCCTAATTGCAAGGCTTCACGTAGTGATAATTCCAAAACTTTTTTTGCACGTGGCGTAAATGGAATATGTCCACTTGGCGCTTGCTGACCTGGACCAATAATTTCTTCAACTTGTGCTCGTACTTGCTCAAGTCGAATTTCTAAACTCTCCAGTGACTTAGCCGCAACGCCTTCACCTTCATGAATCAACCCCAGCAAAATGTGCTCGGTGCCGATGTAATTGTGGTTCAGCATGCGTGCCTCTTCTTGGGCAAGCACGACCACCCGACGGGCTCGATCTGTAAATCGTTCAAACATTGGGCTGCTCCTGCGCTATTTCTATGCCTAGATAGTAGGCGCAAAACCCATTTTCCACGACCGAGGGGCACCCCCGCCCCCTACGCCTAGGCTTACCCCTGATGAACACCCCGAACCTAGGCGATGCCCCCTCCGAGTTAACCATTGGCGCGGCAATCGCCCAATCTGAGGCGCTGCGTGCAGATATTCGCATGCTGGGGCGAATGTTGGGTGAAACATTAATTCGGCATGCCGGGCAAGATCTGTATGACAAGGTCGAAGTAGTTCGTTCGCTATCGGCAGAACAACCAGAAAAAGTTTTTGACTTTCTCTCACATGAATCAGCGGAAACTGCTATTCCGTTGGCACGTGCGTTCTCGCTTTATTTCCACTTAGCAAATATGGCCGAACAAGTTCATCGCGCAGCCGCCTTAACTGCTGCTCGCCGCGAGTATGGTGGCTGGCTCAAGCGAGTTGAACATAGAATTAAATTAGCCAATCTGCCACATGAGTTGGTTCAACAAACTTTTTCCAGATTAAAAGTGCGACCAGTATTTACCGCACACCCAACCGAAGCAACGAGACGGACTATTTTGGTGAAATTGCGATTCATCGCAAATTTACTTGAACTTCCAGAATCAGCTACCCGACAACAACGATTAGCAGAAACCATTGATTTGCTATGGCAAACCGATGAACTGCGCTTAGAAAAACCAGAAGTCTTAGACGAGGCCAGAAATATCTTGTTCTACTTTGATGCATTAACTAAAGGGCCATTAACTGAGGTATTGGATGAATTAAAGACTACTGCCCAATCGCTCAATGTCGAGATTCCGGCAACTAATCAACCATTATCAATTGGCAGTTGGATTGGTGGTGACCGAGATGGGAATCCGTTCGTTACGCCAGATACCACCAGAGAAGTGGTTGAAATTTCTCGTCGTACCGCAATTTCAGAATTTGATCGAATCATTAAGCGCTTATCGGATCAATTAAGTTTAAGTGAAAGATTAAGCTCTAACACTTCAGAATTATTGGATTCACTTGCTGCTGATTTAGAGAACCTGGCAATTGAAAATCGATATCGTCGCTTGAACGCAGAAGAACCGTATCGGCTCAAAACTATGGTTATGCGAAAGAAATTGGAATTGACTCTTACTAAGTTGGCTAATGATTCTCAATTAGATGGTAAAACCGATTATCGAACATTTCACGATGTAATTGCTGATCTGCAAATTTTGCAACGATCGCTCGTGGCTACCAAATCGTTAGCAGCAACAGGGTCTATTGATCGATCAATTCGAACCATATCGGCGTTCGGTAGCACACTTGCAATTCTTGATGTCAGAGAGCATGCTGCAGCGCACACTCAGGCAGTATCTGAATTTCTACCAAATTACCAGGCGGCATCAGATACTGAACGAACAAAGCTGATCATTGAAAATCTAGTTAAATCGAGTAAACCTTTGCTATCCGAAGGGGCAAGGAAAACTTTCGATACTTTTAATGCCATTTCTGAAATCAAAGCGCGACATGGCGAAGATGTAATTGAGTCATACATCATCTCGATGACTAAAGGTGTTGATGATGTGATGGCAGCAGTTTATTTAGCAACTCAAGCTGGCTTGATTGATCTGCGTGCTAATCGAGCTCAGGTTGGTTTTGTGCCGTTATTTGAAACGGTAAGAGAATTAAAGATGGCGGGCGATCTGCTAGATCAGATGCTTTCCATCAAGGAATATAGACAAATAGTCACGCTACGCGGCAATTCGCAAGAAGTAATGCTGGGTTATTCGGATAGCAACAAAGATGCCGGAATCACTACCTCGCAGTGGCAGATTCATCAAGCACAACGCGAACTTCGAGATATTGCTGCAAAGTTTGGTGTCAATTTAATTTTGTTCCATGGCCGAGGTGGCACAGTGGGTCGTGGCGGCGGTCCTACTTATGAAGCAATCATGTCGCAAGCAGCTGGCGTACTTGACGGCCAGATTAAATTAACTGAACAAGGCGAAGTTATCAGTGATAAGTACTTGTTACCTAAATTAGCGCAAGAAAATTTAGAATTGCTTGTTGCTGCAACGATAGATGCATCATTGCTGCATCGAGATCCGACAACTTCTAATGAAGAGCTATCGCGCTGGGATCCAATCACAAATGAAATCTCAGAAGAGGCTTTTAAAAAGTATCGTTCGCTTTTTGATCATCCACTTCTGCCAGCATATTTTCACCAATCCACTCCGGTGGAACAGTTAGCGGCTATGCACTTAGGTTCTCGTCCATCACGACGATCAAATAAAGATGCTGGGGTGGAAGATTTGCGAGCTATTCCATGGGTGTTTGGCTGGACGCAGTCCCGCCAAATTGTGCCGGGATGGTTTGGCGTAGGTAGCGCAATTGCGCATGCCAGAGCAATGGGAGCTGGTGATGAACTCCGAGCAATGCATAAAAACTGGTCTTTCATGTCTAACTTCTTATCGAATGTCCGAATGACACTAGCAAAGACAGATATGGTGATTGCTGAGCGCTATGTAACTAAATTGGTTAACAAAGAAGAACAAGAGCTCTTCGAGATTATTCATAACGAGTATGACGAAACGGTAAAACAAGTACTTTGGGTAACTGGGTTAGATACGCTGCTTTCTGATCAACAAGCGCTTGCTCAAACTCTTCGGATTCGAGATCGTTATCTATTGCCATTGCACATGTTGCAAGTTGATTTGTTGGCAAGACAGCGCGGCAGTGCTGATGTAAATCCTCAGTTATCCCGCGCACTACTCACCACAATAAACGGTATTGCAAGCGGTTTGCGCAATACTGGCTGATTAATTTTCTGGCAGCACCAACAGCATGCGAGTGTTGCCCAAGGTGTTTGGCTTTACTCGTTCTAAATCGAGAAATTCTGCAACACCCTCGTCTTCTGACTTTAACATCTGGACATAAATATCATGGTCAACAATTGGTCCATCTGTTGGCAAGAAGCCAAAACTTGCGAAAAAATCAACTTCAAAAGTCAAACAAAAAACTCTTCTAATCCCTAACTGCTTCGCACGACTCAATAAGTGCGACACAACTGCTCTACCAACACCAGTGCGTTTCAGTTCTGGCAAAACAGCTACACTACGAACTTCAGCCAAATCTTCCCAGAGCACATGTAACGCACCATAGCCAACTGGCTTTCCAGCAATCTCAGCAATAACAAATTCTTGAATATCTTCATAGAGCGTAATTATTTCTTTTCGAAGCATGCGCCGCTCTGGTGCATATTGACCAATTAGAGATCTAATGAATTCAACATCAGCCGTTTTTGCCGGCCTGAGGGTTACTTCAGTCATGGTTGATTGGCTTCACCAGTGGAAACAAAATGGTGTCACGAATGCCTTTGCCAGTTAATGCCATTAGCAATCGTTCAATTCCCATGCCTTGACCACCTGCTGGCGGCATGCCATATTCCAATGCCCGAATAAAGTCTTCATCCATTCGCATCGCTTCATCATCACCAGCAGCAGCCAATGCTTGTTGAGCCGCAAATCGATCCCGCTGATCGTGTGGATCATTTAGTTCCGAATATCCAGTTGCTAACTCAAATCCAAAAGTTACTAAATCCCATTTTTCAGCAAGTAATTTGTTTTCACGATGAGCTTTAGTAAGTGGTGAAACTGATTGTGGGAAATCGGTGTAGAAAGTCGGTAGCACTGTCTTTGCCTCAGCGAGATGCTCATAGAGTTCCAAAATGATTTGGCCAATTTCCCAATCTGGCTTCAGTGCTATACCTAACTTAGCCGCTAGTGACTTTAGTTTTGCCGGATCAGTATCTACTGAAACTTCTTCACCAGCCGCTTGGCTAATTGCCGTACAAACTGGGATTGATTGCCAGCCATTAGCTAAATCATGTTCAACAATGTTTCCGTCTTCATCTTCATGCTGAACAACCGTTGAACCATAAACTGCTATGGCCGCACTCATAACTAATTCTTTGGTTAACTCTGCCATGGTGGTGTAATCACCAAATGCTTCATACATTTCCAACATTGTAAATTCAGGATTATGAGATGAATCTGCACCTTCATTCCTGAAATTTCGATTGATCTCAAATATCTTTTCAATGCCACCAACAAGCAATCTCTTCAAATATAACTCCGGCGCAATTCGCATATACATTTTCATGTCGTAAGCATTTATATGAGTTATAAATGGACGAGCATTTGCGCCGCCGTGCATAACCTGCAACATTGGTGTCTCAACTTCAGTGAAACCTCTGCCACGCAATTGCTCTCGAACGCTCGCTACTGCATCACTTCGCAATTTAACTAATCGTCGAGATTCAGGTCGCACAATCAAATCCAAATAACGCTGCCTCACTCGCGCCTCTGGGTCAGCTAAGCCTTTGTGTTTATCTGGGAGTGGATGAAGGCACTTTGCGGTAAGCACCCAATTCTCCGCTCTTACGGTAAGTTCGCCACGTTTAGTAGTTACAACTTCACCGGTCACGCTTACCTGGTCACCCAGATCAACAAACTCTTTCCACAGATCTAAAGTTGCTTCACCAGAAACATCTGCGGTTAGCATGATCTGTATGTCTGCACTGCCATCACGCAATGTTGCAAAAATAAGTTTTCCAGCAATTCGATTCAGCATTACTCGGCCAGCGATGGAAACTTTAATTCCAGTTTGAGCATCTTCGGTTAAGTGCCCATGCTGCTGTCGAATCTCGGAAATTAGATTTGTGCGCGGTGCATTATGTGGATATGGGTCCACACCAGTGGCACGAAATCTGGTTAATTTTTCAAGCCGGATCTGCGCTTGCTCATCTAATTCAGTTCGGTTTTCCATTGGCTAACGGTATCTCGCTTCGGTTGGATTTAGTTACGTTCGAATACTAAACGCAAGCCCTCGAGAGTTAGGTCAGGCTCAACGTGGGTAATTGTGGTGCAAGCTTCAACAACTGTGCTTGCAAGTCCACCAGTGGCAACTACTGCCTTAACTGGACCAATTTCAGCGATAATCTGATTGACCAATCTATCCACCTGGCCAGCAAACCCATAAAACGCACCAGACTGAAGTGCCTCAACCGTATTTCTACCAATTGCCGCTCTGGGTTTTACCAATTCAATTTTTCTAAGTGCCGCAGCTCGTGTCGCTAACGCGTCAATGCTGATTTCAATGCCAGGTGCAAGCGCACCGCCAATAAAGTCACCATCTTTATTGACAACATCGAGATTTGTTGATGTACCGAAATCAACAACTATAGAAGGCCCACCATGACGTTGAAACACTGCTAATGAATTAACAATTCGATCAGTTCCAACCTCTTTTGGATTATCGGTAGCAATCGAGACTCCGGTTTTGATGCCAGGTTCCACAATAACTGACTTGATATTGGCAAATTCTCGCTTGATCATCTCGCGCATCTCGCGCAGCACGTTAGGAACTGTGCTGCATAACGCAATTCCAGTAATGGTTGGTGAGTTAGCAGTCAAAGCACGCAATTGAATCGCATACTCATCTGCCGTGGCATAAGCATCGGTTTTTATTCGCCATGACTTGGTTAACTTCGCGCCATCGTAAAGTCCAAGCACAATGTTGGTGTTACCAACGTCGATTGCCAGCAACATGCTGCCCCCTAATTGAGCGCAATATTATCGAGTAGCCGGGGTTGCCCCACCCGCACCGCTACAACTAGCCGCCGATTTCCTAAATCTCTGCAATTGAGCGGCATCGGTACGATCTCAGCGTAATCAATTTGATCAGCTGAAATCCCAACCGCATTAACTTTTTCGTAAAAACTTGCAACTGGGTCGGGTTGTAAAGCCGCAAAATTTAGGGCTTTGTTGATCTGAGATGCTAATTGAATCTCAGATTCGTTCAAATACTTATTTCTACTACTCATTGCTAAACCTGAATCGGTACGAATTGTTTCAACTGGAACTATTTCTAAGTTTGGAAAACGCGCCGCCGCCATATCCCTTACCAAAATGAGTTGCTGTAGATCTTTTACACCAAAAATGGCATGAGTTGGTGAAACAATCTCAAAAAGTCGATTAACAATCGTCAATACACCATCAAAATGGCCATGACGTTGTTTTCCTTCCAAGGTATTTCCAAACGATGGACTTTTCAATTTGGTCATTTCGGGACTTAACAACTCTGAAGATTCTGGAAACCAAACTAAATCCGCTCCATATTCCGCTGCTAACGCTTTGTCATCTTCTTGCGTTCTTGGATATTTATTAAAGTCTTCAGATGGACCAAACTGCAACGGGTTAACAAAAATCGAAACTACTACCTGACCATCGGTACCAGCTATTGTGCGAGCTACTCGAATTAACTCACCATGGCCAGCATGAAGTGCACCCATGGTTGGAACAAAAACTCTTGGTGTTGTGCGTAAAGATGAAGTAAGTTCCTCAATACTTTGGACACTCTTCACTTGTCGTCCTTCTGCTCTGGTACCAAACAAATCCGTTCGAGCAATAATGAAATTGCAGTCAAAAGTAATCCAGTTATCACAGTTGCTGCTAGAACTTGTATTCGATCAGTATTCGCTGCAGTTGGCGACGCAAACCAATAACTTATTAGAGTGCCCGCACCCCCGCCAGCTAATAAGGATCCAGTTCGCGAGCCAGCGAGCGCCAACGCAGCTGTTCGGGCCGATTGAAGCGGAGTAAATGTTTTTGCCGGACCTGAAATTCGATTCTTAGCCAAGATCGTCCAACTTGATATCGCCACAATTAAACTCAGTAACGCAATAGGCAGATTTAGCGGCACTTGGATGAATACTTGAAACTGCTCGCGCAGAATATGAACTAGCGCACCTACCAACCAGGCAGTTACAACAAATAGCTTAAGTAAATTGGAAAACTTAGTTGGTGTCATACCAACCTCAGTCCCATAATTTTTACCACGCCTTGATCTCCCAACTTTGCACTCAAATCAGCCACGCTGCCTAGATCACCCAAAATTGCATCCGGATCAATCTCCAGCCAGGGCAACAATACAAATTGTCGTTGGTGTGCTCTTGGGTGTGGAAGTTGCAATTCAGTTGTGTCAACTGGAAGTTCAGAACAATAAATAATGTCAGTATCTAATGTGCGTGGTCCGTTTGGAATTCCCCGCTCTCGCTTTGCGGCTAACTCTATTTTTTTTAATTCAGCTAAAAGCTCTAATGGCGTCAGTTCAGATTCAACTTCAATAATCGCGTTAAAAAAATTGGGTTGATCTAGCATGAGCTGCGGTAGGGTTTCATATATAGAGGAAGTCTTAGTGATTAAAGTTTCTGATATTGCTGCAATTTGATCTACCGCAAACTGTAAATATTCTTGTCGATTCCCTAAATTTGAACCTATTGAGATTATTGCAATCATTGCTTTAACTTCGTAACTGAAACCGAAACATCAGTAATTCCTAAAGACTTAGCTGCTTCAGGCTTGTGTACTATTACGGTAACTTTGTGAATTAGTTGATTCTGAATGCAATACGCTGCAATGGCAGCAGCTAAACTTTCAATCAGATCAAATTCAGTACTTGCAACAATTTCTCTTACTGCACCACTTAACACAGCATAATCAACGGTAGTTTCTAGTTGGTCGGCCTCACTGATTCGCTTAACGTCAAGAATTAGATCTACAATGAAATTTTGCTTATTTTGCTTTTCGTGTGGATAAACACCATGGCGGCCATACTCGGATATCCCTGTTAGCGTGATAATTTCACTCATTAGTTTCCATAACTTCAGCTAACGCCGTTATCGCAGTTGCAGTTCCAACAACGTCATGTACTCGTACCGCCCAAATTCTATTTGCTGCCAAATAGGCATTCAGCGCATGTGTTGCAGCGTCCTGATCTACCCCAAGTTCCCGCAAGAATTTTTTTCTAGATGCACCGACTAAAAGCGGGAATCCGAGCGAATTCAAGGTTGTTATTTCTGCAACTAACTGCCAGTTGTGCTCTGGCAGTTTGGCAAAGCCCAGTCCTGGATCCAGAATGATGCGCTCCTTTTCAATTCCGGCACCCATCGCCACAGCAACTCGTTGTTCTAATTCTTCAATTACTTCTAGCACCACGCTGTCATACTTAGCATTCTCGTACATATCAGCTGAATGGTTACGCCAGTGCATACAAACATAAGGCACTTGCAGTTCAGCTACCGCAAATACCATCTCAGCATCCGCTAAGCCGCCACTGACATCGTTAACTATTTTGGCTCCGGCAGCTACAGCAGCTGCCGCAACTTCAGCGCGCATAGTGTCAATTGATACCGTGGCAAATTGACTTACCTGTTGAATTACCGGAATAACTCGGGCTAACTCATCAGCAGTTGAAATACGCTCCGCGCCTGGCCTGGTTGATTCGCCACCCACATCAATTACATCTGCACCGTCAGCCACTAATTGCTTTGCATGATTTATGGCACTAGTTGGATCCAAGAATTTTCCACCATCTGAAAATGAATCAGGAGTGACATTTAGGATGCCAAAAATTAAAGTTCGATTTAATTGAGCTATGGCATCCGGTAAACCTGCTGGATGATTCATATTAAGAATTTCGGATTAAGTTCATCACTTCAGATCGAGCTGGCTCCTCTTTAAGTGAACCACGGGCGGTACTAGTTACCGTAATTGCACTGGTTTTTTTAATGCCACGCATCGACATGCATAAATGTTCCGCTTCTAAAATAACCACAACACCAGATGGTTGCAGTCTGTCTTCAATTGCATCTGCAATTTGAGTCGTCAATCGCTCCTGTACTTGAGGTCGCTTGGCAAACAAATCAACCACACGAGCCAATTTAGATAATCCGGTTATTTTGCCACCATATCCTGGCAGATAAGCGACATGCGCAAGCCCAAAAAATGGCAATAGATGGTGTTCGCACACCGAATGAAATTCAATTCCTTTTACTAACACTAATTCCTCATGGCCCAAATCAAAATTAGTGGTTAGCACTTCAGCTGGATCGGTGTGAATTCCGGCAAAGATTTCTTGATACGCCCGAGCCACGCGGGCTGGAGTATTGACTAAACCATCCCTGGTTGGATTTTCCCCAATGGCAAGGAGCAATTCTGTTACTGCATGCTCAATTCGAGCCGTATCGATTCCCGTTTGAATTGGATGTTCACTATTCATGTTCACTCATTTGAGCGCTGCCATTCAAATCTGATTTTGCTGGTACAACAACTGGGGGAAGCTGGCTTGGAATTCGTTTGTCACTTCCAGTCCAGGCAGCACGATGTTCGCGTCGAATCAGCGGCTCAAATATTTTTGCAACCTCAGCTTTGTCCAAAGTTTCTTTTTCCATCAAAGCTACTACTAGTGCATCTAGCACAACGCGATTCTCACTCAAGATCTCGTAAGCTTCATGATGCGCTGTTTCAATCAGCTTTCGTACTTCATCATCAATTGCTGCCGCGATATCCTCAGAATAATCTCGATGCTGAGTGAATTCTCGACCAAAAAATGGATCTGCTCCATCGCGGCCGTATTTAATTGCACCAAGGCGCTCGGTCATACCGTATTGCGTAACCATTGCGCGAGCTAATGACGTTGCTTTCTCAATATCGTTGCTTGCGCCAGTAGTTGGGTCGTGAAAAACCATTTCCTCGGCAGCTCTGCCACCTAACATATACGCTAATTTGTCTAACATCTCATTTCGAGTAGTTGAATATTTTTCTTGATCGGGCAGCACCATGGTGTAACCAAGCGCTCTACCGCGCGGCATAATCGTTACCTTATGGACTGGATCACTAGTTGGTAATGCAGCAGCAACTAACGCATGTCCGCCTTCATGATATGCCGTAACTAATCGTTCTTTGTCGTCCATTAATCGCGTGCGCTTTTGTGGGCCCGCCATCACGCGATCGATTGCCTCATCTAACAATTCATTAGTGATTTTTTCTTGATTAACTCGGGCACCCAGCAGTGCTGCTTCATTGAGCACATTTGCCAAATCGGCACCAGTGAAACCAGGAGTTCGACGAGCTACTGCTAGTAAATCAACATCTTCGCTCAACGGTTTGCCTTGAGCATGAACTTTTAGAATTTGTTCCCGGCCTGTTAAGTCTGGTCGCTCTACGGCAATTTGACGATCGAATCGACCTGGTCGCAATAGTGCTGGATCTAAAATGTCTGGTCGGTTTGTGGCAGCAATCATGATTACTGTTCCCTTGTCATCAAAGCCGTCCATCTCAACTAACATTTGGTTCAGTGTTTGTTCGCGCTCGTCATGGCCGCCACCTAACCCAGCACCGCGCTGTCGACCAACCGCATCAATTTCATCTATGAAAATAATCGCGGGGGCATTTGCTTTTGCCTGCTCAAACAAATCTCTAACTCGGCTGGCACCAACACCAACGAACATTTCAACAAAATCAGATCCTGAGATCGAGAAGAAGGGCACACCAGCTTCACCTGCAACAGCTCGTGCTAACAATGTTTTACCAGTTCCAGGCGGCCCATAAAGCAAAACGCCTTTTGGAATTTTTGCACCCATTTTCTTAAATCGCTCTGGATCAGCAAGAAAGTCTTTAATTTCTGTTAATTCTTCAACCGCTTCATCAGCTCCAGCAACATCTGCAAATGTAGTTTTTGGCATATCTTTTGTTATCTGTTTTGCCCGGCTCTTACCGAAATTCATTAACCTGCCGCCGCCTTGCATTCGGTTCATGAAGAAGAAAAGCAGGAAAATAATTATGGCAATTGGTAACAATGAGATAAGAATTGAAACCAAAATATTTTGCGATGGAACTTTAACGGTATAACCATTTGACATTCGGCCAGCTTCAACTTGAGTTTGTAGTTCCTGTTGTAGGACTAATCCTTGCCCAGTTACAAAATCAGTAATGGCAGAGCGCCCATCTTTAAGCTCAAGTTCTAGTCGTTGATCACGATCAACAATTACCGCGCTACTGACCTGATTACCGCGGATTAGCGAAAGGGCTTCGCTGGTATCAATGCGGGTTGGGCCGGTAGCTTGTGAAACTAAGTTGCTTCCGATCAACAGCAGCAGCGTTCCAACCAAGATCCAAATCAGCGCTCCTCGACGAGTTCGCTTTTTCTTATCCGGCTTTTTCTCAGTTTGCTGCTGCGTCAATTTCCTTAACCTCTGCTACTAGGTATTGCTATCAATCTAGAGGCTAACGGTAATCCACCTCATAAGAGTTGGCACCCTTAGGAGTACATGTGAGGGGCGAGCACCGCGACATCGCGTAAATTGCGATATTTTTCTGCAAAATCAAGGCCATAGCCAACAACAAAGTCATTAGGTATATCAAAACCCACATACTTAACAACTACTGACACTTTTGCTGCATCTGGCTTGCGAAGTAACGTTAGAACTTCAACGCTGCGCGCTCCACGTGAACGCAAATTTGAAACTAGCCAATTCAAAGTTAAACCACTATCAATAATGTCTTCAATGATTAAAACATCTCGACCAATAACATCCTGATCTAAGTCCTTATTTATTCGCACCACACCGCTGGATTTAGTGCCAGATCCATATGACGAAACTGCCATCCAATCAGTGTCAGCATGCCGGGTTAGGCAACGAATGAAGTCAGCCATCAGAACCACAGCGCCTTTGAGCACCCCAACTAATAACAAGTCTTTGTCTTGGTAATCAGTCTCCACTGCAATTGCTAATTCTTTAAGTCGATCTTGAATTTGCGCCTCGGTCAAAAGAACTTTGTTCAATTCACTACTTACCTGTGCTGATTCCATTTACCCTCCCAGTTAGTGCGAGATAGTAAGCCTGTTGCCACTGCGTTTCACACTAAACCCGCCCGGCAAGTTAATTTCTTTTTGACCATGCCAATTGGTGACTAAATCATCCACCGTCTTGATATGAATCTGATGCAAACTACCAGTTGGCACCCCAGTTTGCGATAGCCAATGTTGAATCACTCGAGTCCGAATAGCAGTGTGGAGTTTTTCCAGCGCTGGAATATCTAAGTGATTATCAATTACACAGTTATTAAATTGCTTTAATGTTTCAATCACAAAATATTCACTATCTACTCGGAGTAATTGGGCTGAACGCACAAGTCCGGCTACAACATCCTCACCTAATTCAGCTTGCATAACTGGCAGCACTGTTTTTCTTACCCGAACGCGAAGGTAACTGTCGTCTTGATTTGCTGGATCTTCAATTACTGAAAATGTTTCTGGAATTGCGGCATGCACAACGGCACGGTCAAGTTCTAAAAGTGGCCTAATAAAAATTCCCCGAATCGGAGCCATGCCGGCTAGCGCTTTACTGCCCGCCCCTCGAACTAACCGCATCAAAACTGTTTCGGCTTGATCATCTTTGGTATGGCCAAGTAAAACTGGTGCACCATTTAATTCATCACTCTTGCGCTGCAGAATCTGATAGCGAATTTCTCGCGCTGCCGCTTCGCGATTCTCCGCTGGTGTCTGAGGTGCAGCAACAATCTCAACTTGAGTAACGCCATGTTCCCTTAGTTGATCAGCCGCAAATTGCGCATTGACTGCTGATAATTCACTCCAACCATGATCAACAATCACTACCTGAAGTTGCCAATTATGTTTTGGTGCCAATTTCGCCGCCGTAAGCGTGAGCGCTACCGAATCCGGCCCACCACTGCACGCCACAATCACCGCCAGCCCGGTGTATTCAGCCAACGCAGCCTCAACTGCTGCTGATAGTTGATAGCTGGGATCAGTCACGGATTTTGCTCCTAGGTGATATGGCCCAAGATACGCTAAAAGTCGAACTCGCAGGTAATCCCAAGCAAGCCGCGGCACTGGTTAGACTCACCCCCCTACGCACCCCCAGTCAGACTGGGTGGTCGTCAGGCCCTCGACCAATTTCGTAGGCCTTCCAAGGAGGAACATGTTTCGCTCGACCCTGACTGCCGCTGGCGCAAGTGATATCGCCATTACCGGCAGCAACCAAACACTAGTTTTGGTCGTAGCAGTTATCTCAGCCCTAGCGCTTGTAATGGCTTTGGTTTTCCGTCGTGAAGTACTTGCTTTCGGCGAAGGAACTGAAAAAATGCAAGAAATTGCAAGAGCCGTTCAAGAAGGTGCTGCGGCATATCTTGCCAGACAATTTAAAACCTTAGCTGTATTCGTAGTTCTAATTTTTGGTCTGCTTTTTGTGCTGCCAGGAACTATGGATGTTCGCATCGGTCGCTCCATATTCTTCGTACTTGGTGCGTTGTTCTCCGCATTCATTGGCTACTTCGGTATGTCACTTGCGGTGAAAGCAAACGTTCGTGTTGCAGCTGCCGCTAAAGACAGTGGAATTGATCGCGCAACTCGCGTTGCGTTCCGAACTGGTGGCGCTGTTGGTATGGCAACTGTTGGTCTTGGTTTATTAGGTGCTGCCGCTGTAGTGCTGTTTTATCAAGGCGAAGCTGCCAAAGTGCTTGAAGGTTTTGGTTTTGGTGCCGCAATGGTTGCCATGTTCATGCGCGTTGGTGGCGGTATCTTTACTAAGGCTGCTGACGTCGGTGCTGACTTGGTTGGAAAAGTTGAGCAAGGAATTCCAGAAGATGATCCTCGCAACGCAGCGACAATTGCAGACAACGTTGGTGACAACGTAGGTGACTGCGCCGGTATGGCCGCTGACTTGTTTGAGTCATACGCCGTAACTTTGGTTGCCGCATTAATTCTCGGTAAAGTTGCATTTGGTGTTGAAGGCTTAGTCTTCCCACTTATCATTCCGGCAATTGGTGTTATCACCGCAATTATTGGCGTCTACGTCACTAAGCCTCGCCAGGGTGAAAATGGACTTAAGGCAATTAACCGTGGTTTTGCTATTTCAGCGGTAATCTCAGCAACTCTTTCAACAATTGCTTCTTATGTCTATCTACCAGCAACATTTGCACAATTTGCTGGGGTATCAGAGGAAATTACTAGCCTTGATGGTGATCCAAGATTGATAGCTACAGTTTCAGTAATTCTTGGCATTGCCCTTGCTGCAATTATTTTGCGAGTTACTGGTTATTACACTGGAACCGACAAGAAGCCAGTTCAGGACATTGGTAAATCATCGTTGACTGGTCCAGCAACTGTCGTGCTTTCTGGTATCGCAATTGGTTTGGAATCAGCAGTTGTTACCGCAGTAATTATTGGTGCTGCAGTTTATGGCGCATTCTTATTAGGTGGCGCATCTATTGCACTTTCATTGTTCGCAATTGCGTTGGCTGGAACTGGTTTGCTAACCACCGTCGGCGTTATTGTGGCAATGGACACCTTTGGTCCAGTTAGTGATAACGCTCAGGGTATTGCTGAGATGTCAGGTGACGTCCACGGCGAAGCAGCTCAGATTCTCACTGAGCTTGATGCCGTTGGAAACACCACAAAGGCAATTACGAAAGGTATTGCTATTGCAACTGCAGTCTTAGCTGCAACTGCGCTATTTGGTGCTTACCGTGATGCCATTATTCAAGCTGTAAACGAATTAGGTGCTGAGTTTGACTTGCTTGATGCGTTTAACGTAACCAAGCCAAACTCACTATTTGGTTTGTTAATTGGCGCCTCGGTCGTGTTCTTGTTCTCATCCCTTGCAGTAAATGCCGTTTCTCGTGCTGCTGGTGCGGTGGTATTCGAAGTTCGCAATCAGTTTGCAACTCGTCCTGGCATCATGAATGGCACCGAACGACCAGAGTATGGCCGGGTAGTTGATATCTGCACCAAGGATTCATTGCGAGAGTTAATCACGCCAGGCTTACTTGCCGTGCTAGCTCCAATCGCAGTTGGTTTCGGCCTTGGTGTTGGCGCACTTGCTTCTTATCTTGCTGGCGCAATTGGTGCCGGTACGTTGATGGCTGTGTTCCTATCAAACTCAGGTGGCGCATGGGATAACGCTAAGAAACTTGTTGAAGATGGTGTGCATGGTGGTAAAGGTTCACAAGCACATGCTGCAACGGTTATTGGTGACACCGTTGGCGATCCATTCAAAGATACTGCAGGTCCTGCAATTAACCCATTAATCAAGGTAATGAACTTGGTTTCGGTGCTAATTGCCCCAGTTATCATTTCACTAACTCTAAGCGCTGAACCAAATACCGCACTAAGAATGACCATTGCTGCAGTTGCAGTACTGATCATTGTAGTTTCGATTTTGATTTCAAAGCGCAAAGAAGTAAGCATCGCTGCTTAATTAAACAGTGCAACAAAGGCGATAAGGATTATTCCTTATCGCCTTTGTTGTTTAACTGACGTAACATCTGGTTATAAGCTTCCCGCTCTTGATCACCATAATTATCGGCTTGACGATCTAATCGTGCTGCTTGCTGACGATCAGATTTTGCCCACTGCACTCCCAATGCGATAAACACCAATAGCATCGGCAATTCGCCAAAGCTCCAAGCAATGGATCCTGCTAACTGCTGATCTGCAATCGGATCGCTTAGCCAAATTGGTGCCACTTTGCCGAACCACCCACCACCAACTAGTGAGGTGCTTTGCATCAAAATCAACCCAAATACTGCGTGAATTACCATCGACATGAAAACAAGTAGCAACTTGAACGGATATCCGATATTTCTTGGCTGAAAATCGGTGCCGATAATTAACCAAAAAAATAAATATCCAGAAAATAGAAAATGAATATGCATGATCACATGACCTAGGTGGCTAGACATCATGGCAGTCATCAGTGATGAAAAGTAGACAACAAAAATTGAGCCACTGTAAATTGTTAGTGCTACCAGCGGATGAGTAATTAATTTGCTGTATTTACTTTGTAACACAATTATGATCCACTCACGCGGACCTACTAAATCATATTTAGCTGGCGCAAGTGCTCTTAGTGCCAGCGTGATTGGTGCGCCCAATACCAACAAAATTGGGACAAACATTCCAAGTGTCATGTGCTGGGTCATATGTGCACTCATCGAAACCAGGGCATAACGACTAATTTCGGTATTGGTGATAAATACGCCAGCGGCAACGCCAGTTAGCCAAGCAGTCGTGCGCAGGTGCGACCAATTGTCGCCACGTTGGATTAATCGCTTAACACCAATCGCATACATCGCCGCTGCTGCTGCACCAACAACCAAAGTTAGTGCATCTGGTGTGAAAGTACTGAAAGCAGCCAACCAGTTAAGTGGCGGTGGTTCTGGGTAACCAGTTAGTTGCTCAATTAAAGTGGCCGCTGAAACCGAAGATTTTGGAAATGCCGAATTTGCCGCAGCTGAGGCAATTGCTAAGACAAAAATTAACAGCGTAATTTCTAGGCCAAGAATCTTGATCGCAATAGTTGATTCCGAGATCAAACGCTCCCTAGCTATTTGCGCAATCAGCACCGCAATAATTGTTAACACAGATTTAGCCATAATTAATCGGCCGTAGTCTGAACTCCAGATCTGAGAAACTTGATCTATTCGGGTGAGTGAATTTGCCACTCCCGATAACACCACCGTTACAAATGCGATAGCTGCTAATTTCCCAAATCGCAGCACTGCTAACTTTCGGAAGATTACTTTTGGTGAATTCAAATGTCGGTAGAGCGCAATCAATCCAGCTAGCCAAAGACTCATGCCTAACACGTGAAAGAAACCAGAAGTAGTTGCTAGGGCATGGCCGCTGATCCCCGCCGAATGAGCAGTTAACGCTGAAAAGGTGGCAGCTATCAAGGCCAGCGCTGCTGCTGCACCAACACCATTAATTCGTTTAGTTAATTGCAACGTAATGGAGATTACTAACGCTGCCACTGCCGTAAGTATCAACGCTCTTACTACAGTTAAATCCCAGCCGTAGGTAAAAAAAATCTCTAATGAGAAAAATCGGTTTGCTGATACGCCTAGAATTTTTATCAACAACGATTGAGCCGCAACAATGGCTAACGCAAACCAAATCAATGAAACTAACATAGCTCGACGTTTAAACTTTAGCGCAACTGGTGATAGGAAATTTTTGGGCTCAGTTGGCAGAAAAAGCACAACTATTAGCAAATTCGCTAAAACTAAAATTCCAGCAAATGCCGTTAAATACTCAGCTACTGGTGACAGCATAAAAATTACAGGTCCAGCATCTGGAATTCCAGAGGGTGATGGTTGCCACCAACTACCACCTATGTTTAATGCTAATAACAGAACTGCTATGCCAATAAGCCAGATTGGAATCATCAAGTTACTTCCTATGGCCAAACAGATCAATTAATCCAGTTACTGCGTCCTCAATCATTAGCAATACGTCCTGATAAACCGAGATTGGTTCATAATACGGATCTGGTACTTCTAATTTTAAATAGTCAGTTACTGGATTTAATTGCTTTAGTTGCGGATCAAATTGACGCAAGTAAAAGATTTTTTGTATGTCAGACTTATCAACACTTAATTTCGACACGTTGTCAAAATTAGACTTGTCCATCACAAGCAATAAGTCTTGATCACGAAACATGCTTTGTTTAAATTGCTGCGCAGTATGATCATAGTCATAACCTGCTCTTTCCCAGGTTAGTTTTGATTTTGGATTGGGTCCTTCGCCAACATGCCAAGCCCCAGTTCCAGAACTGGTTACCACAAACTTTGGACTACTCAATTCTTTAGTTCTATTTTCCAGGACGGCCGCGGCCATTGGGGAACGGCAGATGTTACCCAGGCACACCATCATCACTTTTAACTCACTTTTTTGAGTTAGTGCCGCGATGTATTCGTTCATCAATCCGCTCCTTGCCGGGTAAGGTTAGCCTAGCTTTGAGAGAGTGGGGCGCTGTGAATTCTATTTCTGCGATTAGGTCTACATTAAAAACTGGTGCAACAGTTTTCGGCCTAAGTGCTGTTTTATTGCTTTTTTTACCTGACGTATTTATTGACCTACTGGCACTGCCACAATCTGATGAGCTGAGCTGGGCGATGCGCATGATCGGAATCACCTTAGTTGCATTAACTGGCAATATGTTTGTGGTTGCATCCACTGCAACTGATTCAGGTGTGACTAAAGCTGCAATAGTGATGTTAATTGCAGCAACAACGCTGGGTGTGCTGACACTGTTAATTCCAGTTGAGCTAAACCTATTCACCAGTATTTATGCTGCAATTGGGTTTGGTTTTGGTCTAACTTACGGCACCTTGCTACTGCGCTCAACGCGCTCCCGCTAGGCTCGCCCCCTAAATCCAACCACGTTAGAAGGGCTGGCAGCGATGCTGCCTAAATTATGAGTAAACACCTAGATCATTTGCCAGTTAAGTCTCGAGACGAATTAAGAAACATCGCAATCATTGCGCACGTTGACCATGGCAAAACCACATTAGTTGATGCCATGCTCTGGCAATCAGGCGCATTTGCCGCTCACAAGGATCAGGCTGAAGGCCAAGATCGAATCATGGATTCCAATGATTTAGAGCGGGAAAAAGGAATTACTATTTTGGCGAAAAACACTGCTGTTAAGCGCGGTGATCGCATTGTCAACATTATTGATACCCCAGGGCACGCCGACTTCGGTGGTGAAGTTGAGCGTGGACTTGAGATGGTAGATGGAGTATTGCTGTTAGTAGATGCTTCTGAAGGTCCACTACCCCAAACCAGATTCGTACTTAGAAAAGCGTTACAGAAAGAACTTCCTGTTATTTTGGTCATTAACAAGGTGGATCGACCTGACGCCCGTATTAAAGAAGTAGTTGATGAAGCTTACGAACTTTTCTTGGATCTTGACGCATCAGAGGAACAAATTGAGTTTCCAATCATTTACGCATCAGCTAAAGCTGGCAAAGCCTCAATTAATCGCCCAACTGATGGCGGCATGCCAGACCAAGAAAATCTTGATGTGCTGTTTGAAACTATTTTCAGCACAATTCCAGCACCTAAATATCATGAAGGCGCACCACTGCAAGCACACGTAACTAACTTGGACTCATCGCCATATCTGGGCAGACTTGCAATTTGTCGAGTTCGCGAAGGTGAGATTAAGCGTGGCCAAAGTGTTGCTTGGATTAAAGCTGATGGAACAGTGAGCCGAGTTCGAATTGCTGAATTATTAATGAATGACGCACTTGAGCGCGTGCCAGCTGAAAGTGCAGGACCAGGCGACATCATTGCGGTGGCTGGCATTGAAGACATCACGCTTGGTGAAACTTTGGCAGATGCCGAAAATCCAGTTGCCCTTCCGCTAATCACGGTTGATGAACCAAGTATCTCGATGACAATTGGTGTTAATTCATCTCCACTTGCTGGTCAATCTGGTACGAAATTGACTGCACGTTTAGTAAAAAATCGACTTGATGCAGAGCTCATCGGAAATGTGTCGCTACGAGTATTAAATACCGATCGATCTGATACTTGGGAAGTTCAAGGACGAGGCGAACTACAACTTGCGGTACTTGTTGAGATGATGCGCCGCGAAGGATTTGAATTAACTGTTGGTAAACCTCAAGTTGTTACCAAAATGGTTGATGGCAAACTAAATGAACCGATGGAGCGCTTGACCATTGATGCACCAGAAGAGTATTTGGGTGTTATAACGCAATTGATGGCGCTTCGTAAAGGCCGAATGGAGCAAATGGTTAACCATGGTTCAGGTTGGATGCGGATGGATTACCGAGTGCCATCTCGAGGCTTAATTGGATTTAGAACTGAGTTTCTAACTGAAACCCGTGGCACTGGCCTGTTGCACCACGTATTTGATGGCTATGAGCCATGGCATGGTGAGATCAAATTCCGACCAACTGGTTCATTGGTCTCTGATCGTCGTGGCGCTGTTACATCTTATGCAATCTTTTCGCTTCAGGAACGTGGCACCATATTTGTGGAACCGGGTATGGAAGTTTATGAGGGCATGATCGTTGGCGAGAATGCACGAGCTGATGACATGGATGTTAACGCAGTAAGGGAAAAGAAGTTAACAAATATGCGTGCTTCGGGCTCCGATGATGCCGAACGGCTTATCCCACCAAAGCGATTAAACATGGAGCAGGCGCTCGAGTTCTGCCGAGAGGATGAGTGCGTCGAGGTCACACCAGCCATGGTGCGAATTCGAAAAGTGATGCTGGACCAGAATGATCGTGCTCGTGCTGCTAACAAAGCGAAGCGAGCAAACTCGTAACTCTGTGCTGTCGTAAACTACCGATATGCCAGATATTGCAACTCGGTTAGCTCAAATTCCACACGCGAATCCAGTGGGGTTTGACCCACTCATTCTGGCTGAAATGGGTGGAATTTTATTATTGCTTGGCATCTTGGCATTCGTTGCTACCAAAAATCGATTATCTGTGGTGCCATTCTTTATTGGTATGGGACTTGCCTTTGGCGATGGTGGCCTTGTTGGAGTTGGATTAAGTGAAGACTTTCTGCTCATTGGAGCGCAGATTGGTGCAATTCTGCTGTTGCTTTTGCTCGGATTGGAATATTCAGCTCGAGAGATCGCTGACTCGCTAAAGTTGGATTGGCGTAATGGAGTTTATGACTTATTACTAAATGCCGTGCCTGGTGCAGTTGTCGCTTTGGTGCTCGATTGGGGTGTTGTTGGTGCAATTGTGTTGGGTGGAATCACTTATGTTTCTAGCTCTGGAATTGCTGCACAGTTAATTCGCGAATCTGGCTTTCGAAGATCTGAAACCGCAAGGCGCGTTGTTGGTGTTTTGGTCTTTGAAGATTTAGCGCTCGCGCCTTATTTGCCAATTGCTAGCGCAGTTGTTTCAGCAGCCGGCGTTTTGGTTGGCGTGATTTCAGTTTCAGTTGCATTAGTTGTTATTGGATTAGTATTGCTGTTAAGTATCAAGCGTGAACATTTTCTATCTAATTTTTTAAACACGCAAAATGCAACCGGCTTATTACTTACCGTATTTGGGGCAGCGCTTCTATTTGCTGGATTAGCCGAAATAGCTGGAGTCTCTGGTGCAATTGCAGCCTTCTTAGTTGGACTATTACTTTCAGGTGATGTCGCTGCCGTAGCTCGTGCTCGGCTTTCTCCACTCCGAGATTTTTTCTCGGCATTATTCTTTTTGTTTTTTGGATTAATTACTAATCCAGCAGACATCATTACAGTATTTCCAATTGCGCTGTTACTTGCTGGACTTGGTATTGCTGGGAAATTTATTTTGGCTAAACGCATGGCGGTAGGTATGTCTGATCCAATGAGCTGGCTTCGCATTGGTGCCTTTCTAACGCCGCGCGGCGAATTCTCAATTGTGATCGCTGGACTTGCGCTGAGTGCCTCATTTGCGGACCAACTTCTACCGATTGTGATGACCTATGTCTTAATTACTGCACTAACAGGTTCCATCATGATTAAGTTGTTTCGTAGCAAACTTGATGCCTAGCACTTGCTGCAGATTTTTTGAAGTGTGAGAAACTCTCCCCATGGATTCCCTCGCCTTGGTAATCACCTTATTTTTAGCAGCAAGCCTCTTTGGCTTTTTGTATCAACGCAGTCGAGGTCTAATTAAAACTGTAGCAAACTCTTCGCAACAAAGTGTTGCATCACGAATTGACGCTGAATTAGGGGATCGGGCCACCTTACTGCAATTTTCCAGTGCGTTTTGCACGCCATGTCGCGCTACCCGAACGCTGTTAAGTCAAGTAATCACAGAGTATCCAGGCATCAAACATGTTGAAATTGATGCGGAATCGAATCTAGATCTAGTCCGAGAACTGAATGTGAAATCGACACCAACCACTCTGGTCCTTAATAGTGATGGAATTGAAATCTCAAGAGCTGTTGGAGCACCACGAAAATCAGATGTAATCGCAACCTTAAATGCAATTAGATAAATGCAACTAATTTGCAATTAGCCTTTTTAAAAAACCTCGTCTATATTCCGGCCATGATTTCCAACAATGTTAGAACCTTTACTCAGCGCCGCGAAATTGTATTTTGCCGGCTTGCTGGAACATTGTGTTGTTAGTACTTGCCTGGTCTAACTAACAACTACTGGAGGAAAATCATGTCAACGAATATTTCACAAGAGTCATCAAAATTCGCTCATCAAGAGATCGATGCTCGTGGGCCAAGATTTGGCGCTGCCATAACAACCATTGTTTTAGCCATTGTGCTATTAACTCAATCAATCGAGTTGCTAGCAGTACAAACAGCAGTATTTGCTATCGGTGGCTTCATCGGTCCACAACATTCACCTTATGCCGTTATCTACCGAAAGTTTGTTAAGCCCAGACTCAAATCACCACTGATAACTGAAGATAGTCGACCGCCACAATTTGCTCAACTGGTGGGATTTGTCTTTGCTTTAGTTGGGTTTATTGGGTTGGCAACTAATGTTGAACTGCTATTTACGATCGCTATTGCTGGCGCCCTGATTGCGGCTTTCCTAAATGCGGCATTTGCCTTTTGCTTAGGGTGCGAGATGTACTTACGCGGCCGTCGAATACTTGCCAAATTTCGCTCTTAGTAAATTCGGCTACCATAGCCAGTGTGCGTACATTTGGATTTGTTATCGCAACAGCATTACTGCTGGCTGGTTGTGGTAGTAATGTGGCTGAGCCGAAAACCCCTTATGAGGTCTTAGCGGCACAAACTATGGCGCTGCCATGTTCGGAAACAGACCCTGAGGTCAAGCGATATCTAATAACCAAGTCGCGCACCCAATTAGGTGCAGTGACCGCCAGTGCATGTGGTTATCCAGACAGTGAATATGGCCCGATAACAGTGTTAGCAATCACTAAGCAGGCTTCAGCTGGTGTTGAAGTGCTTACCGAGTCCGAAAGTTTCTGGATCGGTAACGAATCCAGATTCACCGTAACTGACACTGGTTGGGAACTAACTGGATTACTGGGAAATGGTTTTGATGGTGACGAAGCAGTGCTTAAGTTGAATTTGGCAAATAATGAATTTATCGGTTCAGTTGAATTACTACCAAAACCACATCCAGTATCAATCAAATCGCTGATGAAAACTGAGTTAGATGGTCGTAACCTAAAGCTGGTGCGACAGATTTCGTCAAATAGCAGCTATAAACGATATGCCGTTACCTATAAGAGTGGCGAGCTAACCATTAGCGGTGTTATGAATATCCCAAACGGTGATGGTCCATTCCCCGCGTTAGTACTTGGTCATGGTTACATCGATCCTAGAATTTACACTTCTGGTCGCGGCTTAGCCCGGGAACAAGATTATTTAGCAAAGAATGGCTATATCGTGCTGCATACTGATTATCGCAATCATGCCAGCAGCGATGATGATCCCGAAAACAATATTAAATTTCGGCAAGGTTATGTATTAGACATTGTCAATGCAGCGCTTGCACTACGTGGATCAGATCTTCCTCAACTAGATGACGCCAGGATTGGTTATCTGGGTAGATCCATGGGTGGTGGCATTGGCTACCAAGCCATGGTTGCTTTTCCTTATGTATTCAACACTTATGTGCTGTACGCGCCAACTAGCGCTGACTATGCCGATAACTTCAATCGCTGGGGTCGAGTTGCTGCTGACTTTGCCCAAGAAGTCTCCGATACCTATGGCCTGCCCGAAGATAATCCAGAATTCTGGGCTGGAATTTCAGCACTGAATTATTTTGACCAAGTCGCCGAGCCCGTGCTCATCCATCATGGCACTTTGGATGACAGTTGCGAAATCGATTGGTCCAGAAGGGCTGCTGCCGAACTTGAAGCAAAAGGTAAAGATGTGACATTGATTGAGTATGTGGGTGAATACCACGCCTTTTATCGTGATTGGACGTTATCCATGGAGCGAACTGTCGAATTTCTCAAACGCACCATGAAATAACCGCGCTGGCTAGCCAAACTAACCAAGGGTTTATTCCGTTAGTTGCTTATCCCAGATAAGATTCTCAGAAATAATCAGGGAGTTAATATGTCAACTGAATTGGTTCCGCATTGGATTTCTGGAACAGAATTTCTTGGCGAAAGTAAGCGAACTGCACCCGTTTACAACCCAGCGACCGGCCAGGTTACTAAGTCCGTATTGTTAGCTAATAAATCTGACATCGAAGCTGCAACTAAGGCAGCAGCAGCAGCTTTTCCTGGTTGGCGCGATACTTCTCTAGCAAAGCGCCAGCAAGTTATTTTCAATTTTCGTGAGTTACTAAATTCCAGAAAGCATGAACTTGCTGAAATCATTACCAGTGAACATGGCAAGGTGATTTCAGATGCGCTCGGTGAAATTACTCGTGGTCAAGAAGTTGTGGAATTTGCTGTTGGCATTCCGGAACTATTGAAGGGTTTTTACAGCGAGAATGCATCAACCGGAATTGACGTTTACTCCCTTAGACAACCACTCGGAGTAGTTGGCATTATCTCGCCATTTAATTTTCCAGCCATGGTGCCAATGTGGTTTTATCCAATCGCGATTGCTGCTGGTAACACAGTTGTAGTCAAGCCATCTGAGAAGGATCCAACTGCATCGCTTTGGATAGCTAAATTGTGGCAAGAGGCAGGTTTACCAGATGGCGTTTATAACGTATTAAATGGCGATAAAGAAGCAGTTGATGGTTTACTGGAAAGCCCAATTGTGCAATCAATTTCTTTTGTGGGGTCAACTCCAATCGCTAAATACATTTATGAAAATGCCAGCAGACATGGCAAGCGAGTGCAAGCCTTAGGAGGCGCTAAGAACCATATGCTGGTGCTGCCGGATGCAGATTTGGATCTAGTAGCCGACAGCGCTGTTAATGCTGGCTTTGGTTCTGCCGGTGAGCGTTGTATGGCCATCTCCGTTGTAGTTGCGGTCGAACCTATTGCTGATCAATTGATTTCGAAGATAACTGAACGAATGCAGGGGTTGAAGGTCGGTGATGGCCACCGCGCCTGCGATATGGGTCCGCTTGTAACTCGCGAACACCGCGACAAAGTTGCCGGATACATTGATATTGCAATAAAAGATGGTGCCAAAGTTGTTGTTGATGGTCGAGATGTTAATCCAGACGGAGATCAGAATGGCTTTTGGTTGGGACCAACTTTGATTGATGAAGTTCCTACCTCTTCCAAGGTTTACACCGAAGAGATATTTGGGCCTGTTCTATCGATTGTTCGGGTGAGAAGTTATGAAGAAGGCGTGTCTCTTATCAACTCTGGAGCATTTGGTAATGGCACTGCTATCTTTACAAACGATGGTGGTGCTGCTCGTAGATTCCAGTATGAAATTGAAGTGGGCATGATTGGAATCAACGTTCCTATTCCAGTACCAGTCGCCTATCACTCATTTGGTGGATGGAAGCAATCAATGTTTGGTGATACTAAAGCACATGGCGTTGAAGGGGTTCACTTCTTTACCAGAGCAAAAGCAATTACTAGTCGTTGGCTTGATCCAAGTCATGGTGGTATTAATCTGGGATTCCCCCAGAATTAAATTTCGGAGCTATTTCAGATTGCTTGATCTTGCGGTAAGTTTCAAAGCAGGCATGGGAGGAGCTGGAATCCTGCCACCAAGGTTGTCTTGAAATGAGCCAAATCTAATTTGTTGCGTTTCCCAATCCTCACGCATTTTTACTATCTCATCGTGACTGCGACCAATGAAATTCCACCACATAATGATTGACTCAGTAAATGGTTCACCACCAAGCAGAATCAGTAGCGAATTTTTGGCAGCAGTTATTGAAAGGTCCGACCTGCCTGACTCCAAATAGATCATCGAACCAGGTTCAATTTCAGCACCTGAAATAGTCGCAGTGCCGGAAACCAACAACACGCCATATTCAAAATTCTGACGCAATTTGATTGATGAAGTACCACTTTGATTGAATCTAATCTCGACACCTACTAAAGGTGAATAAGTTCGCGTAGTTGCGGCAGCACTTTCTAATTCGCCAATAAAAACTTTAAGTATTGTGTGTTCAGTTTCAATAATTGGAAGATCTTTATAGTGATTAAATTTTGGTTCGATACTTCTTACTTCATTAGGCATAACAACCCAAAGCTGAACACCATGCAAAGCAGTTTTACTATCTATCGAAAGTTCAGAGTGAGAAATTCCTGCACCCGCAGTCATAATATTAAGTTCACCAGGATTTATAGTCTGAATACTTCCAATGGAATCTCGGTGCTCTACTTCACCACTAAAAAGCCAAGTGACTGTTTGCAATCCGGTATGGGGATGAGCTGCAACCTGCATCGCATGCTCCTGGCTGGTAGGACCAAAAAGATCTACAAAACACCATGCGCCAATAGTTCTAACCTCACGGTGCGGTAATACTCGTTGAATTTCAATACCAGACCTTGGCGTTAACTCAACTTTGCGCGGTTCCAGCACAATGCTTTTAACAGCATCATGCTGGCCCGCCTCAAACTCCGGCTGGTTGGCCAGATTGCTCATTAAGAATTTACTTCTTAAAGGCTTTTAAGATCTGTTCGGCAGCACCACTCAATTCAGCTGGAATTACCCATATCTTGCTAGCTTGGCCATTTGCGATCTCAGGCAACTGCTGGAGATATTGATAAGCCAAAACTTTTTCATCTGGATTTGCTTCATGTACTGCGTCAAATACTTTCTTTATCGCTTCAGCTTCACCATCTGCTCTAAGAATTGCAGCTTGAGCATCACCTTCGGCGCGAAGGATTTCAGCTTGGCGAGCACCCTCTGCGGTCAAGATCTGACTTTGCTTTTCACCCTCTGCGGTAAGAATTGCAGCACGCTTATCACGCTCAGCGCGCATCTGCTTCTCCATTGATTCCTGCACACTTGGTGGTGGATCAATTGCTTTCAACTCAACTCGATTGACACGCACACCCCATTTACCAGTTGCTTCATCAAGCACACCACGAAGCGATGCGTTAATTGAATCACGAGAAGTTAAGGCCGCTTCAAGATCTAATCCACCTACTACGTTACGAAGCGTAGTTACGGTCAATTGCTCGATACCTTGAATAAAGTTCTCAATTTCATATGTTGCTGACTTGGGATCGGTGACCTGAAAATAAATCACAGTGTCAATCGAAACTACTAAGTTATCTTCGGTAATTACTGGTTGGGGTGGAAATGAGACAACTCGTTCTCGAAGATCGATCAGTGGTCGTAATCGATCAATGAACGGAATAATGATGGTTAGTCCAGCACCTAGTGTGCGGTGATATCGGCCCAATCGCTCCACAATGCCAGCGCTGGCTTGTGGAATGATCCGGATAGACCTGGTTAGGACTACGCCAAAGATAACTACCAGTAATACCAATACGCCAAAAGACCATGAGAACATGCTGCTATCCCTTCTGTCGAACTACAGCAGTTGCGCCTTCAATAGCGACAACTTCGACTCGAGCCTCTGGATTAATGAGGCCCGATTCACTTCTTGCACTCCAAATTTCACCACTTAATTTCACTTGACCGGTCAGGTCAGTAATTTGAGTTAGCGCAACCGCTGGCGCGCCAATCAAAGCTTCAACATTTGTGGCGTAGTCAGCTGGGCGCTTTTTTAAATGTCGCAGTGCGATTGGGCGCAATATAAACAGTGATAAAGCCGCTGCAATGCCAAAAACTATTCCTTGGGTTGCCATATCAAAGCCAAGTGCATTTGCACCAGCTGCCATTAAAGCTGAAAATGCTAACGATGCAAATAACAGATCAACTGTCAGCATCTCGACCACCAAGAGTCCGCCGGCTGTTGCCAACCACATCCACAACTGCATTACTGCCTCCTAGCTAACACTGGGAATCTTACCCGTAATATGAATCTCTGGTATTTTGAAAAAAGGTTGAGAACGGCATGAGTAATCTGGTCCAGCGTTATGTGGCAAAGCGATTTCGCAGGATTATCGCCAATAGCCCAGATGGCGTGCCACCATGGTTAACTGCAGTCGCCGCTGGCGATGATGCCGGATTATTTTTGCCAACTGATGCGCCTTGGGTGGTGCACGGTGATTTGGCCACGTTAATTGGTGGCATTAGAGCACTGTTAATGCAAGCCCTACATCCCGGCACACTCGCTGGAGTTGCTAACCATTCCCGATATGAAACTGATCCATTGGGTCGATTAGCTGGAACTACACGCTGGTTAACGGTTACAACATTTGGCTCAATTCAAGCAATTGATGATGAAGCAAATCGGGTTAATCGAATGCATCAACGGGTAATGGGTAATTTCATTACTGGTAATGGTGAAAATCGAAATTATCAGGCAGCAGATCCCGATTTACTACTTTGGGTTCATATTGCGTTTACCAATTCATTTTTAACGGCACACGAACTTTATGGTGCTGAAGCAATTCCAGGAGGTGCTGACAACTATGTCGCTCAGTGGGCAAAATCTGTAACTAGACTTGGGCTATCACATGCGCCCATGACGAAGGCCGAATTAGATCAAACTTTGCTGGACTATTACACCAGAAATGAATTAGCGATATCGGAGAGCACTGAAAAGGTAATTAGCTTCATTCAAAATCCACCGCTGCCTAAAGTTGCATCATTTGTATATGCACTGCTTTATCAAGCGGCGGTGGCATCAATTCCAAACCCTTATCGCGAATTACTAAAACTAAAGGCGATGCCACTTGGGTTGATTCGTCCAATTATGCGAATTTTTTTATTTGTTCTAGCAAAAGCAATCGGGCCAGAATCACCCATTGAAGAAGCTGCAATCACTCGGCTAAAACGAATTGGAGCAATTAGTTAACTTGCCAATGAGTCACTTCAGGCGCTTCGGCAAAGAACGGACCAATTAAGCCACGCCATTGAGTGAAAAACTCTGACTCACGAAATCCAATGGTGTGATCTTCCAAAGTGTTCCAATAAATGTGAAGTAAGTAAGTATCTGACTCTTCAATACCGGTGAGAAATTCAAACTTCAAATAGCCAGGTGACTTACTCAATACACCTGCTACTGCTTGTGATAATGCTGCTTCAAAATCTGCGCGATTCTCATTAGCAACTTTGATTTTTGCAGTTTCTAAAATCACTTACTTTCCCATCTGCTCTATAGTGGAGACATGATAAATCTACCCAAAACTGATCTAACCGTACACCCGCTTTGCTTAGGTGGAAATGTATTTGGCTGGAGCGCGCCGAAACCACAGTCATTTGATGTCTTGAATCATTTCTTTGATGCCGGTGGCAACTTTATTGATACTGCAGATGTCTATTCCGAATGGGCAGAAGGAAATTCTGGTGGTGAATCTGAAATCATCATAGGAGAATGGATGAAAGCTAGAAAAAACCGTGCTGAAATGGTGATTGGGACAAAAGTATCAAAGCTTTCAACTCGAAAAGGTTTATCAAAACAGAATATTTTGCTAGCTTGTGACGATTCACTTCGACGACTTCAAACTGATTACATTGATATTTATTATTCACATGAAGATGACCCCGCTGTGCCTATGGAAGAAACTCTTTTGGCGTATCAAGAGTTAATTGCAGCAGGTAAAGTCAGATACATCGCCGCATCCCAACACACTGCGGCGCGATTAGCAGCAGCATTAGAGATTTCAATAAAGAATAGCTTGCCGAGTTACATCGCACTGCAAGATCATTACAACTTAGTTCATCGCGAACCATTCGAATCCGAGCAAGCAGCCGTTCTTAAGCAGCACAGCATTTCTATGATTCCATTCTTTGGATTAGCCACTGGTTTTTTAACTGGTAAATATCGCCCAGGTCAATTAGTTGAGTCAGTTCGTGCTAATAGTGTGGCGAAGTATCAGAATGACAAAGGTTGGCAAATCGTTGCAGCAGTTGATCAGATTGCAACTGCCAGAAACACAACCATGTCCGCTATCGCGTTGGCCTGGCTTCGAGCACAGCCACAGGTAAGCGTGCCAATTGCCAGTGCTCGCACCGTCGCACAACTCACTGAGATCATGCCGGTAGTTGAGCTCTCTGCCGCTGAGATAGCCAAACTAAATGAGGCATCTGCTTAATAACCAATCTGCTCGCAGTCTAAAATACCGCCATGCGCGAGCCCAAAGTCATTTTGTTTTATGCCTTTACCCCTATTTCCGATCCTGAGGCAATTAGGTTATGGCAGAAAACCTTGTGTGAATCATTGGATATTAAGGGTCGAATCTTGATTTCAGAACACGGAATCAATGGCACTTTGGGTGGCGAGATTTCTCGTTTAAAGAGATATGTAACGGCAACAAAGGAATTCTCAGGCTTTAAAGGAATTGACTTCAAATGGTCTGATGGCACTGGCAATGATTTTCCTCGGCTAATGGTGAAAGTTAAGCCTGAATTAGTCGCGTTTGGCACTCCCTATCAAATCAAAGTTGATAAGCGTGGTGTTGTTGGTGGCGGAGTTCATCTAAAGCCACAGCAAGTTCATAAATTGGTTGAAGAGCGTGGCGATGAAGTTGTGTTTTTTGATGGGCGCAATTCATGGGAAGCAAAGATTGGTAAATTTAAGAATGCGGTAGTACCAGATACCACTACTACTAGAGATTTTGTTGCGGAATTAGATAGTGGTAAATACGATCATTTGAAAGATAAGCCAATTGTCACTTATTGCACTGGTGGTATTCGTTGTGAAATTCTCTCATCGCTAATGAAAGAGCGAGGCTTCAAAGAGGTTTATCAAATAGATGGCGGAATTGTGAAGTACGGTATGAAGTATCGCGATAATGGACTTTGGGAAGGATCGCTTTTCATGTTTGATGGTCGCTTAACTCTGGATTTCAGCGATCAGACTAAAGTAATTGGTGAATGCGAAAAATGTAATGCGCCAACAAAACAATATTACAATTGCGCTCGTGCGCTATGTCACCGGCTGATTTTGCTTTGTGATGATTGTGCCAAAATTGATCCAAATAAGAGCTGCACTCACCAAGACTCTAGCGTGGTTCAACAAGAATTAGTTGGTTAATCAAACTTCACTAGCTGGTGTAACTTGTTCTTCCCCTGGCAATTTGCTGAGCAATGTAAACGAAATAGCAACAGTTTGACCAATTAATAGCATCACCAGCACCGTTCCTAATCCCACTTTTCCACCCAAGAGATAGCCAAGTGTCAGTGCAAATGCTTCCATCGCGAAACGAATCTGCCAGATCCGAATTCCGGTACGCTTAACTAATCCAATCATCCAGCCATCACGTGGCCCTTGACCTAAGCCACAAGTTATATATACAGCAGTTCCAAATCCAACTAGAAATATTCCAATAAGAACCATCAATAGCGAAACGGCAAAACTATCCTGCTTGGGAATTATCGATATCCCTAACTGCAGTGAGGCGGCAAAAACAACTGCATTAGTTATCGTGCCAAATCCTGGTTTGACCCTTAGTGGGATCCAAACCAACAAAACTAAACAACTTACCAAAAAGAAAGCCCAACCCAGCGGAATGTCCAATTGAATAGCTAAACCCTGGGCCAACACAGTCCATGGTGGATTACCCAGCTCGGATTGAACCGTAGTTGCACCACCAATTCCCATGGTAAAAACACCAGATAGCAAAATCATCAATCGGACAGGCGTAACAGACCATAATGAAGGAGCAGTCCAAGAAGTCTTGGGCACCGTCTTAGCCGGGACAAAAAACTTCACTAACTTGGACATGTTTATCTCTTTCGATATCGACAGATTCTAGTTAGTGAAATCGGTTTACCAGCAAGGGTAAAGCCTTGCTGGCCGTTTTGCTGTTAATCCAAAGTTCACCGAAAACTATCCAACTTAGCGCTCTACCATATCTGAATTGCCCTAAATTTAGAGTGATGAAATTGGAAAGCTACTTAAACAAAATTTTTGCCGAATACTTGGGCTCTATGCTGCTGGTGGCAACGGTGGTTGGCTCTGGCATTATGGCAACTGATATTTCAACTGATGTTGGAGTGCAGTTGTTAATCAATACCTTTGCAACTGTCTTTGTGTTGATAATCCTAATTTCGATACTTCATCCAATTAGCGGCGCTCATTTCAATCCAGCGGTAACGCTAATTGAGTTTATGCAGAAGAGAATAAGTCTAAGTCATGTCTTGTTATACCTCAAGGCACAGCTCTTAGGCGCAATAACTGGTACAGCTCTCGCTCACCTAATGTTTGCTCAAGACATTTTTACTACTTCAAATAGAGTGAGAAGTGGTTCTAATCTATTTTTATCTGAGATTGTTGCAACTGCTGGTTTAATTCTGGTAATTAACATTTTAATTCAGCAAAAGCGAATTATTTTCCTGCCGTATTTAGTTAGTTTATGGATTGGTTCAGGATACCTATTCACTGCCTCTACCTCATTTGCCAACCCTGCAGTCACGATAGCGCGCAGTTTTACTGACACGTTTTCAGGAATCGCGCCAGCGTCTGTGTTTATGTTTGTATTGGCACAGTTTATTGGTGCATTTATTGGTTTATTGATCGTAAGGATTATTGGTTACCGGAGCGAAAATGTCTAAATCAAAATCAACTATTTTGTTTGTCTGTGTGCATAATGCAGGTCGCTCTCAGATGGCTGCGGGTTTTATGGCAGCACTCGGTGGCGATCAAGTCGAGGTGCTCTCTGCTGGGTCAGCACCAAAAGATCAAATTAATCCCATTGCAGTTGAGGTAATGGCCGAAGTTGGAATTGATATCGCAGACAACACGCCAAAGGTATTGACCGTGGAGGCGGTAACGGAATCTGATGTTGTAATCACGATGGGGTGCGGAGATGTCTGTCCAGTTTTTCCGGGGAAACGCTATGAGGATTGGGTACTAGAGGATCCTGCTGGTAAAGACATTGCAACCGTGCGAGCGATCAGAGATGAAATCAAATTAAGAGTTGCAAATCTATTAAGCGAACTTTAACAAAGAATAATCCCGGACAGCCACAAAGGAAAATGTGTCTGTCCGGGATTATTTATTTATAGCCCAGACAAATCTAGCGAGGCTGGGACTAAAACTTGGTCGATAATATGGATTACGCCATTTGAGGCTTCCAGATCTGCCTGAACCACGGTTGCACCATTTACGGTAACTCCGTTAGCAGTATCTAGTGTCAGCGTGGTTCCTTCTGACGAACCAATCTCGCCTGGCACAACATCACCAGATAGCAATCCACCTTGAACTAAATGATAAGTAAGAATTCGAACCAATAGGTCCTTATTTTCAGGTAACAGTAATTTGTCTAGCAATCCTGCTGGTAACGCAGCAAACGCATCATTTGTTGGTGCAAAAACCGTCAGTATTCGATCACCCTCAAGATTAATCACCAGATCAGATGCCTGCAAAGCAGTTACAAATGTTGACAAGTCTGGATTACTCTGTGCGATAGCTAACAAGTTGTCAGTTGAATCTTCAACAACAACTTCAGTTTCGTCAACAATTGGCTCGTCTGATGCTGAATCAGATCCGCAGCCAACTAAAACCAGTGAAGCGGCAATTGCGATAGCTGCTAATTGCTTTTTCATAGCAAACCTCCGAAAATAATGGTGCATGGATAAGCGAATACTAATGGGAATTCTATTTTCTTCGACTTCATTTTGTCCTATTTGCAAGATTCCAGAAGATTACCGCCCATAGGAGATACTGAAAGCGGTTACTAACCCTGCCGAGCCGCCTCCGGGAATTGAACCCGGGACCTACGCATTACGAGTGCGTTGCTCTACCCCTGAGCTAAGGCGGCAAAAACTGGTAAACCTTAACTGATCCAATTTGTTTGGAAAGTTTGCGATCAGCCCGGTGGGCAAGTTTGCCCTGCGGTTGGCAATTTTCCTGAAATCAAATACGAATCAATGATCTCATCTATACATTTAGAGCCACGTCGATAAGCGGTATGACCATCACCCTGCCATTCCACTGCAATTGAATTTTGAATCTGAGTAGAAAGGGATTTAGCCCATTGCGGCGGAGTTGCTGGATCGAATGTTGTGCCAATAATCAATACCGGGTTGATTGGTTTGGCATCTAGTTGTCCTACTAACTCTAATTCTTGCCCCATCCAACCTAAGCAGGCAGATGATCCCCAACCGAACAACGGCGCAAAAAATCTTGATACTTCACTCAATCGCTTAACTTCACCAGGGAGTTCTGCTGGCGTCAAAGCATCGGCATAATCGACACAGTTAACAGCATATAGTGCCGAGAGCGAGTTATCTAAATACTTTCCATCTGGGTCTCGATTGTTAATTAAGTCCGAAAGCAAGATCATAAATTCGCCATCACCATCAAATGCTTGCGCTAACGCATCTCGCAAAAACGGCCAAAGATCTTTATCGTCATATAGACCTACCAAGATCGCAGTTTGCGCATGTGATTCAGTTAACTCTCTACCATCACTAAGCGGCATTGGTGTGCGATCCAATTTAGCCAAAAAATCAATTAATTGCTGATATGCAGCTGTTTGATTTCCAGTTAATGGACAACTGTTCCGAGGTAAACAATCTGCGATAAATCGATTCAAAGCAGTTTCAAATCCCGCGATCTGAATTAGCACTTGATCCGGTTCTGTATCTGGATCAACTGCGCCATCTAAGACGAATCTACCAACATTTTCGGGAAAAAGTTGTGCATACAGGGCGCCAAGCAACGTGCCATACGATTTACCTAACCAATTTAGTTTCGGTTCACCTAATGCAGCTCGCAAGACATCCATGTCTCGAGCAACATTCCAAGAGCCAACATGAAGCCAGGTATCTGGATTCTCTGCCTTACATGATGCCGCAAAACGATCAACCCAATCATTCCAAGTAGCAATCTCTGCTGGATTATCTGGAGTTTCATCAAGCGCTAGAAATTCATCTGCTTCTTGATCAGTTAAACAACTAACTGGATCAGATTTACCCACTCCTCTAGGATCAAAACCAATCAGATCAAATCGATTTAGAATTTCAGTAGTCGCCGTGCGAGATCCACCCTGGGCATAATCAATGCCTGATCCACCAGGGCCGCCTGGATTTACAACTAAACTGCCAATGCGATTTTCCGGTTGATCTGCTGGATCTTTAGTGATTGCTAATCGAAATACCCCAGCGGTCACATCTTGATAGTTAACTGGCACAAACAACTCAGCGCATTGAAATCGGCCGCATTTCTCCCATGAAATTGTTTGAGTGTAAAAGTCTTCGATTGAACTAAAACCTTTGTCAGCGCTTGGTTGAGTGCTACTAACACAACTAGAAAGAACTAGGCCAACTGAAACTAGCCAAATAGCAGTTATCTTCTTCATGAGGTCCGTGCCAAATTGATTAGTAAACTCTCCAACACCAAGAGTGGATTTGCTGATGCTGAAATTGCCGCACGAGATTCTTGGATGGCGTCAAGTGCCTTGCGTGTTGCAGTTGGTGTAGCCCGATTCGCTAAGCGTTCAATTGATGATCTCAGCTCCTCATTAATCAGTTCCACTTCAACGCCCAGCTGTACAAACAGCACATCCCGATACAAACTCAATAAATCCTGTAGTGATCTATCTAGCTGATCTCGAATGGCTCGAGTTCGCTTTGATTTCTGATCATCCTTTAATTCCTTCATGGCGCCACGCGCTAGAAATTCAACTCGGGATTTCTTAACACCTTCAGTACCGGCACCAAATGCATTTAGTAACTCTGATTGCTCTACTTCATCTCGCTCATCTTGGGAATCTTCCACTAGTGCCAAAATGTTGTCATAAAGTTGTTGTGCTTGCACAAAGCATGCTGGCAAATTATCTAGCTTTAATGGGATCTGTAAGGTCTGCTCTCGTCGGGCACGAGCTTGCGGGTTTATAGCTAACGCTTTAGCTACTCCAACATGTCCTAATGCTGCTTTTGCGACAAAATTTGCTAACTCTGGTTCAATCCCGTTTCTATCAATTAGTAACTGTGCAACTTGATTTGTTCTTGGTAGCCGTAAGCCAAGGTGTCGACAACGACTCTTAATTGTTGGCAGCACATCTTCTGCGGCAGGTGCGCAAAGTAAGAAAAATGTTCTGGTTGGTGGCTCTTCTAAAATTTTCAACAGCGCATTTGCAGCTGGCGCAGTGAGCCGATCAGCGTCTTCAACAATGAATATTTGCCAATTTCCTACAGACGGCTCCAAATAGGCCTTTTGAATCAACTCTCTAGTTTCCTCAACACCAATAGTTAATCCAGTTGGCGCAATAACAGTTACATCTTGGTGTGAATTGTTTAAAATCTGTTTGCAACTGCGACATTCACCACAACCACTCTGATCGCACTGAATCGCTGCGGCAAAGGCGCGGGCAGCAGTGGATCTGCCCGAACCTGGTGGGCCAGTAATTAACCAAGTTTGAGTAAAGGCGGCAGATGCTGTATTGGTTTTTGCTTTAGCAACATCAGTTACGGCAAGTTTGAGTTGATTAACTACTTCTTCTTGATCAACTACTTCTTGCCAAACGCTCATAACGATAATCTTGTTTTGGTGGCAGCATAAATCTGCTCACTAATTGCTTCCGGTGATTGCGATGCGTCAACAACTAAGAATCGCTCTGGTTCGTTAGTAGCAATATCTAAAAATGCGTTTCGCACTTTAATGTGAAATTCCATTGCCAACGATTCCAAGCGATCTGGTTGATCAACTCGGCCCATACCAATTGTTGGATCTAAATCCAAAAACACCGTTAGATCTGGAATTAATCCTCGCGTTGCCCACAGTGAGAGCGATTTAACTTCAGCTACTCCAAGATTTCGAGCATAACCTTGGTACGCAACTGAAGAATCAAAATATCGATCAGCGAGCACCACACTGCCCGCCGCCAGCGCCGGATCTACCACGTTTGCTACCACGTCAGCTCTAGCTGCTGCAAACAAGAGTGCTTCGGCTCGATCACTTAAATCATGATATTGATTACCAAGTAAGACTGCTCTGATGGCTTCAGCAGCTGGTGTGCCACCAGGCTCGCGCGTAGTTACTACGTGCTTTCCTAATTCAATTAATTTTTCTTTCAACAATTGAATTTGAGTACTCTTACCAACACCCTCGCCACCTTCAAAAGTGATGAAATAACCGGGACGAGCCGTCCTACTAGGCAGCACGGGCAAGGTGTTCATGAGTCCAACTCTACGGGTTTATTCAAACTTGTGGGGCTGGCGCTGCAAGTTCAGTCAAATCTACCGCTTGCGCATCAGCTACAGATTTGGCTTTTTTAGTTGGCTTTTTAGTTGCCTTCTTCACGGCCTTCTTCGCAGGTTTAGCCGTCTTCTTTACTGATTTCTTAGTGGCTTTCTTAGTGCGCTTCTTTGCTGGACCGGCAGCGCGACGAATGGAGAGCAGCTCAACTGCGCGCTCATGATCAATGGATTCCACCGAATCGCCACTGCGCAGTGATGCATTAGTTTCGCCGTCAGTTACATAAAGGCCGAACCGGCCCTCGCGCAACGTAATTAACGCTTCAGAATTTGGATCAATCCCAAGTTCTTTTAGTGGTGCTTTTGGTTGAGCACCGCGCCTGGTTTTAGGTTGAGCATAAATTGCCAACGCCTGCTCTAAATTAATGGTAAAGATTTCTTCTTCACTAGCAAGTGAGCGAGAATCTTTACCGCGAGTTAAATATGGTCCAAATTTGCCATTACGCGCTTCAATGGGCAGGTTTAGTTCCGGATCAATTCCAACGGTGCGCGGCAATGAAAGTAACTCAATTGCTTGTTCAATTGAAAGCGTACCAAGATCCATTGATTTAAACAGCGAAGCGGTTGGTGCTTTTTCGTCCGAATCTTCTGGCATAACTTCAGTTACATAGGGACCAAATCGACCTGCCTTAGCAACAATCATTCGACCAGTTGCTGGGTTCATCCCAAGTTCACGCTCATCAGATTTTTGCTGCAATAATCGCTCTGCAACTTCAGCAGTTAACTCATCTGGTGCCATGTCTGGTGGAATTGAGCCACGCTCTTCACCACGCTCAACATAAGGACCATATCTACCGACGCGAACTGTGATGTCAGTTCCTTCAATTGCAATTGTGGAATTAGCGCGCGCATCAATTTCACCAGCACTTGCTAACAGAGGATGCAAGCCCGGGAATTGCAGATTGTTATCACCAAAATAAAAACTGCGTAGCACAAATAATCGATCTAATTCACCATTGGCAATTTGATCTAACTCTTCTTCCATTGCCGCGGTGAAGTCATAATCAACCAATCGACCAAAATGTCCCTCGAGCAATCTAGTTACCGCAAAGCCCAACCAAGTTGGCACTAATGCTTTTCCGACGCGACGAACGTATTCGCGCGCCACAATGGTTTCAATAATTGAGGCATAAGTAGATGGTCGACCAATGCCGCGCTCTTCTAATTCTTTAACCAGCGATGCTTCGCTGTATCTAGCTGGCGGCTTAGTGCTGTGGCCATCTGCAGTTAATTCGCCAGCAGTTAGCTTGTCACCAACTGAAAGTGGTGGCAGCACTGCCGTATCTTCTTCATCAGTTAAATCTTCTTTAACTTCATCCAATGCCGCTTTAAAGCCAGGTCGAGTGATAACCGTGCCCGAGGCGGAAAACACAAGTTGGGCTGATGCTGCAGTTGTTTCCAATCTAACTTGAGTATTGAACCCAAGCGCATCTGCCATTTGTGATGCCAACGTGCGGCGCCAAATTAATTCATAAAGTGCAAATTCATCGCCGCGAATTTCACCTTGCAATTCAGCTGGCGTTCTAAATACCGCTCCTGCTGGTCGAATTGCTTCGTGTGCTTCTTGTGCGTTCTTAACTTTGTTTGCATATTTACGCGGTGCATCAGCTACGTTTTCCGCACCAAAAATCTCGCGGGCTTGGGTTTGCGCAGCCGTGGTTGCTTGTTCGGAAAGGCTGGTCGAGTCAGTTCGCATATAAGTGATGTAGCCGCGCTCATAAAGTCCCTGCGCAATTTGCATAGTTCGGCGTGAGCCCCAACCCATTTTGCTGCTAGCTGTTCGCTGTAATGTTGAAGTCATAAATGGCGCTGGCGGTTTGAAAGTGCGAGGCTCTTCAGTAACACTAGCCACAACGAAAGTCACACCAGCTAAATCATTAACTAATTGATTGGTTTGCGATTCGTCTAATACAACTCGATCAGTTCGATTTAATTTTCCAGTTTCATCAAAATCATTTCCACTAGCAATTCGAACTTTATCAACTTCTAGTAATTTTGCTTTGAAGTTCCCCGGCATCATAATTGCCGAGATATCCCAATACACCGCCGACTTGAACGCAATTCGTTCGCGTTCTTTCTCCACAACTAATCTAGTTGCAACTGATTGCACTCGACCGGCACTTGAACCAGGTTGTACTTTGCGCCATAGCACTGGAGATACTTCATATCCATAAAGTCGATCGATAATTCGTCTAGATTCTTGCGCATCAATTAATTTGCGGTCTAGGTCGCGTGTGGTATCCAATGCACCGCGAATTGCGTCTTTGGTAATTTCATTGAATACCATTCGACGGTAAGGAATTTTAGGTTCAAGTGCCTCTACCAGATGCCAAGCAATCGCTTCGCCTTCCCGATCCTCGTCTGTTGCGAGCAATAGCTCATCGGCGTTCTTTAACAATTTCTTTAGTTCAGCAATTTTAGGTTTTTTGCTGTCATCAACTTCATAAGTTGGCGCAAAATCATTATCAACATCAACCGCAAGCCCGCTACCCCGCAGATCACGGATATGGCCAACCGAAGCTGCCACGGTGAAGCCCTCACCGAGGTAACCTTCGATGGTCTTGGCTTTGGCTGGAGATTCCACAATCACCAGCTTGTTGCCGCTGCCTGCCTTGCTCAACCTTGCTCCTTATTAATAGGAAACCGCCGGATTGTGGCGGTTGGGGGCTCCCTGCTGTCAAACGCCCCTCACAACCCCCGGCGTGGCGCCAAGTTAGCAACTATCCCTTACCAGCCCGCAGTCGCCTCGGCCTGAAGCTCAATCGGGTAAGCCAGCAGCGAGATTTCTACTCGCCCTTGCACCCGAACCCAGGCTTCCCCACCTTGGCAATCGCCTAACTGAAATCCAGCATCGGCTAACTGTGCTGGCGCATAACCTGCCGCAAAGCGCCAAAATGAATCGGTTAACACTGAACTAATTAATAGATCTGGCTTTAAACCCGGCTGATCAACTAATGCTCTTGGGTCGGCAATTAAATATTCCACTGCGTTGATTGCAGGATAGTCATCTAATAACCGTAGC